>DASQIH010000072.1:0-5062 GCA_035631655.1 Terriglobales bacterium
CATCGATTGAAACCGCAATGATCCCGTCGCTGGCCAGCCGATCCAGCAGACCCATATAGCCCATGTGGTTCTGAGTTCGATCGGGACAGCCGGTATGCACGGCGTCGTAGGAGGGATTGCCATCAAAGCCAGCCGTGTTGCGAGACCGGTGATTGCCATGCTCGATGACGAACAGCGGATGCGAACCGGCAGCGACAGGCGTACTCACTCCGGCAGCCGTTGTGGAACAGTCATTGGCTGGAAAAGTTCTTGGCCCGCAGTTCGGTTCGAAACTGTAGAGAGTGGTACCCACCCAGCCCGCCCGAGAATCGGCACGACGACAGCCTCCGTTTCATACTTGCGACGACGGTAACTTTTCCTTGACCCCGGACCCCGCAAGACGATTTTCCTGGCCTGACGCGGGGGGCCCTCGAACGCGGCTCTCTTTTTTCCACCTTGGAGCGAGACTACGGCGTGGTCCTCGGTCACGTGCCGATGAAGAAATTGATGCCACGGCTGCGGACCCGAAGACGGCGGAACTGTTACAGGTGCCGCGTGGGGCCCCCCTGCTGCGCATTCGCCAAATCATTTTCTTAACGACCGGAAAGCCCATCATCTACATGCTTGGTTTGTATCGTTCCGACCGGCATACCTTGCTGATCCGGAGATTCCGATTGCAGCTTGTAACGCTAAATTGTCGCTCTGGCTCACAGCTCGCGTCGGCGGAGAATTATTGAGGCGGCCATTAAAGGCAGTTGGTCGGGTCGAAGACTGGCGCCGTGCTCCGTAGGTTCAGCCTAGCGGGTGCTCCCCGTTTCCTCTGGGAGTGCCTCAGTATCCGAACCGTAAGCCGGTTTCCAGTCTCCGCCACCTCAAACCCATCGTGCCGATTTCCGGCAATGGGCTTACCGCTGAGTCGTTCGGCCGAGAACTGGCGGCTGCAAAAGGACAGGCCGACGAGAGACAGGATTTATTCGAGCCTGCAGTAACAATAGAGAAACTGCTGGATTGTCCCAAACGGTGTGCGGTGTAGCTCCTTCGAGCTCCCCAACAAGCAGAAATGCGCACCCTGTGCAATGTCTCGGCATCATACCGGACAACATCAAGACCACTCCGTGTCGATACGTATGTGCTTAGCCATGTTCATTACTCTAGCGATGCAGATCGCTGCTCATGCGCAGCCGCCAAAGATTCTTCAGATTTATCGCGAACCACTGAAGCCCGGCGTCGAAGCCGAATACGACCGCATCGAATCGGACACGGCCCGGAAGTGCGCAAAGCTTCGGTGTCCACACTCGTATCTGGCTATCGAGTCAGTCACCGGACCCAAAGAGGTATGGTGGTTCAACGCCTACGACTCGGTCGCCGATAAAAATCAGGTGGCGGATGCGTGGGCGAAGAACAAAGTGGCGCTCAAGGTGCTTGGAAAGAACAGCAAGCGAAAGGCACGGCTCACAAGTAAGGCAACCAACGTCTTCGCGAATTACCGACAAGATTTGAGTGCCGGGCCACTTTGGTTGATCGGCCACGGGCGCTTCCTGGTCATTACTGCGACAAAAACCACGCAGCCGATACACGGCACGGTTTTCGAAGCCGACGACGGAACGCGATTCGTCATCGTGCCAGCTCTAACCCGCGAACAGGCTGAGATGGCGGCGGCTGCAGGCGCAGCATCCCGAATGTTCGCGGTTCGTCCGTTATGGAGCCATCCGGCTGAAGAATGGATCGCCGCTGACCCTGAATTCTGGCGGGCGAGCCCGCTTACCAAACCCGATTGAGCGATAAACGAGGCACCGGTTCGAGGTCCGATGAGTTCACCAACGCATCGCAATACGCAATCAAACCTGCAAGATCGAGTTGCAGTAGTGATTATGAGCGTAGCTCCTGCGCAAGCTCATTCAAGCACCGCGTAGCTCTTTTCGGGAGCTTCCCAGCACAGTGCGTCGCAGTTGACCGTGATCAGCACGTCACATGCAGGATCGCGGTCGTGTTGCCGGCGTCCTTTCGCAACGCTTCAATTGCTTGGGTCGTCGGGAGAACGAGCAACTCGACTTTGCGGCGTTCCGCTTCGCGTTTGACTTCCTTCATCACGGGCAGTCTCCCGTACGCTCCGGTGCCGACAACCAGCCGGCTACATTTCCACGGTAAATCCTCCTCGATGGATAGCGGAGTGTGTCCAAACTGGTCCCGGAATTGCTTGGACGGTTTTTTCTTCCGCTTAGGGATCTCGCCGCGGTCAATCACCACATCGTACCCATGGGCGACGCCATCGATCCGAATGGAACCGAAAGAAAAGTCTTCGAATCGCATCGCAATCCCCTCTATTGAGGTTCCCTACGCGACCTCTCTTGATGAGGTCGAGTAGAACGCCGACACGCGCTGTTCCACCTCTTCGCTGCCGCAGTATGGGCATGCAACAATGCCCTCCTTATATTCGGCAGGAGTCAGCATCTTTGAGAACGGCTTGTTGCAGGCATGGCAGAAGTATTCGTAGTAAGGCATGGTCGCCTCCATGCGGAAGGGGATAAGCAAATTGTAGGCCCCAGCGGCGGGCGATTCAAACTGGCTGAGGCACCTCTTGCCGACAGGTTGTTCAACCGCAGTTCCGCTCCTCAAGTCCCGCAAAGTTTAAGGATTGGACACTTTTTTGGAAGAATGACTGGGGACGTCGACGCTACTTGCACCGGAAATAGACCTCGGGAAAACATAAAGAGGATTACAATTTTCGGGTTTGTGGAAGTGGACGGAAGCTTGAGGCGAACGCCCGTTTCGGTTCGCTCGAAGAGAAGTGTCCGTGCCCACGGTTCGCATCGGCACGTTCAACTGCGAGAACCTGTCCGCCCACCACAAGTTCAATTCAAACGTCGATCCTAAAAAGGCAGTCAAGAATGGATTCGACATGACGGGTTCATCATTCTCAGCGAGACCGGGAAGAGACTCAACGCGAAGTCCATGGCCGCTGGATTCGGATGTGCTGCCGTAAACTTCGTAAATCCTCGAGGGGCTTACACGATGGAGATCGCGCGACTTATTCTTGATCTTATTCGGGTGCTGGTTTGGCCAATTGTCGTCGCTGTCCTTATGCTTCGCTTCAGAACGAGTATCGAGAAGCTTGCGGAACGCTTTAAGACTGCGCAAAGTCTCAAGGTTGGCATACCCTGGGGATCACTGGAACTCTCGGGTTTTCTGGAAACAGCCGCACATCTCGGAGCTACCATAAAGGACGATGAGTTAGATCGTGAGGGCACAATTCGGCAAATTGCCAATTCCCTATCGCAGGCTGCGAAGACCGGGGAAATTAGGCAACTTGGCGGTAAGCGGGTTTTGTGGGTTGATGATGAACCTCAAAATAATGAGCATGGCATCAAGGCCCTGCAAAGTCAGGGCGTAGAAGTGATCACGTCCAGAACCACGGCAGACGCTTTGACGAAAGCAAAGGAAGGTAGATTTGACGCCATCGTCACAGACCAGCTTCGGTTCGAAGATGGGGTAAAAAAGGATACTGCAGGTTACGAATTGATTCGTCAATTGCGAGGCATCGGGGTCGAGGTCCCAGTAATACTTTCAACAGCTTTCCCAAACAGAGCAGAGGCTCAGAGCGCGGGGTTCTATGATGTCACAAACACACAACATGGTGTGTTTGAACTTGTCATGAAGGCGATGTCGTCCAGGTAATTCTTAGCGGCGTCTATCGCAATCGAAACAAAGGATCCCGTTATCAATTGGTCTGCTTTCTCAAAAGAAAAACATCAGGATCGTGACGTATCTGCGCTGAGTTGCACCGGCACTCAAAAGCACAAGGCTCGCAGGCAGCCTACCCGCCGCGCCCACTCGAACGCAAAATAAGGCGGATGAGAGAGAACATCCGGTGGAAAAAGTATTCGACCTGCCCTGCTGATGCAATCGGAATTTTTCCGACCTCGGTGTGGCGAATCGCGAAATTGTTTCCGATGTCGGTGAGTGCTTTAGCCTCCGCCTCCAAAGCCGCCCGGAATGCAGGCTCCACGACCGTCTTGTCGAGCAAAACGCGAGCTGAATCCTTTTTGTCTTTCCCGGGCTCCAGCGTTTTCAGCCTTTCCCACGCATCCCAGAGCTTTTCGAGAGCCTCCTTCTTCAGCTCGGGATTGTTGCTGAGGAACTTGCTCTGAGCGGATTGAAGCAAGCCGTCCAATGCCGGATCACCGGTTTTGAATGTGGCATCGACTAGCGAGTTCCTCAGCACTGGACTGTCTGCGAGACCCTTCTCTAAGCGCACCCGGCGTACTTCACGGATTTGCTGCACGATTCTCTTGGCTGTGTTTTTGGCTCTCCAGTATGCAACATATGCGGGCCCTCGCCCGCCCTCACCTGGAAGAGTGTGCGGTCTTTCGTAAGTTTCGTTTTCAAGCGCTTTCAGCTTCTCGATGAGCTTCTTGGTCTGGGTCTCGAGAGCCGCGTCGCCAACGGATGCATGATCGTGTGCGATGAAATCCAAAACTGCCATCAGTGAATACCAGCCCAATTCGTCCATTTTCAGGTGTGCGAGCACGGTCTCGAGTGCCCGACTGAAATCAAAATATTTCGCCAGGAAAACGAAAAGCTGCGGCGTGTACCGGCAGAATGGGCTATCCCGGCGCATTTGGTGCCCGGCCATGTCGATGAGTTGATGCTGGCCGGAGGTGTCCACCGACGCGTACAACCGTCCGAGATTCAAGACGGCTGGATACGAAAGCTCATACTGATCCGTGTGTGCTCGAATGACTGCCCCGTCATCCATCCGGTCCAGGACGCCTGCCTTATTGCCGTAAAAGCGGACCATTGTCGGGTCCGCTCCCGTGAGGATCAGGGACAAATCCGAAAAAATCTTTGCTCTCTCAGGGCCTGCTGGCACAGGGCCGCTCATCGCAAGTATCTCTTCCCATTCAAAATGCTCTAGCTATCCTAATACGGCGGACGGCCAGTTCTCAGCACGTACCACGCTGCAACAAAACGCTTCCGCGACGGTCCACTGCCTCCACATGATTCGGCAAGTCGCCATCGGTGCCGTTCCAGAACTTGAAGGAACTCTCGACGCGCTCGCCCGGAGCAGCCGTGATCTCGATGC
>DASQIH010000073.1:0-8440 GCA_035631655.1 Terriglobales bacterium
TATTTCGTGGGGTACTCTAGCTCAGTGACGTTCACGCCATCCGATTGTGACGGTCGGTGTCGTTGCGTACCTACGGCCCTGTTGCATTGTCCACCACGATTAGCAGATTCACTCTTATTGCGAGACAGCAAGTGGACTCCATCACGAAGTGTCTCCAGACGCGGGGCTTTCTTCCTGCATTGGCTCTCATGCCCACTTGTCGCAATCAGGCAACATCAACAATCCGGTGAGCGTTCCGCTGCACCCTTGAGGAGGTGCGCTCGGGCGCACCGCACTGTGTCAGCGTTGGAACACGGGATCAGGCTGGTGCCAGTTCTGAGAGGCGAACTCTTCGCAATCGTGAACGTCAAACGCAGCTTGAACTTCTGACGCTGCCGAGGATCGCTCGTCTAATCGCGCAGGCAGAACACGGTTCCAGCAGCATCTTTCGCAGAACCATCCCGACCACTTTTCCGAAGCAGTAAATACGAGCCGGCGTTGGTGCTTCCATTCCATCGGCTCACGACCTGTGGGATGACCACTAGAAATGTGAACCTGTAGATGATTTTCGTATGTGACGGCGGTCACAGGATAATGCAGGTCCTTCGGGGAGCGGGGCTTCTGCCGCCTCGCACGAGAGAATGTTGAAATGCAGGGACTCGTTGAAGCCTAATGCGCGTCCGATATCCACCACAAAACCTTGCCTACGATGCTCCAACCGCTGTCTTTGCCTAGAACGATCGCGCACCCGAAGCAGGCTCGTGAATCCGGGGTTGGAACACCGCTCCGATGGGCCACCAAGCGTCGAGTCGCCGGAAGTTCCTAGGCTGCGACCGAGCGGGATAATCCACACCGGCGAGCGCTGCAGTGCTCACGGTCGGGCCGGTACATTCTTAGGAAGGAAAACAGGCCGCAGATCCAACGTCTAGACATCACAGCGCACCCCAATTCCGTGTGATTCAAACTAAGAGCAACCCTGATCTCCCGGACGTCGCCCTTTGGCGTCAATACCTCGTTCAGCACGCCGGGGAAGGTGACGCGCATCATGAACCACCGTTGGAATATGCGGAGGTGGGCGAATACGAATTGGTCCAAGACTGGATCGGATGATCTGCGGGTGAAAATCACGAGGCCATATAAGACCGCGCGGCAGGGTATCGTGGCTGTTCCCCAACTATCGTCTTCCAGACCCTTGCCAGCACAATCCAGAACACGCGGTCGGAGCCATTCGTGGACGCTTGCCGTGCCGCTTGAACATTGCCAATTGTGGCGCAGCGCGAGGTTCTCTGGGACGAGCGATTGGTAACCTCTCGTGCAGAGCCAAAGCACTCGAAACAAACCAAGCAGGAGCTCGGACATGTCGACCGATTGTTCCTGTTAGATTGTTGAAGAGTCAAACTGTTTCACGCAATATAGTTTTGGCGAATGACAGGGCTGATCGGTGTGGGATCGGCGCTTATCGTATTCGGTGGAGAGCCTCTCATTAACCTGTAATTTCCGGCAGTTTGTTAGGTCTGGAGGACTTTATTCCACTGCCCGGTCGTTCTTCCTCCTTCCGTACTCTCCGCCCAAGCTCCGTTAACGTCCCGAGCACCGATGCTGCGGACTCACATTCCACCGGTTGGTTCCTCTCCTCCAGCAATTCATGCAGTCGCTGAATGACCGCGCGCCTAGTCGTTTGGATCCGCGAGGAGATATCCTCAGGATTTACCTCTGTTAGACCGGCTTGCGATAGGCAGTTCCAGAAATGAGAACCTTTACCTGATTCGTTCCGCTCGCTCACGATTCACACCTCTCGATCGTGTCTTGCCGCTCTGACTACTACCTCTCACAGTTACGGGTCTGTATCCGGCGGCGTGAAAGCGGTTTTGTGAAATCTCAGATAAATGTACGCAAGATATTGCGTCAGGGCAGCCCAGAAGGTGTATTCGCGATCACGGGGATCCAGACCAGCCTCAGACATGGCAACCAATTGTTCTTCGCAGGCCCGCCGCTCGTCCTCGGGAACCTCCTTGGGGTCTCGCCATGTCGGCGGTTTAGGGCATCCCATGATTCTGTGCTCCGGAATTACGCGGTCATCTTCTAGAATGAAATCTCGCCACACAAGTCCCCAACGGATTTCTCTGAGAATCCCCGTTTTGACGCCGTGTTCGGTTTTGTAGGCGACATGTGCCCCTCTGTCGGGAGGCCAGTTCGCGTCTGTGCCTACACCTTCCGCGATAGGCTTCATACTCCCACCCGGGACTTGAAACTATATTCGATTCAGTTACGATCTTCTGGATTGGATCTACGGCTCACTACGCGTGATCCCTTGGTAGGTGGTCTAGGCCACGGTGAGCTGCGTGACAACACCCTCTCTACAGCTTGCTCCACCATGGTGAGAAACGAATCATCTGCGGTGAGGGTACCGTGCTCTGTTAGGAGTTCACGATTCCAAGTATCAAGTTCCTGAACAGCAGCCAGCTGTTGCGGCACTGGAGTCGGCTGGCGCAAGTAGCTTATCCAGAGCAGGGTTACCGCATTGTACGTCACGCTCTTGATCAAGCTGACTATGGCAATTGGGCCGGTCCCGAACCGCGTGAGGATACCGACGAGAACAAGCTCAACAGTTGCAAAAATGCCGAATCCCAGTGCTATTCCGAAAACGTTCTGCCGCCAAAAATGTTTGAGAAGCCGACAAAGAAGCAGCACCAGAAAGAACAACCCACATTGCATTAGGCGCATGCTGCGATCAAAGGTCAACACTGCGGCTACGACCCGGTCCGCGTTATTTTCCCGACCAGGGAGAGCACTCACGATTGCAATGAGAAACATCAGGACGCAAGCCCAACGAAAAAGAATTGAGCCCAGATCTTGAATTCCTTCATATCTCTGAAAGAGATTGTGCCAGATTTCGTCCATCACAGTGACGGCCAAAAGTATGCTTATCGCGTTTCCAGTCCAGTACGCGTCGAAGTAGCTGTCGGGGTAATAACGGTAGACAACAAATAGAACGCCGGATTTGATTACCTGGAAAAGAATATAGGTGAAGAATCGAGGGAAGGTGGCACGCAACTTACGGCGGACCATGAAAGCGAGAAGCGTGGTCTGTAGCGCCGGACCGAGAAACCAGCTCAAATACATCAGCCTATTCATCGCACACTCGCGAATGTAGACGGCAGAGCATACCTCTTCTTCGACGGGGGCGCAACCTCCATCTAGGCAGATCCTTATTACGAAGCCGATGTCACTCGCCGCTTATTTATTTACAGCGGCGACAGATCGGCATGGGGTCAGTGCCATCTGCGATTGTCACGACGTCTGCGGCCCTAGCAGGAGCGACAGCATTACCGGTTGGCGAACTCGGACTGGGCATTGCAGCATACATTGTGGCTAACACAAAAGCCGTGAGCAGAACTTCGAGAGCACTCTTCATGGCATCTCTCCGGGGGAGGAACTTTGTACACGCGGAGTATATGCCCATATGAACCGCTCAGCGCCTGTGGATATCGGTAGCGTAGCTTCCGTCGCGCCAACCTGATCGACTCTTCTTGCAGTTCGGCGTTGTGATCCACTCGCGGCTCATAAGGGTCGTACGGTCGCCTTCAGGGCTTGGTATGACGCGGTTGAGCCGTCATCGCTTTCGCTCGAATGAGGTGCGGTTGGGGTTGAGCGTGATCGCGTACAACTTGGGGAACTTTTGGCAGCGAATAGCTAGTGAATCGCGCTCCCGACGCTTTAGAAGATCGTACTCGCGTCGGATGCAAGCAACCGGATTGTCTGAAGTCTCGCACGCAGGGCACGCCGGGCCGTCCGCCATAGTTTGGGCACTGGGCCGAATCGGCAATGCTCACTGAAAAACACAATTCCTCGGAGAGCTCAGTCAATTGCGATATCCATGCCTGAGCGTCCTTGGCCCCATCCTTAGCCTTCGAAAGAAACTCGTTATCGGCTCGCGTAACCCGTTCGTGGCAGAGGTTCTGGGTCCACCAGATATTCACTGGGAGCGAACGGGCCAAATTGACAGCCTTCCGAAGCTGAAGAATCGATCGCGAGTCCGCCACATTGGCGACGAAAACCTCCGCCATCGGTTCAATCCTCCTTCTGAGTCCGAACTCGAGTGTGGATGCTGAGGTCAACGGTTACGTTGATGCCTGGGATGTCGTGTCGTCGAGCGGATAGACCGTAGACGACTCCGTGGAAGTTAGCAGAGGAGTCGCTAGGATAATGTTGTTACGCACAGCGTAGAGGACCAGCTCGCCCACACAATGGAGGCCCAGCTTGCGCATGAGGTTGGCGCGATGTGTATCCGCCGTCTTCACGCCGAGATCAAGCGTAACGGCGACTTCTTTCGTGCTCTGTCCCTCAGCAACTGTGCATTGCCGATCTCCAGTAAACCGTGTGGGAGTATCTGCTGACCTGCCAGAATGGAGATGCAGAACGCGGACCACTCTGTCGAACACCGACGGGGTGAAAGCACTTGCCGCGGAAGCTGCGGAGTTATCAGCGCGACAACAGCACTACACCGCAAGACACCAGGCTCGCTGCGGCCCAGCGGCGCCAGGTCACGCTCTCCTTCAAAACATATTTTGCGAGCGTTGTTTCCAGCACATAACTGATTGCCGTGGCTGGTACGGCGAAACTCACATTAGAAATTGAGAGTAGCGACAGGAAGGCAAAAAAAGACACGGCCAGCGCACCTACTCCACCCAGGACGAGTGGATTATAAAAGATTCGCACCGCCAGCTGCCCCAGGCAACGGGGATATGGCTCCTCCGCTCCAACCCGGCGTTTCATACCTGCTGTGTTCAGCACGTCGCCAAGGGCAGTGCAGATCGAAATGATTCCCACCAAGATCCACTTCACAAGGAGCGCTCCGGCGAATCGTCGGTGCGCGCCGGTGTCCCTCCTGCCAGCACTGCACCGAAGGAAATCGCTGCAATTCCTGCCCACTGCATCCGCGAGACCTGCTCGCGTAGCACAAAATGTCCGCTCACAGCGATCAGAACGTATGCGCTCGCGGTGATCGGCAAGATGAAGCTGAGGTCGGCTCGGCTAAGCAGCGCCAGTTGCGCGATCATCCAGCAAATCAGGATAAATACCCCGATTATCGCGGAGGGATTGACAAAGACTCGGAGGTAAGCAAGCGGCGATACAGAGACGATTTCGCCCACTTGGTGCATGCCTCGGCTCAATAATAAGTTTCCAAAAACGTTCGTCAAGATTACTACGAACGTCAGCACCCATGGCTTGTGCACTTCGCTGGCCTCCGACCTAGCGATTCGCTGCAACAATGACCTGTTTCGTCAACATGTCTGCGGCTTCGGGTAGTGTCAGATTGTCGGGAACCGTCCGGAAATTGCTACGATGCTCCTTTTCATGCACAGCAATTGTCTTGAAGAAAAGCGCTTTGCCTTTCACATCAACTTCCATGACAGTTAGTTCCCATCGAGTGGGCAGGAGCTCGGTCTGCTCGATATTAAAATGACCGCCCTTCTGCAGATGCCCCAGCAACCCGCCTGCGAATTTCACATCCGCAATGAGCTGGCCGCGTATGCGCGCGAGTCTTTGCTGCCCTTTATGCACCCACATCTCGCCTTCCATTGCATGGAGGACCCGCGCCTCGCGTGAAGGCGGCTGAAAACTCGGGTTCGGCCGGTAACTCAGTTTGATCAGGTCTCCGTCCCGCCCTGCATAACTAAAGGTAAGAGCATCGGGAATCATCTTGAAGAATGCCTTGCATTGCTCCGCGTCTTTTCTCTTCGTTTGTTCGAGTCTTTGTTGCTCTGCGGGATTT
This sequence comes from Terriglobales bacterium, assembly GCA_035631655.1. Taxonomy (GTDB): domain Bacteria; phylum Acidobacteriota; class Terriglobia; order Terriglobales; family Acidobacteriaceae; genus Gp1-AA122. Next base: position 5,756 of record DASQIH010000073.1, read on the forward strand.
CTGACTAGGTTCTCAATCCTCTCCCTCTCGTCCTGTTGCTCTTTGGCGTTCAGTGCGTGTCCGTCAACCGCTACTAGTCGGTCGAGCGAACCCTCTCCGGTTTGGACAACTTCCTTCACCTTCTTGTTGCCTTGCTCTTCTCTCTCCAGGTGGTACATCCAACGATTGTGATTTGCATCTTGCGACTTAAGTTCGTTGGCGACCACCGCGCGTGCCAAGTCGTTGGCCGATATTGCCTCGTCAGCAGAGGCGGACTGACAAAAGGTCGCACCCGCCGGTAGAAGAGCAACCAAGCCAGTAAGGGCGCATCTCCCGAGAAAACCCAGTGACATTGCTTCTCCTGCCTCTCTATTCGTGCGTTCGTGCCGTTCGATGAAGGTATCCGTCCCTGGGGTTGCAGCTCGCATGCGACCGCTGTGTTCAACCGCACTCTGAGCGAAATTCGAATCTATGGCTTCAGGCAGCCAACCCGTAGTGGCTATCAGCACTGGCCAGGAGTGCCGTCATTTCATGGAGCGTAGCAATGTCGAATTCCGGAACCGAGCTGACGCGTTCCAACCTGTCGCGCACAGATCTGGTGGGGTTGAACAACTTAAATTGAATGTCACGATCGTAAGCCCATCTTTGCAGAAACAGCAGCATGCCTAGACCGCCACCTTCTATCGCGCTTACTTCCGAGAGATCAAGCACGACGATTCGCGCGTCTCGTAGCGATGTGACCGCTTCACGTAATTTGAAAGCGGCTTCGCTCCGCACGATTCTGCCTTCGCACTCAACGATCGCCAGCTCACCTATCTTCTCAATGCGGAGATCCAGCATGACTTCCTCCCGGGCTTCACTCATTGCCCGAGCAGCACGAGCCGTGCCATCAGATTGCAGCCTGTGTTTTGTGCCGGGTAAGGGCCTGAGCCGGCGGAGCGAGCGGAACTTTCGGGAGGCGATCGAGAAAATCTGCGCTACAGCAACTGCTGTATCTCTGGGACGCACTGAAGGGTACTCACCCTGAAAGGAGAACACTCGGGCATGTTGCTTCCAAAGAGCTGGTTCAGGGCGAATACGACACAAACCGCCTTACAATGGCTCGGCTCTCATCAGGCAACTCAATGAACGAGTAGGGCATTGTGCGGACAAAGGCGTACGCGGCCTATGCTTAGGCAAGATCTGCGGGGGACCTCCTCTGGCATTTCACTGGTCCTGAGCAAGACGGCCGGGAAAGCGACAACGCTTGTGGCAGGCGACGTGCATGGTACTTGGACAGGCGGGTTCAGCCTGAAGGGAATGCAAAATTATGACATACGTCATGACCAAGCCTTGCCCGATCTGCAAACGGCAATTAACAAAAAAGGTGCCTACGGATACCGTACAGTGCGCCTGCGGTAAACATGTGTGGCAGGGGTAGCGTAACCGCACAACACGCCCACCCTTCTCTGCCATTCTGTGCAGGTGACTTCTTCCGACAGACATTAAGCTAAAGGCAAACTCAAAAGTGAGGCTCGAGCGTTGCTTTTCTCCTTATCCGGCTCGATGATTAAATCAAGCAGTGTAACGTTTGAAGTTCAACAGAGTGGTCCTCGGTTTCTCGCGTGGCGTCCGGCGAACTGAAATTCCACTGCTGCCGCACGATTTCCGGGAAGGAATTTCCCCGGACCGGCACCCCTGGCGCAAGTAGCCAAGACTCTCGCTGACGCCAATAGGAATTTTTTGTGACAGGTCACCGACCTGCCGCATTACTTAAATGTACGGTATTGTCATTGATTAAGGGGGGAGACTGCAATGATTCTGATCACTGGAGCAAGCGGAAACGTCGGTCGTGAAGTGGTAAAGCAAGCGCTGGCCGTGGGACTGAAGATACGCGCCACCTTCCAGTCAGCGTACATAGCAGCCCAAGCCCCTGCGGGATTGGAAGGCGTGATCATGGACTACGCCAAGCCGGAGACGATTCGTCCAGCTTTGCAGGGGGTGGAAAAGATTTTTCTAGTCGGACCGCCTGTTTGGAATCTGCCGGCCATGGAAGCGAACTTCATCAAAGAGGTACGTGCGGCTGGGCAGAAGCACGTCGTTAAGCTTTCGGCTTTAGGTGGACGCGAGTCCATGTTTCCCAGTGGACATCGCGATTCCGAAGAGAACATTGAGGCTTCCGGCCTGCCCTATACATTTCTACGCCCGAACGGTTTCATGCAGAATCTGGTCAACTACAATGCGGATACCATCAGGTCTCAGAATGCGTTTTACGGATGCCAGGGGAACGGCGCGGTCAGCCTAGTTGATATACGGGATATTGCGGCCGTGGCAGTGATAGTTCTCGCCGCGACCGGACACGAAGGCAAGTCCTACGCATTAACTGGAGGGGAAGCTCTTACCAACGAGCAGGTAGCGGAAAAGGTGTCTGGAGTTGCGGGACGCAACATCCGCTACGTGGACCTGTCGCCGGCCGAATTCAAAAAAGCCATCCTGTCCGCTGGCACCCCGGAATGGTCTGCCGATGCTCTGCTCGATCTGCAGCGTCTCTATCGCGAGGGAAAAGCAAGTCTGGTGACCAATGACGTCGAGCTGGTCACCGGGCGCCAGCCAATCAAGTTCGACCAGTTTGCACGCGACTACGCCTTTGCTTTTCAGGCGGAAGCAAAGGCAGCGAGTTAACCGTGAAATGAAGTACCGCCCACACGCTCGGTGCTTGTCGCAGCC
>DASQIH010000074.1:0-15285 GCA_035631655.1 Terriglobales bacterium
TGCCGTGACTAGCGACGGGGAAATCGTAGACAACCCGCGATGGTTTCGTACGGCCCAGAAGGAATTGCGCCGAAAGCAAAAGCATGTTTCCCGCTGCACGAAGCGCAGCGGCGGGTGGAAACGCGCCTGCCGGGCTGCGGCCCAACTCCATCGGCGGGTGTTTCATCAGCGAAACGATTTTCAGCACAAATTGTCTCGCGAACTTGTGAACCACTACGGCTTCATCGCCGTAGAGGATTTGAATGTGCAAGGCTTGGCGGGGGGGATGCTGGCCCAGTCAGTGCATGATGCCGCGTGGTCAAGCTTCATCGCCAAGCTAGCGTACAAGGCTGAAAGCGCCGGGCGCTGGCTGGTGAAAGTGAATGCCCGTGGGACCTCGCAACCATGCCGGTGTGGTGCGCCTGTGCCTAAGCAACTCCGGGACAGAAAGCACCATTGCTTGGCTTGCGGCTTAAACACAACCCGCGACCATGCCTCGGCATTGGAGATTTTAAGGCGCGGACTGCGCCTGAGGACCGAAACGCCTGCGATAGCGGGCGTGGCCCTTGAAGCCCCTAGCTTTAGCTATGGGGCGTAGTCACACAGTCGGACACTTCTTTCACCCCACCCCTTCACCTTGCTGGCTTGCCCGCAGGCGACGGATTTGTGGTGATGGAAAGGCTCAGAAAACCGCGGATCTAGCCTACAGCCCTGTAATCGTGCTGACCTGCCGTGATCCGCAAGCCAACAAGGAGCGGGCCTTACGGGCGGGAGCCAGAGCTTTCTTTCAGAAGCCGGTGGACAACGAGGAACTGTTAGCCGCAATTCGCATGGTGTTAGAAAACCGGGTTCCCCAGACTACACCGACAGCACGATGATACTGCGAGAGGTTGTAGATATGCTCGCACCGGCTATTTGTATCTAAGAAATTAGAACGCGTTCATGACGCGGCGCTTATAATTCGCAAGCGGCATTCCAGAAGATCTAGAGAGGTAACTGACCCACATGGCAAACTTATCAAACGCGCTCAGCGACTTGCGTAGGGAACGAAATCAGATTGCAGGGCAACTGAAGAAACTTGAGGAAGCTATCGCAGCGGTCGGAAGTTTATTTGGCGGCCGGGGCCGCAACCTTACTCGCGCGCGACGAAGACTTTCTGCGGCAGCACGCAGGAGAATAGCGCAAGCTCAGAAAGCACGCTGGGCTAAGTGGAAAGCAAAGCAACAAAGGAAAGCTGCCTAGTCCGTATCCGGGTCATTAATCTGAAGGCAGCTGCCGGCGAGAATCCAGCATTAGGGGCATTCTTGAACGTGCGGCGCGAGCTGGCTTGGGGAATAAGATGATCTCTGCTCGTGTGCCTTGGTTCGAGGTTGACAGAGCCGTCTTCTTCTTTCTCTTCTTCGACAACGAGCGCGCCGCAAGTTCCTCGATCTGTCGGGCGAGCATTTTCTGGCGTGCTCTCTGTTGCGGCTGAAGCTTTTCGAGCGCAGCAATGGCACGACGGAGATTCCTTTGTTCTTTTCTTAGTTCGGCCAGAATGCTCTGAATATCCAAGAGCCTGCTCCCAGTGAATCTAGCCTTTCCTACCATCATTAACGTGGGTTGGGGCAGGTTTTAGTCTTTTGTTCCATTTTCAGAACAAAACCCGTAGAGTTCTGCAACGGGAGCGGCATTGGTCCAGGCATAGCCGACAGTTTCAGTGAATATAATCAGCATCGGAGAAGTTCTCTGGGATGTGGTGGGCGGCGCAGAGCATTTGGGGGGAGCGCCGTTTAATTTTGCGGCCCATCTGGCAGCTCTGGGCCATAAGGTTCTCTTTATCAGTGCGCTGGGGAGGGACCAGCGCGGCGAACGGGTTTTGGAGCGCATGGCGAAAATGGGGCTCTCGACGCGCTACGTGCGCTGCCTTGAGCAACACCCCACTGGAACCGTGACCGTCACCCTTGATACGTCTGGCCAGCCTCACTTCGTGGTCCATCGGCCAGCCGCGTACGATTTTCTGGACCTCAGCGAATCGGAATTGCGTGAACTTGCGTTCCGCTCGCCGGACTGGATCTATTTTGGGACCTTGCTGCAAGTTAGCCCTGAGGCAAGACGATTGACGACCAGACTTCTCGACTCGAATCCTGGAGCACGAAGATTTTACGATGTGAATCTCCGCGCTGATTGTTATGACGCCTCGCTGGTGCGGGACCTGATGTCGCAAGCTACTATAGTCAAACTCAACGAACACGAGGTGACCGAAATCAGGCGGTTGATGGGTGAACCACGGGACTCTCTCGAGGAATTTTGTCGGTCATACTCCCGATCTTTTGGGTGGGAGGCGGTGTGTGTCACCTGCGGGGCGGAGGGTTGCGTGTTGCTGATGGGTGACGAGTATGTGACGGCCAAGGGCTATCCGGTGAAAGTGGTCGACACGGTGGGGGCGGGCGATGCTTTCGCTGCTGCCTTTGTTCATGGCTTGGGTGCGGGATGGCCGGCCATGGAAATTGCGGATTTCGCCAACCGCGTGGGGGCGATCGTGGCCAGCCGGCCGGGCGCGATTCCGAAGTGGTCCCTGGAGGAAGGGCTCGCGCTGCAGCGTCCCGTCGAGGTCGGGGAGCAGGAATGAAGCTGAGCGCGACATTGGTAAAGAGCACAGTGGTGGCGGCTTTGGGCGGTCTTTTGTTTGGATTCGATACCGCCGTGATTTCTGGCACCACGGCGGCTCTTACCCAGACTTACCAACTCTCGCCCGCTCTGCTGGGCGTGACGGTGGCCAGCGCTCTGTGGGGCACGATTCTGGGTGCGATGCTGGCGGGATTTCCGGGCGAGCGCTATGGCCGGCGCGACAGCTTGCGGGGGATGGCGGTGCTGTACGTAATTTCGGCGGCTGGCTGCGCCCTCGCATGGAATTGGTACTCGCTGGTGGTGTTCAGGCTTATCGGTGGATTGGGGATTGGCGGGTCGTCGGTGCTGGGGCCGATGTACATCGCGGAGATCGCGCCGGCAAGACTGCGGGGACGGCTGGTCGGCTTCTTTCAGTTCAATGTGGTTTTCGGGATTCTGCTGGCTTACTTTTCCAATTACTGCATCACCCTTGCCCATCTGGGAGCATGGGAATGGCGCACGGAACTTGGCGTTGCAGCCATTCCGGCTGCATTGTTCTTCCTAATGTTATTTTCGATCCCAAGGAGCCCGCGCTGGCTGGTCAAGAAAGGGCGGTTGGACGAAGCGCGCTCCGTGCTGGAACAGACTGGAGAGACGAATCCGCAGCAGGAATTGCAGGAAATTGTTGAGTCGATCGAACTCGAGCGCCGGCAGACTGCCGAAAAACTCTTTTCCAAAAAACATGGGTTGCCAATTTTTCTGGCCGTCAGTATCGGCATGTTTAATCAACTCTCCGGCATCAATGCGATTCTGTATTACCTGAACGACATTTTTGCGCACGCCGGTTTCAGCAAAGTGTCGGGTAATCTTCAAGCGGTAGCTGTGGGAGCGACGAATCTCTTATTCACGATCATTGCCATGTCGGTCATCGACCGTCTGGGTCGTAAGACCTTGCTGCTTGTGGGATCGGTCGGCACTGCGGCGTGTCTGGCGGGAGTCTCGATGATCTTCTTTACTGGCCGGCACGAGAATTTTCTGGTCTGGCTGCTGATCGGCTACATCGCATTCTTCGCATTCTCCCAGGGGGCGGTGATCTGGGTTTATCTGGCCGAGGTGTTTCCTAATAGTGTGCGGGCCAAAGGACAAAGCCTGGGAAGTTTCTCGCATTGGTTTATGAACGCGCTGATCTCGGGAACGTTCCCCCTTATGGCCGCCTCTTCCGGCGCTTACCCGTTCGTCTTCTTCTCGCTGATGATGGTGCTGCAATTCTTCGTGGTCCTGTTCGTCTATCCGGAGACTAAAGGCATCACCCTGGAAGCTATGCAAAAGAAGATGGGAATTGCCTGAAGTGCAGACTAGAAAGTGTATCCCGGCTTTCGGATGCCCACCGAGAACTGCGCCGCCCTGACGACGTTTTCTGTCAAAGCAGCCACGGTCACGGGGCCCACGCCTTTTGGGACTGGAGTAATGTGGGAAGCTACGGGCTCAACGCTGGCGAAGTCAACGTCTCCGTGCAAACGCCCGTCCGCTCCTACCCTGGTACCCACATCAATGACGACGGCGCCACGCTTCACGATGTCGCCGGTCAACTGGTAGCGCTCACTGCCGACGGAGGTCACAATGATGTCGGCTTCGCGCATGAACGCATCGTGGTCCTCCTTGCGAGTGTAGCGGTGACACCAGATCGCGGTGGCGTTGCACATGCGCCCGCCCAGCATGTGGTGTACGGGTTTGGCGGTGATGTCGTTCCGGCCGACCACGACGGCCTTCCGCCCTTCGGTTTCGATGTGGTAGTAAGCCAGCATCCGGCGAATCGCGACGGCGGTGGCGGGCAGGAAGCGCAGGCGGTTTTGCTGAGCGCGGTATAGCCCGGCAATGCAGTAGCGCGACACACCGTCCACATCTTTCTCCGCCGCAATGGCATCGAAGATGTCGAATTTATCCAGGGCAGTCTCGTCGGAGGGTTCTTCGATGTGGCGCGGCAGGGGCAGCTGCACCAGGATGCCGTGCACGCTTTTGTCGCTGCCGAGGCGGCAAACGTAGTCCCGGAGTTCGCGGGCGGTGACGTCATCATTGAAGGAATGGAGTTCGGCGCGCATGCCGAGCCGCTGGGACGTGTCGAGTTTCCTCTTCACATATCGCTGGGACGCTGGACTCGTGCCTACCAGGATCACGTCCAGCCGGGGAACCAGGTTGTGCGACTTGCGCAGGGAATCGACCTCAACCTGAACTTTGCTCTCGATTTCCTCGGCCACCGGCTGGCCATACATGATCTCTGCCATAGGTGGAATATAAATGACCGTGAGCTAAAAAGGGCAGTGCAGATCAACTTGCGAAAGCCCTTATGCCGCGTCTCTGTCTGTCAGGGCACCTCTGCGGACGTCCGCGCATCTCATGTTTGGCACATTCAGGAGAGACGCATGCATACCGCAGTCGGGATCTTTGGTTCGCGGGCAGCCGCCGAGCAGGCGGTCAGGAAGCTTCTGGAGAACAGAATCCCAGAGCAATCCATCATCTTCTTAACCGCCGACCAGTCCGAAACGAAAATTGCATCCCTACGAACCACGGATGCGGAGCCTGAAGGAATGGGCAAGGCCATGGGCGCCTACCTGGGTGGTGTGATGGGCGCTAGCGCCGGCTTGTCGTTGGGCAGCGCAATAGCCAGCCTGTTCGTTCCCGGCGTAGGCCCGATCCCGGCCGCCGGCATGGGAGCCGCAGCTGCGATCGGGTTAGGCGGCGCCACGGCAGGAGCCAGCATTGGGCATGCCTCGGAGGACACCATGGACGAAGGCATTCCTAAAGACGACGTCATCTTTTACCGTCACCTGCTCAAGCAGGGCCGCTCCATCGTGCTGGTGAATTGCCATTCCGAAGATCAAGTTGCGCCCGCGCGTGCCCTGCTGGACCAGACTGGTTCGGAAGACGTAGACACGGCCCGAAAGCAATGGCAGGAACCGCAGTTTGACGCCGGCTCGCAGCGCGCAGCGTGATGAGGTCAACGCGGGCTGTCCAGATACGCCCTCCCTCGGTGTTACCTGGAATCAAAGATTTAGAGACGAATCTCGGCAACCCTGTAAATCCTGCCGGGTGCACCATCCGTGCGCAGCAAGGGTGGGAATGTCATCTATGTCATCGCGTTCATCTTCGTGCCACGGCAACTGGTATTACCGCGAACACCGCCAGCATGATGTAGTACACCGTTCCCGACACAGGGTCTCGCGTGGCAACGTACTCGCGGATGGATACGCCCCGCACCCATAGCACGAAGGAAAATTCCGCAAGCAATAAAAAGGCGAGCGCGACCCCGCCCATAGCGAGTCGCAAAGACGCTTCGGGCGGCACAGCCATCCGGCGAACTGTCCACCGGGCAGCCACGATCGAGAACACCAGCATGATGGGCGTCTCCATCAGTTCAGCCGTTCTCATCCCGAAATGCGGAACAACCCACAGCACGCGAATGGTTCCCAGCACGAACCCCGCTCCGAACACCAGGCCGAAATAGATCGCGCCGGCTTTCACAAGACGCATAAAAGTTCCTTGGTCGCGGTACCTAATCCCTTGTGCAGCAAGGGGGGAATGGCAGGTGACATTATCAGTTACCTGTTGGTACTGCGGGGCAACATAGTAGTTGATCTCTCCACCCTGGTCGCTATCATTGGACATATCGGAAAACCGCTGTTTCGCTAAGGTCCTGAATACTTGGTAGCAGGATATTTGTGGTGAGGGGCGGGCTGGCGTTGCGCCTTCCCAGCACATTGATTTCATCGGACTAGGAGGTCCCCATGTTTCAGATCCGGCTCGTGGTCGCTTGGTTCATGACGATGGCATTTCTGCCAGGAACGCTAGCAGCCCAATATTCCCCCCGCGACTCCGGTCAGTACGTCATCCTGAGCGCGCAATATGGCACGGGGCGGCGACACGTGGATGTCACCGAACGTTTGAAGGAACTTGCCAGCCAGGATCGGCGGTTTCGCATGGGCAACAGCACGTTTGGCGTCGATCCTGATCCAGGACAAGTGAAGACGCTTCGCATCTATGCCCGCGGCCCGAATGGCGGTGAACAAATGTTTGAGTATCGCGAAGGCAGCACCGTTGACGGCTCCCAGTTCCGCGGTTGGGGCAGACGTGATTGGGGCCAGGGTGGCTGGAGTGGCAACTGGGAAGGCGGCGGTAATGGTGGTGGCTACGGCGGCGGCTACAACCGCGACTCGGGCGAGTACGTCATCCTCAGCGCTCAATACGGCACGACACGCCGACACGTGGACGTCACCAATCGTCTGAAAGAACTGGCCCGCCAGGACCGCGCCTTCCGCATGGGCAACAGCACGTTTGGCGTGGACCCCGACCCAGGACATGTCAAGACACTTCGCATCTTTACCCGCGGTCCGAACGGGCGTGAGCGGGTGTTCGAATATCGCGAAGGTAGCACGGTCGACGGTTCCCAGTTCCGTGGCTGGGGTAAAGGCGATTGGGGCAACGAACGCGGGAATGGCCGCTGGGAAGAGCACAAAAGATAAGCGAGCGACAAGACGCGAGAGAGTCGCGCAAATACGGCCCTGAGAAGCGCACTCTCAGGGCCTATTAGATCGATCAGAAAAAGCTGTTGGCTGATCTACTCTCGAGCGCCAAAAAGATCGGCCATAACCTGGATGTTGTTGTCGCAGGCATGATTCAGGCAGGGCAACCCGAACCCGCTTCCAGCGACTTCAGCAAAAAGAAGTGAGTATAGCGTTGCGCACTTTGTGCCCCATGCACTCCATAGTTGGTATCCACAATCAGCATTACCTGATCGATGTTCGGCGCCGCGCTGTAGTCGTTCTCGTCCCACATCGCAATGATGGCGTTCTGACCTTGTCGCCAAGCGGGTGACCTTTTGATCGCCGTGACGAGCCACTGTACGGTGACGTCGCCGCGGATGATCAGTGCCGGGTTCAAGCCTGATTGCATGCCATGGCTGATCGGATCAAAGTTACAGAACGCGCCGCATTTCCTCGTCGAGGGCGGTCTTCTGCGCTAGGTAACTGATGATCATGTCTGTGATCGCCAGTTATCGCCCCAAACTTCTGAGGTCACCTCTTACGGGGTCCTTCAACCCCTTGGCGTCAACGGTCTGAATGATTGCTTCGAATCTTGTAATTAAGATGGATATATGCCAAAAGTGATTGTGGCGATCGGCGGCGGGGAGATACGGACAAGAGGAACCGCGCCGATTGATCGAGAAATCATTCGTCTCGCGAAGAAGAAACATCCGAAGCTCCTTTTTATCCCAACCGCGAGTTCGGATTCTGAAAGATATTGGAAGCACGTCCAGGAATATTTTGGCGGATTCCTGAAGTGCAAAACGGACGTGCTCTTCCTCATCAACGAGCGGCCTTCAAGAGAGAAGATCGAGAGAAAGATCCTACGGGCAGACATTATCTATGTTGGCGGCGGAGACACCCTGCAAATGATGCGGGTTTGGCGGCGCCTGGGCGTCGATAAACTGCTCCAGATGGCCTACGAGAACGGGACTGTGCTCTCCGGCATCAGTGCAGGTTCGATCTGTTGGTTTGATTCCGGACATTCTGATTCGATGTCTTTTTCCAATTCAAAAAAATGGAAGTACATCAAGGTGAGAGGCCTTGGACTGATCAAGGGGATCCATTGCCCCCACTACAACAGCAGGACCCGAGGAGTCCCTCGGAGGAAGCACTTCCGAGACATGATCCGCAAAACCGGAGGCATCGGCATCGCTATCGAGAATAACTGTGCGATCGAATTCATCGATGGCCGGTTCTACAAAGTCATCAGCTCCAAGAACTACTCACGGGCCTACCGAATCTACAAAAGGGACGGTCAGATCCTTACCGAGCAAATACGGCAGGAAGAACAACTCGCGTCTATTGAATTGCTTAATCGGCGGCGTCGCAACGAATTGCGAAAGTGAGGTCGAGGACGCCATTGAAGATAACTGGCGGAAGCGTGTGCGAGTCGAATCCGCCGAAAAACAGAAAACAAAGTACTTAACCGAGCACAGTTGGCATTCTTAAGCATTGCAAGTCTATGGTAGGCAAGAAACTGATTTCCGAAATCACTTTGCCTGAGATCTGGAGAGGAAATTGTGACTCTGCGCAGGCTGCCCACAAGCAGGCAATGGGCGTACGTGGAACGGCACGTCAGCGTGGCCGTCGGCTACTACGGGGCTTAGCGTTAGCTGATCGCTACTGTGGAATCGTGTCGTTGAACAACAAGAAGTAGGTTGAAGGTGCGATTCCTTAATAACGCCTAGGGAGAACAAACCACCATTAGACCCCCATTGCCCAAGCATGCCAATTACATCTGGACACCGGATAGACCGGAATGAAATGAAATTCTCTGTTGCACTCGTTCAAGCATCAGGAATTAACCGGTACATTAAAGAGCGACTGAAAATCAAAGGGCACCCCGCCCCCCGTGTCCGCCAGACTGCTAGGTTCTTAGTGACAACCCCTTTGCTGTGTTTTGCAGCAAACTGGAGCCATCCGGTCAGAAATTTGTACGGATTTAACTTGACTGTCAAAACAGCCCGGATAATGATGCTGCGCAACTCCGGCCGAGCCTGCTGTATCGCATGGGTTGACTCTGGGGGAGGGCTAACACATCCGCTTCATCCGTGCTCGGCCTCGTTCTTGCCGCAGTGGGGTATAAGCGCGGAGCTGAGTGGAAAAGTCTTGGTCAAACGCTGAAGTGCCTGATCTGTCCGACCGAGAGCGGCTCGACCTCCTGAAGCTGCCGTTTTAGGGTTTGACCAATACCGGATCGGCACCGCAGTTAGTTGCACCTTTTTGCGTGCAACGTTTTCAATCCAAATACCAACAAAACCGCCCCCGGCGCTTCCGCGCCTCCTTACATATATCCATGGCATCATCCATGCCACTGCCGCCCCATCGGGACCACCCATTCCGGGTATCCTTTTCCAAATCCCGAACAAGACCCAAAATCCCTACTGCCATACACCTATTTTGTGCTTTTATTGGGTCAGCCCCTGCACCATTTCGGGATGATTTGACAACAAGGTTCTTTCACGGATAATTAACTCACAATAAGATCGGACCGCCACCCTGTCCTTCAGAGGGCGTCCTAATTTATTTATATGACAAAAGAAGACCTGAAAGAGGAACTAAAGGGATTTTCCTGATCTCCTGCTCATAACCGGCATCCCAGGAGCAGGTAAGACGACATACGGCAACAAATTCGCCAGTGAGTTTGGGTTCGTGCATTACGACCTCGAAGACCGCAGACCTTCGCTCGTTTCAAGAGTAACGTTGCGCAGTTCATCGCTGAGATTCTAGGTGAGAAAAAGAATGCCGTGGTTACCTGGGGCTTTGCCCCGGACAACCCGTCGGCAGTTTTCGGCTGTGCTTCAATTCAGGAACGCCGGGTTCAAGTGGATGTGGCTCGGCGGCAGCCGGGATGCGGCCCTGAGAAGTTTCCAAAATCGAGTCAGGGCAAAGGAAAAATCGGATGCTGCTTTTCACTGGCGGATGTATGAATTCTACTTGCAGATGTACAAAATCGAAAACACCAAGATTGTCGACCAGTTGAGACTGGCAATCATCAATTCTTTCGATGTACACGGAGAGTTTAAATCGACGGCTGCGCTTCTCGAAGAAATAAAGGAAAGCATAGTGTACCCTCATACCCCAAGAAAAATCACTCACCATCAAATCCATTGACGGCCGGTCCCCGCGGGTGTAATGCTCTCGGCCGTCCCGGGTAACCACGCAGGGAATGGCAGGTAGGTCGAATACCTGCAGCGCACCCGCCCTCGGCACTCCGTCGCTCCTCATTGTGGCACCCGGGCTTTCATTTTTCCGCCGCACTAAGCCGCCTGTATTGGAACTCGACACCGCAGCTTCCGCTGCGGTTCTAGCGGATCGTGGCCCTCTTGCGAGCACGTTACCAAGGGACATGGCCTCCCGTTCTTTGAGGGTACTCACCTTCTGTGAGACATTCCTTTCGTCACAAAAATTCTCGAGGAGCTCTCCCCCATGTCTTCCTTGCTTCGCAGCCTGTTGTTTAACGATGAAGGTCAGGATATTGCCGAGTACGCCGTGATGGTAGCGGTCATTCTCATTGCTGTCGTCGGCACAATTCGCCTCGTCGGTTCGCACTCCAATACGGTGTTTTCCAACGTTGCCAGCAGCATCCAGTGAGTCGGAATATTTCGCGCAACTCCAGCTGGACAACTCTGAGGAAGCATCCCGAAAGCCCGATTCCGAGGGACTGGAAAAAACTCACCGACGAATGAGAAACGCCTCGTTCGCGGTAGCGACGCCAAATCCACAACCCCGGTCTGACATGTCAAAGAACCTGGAGTCTACGACAAGCAGTGACCAAGAGACCCGGAAAAAGGACGAGATGAAAAAGTAATCCTGCGAAAACCCCGATTGGCCATCGGGGCTTTTTATATTTGTGTTGACTCCCGTCCCCTTCGGGAGGACAATCCGCCCGAATCGCCCCTCCCGGAGCACGCCTGCGCTTTTCATAAGGAAGTGTGCTATGTATCGCCCACTGCCGCTTCGTGGCGCGCCTTTTCTTGAAGGCAAGAGAGTTCTTCTGATCGACCGTAACCAACCTACGCGCGACGTGCGGGCTAGCGTTCTGCGGGAGCACGGCATAGAAGTCCACGCCGCCGAGGACATCTCGGGCGCGCGATTTCTGTGGCAGCCCAATGTCTACGACTTGATATTGCTCGACGTGCGCAGGCACCCGCTGGGAGAGGCGCTCGAGTTTTGCGAGCAGATCAAAGCTGCAAGTCCCGGACAGCGTTTCGCCTTCCTCGTCGGTCCTCCCGTCTATCTCTCGCTTACGTGGCCCGAGAAAATCACGGGCGAAGATGCCCCGGATGGACAGTGGGAAGAGACGGTGAAGCGTTTCGTGGCCGCGGCCTAGGACGTTGCGGCAGACCGTCATGAATGGTGAGCCTGTTTTCAGGCTTGAGGCAGTTATGAAGAGTGTGTACGAGGTCTTGCGTCAAAAGGAGCTCGACGTTCAGCGTGTGCGCAAGGAAATCACCATGATTCGCGTCGTCATTCCGTTACTCGCGGATGACACGGATGATGTGCTCGAACTGGAACCCCTGGTCGACTCTCCTCTTCAAGGCACTGCGATGAGGGTCACGAAAGACGGCCAGGAGTACGCGAATCACACGCCGCCCTGGAGCAGCTGATATTGAAAAAACCGCGATGGGACACGTGCGCTCGCTCATAGGAGTCCGATATTGAGCGACACCCCTCACACGGATGATGATGCACCCCGCGTGCATCAGTGGATGAGTTGAGACACTAGTTTCTGGCTCCCTTGGACCTTCGGCGAAGGAATCGTCAGTAAACACTGGGAGCAGTATCTGTTTTGGGATTTCGCCTCGCGAAGAAAGTTGCACCCGCACCATTCGCAGTATTTGGCATCCAGAATCATCGTGCCCTTGGGAACCCTGTGGGTTTCATATTCATGCGGTCTCTGCCAGCGTGCAAGGGGTTCGCTCCGGCCTGGCGCTGCCGAGATATGGGTTCGCAGTCTCATCGGCAATTCCGCGACACAAGTATATTCATTCCCGGTAACTGGGCGCACCCTTGGTCCAAATCACAGCCCATGGAGGGCCATTCGTAATGTGACCCGCTCTCCGGGTTCGGCTAAAGTCCGCTCGTAGCGGCCTCTCGACAGGCCCTTTCGAGCGGATAGGTGGAGAGGTGTAAACAATGCATCGCGCTAACCAGCTGTGGCAGTGGATGAAATCGTCAGCGGCTAAGATGTGGCAGCAGACCCGTTCCTTGATGGTCAAGGTCGCGAGCTTGCCGAAGAAGGCCAAGCATCGGCAGGCTGACGACCTGATTCCGCCCCTGGCCATACTGATGGGGGCGGGGGCGTTCGGATGGTGGCGGCAAAGCTTCGCGGCAGCTCTCTTCGCAGGCGTTGGGTTGTCCTTTCTCGCAGTTATCTATAACAACACCGAGCGGATGCTTGCCACACTCCGGCGGTCGGAAAGCGAACCGCGTTTTGAGGAGGTGGGTGCTCGCGCCCTGGCCGGGCCAGCGCCGGAGAACAGCGGTGCCCTTAACCAGGCGATCGGATGTTTGAAACCGTGGCTCGCGGACGAGGTTTCCCTCACCGAGGAAAATGCGAAGCAATATTGCGCCGTTCTTCTGGACTCGGTCGTCGGGAGAGCGCGGCCAGCGACCGACAATTTCTAGCGCATCATTTTCGAGGAAGGAGCAGTCACACCCGACGCTTCCTCTTTGGGCTCTTCTTTCTGGATGTTGACCCTTCCCTTGAAATGCGCGCCTTCCTCAATAGAGATGCGCTGGGCCGCGATATCGCCCATGACAACCGCCGACTGCTTTAGGTCGACCCGGTCGCTCGCTTGAATATTGCCTTCCAGCGTGCCTTGCACGACCACGGCGCAGGCATTGATGTTGGCTTTAACGCGCCCGTTCGGCCCGATCGTCAGACGGTTTCCCCTGGGGTCGATGGTGCCTTCCACCTGGCCATCTATATAAAGGTCTTCGCCGCACGAGATTTCCCCCCTGATCACCACCGACTTGCCGATGAGGGTCATTTCCGCACGAGCGGTGTCCGGCGCTTTGGGGGTTTCCATGAGCGACCTCCTGGGAAAAATACCAGGGAATATCGGATTCTACTCCGATGCGTACGTCTCGACTTCGGCCAGAGGTACAGTTCCGGGAAAAGACGCGGTCCCGCGCGCCTTTTCCCTTCAAACCCAACGCAAAAATCCGCGACCTGAACCGGCAGAATTCGAGACCTAACTTGACATCTCCTACCAGAATGGTCCGTAGAACGCTTGCGGATCACTCCAGCCCACCCAGGAGGTCACAGTTGTCCTACCGCTACGAGATGACCGAGTTGCTGATCGATATCCGGTTTCGCTTTGGCGAAATTAACCGCGAACAGCAACTCACGCCAGAAGACAAGAAGCGAATCAAGGAGTTCTTTCTACAGCACATGATCGCGCCGAAGGCGCGAAAAGTTCTGGAGCAGTATTTCCCCAAAGAATTCGCCAAAGCCGCATCATCGCCTGCAGCACGCAAAACCTCTTCCCACCAAGACCGCTAACCCCCGGTCTTTTCAGCTCCTCGTGAAAGAGGCTTGGAAGAGGCCAGTTTTGGATGCAGGTTTCCTGTGCGAGAACTCCTGCTTTTGGACCCCAGAAGCCAGTCGAACATAGGCAGGAAAATGTTGAAGTTCTTTTGCGGCCTGACATGGTGCGACAAATGGTGCGCCCTCCAGGCATCCGGTACCCATCTTCCGTCGTGAATGCGCAGATGGACCTCTATCCCCACCACAATATAGGTCAGGAACGCAGCCGCCAGCCCTGTCAGTATCCGCAAGTGGAGTAACTGGTCGGGAACAGCAAAGAGCAGAACATTGGCGATAAAGATGGCAGTCCAGAATCCGAATGCCATGGTGATGTGCTGAGGATTGGAAGGCGCAGAATGATGCAGCGCGTGGCGCATGGCAGCAGGCTGGTACACGCTAGGCCAGTGCATCGCCCAGCGATGATATGCATACTCGATCCAGTTCGACCATACCAACCCGGCAAAAAAGCCCGCCAAGAATCTCATTGGCCGACCACCACGAGTTGCTCGCAGCCCTTGCGGTAGGTAACGGCAGCGGTACGGCAGTGCGGCGGGTTAAAAGACAGGTCACAGTCGACGAGACGAATGCTGGTAGCGCATTCTAGCGGGATATTAACGTTCGGCCGGAAAGGCTTAAGTCGGGAACGCGGCGCGCAGCCGGTCAGGGTGGCTATCAGCAGCACGCAAACCCAGGCCCGGCCCACCATGAAAAACGCTCCTCAGGTGGGAGGGCTTGCTGCTGGGACGCCCGTCGAACTGCAGTCCCCCAAGAACTGCTCATCGCCAACGTAGATTCGTTCGAGGTGCAGGTAAATGGCCTTCGTGTGCCAATCTGCACAGCACTTTCAGGCTATTCGAGTTCTACATGCAGATCAAAGATGCGAGGACTGGCGAGCTTTTCGCCTTCCTCGTGGGGCCGCCAATCTAACCTGTCGCTCGCCTGGCCGGAGGACGTAACGGCCAGGCTGTGGCTGAAAACAAAGGAGATTCTTACGCTCTGTCCACCTTGAGCTGCGGTAGAATGACAAACATCCAAATATGCCATTTGAAGCGTGGTGCCGTTCCAGGACGGCCCACGGGCCCGCGCTTGTAGAGCCCTCCCCCGGAACCATAGCTCCAACGCGGGCCTTTTGTTCCAAATGGCTGTCTGACGAGCATTTCAGGGATATCGTTCGCACCACTAATGACTTGTTAAGAACGGAGACGATTCGCGAGCGCCACTGTCTGTTAACGCCGAGGCCGCCTCACTGCTCGCCTTTCTTTGTCTATCACTGTCGCCGAAAAGGACGCTCTGCGCGCCTTTTCCATTCAGAATGCAAGCAAAATCCGCGACCCGAATCTCCTGAAAAATCCCTGACCCACCCACGCAAAATCCGTGACCGTGCTCCGCACGTGTCAAGCCATTTAAAAATGTAACCTCGGGGTCGATCGTCGAGACATTGGAAATGTAACCGAAGACCCGCCGTCGTCGGGGCTGTGGGAAAGTGCGAATCGCGCGCTCTTTGCGCGATTTGCAAGCTCGGTGGAAAAGTCTGGTTTGGGACTTTTCCACGGAGCGGCTTTTCCACAGCCGTTTCGCCGGCTGCGTTGTGTTTTCTCCTTG
>DASQIH010000075.1:0-15792 GCA_035631655.1 Terriglobales bacterium
CTGCCACCTGAAAGATTTCCAGGGCACGACCAATCCCAATCACGTGAGCGGAAACTTCTCGCAGACCTGCCAGCAGTGCCACAACACGGTCTCCTGGGCGGGAGCAACCTTTGATCACTCCACGACTGGATTCCCGCTGACTGGCGCCCACGCCACGGTGCAGTGCAGCCAGTGCCACATCAACGGGAACTACAATTTGACGAACACGGCGTGCGTATCGTGCCACCTGAAAGATTTCCAGGGCTCGACCAATCCCAACCACGTGCAGCAGGGCTTTGCGCAAACTTGCCAGACCTGCCACACCACGAGTGCCTGGCAGCCGGCGACATTTGATCACTCGCAGTCGGGATTCCCCTTGACTGGCGCGCACGCCACTACGCAGTGCAGCCAGTGCCACATCAACAACAACTACAACATCACCAGCACGACCTGCGTCTCCTGCCACCTGAACGACTACAACACGGCCACCACTCCCATTAACCATATCCAGTCGGGCTTCCCAACTACCTGCCAGAACTGTCATGACACGGTGCTGTGGACCGACGGCAAGTTCGATCACTCCACCACCGGCTGGCCGCTGACCGGGTTCCACCTGACGAGCACCCAGTGCGCGCAATGCCACGTCAACAACAACTACAACCTGACCAGCGCGAACACGGTTTGCTCCTCGTGTCACATGAACGATTACACCACCGCGACGAGTCCAGTGAACCATGTGGCAGCCGGTTTCCCAACCTCTTGCGACCTATGCCACGACACCGCGCTGTGGACTGACGGCAAGTTCGATCATTCCACCACCGGCTGGCCCCTGACTGGATTCCACCTGACCAGCACGCAGTGCAGTCAGTGCCACGTCAACAATAACTACAAACTGACCAGCACGGCCTGCAGTACCTGCCACCTTAATGACTACAACGGAACCAATAATCCAAACCACGCGTCGGCAGGGTTTCCCCAGACGTGCGACTTATGCCATGACACGACGGTTTGGACCGACGCCACCTTCAACCACAACAACACCCCATTCCCGCTGACCGGCTATCACGCAACTTCGGCCGTGACCTGCGCCATGTGCCACGTCAACAACAACTACACGACGCTACCGACCATTTGTTCCGGGTGCCACATGACCGATTACAACGGCACCAACAACCCGAACCACACCGCGGCGGGATGGCCGACGACCTGTAACACGTGTCATACGACGACCGCGTGGATACCGGCTACCTTGCCGACTCAGTACCACACTTTCTTTCCGGTGACCCACGGCAACGCTAATGGTGTGTGCACTACCTGCCATCAGAATGCGAATGACTTCTCGGTGTTTCAGTGTACGAATTGCCACGCGAAGACGCAGACCGATTCGAATCACCAAGGCGTGACTGGCTACGTGTACAACAGCACCAACTGCTATCAGTGCCACAAGAGTGGTTGAGGCGGCTAGAAGATAGAGAATGGGACTCGGCTATGGATGCCGCCCTGCTGAGTTCCGAAGGAAGGCCGAGCGCAGGGCGCAGATCGGCGGGCACAATCCCGCGAGGTGACCGAGTCTAGCCCGACTGCGGCAGGCCGACAGCATCAAAGTCCTCTTGGCTGTGGATCCAGCCCTCCAGGCCATCGATACGGACCTTTATCCACACGTCTCCGTTTATGCTGAAAGAGATCGCTTTGGCATCCTCATTCCAGGTGACTGGTGTCCGGGCTTCGAGGTACTCGATCTTGCTCTGCGGCTGCACGATTACGTGTTTAGGCGTGAAACCATCATCGGCTTCGGGAAAAAGACGCACAAACGTGAGTTGATTATCGCGGTGTGCTTCAACTGTGATCGGATACGAGCAGCGTTCGACCTGTCCCCTCGAGGTCGTCTCAATGCAGCGCCAGGCCGGTTGCAGCTTGCCGGTAATCCAATTGATCAGTACCGGATAAACAATGTTGAAGTTTCCCGTCCACACTCGGAACTTCAGGACATCATTCATCACGGTAGTCGTTGTTCCCCCAAGAGAAGTTGGAGTAGGTCGAAACAAATCCGTGCCGATATCGAGAAACTCCCCATCAATCAATATGGGCGGGCCAAAAGGGCCGAAGAGGCTTTCATCCGTGGCATATTTGTCGCGACCGTACTTGAACCCGAATACCTGCACCCAGCCTCCGCTGTCCGGAGCCGAGGGCAATTCCATTCCGTGAACCAATATGCCGCTGCCCTGCTTGGTGGTGAACGAGCTGGCGCTGATTCCAACGGTGCTTTGAAACATGCCATTCTCAAAAGCCACCGGGTATGACTCGCGATAAACTACATGCTGTTTCGGATTGCGCAACTCCCACCATTCCACCGTCTCCTCGGTTGTCCCTTCAATGCTTTGCACGTGAGTCAGCAAGCGGAACGTTTGCTGCGCGACTATAAGACTCTGGTTACGGTCGGAAACTACCACCTTCGGAGGAGGCGAGTCGGACTTCGGCGCGGCAACTGGCAGGGGAGGCGAAGCAGATAATGCCCGGGGAGAACTCGGTATCGCCGGCGCCGCTTGGGCGGCTGGGGATGGTTGCGACTTCTGCGGTGCGGGTTGCGTTGCAGCACCGGTCGCCACTTGGGCAGACGTTCCCCGGATACGATTGCACGCGGTGAAAGACACTGCGACTACCACCAGAATGACTACAGCCACACCTCTGCCTTGCTCTTTCATGGCTAACGTATACCGCGTTTATGTGCGCAGGTTAAGGAACGAAAGGATGCGGACTTCCGGCCGATTTGCCAGGCTAAGACGCTAGGCTGTATCAGTTCTTGCTAGGTTTTTTCGGGGTCAGATCGCAAGCCTGCTTCACCCGCGCGAGATCCAGGCCCGCGGGGGAGAATTCCGCGATTTCGGGGCCGTTTCGGCCGTGGATTTCCACCTTGAAGATGTGAGCGCCGATCAGTCCGCGAATGGTGCCTTTGTCCATCGAGAGAAACTGGCCGTGAATCCAGTTCCACCCGTGGTAGCTATGCGTATCGTCGACACGTACCATGACCTCCATCTGCGGCTGTCCCCAAAAGCCGGGACGATTGGGCGGGCCCAGACGCATACCAGGATCGAACTCGGCGTTGGTGTACTTGCGATCCGTGCAGATGAGTTCGATTCGTGGCTTGTAATCCCGATCCTCGCTCAGGTAGTTGTCCGACCGAAGCTCAAAGCGAACTTTCTTGGCACCGGTCATCTTTTCTTCGGAGTGAAACTCCACCCACTTTCCGCCTGCACTGATGCCGTCACTCTCATCCGGATAGGGACTCATGATCCTGCTCTGGGCGCCAGCCAACAGGCCTGTGCCGCCACCCAGCAGCAAGATCAAAAACCAGCCTAGCAACGCGGCGTCCAAACGGCTTGGTCTATGAACGAACTGTGACGCTTTCAATCTTCCTCCAATCAGGCATCACTATACATATTGAACCGCGCACGCGAATAGGAGTTGCACGACGTGTTCCATTCATGGCTCTAATGCGCGACGCGAGGTGAGCCGGTCTAATGCGGAGAATGCAAGAGTCTAGGCGAGGTTGATTCGACGGAAGCCTGGTTGCAAAACCCCGCTCACTGGCCGAAAAGCACCACTCTGGTGGAACTGGGCCACCGGATGCTTTTGAGCCGAGGCTCATCCGAGACGTTGCTGTGCAGTCGGACATATTAGGAACATTGCAGTTAGCAGATAAGTGATGACGCTCCAACGGTTGGCATTCGGCTTGCATATTTCTATTGGGGTTCTGTCGGAACCGAGGCAGGGCGCAGACAGGACGTAGCACCTCAAATCGAGGCCCGTGGTGAGGGCCCGACGTGAAAACGCTGGTGGAAGACGTTCCTGGGAAATGCCAAAACGCAGCGTGATGCGACCTATATGCGCGCAACCCCCTGCATAGAGCGGGAATCTGACGAGAAAGGTGCTTGGGCCCGGCGCAATTCTTCCTCGATCAAGAGTGCACTGCCACGCGGGAAGGGGGGTACAGATTATGAGGAGATTCGGTGCTCTTATTAAAACCCTCATCGCAATCGCTGCTTTCACGAGTTTTGCTCTCGCGCCAGATCCGGCCTTCGCTCAGCGCGGCGGGGGTCATGGCGGTGGCGGTTTTCATGGCGGAGGTGGAGGATTCCGTGGTAGTGGCGGCTTCCATAGCGGGGGTTTTCGCGGTGGGCCAGGTGCGGGCTCTTACGGAATGGGAGGTCGCTCCTACGGCGGGTTTGGTGCGTCGCGGAGCATGACCGGGCGCAACAGCGGATTTGGAGGCAACCGAAACTTCGGCGCGTTCGGAAATCGTTCGTCGTTCGGGAACCATTCGGCGAATTTTCATTCCGCGATGAGAGATGGCCAGTGGCATTCGTTCGGCAACTCCGTTACCTCCGCGCGTTTCGGCGGAGGACGCAATTCGGGCGGCTGGGCGAGTTCGAGCTTCGCTGGCCGTAACTCAGGAAGACCCGACGGAGCGTGGCACTCTTTTGGCCCGTCAAGAAACGCTTCGCCAGGGAGCACATCGCGTTTCGCAGGTGCGGCCGGGACAGGTCGAACTGCACGATCGGAGCCAATGCGGGCAGGGACTGGCTTTGTCGGCGCGCGCTCCGGCCGTTCCTTTTTCGGCAATTCGCTTTTCGCTGGATCGCGTTTCAGCCGCTCCCCGTCTGGATCTTTCTTCGGGAACCGGCGATTCGGATCGACGACATCCTTATTAGGTAGCTCGCGCTTCGGTTTCCTTGGCGGCTCGAGTTCAAGATTTTTTGGCGGTTGGGGGTGGCACGGGAACGCCTTTGGGCCCTTCCGTACAGGCTACCGCTGGGGTGGTTGGAGAGGCTTTGGGCCAGGCTTTGGCTGGGGTTCTGGTTTCGGCTGGGGTTGGGGCCTAGGATGGTACTCGAACTGGGGCTGGGGTTGGGGAGGCTGGGGTTGGGGATGGCCATTCTGGGGCGCGTACTGGGCGCCAGGCTGGACATTCGGTTGGAACCCTTGGTGGTACGACCCTTATTGGTATTCCCCGTGGCCGACGTACAGCTACTATCCGCGTTATTACCTGTACGATGATTACGATCCGGATCGCTCAAGCTACCTGACTACGCCGGTCTCGAACTATGATGATTTGCATTTCGATTTCAAAGCAGCCGGGAGCGCGGAGAATAGTGGCTCTGATCAGAATCAGTAGGTTGACGCCCAGCATGATCCGCCCTTCGATGAGGAATCAGGGAGACAGGGAACTGGCTGGGTGGCCGAAACAGAAGTAACCCTGGCGCGTGTACCGGATTGTGAAACCGGCGGGCACCAATTTCATCATTTCGCCGCCCGCAAGATCCACACGGACGGCTAGTGATCCAATGCTCCTGCTCGACTCGGTTTCCAAACTAGCTGCCGAAACAGCGAAAGTGTCGAGTGTGGAGATTGGGACTCAGCCCGCCCCAAAGCTGCCTGCGGGTTTCTCTGGGCCAGGAACAGATCAAGCAGGTTCTGCTCCACCTCAGCTCGCTGGTATTTCTTGAGAAACTTGCCCGCTTGCGCCGGTTCATCCTTGAGCCTGCGGTTCGAGGAAAAGGGCTCGCGACCGGAGGAGAGCCGAATCGCTATATGGCAATTACATATATAGCAAAATTGGCATATACTAGTAGTCTGGAAAGCGTTTGTAGTGCGTCAGGACAGAACCAGAAAACATGCGTCGCCAACCGTGTCCCCGGCATCAAGGCAAATTCGCCTGCACATGCGGCATGGGACATCTGTATCGATTTGTAGAGCCTGCAATCCTCCTCTTGTTGAGTCGGAAGGGCGAAGCACATGGCTACGAGTTGGCCAACGCACTCCCTCAATACGCTTTGACCGATGCACAGGTTGAGGCAGCCGCTCTCTATCGCACCCTGCGGACGCTCGAGCAGAATGGCAATGTAACTTCGCGCTGGGACACGGGCAACACCGGTCCGGCTAGGCGAGTTTACAAATTGACGGCCGAAGGTGAAGAACACCTGCGCGAATGGGTGGCTGTGCTATCTCATATGTCGAATTCCATGAACCATTTCTTGAGAGCAGCCCGGACCCAGAAGTCAGGTGTTCGTAGCCGAAGTAAACGAGAGCCGCGGGTTCGGTAAGCCCGAACCGATCCGGCCAGCGGAGCACTCCGGATCGTCCACCTAACTGCCATCACAATATCCACCACAGACACCCCCGGGTGCAGGATTCCGAGGGGCGAGCGTGGACTCATGGATCACCCCCCGTTGTGATCTCAGTCACAGCTTTCCAATTTTCGAAAGATTGAAAATACCTCTAGATGTAATTAACATATAGAATGAGATAGCATACAATATCGTGTTCTGCGATCGGGGAGCAGGCATCGGCGAATGCCTTCGGCAAGCCCAACACGGGCATCAGGAGATGGACTATGAATCATGGGAAACCACGACGGCTGCTTTTCTTGGTTGTAGCGCTTGCCGCAGCTTCGGGCATCGCGTGTGCGGCAACGTCGCCAGACCGGGCACGACTGTCCGTGGCAGTAGCGGAACCCGACGTCCAAGCCATCGTCATAGCCGTGGGTGGAAACGAAGTCGATACCTTCAGTCTTTTCAGGGGGTGCATCCTCAGGGAAGACCTCATGGTAGAACCCGCGGTGAAGGGTCGCCTGGCGAAGGCAAGCGCGGTTGTGTGGACCGGCTTCCTCAACGAATCGGCAGCAATCACCCGCAGCCTGGACAATCCCGCTATCTCAAAAGGAGGGGCGAGGGGGGCGAAATGGATCGATGTTTCCAAAGACGCGGTGCGCGCGAACATTCCCACCTCCTCCTGCTTCGGGAATTCGGATCCCAAATCCATGTCGGGCGACCCGTTCTTCTGGCTCAATCCTAAGAACGGGTCCATCATTGCCCGCAATGTGGCCGAGGGTCTGGGCGGGCTTCGACCCGAGAAGCGTGGATACTTCCTAGCCAATGCTAATGCATTCAAGGCGACGCTTGAGAAAGACATCGCACGCTGGAAGGAGGAGTTAAAGCCGCTACGTAACTTGCGAATCTTCAGTGCCCAGTGTGGATGGCAGAATTTCTCCAAACTCGGCGGTCCCACTTTCGTGGTGTGCAAAGGGGACCTGGGATCGTTACCGACACCCGAGCACCTGGTCGATCGCGTGAAGGAGATGAAAGCCCAAATTATAATTGTGGATCCGAACACACCCCCCGAATATGGGAAGGCTTTTCGGGAACAATCCGGCGTCAGGGTGATCGAGGTAGCATCCTCGATCGAGAACATTCCCGGCGCGGATTCCTATAGTGCTCTTTTTGAGAACTTCCTCCGGGCCTTGCAAGCGGCAGCGAAAAACTAGCAATGGCCGCGACAGCCTCAAGGAGAGCAAGCGTGGTTCAACAGAGCATCTTTGTCTGCCTTGGACGGCGTGGCATGTGGGTGCGCTTATGCCACGCGATTTTGGGTGTCGAACTCCTCGTGGTTGCCGCACTCGGACAGATGTCTCTGCCGAGCGCCACGACAGCAAGCCTCTCTCCCGCCCGAATCCCCAAGCTCACGCACCCCGCTATCGTGTTTAAGGACGAGGCGGGACAGAGTGTACTGAAAACGGGAAAACCGATCAGCACCCGGCAGACCTGCGGAGGGAATTGCCACGACTACGACTTCATCATCAATAGTTTCCACTTCCAGCAAGGCAAGAACGAGATCGACCGGGATCTGCTTGCATCCCATGACATTGCGTCTTTCAACCTCTCACCCGGCATGTTTGGAAAGTTCTCCATCATTCCGAACCGGCAACTCACTCACCCAGGGGTTACGGACCCATTCGACGCTGACATGAGTCAGCCCGAGTGGCTGACCAAATGCGGCGGCTGCCACACGGGCGGAGGAATCTCGGAATACGATCTGAGAGGTCGCCGGTTTCTCACCCCAGAGGCGAGAGCAAACGGCTCACTGGATCCAAGCTACACGATTCGCGACCGGGACAAGGGTCAAGTGGTGGCTTGGGACTGGGAAAAGAGTGGCACTGCCGAGGCGGACTGCTTCATGTGCCATGTGCCCAAGGCCAGCCGCGGTGCACGGAAAAAGGAGATGGCCACGGGGAATTTTCGCTGGGCCAATGATGCGACGCTCGCCAATACAGGAATTGTAGCCCGGCAAGAAAACGGGACATTCAAGTATGACCGCCGCTCATTTAATGCAGATGGTACGGTGAAACCGGAAGTCCTCGATCTCTCCGATCCCACTTTGGAGAACTGCAGCCTGTGCCATGGCTTTACGGCCAGGAACACCACGACCATTCAACCCATTCAGCACGCCGACATCATGCGTGGCACTGAAAAGTCCGGATGGATTTACAACGGGGCAAAAATCAGCGATACCGTCTCGCCTAATATCGTGGGCAAAGAGAAGATGAATTATCCATGGGATATCCATGCCGCCCAGGGAATCATCTGCATCGACTGCCATTTCTCACTAAATAATCCTGGCCGGATGCTCCACGATGATGCGAAGAAGAACCTTCGCTACAAACCCCTCGGCGAAGACATCGCGGTATATCTCAAACGGCCCGACCACAATTTTGCCCGTGGCAACATCCCACCCGAGACGGTCAATCTTACGCGTCATAACACCATGCGGGCTTGCGGAGATTGTCATGATGCTGAGAAAAGCCACGCCTTTCTCCCATATAAAAGCAGGCATTTCAAGGCGCTGGCCTGCCAGACCTGTCATCTTCCGGCCGTCCACTTCTGGGCTTACCGGAGTGACGACTGGGGCTTTCTCATGGACACAGGCACCAGCCGCATCACTTATCGCGGCATTGACGGAAGCATTGTGGACCCCGAGTCCGAGGTAACAGGTTACCTGCCTGCCTACATCCCGACCCCAGACAAGAATGGCAACCTGCAGGTACGGCCGACGAACCTGATCACGGGTGTGTATTGGTTCGACAAAACCAAAGGGCGCCCCGTCTTCACCTGGCAGGTTCAGATGGCGTTCTTCGCTGGGCGACCTGCCGAAGGCGAGTGGACCTACCGTCCCGAGATCGTGAAGGCTTTTGGCGACCAAGAAGGCATCATCGATATTCCCCAAGCCGTCTACGACACGCCCGAGAAGATCGCCTTGGTCAAGGGGCTGCTGCAGAAGTACGCCGACATCGCCGAACCCGAGTTGCGAATTGAAGTGGTGCCGTGGGCCATGAGCCACAGCATTGTTGGAAAAGGGCAGGCTATCCGGGAGTGCAGAGCATGTCACGCCAAACAGAGCATTCTTTACCGGCCGGTGGATTTGGATTCTTCTCTTCCCGAGGGGGTACCCGTTATCTTTCGCGGCAAAAACGTGAGTGTCGTGAACTATGAGGGGAAGGAACCGACCTTTGACAACCGGCTCCTGCTGAGTTCGTTCTACATCATTGGCTACAGCAGGGTTCCCTGGGTGGAGTGGGTGGGATGGCTCTCCGTCGCCGGCGTGATTCTGTTTAGTTTATTGCACGGCGCTCTGCGCCTGTTGGGGGGTCGATTATGAATTCTCCTTCACCTTCGTATTCGCTCCACGAAAGGATCTGGCACTGGCTCCAAGCAGGCGCCATCCTTCTGCTGATTCTCACTGGGTTCGCCATTCATTACCCCGATCGCTTGCCCCTTCTTGGCTCCA
Organism: Terriglobales bacterium; assembly: GCA_035631655.1. Lineage (GTDB taxonomy): Bacteria > Acidobacteriota > Terriglobia > Terriglobales > Acidobacteriaceae > Gp1-AA122. Next base: position 9,598 of record DASQIH010000075.1, read on the forward strand.
TGGCCAATGCAATTTGGTGCCATTCCTGGATCGGGCTTGCACTGATCCTGAACGCCTTTCTCGGCATCTTCTACCACGTAACTGCGGAGAAGTATCACCACTTCCTTCCTCGAATGGACGATTTCACAGAGGCTGCCATTCGCCAAGCGCGCTTCTATCTTTACGGCATCTTTAAGGGCGAAAAACATCCTCTGGATGCAGATCCTCGATGCCAGCTGAACCCACTTCAGAAGATCACCTATCTCGTGCTCCTCAACATTTTGCTGCCCTTTCAGATCCTTACCGGCCTCCTGTTGTGGGGGGCCGACCGCTGGCCACAACTCTTCGATAAAGTCGGGGGGTTCTGGATGCTTGCGCCAGCCCACACGTTGGGCGCTTACCTGTTTCTCGCCTTCCTCATCGGACACCTGTATCTGGCGACTACCGGGACAACACCATCGAGCCTTCTGCGTGCCATGATTACTGGCTATGAAAAGCAGGTTCAGGATGCGGGGGCCTGATCAACAGACCTTGTCGCGCGGTCTGCTCTCACGGCAGGTCCGCCCAGCTCTCCGGTACGCTCGTACCGGACGACGTACGACCTCTGGAGGCGGACGTAGTTCAACAGGTGCTGAAGGTCCTTAGAACAAAAAGGCGAAACAAATTCGATGTCGACGATATCAACAAACTGCATTCGCAGAAATCAACCGTGAAGAGCTACTGCGGGCATTGGAAATGTTCGCCAAAAACTGTCGTGCCAACGAAGGCTCTTCGTTTCTTGATTGCCGAGGAACGTTTCGACGCGGCGACTGCTACACCAGCCGCCGGCCGTTTCGTATCTGCGCGCGAAGCACGTTACGAATCAGGGCACAGGCTTTCTTGACCTCGGGGATCGCGAGATGGCAATGGACCCGTGTTCCATTGCGATGCGTGGCGACTACACCGGCGGCTTTGAGAATCGCCAGATGCTGTGACAAGTTGGCCTTGGAGATCGAGAGATGTATCAGCAGTTCCGAGGCGGGATAGTCGTGCTGGGCGACCAGATCGAGGATCCTCAGCCGTGTAGGGTTCGCGAACGCTTTACAAATGCCGACTTGCCGCTCGTAGAGTTCTTCTTCCAGTTTCTGTTTTGTGCCGTTCCCGTTCATAGACACCTCGTATTCAAGTATTGCGGCTCGGTCTACTGCATCGCGCTCATCTGTCCTGCGAAAACGAAAATGTAGCGCAACAGGAAACCGCCGCCCAAAATAAGCAGCGCGGTACTGGCCGCAAGAAGCCGGTTGTAATGGAATTCACGATTCGAGACGATCACCGGAACCAGTTCGCGGAGTTCAATCACCAGAGGTGTAAGCAGGCCAAGCCCCAGGAACAACACCCAGAACAAGATGGTGAACGGCCCGCCCAGAACGAGTCTCAGGGAATCCTGGACCGCCTGGACGGAAAGCTCTCCGTGAATCAGGTAAGGCAGTACGATGAAAAATTCCAGGACCATGAAACAGATGTCGAGACCGTACAGCAATCTCAATTCCTGGGCCGACTTTTCCCAGCCCGATAGTCCGAGAATGAGTGCCGCACACCCAGTGGAGAGAGCCGAAAACAGGAATAACTGCGCTACCAGATTTGTGTTCCAGAATGGGCGCGACTGAACCGCTCCCAACAACACGCCGGTGTAAATACCGACTCCCACGCTGATAGGCAGACCGGCCAACGCCAGCCATCGCCGCCAGTGGTCAATGTCGTAATTGAATTTGGAGAAGAATGCCAAGCCCCGGGGAACCTTCACAAACAAGGCACTCCGCTGACTCTCCGTCAACCAGGCGTAGCAGTTCACGAGCGATATCAGGGTAAACAGTATCAGTAGCCAGGAACCGATGGACATCGGACTGACCACCCGCAGGTGCAAGAACAATTTGTAGAACCGGTACCAGCGGCCCAGATCGAAGATCAGCAACAGGCAGCCGATCATCACCGGCCAAGGCGCCAGCAAAGCGCCTAGGCGGGCGATGCGGGTATAGGGCGACGGCTCGTCGATCTTGTAGAGGAAGGTGGCCAGGGCCGAAACGAAGAACAAGCCCGCGGACAGCCCTCCCAGGAAGAGGTAATTCACGATCAAGAATCCCCATTCAATCGTTTTCATCTTCACCTCTCCTCAGATCAGGTAATAGATTTGCGGGCCGGTGCCGGCTTCCGGTTTCTTCACGCGATACTCGCGGTTGTTGAGCAGTTCGGCCAGCTTGCTCTCGGGGTCGTTCAGGTCGCCGAAAACCCGGACTTTACTGGGACAGGTCTCAACGCATGCGGGAAGTTGTCCGCGATCGAGACGCTTCACACAGAAATCGCATTTCTCGACTACCCCCTTGTCCTCGCGGAAGAAGCGCGCGTTGTAGGGACAGGCGATCATGCAGTACCGGCAACCGACGCAGTCTGCTTCGTTGACGACCACAATGCCGTCCGGCCGATGGTGGGAAGCGCCGGTCGGGCACACCCGCACGCACGCCGGATGATCGCACTGATGACACTGTTCGGGGTGAGACGCAGCCATCAGCTTGGGCCAGACCCCGCGGTTTTCCTCGTTCAACCAGTTGCGGCTGTAAGCGAGCGGAACGGAATTCTCCGCGCGGCACGCCACCACACAGGCTTTGCAGTTGATGCACTTCTTCGAGTCCACCACCATCGCGTAACGTTTTGGGCGGGCTGCCATGGCTTAGACCTTTCTCACCGAGACGAACGTCTCGTGCAGGGATGCGTTACCGGAAACCTTGTCCCACGCGGTTTCCAGCAGTTCGGTATCGCAGCCGCCGGCTCCCGCAACCAGGCGCTGCCACTTGGATTTCTTGCCGTAGCCATGCAGCATGAACACGCAGTCGGGACGGATTTCCTGCGTCACTTTCGCCTTGAGCCGGACCGCGCCCACCGTGCTCGCCACTTCGACGCGATCCCCATCCGCAATCCCCAGGTTGTCAGCTGCGGATTGATTCAGCCATAGGCTGTTCGCCGGGGCAAACTGGTTCAGCCAGGCATTGTTGGTGCTGTTGGCATGCGTAAAGTATGCGCGGCGGCCGGTAAGGATTCGGAACTTGCCCAGCGGCGGCTGGGCTGGAGCTTGGTAGACGGGCAGCGGGTCGTAGTTCGCTTCCTGCAACCGCTCCGAAAAAAGCTCGATCTTGCCCGACTTGGTCACGAAACGATGCTCCGCGTTGAGCGTGGAGCCGTACTTCGGGAAATCCCGCGGCACATAAACGCCGTGCTTCTTCAGATACTCGAGCGGCGCCTCGAGAGGTAATTCCTTGACCTGGGCCGCGATCCACTGATCCAGTGTGTAGTCGAAGTACTGGGACAGCCCAAGCCGTTTCGCCAGACCTTGCGCGATCTCGAGGGTGGTCTTGGTGTCGTGGGCGGGTTTGACTACCTGCTGACGGTACACAACGACCGGCGTAATTCCCGACAGCACTTCAACCGGATCGGTGCGTTCCAGATAGGTCGACTCGGGGAAAACAACGTCGGCGTACCAGGCCGTGTCGCTCATCTGGATGTCAATCACTCCAACGAAGTCCATCTGTTGCAGCATCTCAAGCGTGCGCCCCTGGTTGGGCAAAGCGTTGAGCGGGTCCTGCTTGTGCACCATCCACGCCTTTACCGGGTACGGTGTGCCGGCAATCACGTTCTCTCGCAACTTGAGATACGCGCCGTCGCCCTTGGCTGCGAGGGGGAAATTCTTGTCCATCTCGTCGACGCGGGGCGCCGTGGGATCGTCCCAGGGAAGAAACAGATATTCGCCCAGCGCGATCTTTCCGTTCGGCACCATGCCACCCTCGCGATCCCAGCTGCCCACAATCGCATTGAGAATGGCTTGCGCACGCCGCATATGAAAGTCTTCTCGGTACCAGGAGGAACGGCGCCCGGCGTAGTACACGGCGCGCGGCGCCGCGTCGGAAAACTCGCGCGCGATGCGCGTAATGTCCTTCGCTGGAATCTCGGTTTCCTTCTCCGCCCAGTCGGGAGTGAAAGGTTTCAGGTGTTCGACCAGTTTGTCGAAGCCGACCGTGTAGTTGGCTACAAACTCCTTGTCGTAACGGTTCTCGCTCACGATTACGTTCAGCATGGCCAGCATGAAGGCGAGATCGGTTCCAGGCCGAATGGGATACCACTCGTCGGCCTTGGAGGCGGTTACAGTAAAACGCGGGTCCAGATAAATGAGTTTGGCCTTGCGGTATTCGGCCGATTCGATCAGGTCCATCGTGTCTGGCGTGATGAACGATTCCAGTCGGTTCGCGCCTGACATGATGATGTATTTCGAGTTCAGTAAATCGAACGATGGGACCGTCCCGAAGGTGAGCGAATACGCCAGATTCACCGAGGCGAGGCAGAGCGAGGGATGCCGAACCTGGTTGGGAGATCCAAAGGCCGCTCCTAGGTTCCGGAAGAAGACCTCCTGGAAGCTCTCGGTCGAAGACCATAGTGTGCCTTGTGGGCCATATTTGTCCTTGGTTTCCGAAAGCTTCTTGGCAGTAAAGTCGAAAGCCTCGTCCCATGAAGCCGGGCGCCAGTTCCCCTCTCCGCGGTTCCCGGCCCGGATTAGCGGACGCTTGAGACGTGCCGAATCGTACACCTGCTGCAATCCGGCGTTCCCCCGGGCGCAGAGCATGCCCCTGGACTTCGGGTTTTCAGGATTGGGATTAAGTTTATGGATGACTCCGTTTTCCACCACTGCAATCAGCGAACACTTGTTCACGCACATCTCGCACGTGGTGGGTATCTCGACTCGCTTTGCCTCCTTTTGTTGCGAGTGGCTGAACGGCTTCACATAAGCCAGCGAGGCTCCAATCGCCGCGCCTGCGGCGCCTCCCGCCGAAAACTTCAGAAACTTCCGCCGATCCATAAGCACCTCGCTTCCGCAGGCCCACGTGTGAGAAGGTGAAACTTGTGGGCTCACCTTCCTCGTTCAGCCCTCTTCTGCTGCCGAGACAAGACACCAATTTCGACGACCCGTGTCCTGCTTACTTGCCGCAGGTTTCCGGCTGGGGCGAATCGGCTGCGTGCTGGACCAGGAAAGTCGAGGCATCCAGCAGTTGGTCCGCGGGCAGATACTTGCTCAGAGGCTCTTTCCCGTGGTTGTGGGTACCCTTGGCAAAGTAGGCGCGCCACTGCGCCATGGTTTTGTTCAGGGGCGTGACTTCCCCTCCCGCCGCGCCCTTGGTGTGGCATTCCTTGCAGGTCTGGCGGAAATAGTAACGTCCTTTGTTCTCGCTCCCCTTCTGAGCGGCACGCGCAACGGAAAACAGCCCGCCGACGATGATGAGGGCCGAAAAGATCAACAGCGCTTTGTGGAACCTTGCCATGACAATGACCTCCGCTACCTTAGTTTCGATGTTTCGCAACTGTGGTCAGCATAGAACGATCCCAGCGTATCAGGCTGTGACCTACGGCACATGATTGCGTGATTTAGAACTTGCGAAGTTGCTTAACTAATTACAACGTCGTGTGACCTGGATCACCGCAAAGAAGCCCTGACGACTGCCACGATACAAGTGCCCTGCTCCGGCGGTGTGCAGATGGGAATGCCGGGGCGGCCCGGCCCCGCAGCTCCACCGTGCAGGCCGCGATTTCATAGTCGAGAGGAACTCTTTTATGCGAAAGCTCCTATTGGCCGTATTGATGTTCCTGCTGACCGCGGGGCTGTGGGCACAGTCGGCGCCACCGGCGACGGACGATGCCGCACAGCTAAGGCAGGAGATCGATCAACTCAAGAAAACCGTCAACGCGCTCGAACAGCGCCTCGATGCGCAGCAAAAGACCGCCCAACCAACTGCCGCGCAGCCGGCCGGAAAGAAAGAGGAGGCCGTCTCCACCACCGACCTGCAAACCAGCGTCCGCGACCTGAATGACCGCGTCCTCGAAACGGAGAGGAAGTCTCTTCGTGACCGCCTGGAGTGGGGCGGCGACTATCGCTTCGAGGCCCACACTATCATGGGCAACGTTCCCGCCCACTACGACGGCATGCAATTGCAGAACCTGACGGTGAAGACGTTGTGGCTGTTCGCGCCTACGTCACAGGGCGGGCTGGGCCTGACTTTTGATCCGAGCATGCTCCAGCAGATGACTCCGAACCAGTTCGCTGGGTTCGTCGGTCAACAGTTGCAACAGAACTACAGCCAGTACCAGTTCTTCAGTAACAATTTGACCTTCGGAGGACTGAAACAGTCCATTGGCCAGTTC
>DASQIH010000076.1:0-5082 GCA_035631655.1 Terriglobales bacterium
GTTTTTTAGGATTTGCATGCCATACCGGAAAGAGTTACGGCCATGCATCCAGGTGACATTGTCCTGAATCTGGTACGTGTTTTCACGACGGTAAGAAGGCGAGTCGTTGAAGGTGCCAAATGCAGTGTAGCCGGCGAGTGCGATCAGTGGCATGTTGTGCACGGCCTTAGTACTGGGCAGGTTGAAGCCGAAGGATGCTGGATCGCGCACATCAGTGGAAATCGCACTGTCGAAGCGGCCGCGATTGAACCCGAAACGCAATTCGTTGGAAAACGTACTGGTGAAGAAATGAGTATCGGTTACCGCCAAGTTCTGGATGCGGTAGTTGTCCTTCAACGGGAAGTTGGGGAGATTGATGGGTACACCGAAGAGGGTGTTGGTGAAGTTCCTGTCGTTGGTGCCGTCGATCAGGAAATAGCGGACGCTGAGGTAATTCTTGTCCGTAATCTTGTGGTCAATGCGGGCGTTGACCTGGTCCGTATTCTGCACCTGCGCCGGAGAAGAGACGAACTCGTTGGTGCCGACGTTCGCCCTCGGAACCAGCGGCAAGAGCGCTGCCGCAGTCGGGTCAATCTTGGTAACCGTCCCGGCGGCACCAAAGTTGCCTGCCCGCTGTGGGTCCGAAGGCACGGTGGCAATTTGGGTTTGACCCTGTCGCAGTCGGAATCCTTCATAGTTGAAAAAGAAAAACGTCCTGTCCCTGATAACCGGGCCCCCGAAGGTGCCCCCAAACTGGTTGCGCCGCAGCTTGTCCTTCTTAATGGCGAAGAAGTTCTCGGCGTCGAGAACGTCATTGCGGAAAAACTCGTAAAGACTGCCGTGGAACTGGTTGGTCCCGCCCTTGGTGATGATATTGACAATCGAGCCGCCTCCGCCGCCGAACTCCGCGCCGTAGTTGTTGGTCAGGATCTTGAATTCTTCGAGCGCATCGGGCGAGGGAGTAGCCATAGCAGTTCCCAGAAAGGGCTCGTTGTTGTCTGCTCCATCCAGAAGGAAATTGTTGGACTGGAGACGCAATCCGTTGACCTGAAAATCTGATTTCTCGCCGCCCGGAAACTCCGGCGTATTGTTTGATCCCAGTGACATAGCTGGCACCACGCCTGGCTGCAGCACCGCAAGATTAAGGAAGTTGCGACCGTTCAGCGGTAGATCCTCAATCTTCGTCTCGTCGATTACCTTTCCCAGAGTGGCGCTTCGCGTTTCCACTTCCGCCACACCTACAGTGACGGAAACGGATTCCGCCACTTTTCCCAAGCTGAGGGGTACATCAACGCGGATGTTTTCGTTTACGTTGACGACGACGTCGGAGAACCTGTATGGCTCGAATCCTTGTTTCTGAGCAGTGATCGTGTAACGGCCCACGGGTAGCAAGGAAATCACATATTCGCCGGAAACGCTCGTGATCGCCTCACGCGAAAAACTGGTTGCCTGATTCGTAGCCTTGACGATGCCCCCAGGCACGACCGCGCCACTGGGATCGGTCACTTTCCCGACTATACTGCCAGTGGTTTGCGCTGATGCAGCGCAAGAAAGGAACAGCAGTATGATCCCTGCTGCACATTGTGTGGCGAGTTGCGAGAATGTGCAGACGAAATGGTGCGTACGCTCAAGACGAATTGCCGGCATCTCCTGTGTCCTCCTCTGCCCGTTTCTCCCAGGCTCCCTGTCCCGAGGAATGAAGGTCTCAACCTTATAAGCTGTTGAACATGTGAAATGCTGAACAAGACGCCAGTTTTGGAAGATGACGTTAGCACGGACAAAAAGGGCAGTCAACGATCAGCTACCAACACGATCAGCTTTAGCACAGGATCAGCTTTAGCCGTCAGCATTAGCCGTGGCCAGCAGGCGGGATCTGGCGTTTTGCTCGAAGCTTGGCCTCCTCTGCCAAGTTGTGTACCGCAAGTCGGGTTTCGCGAACCATCAACACTCATCCGGAAGCCAATCCCAGAACTGCCGATGGGCTGGTCAGGACCGCACGCGCGGCGCTTGCTTCAAGACGCGGTGGTGGACTGGACCCAATTCCAGGTGGTGCATGCGCCTGCGGCTGAGCCGGACCCTCAGGCACTGCGGACCGGGGTTTAACGTTATTGGCCTTGGTTGGGTCAAAAACCGAACCGTTTCGATGAAATCGCGCTTTCGACCCACTCGCTTTCGCCGCTTTCGACTCACTCTTGATGGCTGCCCAAGTTGGGTGTTAGCATCCCTGACGCCTTCCTTCTGATATCAACACTGGAAAAACCTGGAGGTGCGCAGTGGACTCACGTGGAACTGTACGTGACACCCTGCTCCTGCTCGCTATTGCTGTCTTGGGAACTAGCACCCAAGCAGCAAGATCGGCGTACGAAGCGCAAGCCGGGTCGCCGACGAGCGCTTTTCCCTACACAATGGAAGTGATCCCGGGCAAGCTGAAGGTACGCATTTTTCTTCACGACATCCACTATCACAACGAGACGATCGCTTGCTGGTCCTATGTAACCGAGGGCTTGTGGACGCTCAAGCAGAAAGAGCTGATCTTCAGCCTGCGTCGAGACTCGGGGCAAAAACCAGAGGACTACCCCCACGATATTCTTGACCTTCTTGAAGGAATCTACCATTTTGCGGAGCAGGGGAGATTAGTAGACGTGGGTAGCGTGACCTTTTTCGGCGAACGCGGATTCATGAAAGAAAAGGATTTGCTCGGTATCGGTTACATCGACCCGCAGGATTTGCCAAGAGTTGAGACCCCCGGGCCTTTGCTCGCAGCCATCTTTCTCAAAGGCGATGAAGCCACCGTCGCTTTAGCTCTGGGTCTGACGCGGGTGACAAACTTGCTAGGAATGAAGTATCGCTACTACCCATGTCCGCCATGGTCAGAGGTCAAACGGCGTCCTGTCGTCTCGCGAAAAGACGTGCAGAATAGTGTCTTACTAAAGATCCCCAAGGTCTCCATCCGGGCCAGCTATTACGAGGAAGAGAAGCGAATCTTTCTGTCGCTTCTGCCTTCTGCGCACGAGCGCCTTCAGAAGGCTCTCGAGGAGGCTCCTCCCGACCAGCCATTGGCCTTGCTGACCAACGTGGACAGTCGTGCCAATGCGTCCCTGGTCTGGGTCTCAGGACAGAAGCAGCCCGCGGCAATCTCTCCGCCGAACAGCACTGGCTCGCGCAAGACTGGTAACTTTCTAGCCTTCGTTCCGGAGCAGAAAGAGAACCAGATGCTGCTGGTCGAGGACGGCTATTCCCTGTTCCTTACCAATAGCACCTGGAAGCTGATTCGCGCCGCACTCAAGGATGGGACTGACGTTTCGATTCCTGCTGCCAAAGTGGGCGAGGCCGCCGTCTCAATCGAGTGGGTAAAGACCGAGTACACCAGCCCCGTCACGGGAAAAAGCTACACCAGCGAGCGCTGGACCACGCATGAACCCGAAACCACCCCATCCCCGAAATCTCGTGCAGCCGTGAGCGCCAGCAAGATCGTACTCCTAACCAGCGAGAGCGAACTGGAAGCGAGCACAAGCGCTGAAGAACTCGGGCAGTACATCAAAGAGATCCGGAACGTGGTCGATAATTATTTCACTCTGCACGACGTGAAGATGAGTCGCGATCTTTCGATCCAATTTGAGTTAGGAGCGATCGGGCAGGCGGAGATCCGGATCGTGGCCAAGCCCGAGCTGGACGCGGCTTCCTTAACTGCACTGCACGGGCAGCTTGCTGCGGTACCTGCAAGGAAACCAAGGGGTCCGGTGAAATTCGAAGTCATGTTTGCCATTCGCGGTGGCACCAGCAACTAACCTCTCTCACCACCGACCATCAGCTGCATGATTACCAGCTGAGGGCCAGTTCTCATTTGCGCCAATGCCATTTCTTAACGACGCATCGTTGAACTGTGTGCTCCCCGGGGCCCGGAAAATCGAAGGCTTCGATACCTGCATGGCTGTCCCTATGAGCTCGCTTCTTCGCCGGCCCCGTTGAACAGCAGATCTTTCACTTAGCCACTCCAGTTCACCCCCGTCGACGAAGTGGCTGTAGGCTTGCGTGGCAGCCGGATGTAGAATCGTTTGCCTAGGGACTCCAAATGGAAATCTCGGGCAAGGTGCGCGCCAGCTCACCACCTTTGGGGATAAAAAATGTCACTTAAGAAAATGTTTGGAAAGACCACGTTGTGCGCCATGCTGGGCGCGTCGTTGCTGGCCGGAGCAGCGATTCCCGCCGCCCACGCCGATCGTGACGACAAATGCCGTCGGGACATCCGCAAAGCGGAAGAAAACCTGGAGAAGGCCATCCGCAAGCACGGCGAACGCAGCAAGAGGGCGGACCAGCGCCGTCACCAGCTCGAAGAAATCCGGGAACGCTGCCACATGCGCGACCGGGACCATGATCGCGACCACGATCGCGACCGCCGCTAGCCTCGGCCTCGCTGGAGGCCGCCTTTCTCATCCGCAATCGCGCCCCTCAGCAGCTGGCTGGGGCACCGCTTGATTCACTGCACTTAGCCCCTCTCTCGTTCTTCGCTGCCCCATTTGGCCCGGTCGCCGACCGGCAACCCTCAAGCGATCCCAGTTGGTCTGTACAACATGCTTGCCCTCGTTCTTGAAACGGCCTACGGCGTTTTGGCAGGAGCCCTCGACACCGGGAAGTGTGACCTCCAATCTCGGGAATGCGTGCTCTCTTGTTCGCAGTTTGGGGTAAACGCCCTTCCGTGAGCTCAAGCCGAGAAAAAGGCCAGCATTGTCGCTGGCCTAGAAAGAAGTTCGACCATTACTTGCTGCAACTCGTGCTCACCATCTTTAAGTCGGTAACTCGCAAATCGCCATATTCTTCCTTGCCCGATGCTTTCTCAACTTGTCCTTCCTTCTTCTCTTTCTTCTCCTCAGTTTTGGCTTCGTGGGTTGACGACCCGGTGACGGTGACTTTGTGTCCGACGTGCTCGGCCAAGTTGACGCTGCTGCTATGCAGGCCCCATGTCTTGCCGTCTTCGCCGGTGATCGAGAACTCGTCCGGCTCATCGCCTTTCTGTAGGCAACCGGTGACCGTGGTAGCGTGATTCCCTGCTTGTTTCTCCTGCTTTTCTTGCGCGGTATCTTTCGACTTATCCTGTTTCGCGTC
>DASQIH010000077.1:0-2701 GCA_035631655.1 Terriglobales bacterium
GCTTGCGGCTTAAACACAACCCGCGACCATGCCTCGGCATTGGAGATTTTAAGGCGCGGACTGCGCCTGAGGACCGAAACGCCTGCGATAGCGGGCGTGGCCCTTGAAGCCCCTAGCTTTAGCTATGGGGCGTAGTCACGCAGCGGCTTTCTCCAGTTCTTTGCGGTTCCACTTTCCCAGATCGGCGCCGGCATCGTAGGTGCTCTGCAAAAATTCCATCAGCGTGCCGCGGGGCGAATAGGAGCGGCGCACGTCCTCGTACATCAATAAGAACTCCTTCATCTGCGCATGATAAAACGCCTGGGCTGGACTCACGGGATGCTGGGCAAATCCAGGCGGCTCGGGCGCCGCATAAGCGTAGAAGGCCGCCCCTTTGATCTCGCCGCCTCCAGGCCAGAAGCCATGGCTGATCACCTCATGCGAGTAGGCTTCGCGGGTGATCGGGTCAGCGCCCTCGCGCTCTGGCGCGCGGCGTCCGGAGAAGCGCGTCACCGCCAGGTCGAAACTGCCCCAGAAAAAGTGAACCGGGCTCACTTTGCCGATAAATGCGGCTCGGAACTCCTTGAAGATCGCGTCGGCCAGCACCAGAATCCGCCAGAGCCGGTTGGCATACTCGGGATCGTACGAGGCATGCTGGGTGTCTTGATCGAACGGAATGGGGTTGGGAATTTCCACCGGCATCTTCCAGATTTTCACCTGTATGCCCAGAGCGGCCAGCGCTGCCATGAACTCCCCATAAAAGTCCGCTACCGAGCGCGGTGCGAGCGCAAGCGTCCGGCTGGCACCATCGTTTTTGTGAACGATCAACCAGTGATGGAGAAAGTCGAACTGGATTTCGAAAATCCCGCCTGCATAGGGAATCGGCGACGTGGTGAGTCCGAGAGAATTGACATAGAGCGGCACTTCCCACCAGTGATTAGTTTTCGGGCACAGGGCCAGCCGGACTTTGCCGACGATCTGCGACCACATATGCAGGGTGGCATAGGTGTCCTGCCAAGCTTCCAAAGGCAATTCCGGCCAGAAATCGCGAGGCGGGTTGTGCATGGTCGCCTTCATACGTGCCTCCTGCAAGGCCTCACCGGCAGCAGATTCGGATGGCAGTCGAATGGTAATTGTATGAGAGCCGGGCGTCCGAAGCGGGGGCTCTCGCAGGTCCTAGACGACCACGGTCTGCCGCTGTGCTAAGGTTACTCGGTGTCCCACCTGTTTCGCCAATTCGTGCAACTGAATATGGCTGTATGGCTGCTGATGGCATTCTGCCTGGGGCAGGAAGCCAGTTCATCCTCCGGTCGCCAGAAGACTCAGCAAGACAGCAGGCAGGAATCTCGGCTTGAGAAGATCCGTGATCTACCTGCCGAGTGGCTCATTGGACCTTACGTTCCCAGCACGCATCCTCTCCAACCACTCAGCAATCAAGAGCGCACCGAGATTTACGTCCATCAGACCTTTCTCAATGCCGGCGCCTATGTTGCCCGGATGTTTACGGCAGGCATCGACCAGGCGCGCGGCGTGCCTTCTGAGTGGGGTGGCGGGATGCCCGGCTACGGGCGCCGATTCGGCTCACGCTACGGACAGTTCGTGATCGCCAACGCGCTTCAGTCGGTTGGAAATGCCGCCCTGGGGTACGAATCCCGCTATGACCTGTGCCGCTGCACCGGCTTCTGGCCGCGCAGCCGCCATGCCATCGTCCGAAATTTCGTTACTTACAATCGAACCGAACGCGAACTGCGTCCCGCGATCCCGCTCTATGCCGGATCCTTCGGTGCCGGGATGATTTCCAGCGTATGGTTGCCTGGGCCTCGCAATGTTTGGAAGGAGGGCGCCTACAGCGCACTCATTCAGGCGGGAATTGGCAGCGGAGTCAACTGGGTCAGTGAGTTTGCAATCGATATCCTGCGCAGGATCACCAACAACCGGTACCCGAAAGAGAAGTAGGACCGGGCGGGTCGCCCGTCCTTGCGACTATTCTCCGCGCTTCATTGTGTCTATCAACTGGAACAACTGGCTGCGATCGGCCACTTCGACGAACGGTTTCCCCACGTTCTTGCTGGACACAACGTAAATCGTGGGCGTATGGCTCAGGCCAAGGCTATTGCCCAGATTGCGGTCTTTCTCAATTTCCGCGGCCAGCTTGCCCTGCGGGTCAATGACAAAGGGTAGCTCAATTTTGTGCTCGGCCGCAAACTTCTCGGCGAAACTCCGCAGGGTATCTTTACTAATTTCCAGCTGGTCCCTAAAAACGGTGTCCCGAAACTCGTTGCCGATTTTCTTCGAGTGGGTGTCGAAGTAGCGGGCCAAGATCGCGGCATCCATCGCCCACGGATGCATAGCCAGCGGGAAATCATGGCGTACGACCGGGATGTTGTAAGTCCTGGCGGCCTCTTCCAGCAACGGCGCCGCGCGGGCGCAGTCGGGACACTCCAAGTCCTCGAAAACCACGATGGCGACCTGCGCTCCCTTAGGCGGTTTGAGCGCCGGGTTGCTGTTGAGATTCGTGCCTTGGGCCGTGGCCAATGCGGCCAGCAGCAGAACGCAGGCGAGCAGATTGAGTTTCATTCTCATATTCTGATTAGATGCTGGGTTAGCGGCATTTTCGCCGCTGTTTATACATGTCCATAGTAACCGAACTGCGCGACAGCCGAAAACCCGGGGCATATTGGCACTAGCCAATGTTGCAATTTGCCACCTGAACTTGTCATCC
>DASQIH010000078.1:0-20811 GCA_035631655.1 Terriglobales bacterium
TCTGTACGCCCTTATCGCCGATGGCGTGAAAGCCCACCTGGAATCCGGCACCTACCCGCTCCTTGGTCATCTCAATCAGCTTGGCGGGGTTGTATTGAGGAAGCCCGGAATTCTTGGGATCATCCGTATAGGGCTCGAGCATGGCGGCGGTGTGCGAACCAAGGGAGCCATCCATGAAGCCCTTCAGCATTCCGGTGTGAAGCATGCGGTCTGACTGCGGATGGGAATCCCGCTTCTCCTGCAGTTCCTCCACTGCGGCGTCAAAGGGCAGCCACTCGGCGATGCGGATGGGCAACTTTCCCTCCTTCTCCAGTTCCTCGTAAATCTGGAAGTCTTCCCAACTGGAATTGTCCTGGGCGGAGGTGATTCCCCACTGCGCGGCATCGGCCAAAGCGGACGCAAGAGCCTGGCGCCGCTTATCATGCGTGGGTTTGGGAATCACCGCAAACACCGCGTCGCGCGCGGTCTCCCGCAAAATGCCCGTGGGTGTACCAGCCTCATCGCGATCAATCTTGCCGCCTTCGGGATTACGGCTGGCTACCGTGATGCTGGCCAGTTGCAGCGCGCGGGTGTTGGCTACGGCGATGTGGCCGTCTACGCGCTGGAGGAAAACGGGATGATCGCTGGTGACCTCGTCGACATCCCAGCGCGTGGGCGGCACCTTCACCGGCCAGAGGGTTTCGTCCCAGCCGCCGCCGCTAATCCACTCCCCGGGCGCTGCCACCTCGACCCGGGCCCGAATCCGATCCCGGAACTCATCCAGCGATTTCACGCCAGTCAGGTTGACGCTCAACCGCTCGAAACCGGCTTCCGCCAGGTGCACGTGGGCATCATTGAAACCGGGCATGACGAAGTGGCCGTGCAAGTCGATAACTTGGGTTTGCGGACCTTTCAATTTCGCTATCTCCTGGTCGTCGCTGACGGCCAGGATGCGGTCGCCGCGGACGGCGATTGCCTGGGCGCGCTTGCTCTCTCCAAAGGACGATGAGCCGTTCAACCCGGTGTAGATGTTCCCGTGCAGGAAGACCAGGTCGGCCTTCTGCTTCTCTGCCGTGCTCGGTGCTTGGGCCATGGTGAGGGCGGACAACAGCCAGATGACTGTCGTTAGTTTCATTCGCTGACTCCAGCCAGTGCAAGTAGGATAAGCAGAATTCGCTTCAGTCCCAGTTCGCGGCCGCTACAGTCGAACCACTCCTGCAAAGTGTGGGCGCCGCCCCCCGCGCCACCGCCCCCGATGGCGATGGCCTCGCGACCGAGAGAGAGGGGAATGTTTGCATCGGTAGAGGCGCGCTGCACCTGCGCCACATTGCCCAGGTGCGCGTCCGTTGCCCGAACCACCTGTAAGAGGCGAGTACCGGGCGGCAGTTCGCCACCTGGCCGGTTGCCAATGATCACTACCTCCGAACTCAAACCAAACGGACGATGCTGTGAGGTTTGGCGCGATTCCATGGCCATGTTTTCCGTCTCAATCGCGTGCTCGAGGGTGACGCGCAGTACGCGTTCCAGGCGTTCAATCTCGGCGGTAGAAGTCGACCGGATATCCACCCTCATGCTGGCCGACTCCGGAATGGAATTCACCGACGTACCGCCGCGAATCACCCCGATATTGAAAGTCGTTTTGGGCGAGGCGGGCACCGGAGTTTGGGTGAATATCTCAATGGCGCGCGCCAGCACCACGATAGGATTAGGCGCTCCGAAGTCACTCCAGGAGTGCCCACCCGGACCGCGAACGATGACTTCAAAGCGGCGACTGCCCAGCGCCTCCGTGACAATGGTGTCATTGCCAGCACCGTCCAGGACGACGTTGCTGGCGATGGAATCCCGCCAGCGCTGCTCGGAGAAAATATGCCGCATGCCGCGGAGATCGCCTTCGCCTTCTTCGCCCACATTGCCGATGAAGAGGAGCGGGGCGGAGAGTCGGATCGGCGATTCGCGCAACGCCCCTGCGATCGCCAAAAGTGCAATGACTCCGGCACCGTTGTCCGAAACCCCGGGCCCATAGAGACGGCTTCCCTGCTCGCGAACGTTGAGCGGAGTTCCAGCGGGAAAAACCGTATCGATATGCGCACTCAGAGCAACGCACTTGTTCCCAAGGCCGGGCCGAATGCCGAAAACGTTACCGACGTTGTCGCTGTGAGCGTCGTCGAGGCCGAGTTCCAAGAAGCGTTCGAGCAGCCATTCGCTCCTGGCCTGCTCCCCAAAGGGCGGCGCAGGAATACGCGCCAGGTCTAACTGCCATTCCGCTAGCTGTGCTTCATGGGACAAGAACCATGCGAATGCAGAACGGACGTCGGGAAGCGCGCCTAGACTGGCGATTTCCTGGTGCACCGCCGGAAATATCTCCGAAACTTCTGGCCGTGGGGTAAGGACCATGGTCAGTTGGCATATTACAACGCATTGCGATTCCCCGGAGAGCAGCTTTACCCGGAGGTAATGGATTACGCAAGGGTGGTAAGTGTTACTTCGTCGACTGCCATCCGCTTAGGTAGTCATTCTGACCCGGCAGAGCCCGTAGGGCCTTGCGTGTACCGCCAAACCTTTGACACCGCACGCCAGATTCTTGGGGACTTCGCGTCTCTCAGAACGACGACATCATTTTCATGGGGTCATCCTGAGCGACTTTAGTCGCGAAGGATCTTGCGTGAGTCAGCGATCAATCTTGTGGACGTGCTCAATGTGCCTTGGCGGGTTGCAGGCACTCCAGAATTTCGGCTTCGGTGAGTGTGTGATCGGAAGACTTGGCGCGCTTGTAGATACGTTCCACAAGCTCCTCCGCCGCCTGCAGGCCGTGGCGCTCCAGCCAGAAAATGACATTGGATTTCCCGCTCATGGGGCCAATGTCGATGATCTGCTGCAAGCCGAAGACGTGGGAAGGCACGCCGGAATACACGGTATTCGCGAGTTCGATATCGTTTTTCTTGAAAGCCTTGATGACCGCCGCGGCGTGAACCCCAGTCGCGGTGCGAAATGCGTCTTCGCCGAGCACGGGGTAGTTGACGGGAATCGGTACACCGGTCGCCTTGGAGACGGCCTGGCAATAGGCCTTCAATCGGGTGAGATCCTGCTCGGCCCAGGGTGGAATACCCATGAGTTTGAGGTTGACCAGCATCTGATCCATCTGCGTGTTGCCCACGCGCTCGCCGATGCCGATGGCAGTGGCATGAACGCAATTCGCGCCAGCGACGAGCGCGGCCATGGCATTTGCCGTTGCCAGGCCGCGGTCGCAGTGGCCATGCCAGTCCACGCGGATTGCTTCTCCCGAAGGCTTCACGATCTCGTCCAACACGAAGCGCACCAAGGCGAAAGTGCCCATGGGAGTAGCGTGTCCGGCGGTGTCGCAGACGACGATCGCTCGAGCGCCGCAGTTGATAGCCGTTGAATAGAGCCGCTTGACAGTTTCCGGGTCGCAGCGCGTGGTGTCTTCGGTGACATACATCACCGGCAGCCCTAGCGAAACCGCATATTTGACAGCGGTTTCGGTGGTCTTCAGCAGGAAGTCGTCGGTCCAGCCCTCGGTGTAGCGACGAATCGGACTCGAGCCCAGGAAAGTCGCCGCCTCTATTGACAGCCCGGTTCTTTGTACGATCTCGGCAATGGGCCGGATATCATTCTGATGCGTGCGGGCCGCGCAATTGGCCCGGATCTTCATTTTGTGATTGACGATCTCGCGGGCCAGCGCCTCCACGTGCTCGATGGCACGCGGGCCGGCGCCCGGCAGACCCAGATCGAGCGAGTTGATGCCCAAGGCCTCCATCAGATGGAGGATTTCGATTTTTTCCTGGATGGAAGGATCGCGTACCGAGGGCGACTGTAGGCCATCGCGCAGGCTCTCGTCATTGAGCAGCACCGGGCCCATCGGCTTCAGCGAAGCCGGGTGGATGTTGTTCCAGTCGTAAATGAGCTCGGAAGCTTTCATGCCACTAGCAAGAGGAAGGACAGGCTTCTGCGCCTGTCCAGTCGGGCAAAGCCTAGTTGCGTCCCGTACTCCACATCAGGTCGGAGACTTTGAATAGTAACCTTCGAATTAGCCCAGCCGATCGCGGAACTTGCGCGCCTTATTCTTTCGGGGGCAACGTCAACCCAAACACCGAAATCTGCCCCTGCCCGGCAACATTGACCCCGCGCAGATCCTCGGGGTTAGGCAAGTACAACGTCTTGCAAAACTCGCAACGATAAACCTCGGCGTCTTTGCCCCAAGCCTTCTCCACATCGCCGCAGCCCTGCTCGATGATGTCGGTCATGTAATACCACCGCTTGAGATGGCCGCCGCAGAACTTGCCCTTCTCGTCCTTTTCGTTGCACGAGCGCTGGCCAACTTTCTTAATCTTCACTTTATGATGAGGGAGTTGCTGGGGAGTTTGTACCATTTCGGTTGTGGCCAAAGGACTTATCCTCGCTCGCGCGGCCGCTGAGGCGGCCGGATTCGGTGGCTTTCATTTTACCCGAAGGGGTGCGGGAGAGCCAGATTTGCGGTTTAGTCAAACTCGAGTTTCGGAGCGGATTGTTGCGAGCCCACCCGGCCCACAACCACGTCGGCCACATAATAGTTCTCGCCCCGAATCGGGGCCCCTGAGACCCGCCGCAACATCGCAATCTGCCCCACGTGACTCAGAGCATCGGCGATGGGGCCTTGAAAGAGCTTTTCGACCGGAGCCTGCAAAGGCTGGTCCGAGGCCAGATAATCATCGAATGCTTTCAGGCCGGCGAAAAACCGCTCGACATCTTTGTCCCAAACCTGAGGCGCCGAGTCGTGCCATTCCCGTTTTCCATTAGCCATCGACAAAGCCCAGTCCAGCAGGTCGCCGATGTGGGCCAGAATCTTGCCGGGCGCGCGCACCGTGTCACCACACTGAAACTCGGCAAATTCTGACGGCGCGCCGCGAATCGCTTTTCCGCCCCGGTAAGCCAGCGTAGCTACCGTATGTCGCAACATCTCGCGCTTCGGATCTGGCATTTTCTCTCCTTACAAGGTTAGAGCCGTCCCTTGCGCACGTACGATCCTGCCGAGCGCAGCGCTCCGCGAAGGCGTGTCAACAAGCTGCGCGAGAACATCAGCTCAACAAATCCTTCCATCTGTCGCGTGAAGGCTTCGCCGTAGCCGTACCACCAGACTTTTTTCACGCCCGGCAGCCGGTCGGAATCCACATACTTGACGCGCACCATCTCTTCCAACCCTAACGCGCCGTGCGTCCGGCCCAGTCCGCTGGCCTTCACGCCGCCATGCGGAGCCTCGCTAATGCCGAAGCAACTCACGACATCATTCACCATCACCGTGCCTGCGGAGATGCACGCGGCCAACGCTTCCCCGCGAGCTCGATCTCGCGTCCACACACTGGCGGCAAGACCAAACTCCGAGTCATTGGCGAGACGAATCGCTTCCTCGTCGTTGTCGAAGGGCATGATGGGCAGCACCGGGCCAAACGTTTCTTCGCGCATGATGCGCATTTCGTGAGTGACGTCGGCCAGCACCGTGGGCGTGTAGAAATTTGGCCCAAGGTCCGGCAGACGCTTTCCGCCCACCAATACGCGTGCTCCGAGCGCCTTGGCCTCTTCGACGTGAGACTCGGCGATCCGCAACTGGCGCTGGTGAATCAGCGGGCCGACATCCGTCTCGGGATCGAGCCCATTGCCCACCCGAAGTCTCCGGGTTTTCTGGACGCACGCTTCCACGAAGCGGTCGTACAAACTGCGATGCACGTAACAACGTTCCACCGAAAGGCACGCTTGTCCGGCATTGACGAACGCACCCCAGACGGCCCCACTGGATACGACGTCCACATCAACATCTTCGAGGACGAGCATCGGATCTTTGCCACCCAGTTCGAGAACGACGGGGAGCAAGCGCGCTGCCGCAGCCTGTCCCACCCGCTTGCCGGTGGGGACACTGCCGGTAAAGATCAACTTGTCCACATCGGAGTTGGTGAGTGCGGCGCCGGTTGCGCCATCGCCCACAATCACCTGAAAAACGTCTTTCGGGACGCCGGCCGCATGGAGCAGGGACTGCAGCTCCAACGCGCACAGAGAGGTGAACTCGGATGGCTTGAGCACAACTGTGTTCCCGGCCCCCAGCGCGCCTAACCCTTCGGTCGCCGGCGTCGAAAACGGATAGTTCCACGGGGAGATGATGCCGATGACACCATAAGGCTCGCGGAGCAGATGGCCTGACTTCGTTTTCATGGCCAGACTGCCGTGCGGAACCGGTTCCGGGCGCAGCAGGCGATAAGCGTTGTCTATTAGGAAGCGTGCTGTGTCCAGCACGACAACAACTTCTGTCAGTAAGGCCTCAACGTACGGCTTACCCGCTTCTTGTGTGACTACCCGCGCGACATCAGATTTCTTCTCATTCAGGAGCCGCTGAAAATCGCCGATGATCGCCAGGCGTCTCCTAAGGCCCAGCGCCTTCCAGCTCTCTTGTGCTGCACGGGCGCGCGCCACAGCGGCCCGGACTTCCTCGTCACTTGTGCACTCGAAAGAGCGCAGGGTCTCGCCCGTGGCGGGATTAATCGAGACAACTTTGCGGACAGCGATTTGCACATCAGTCGCCATGTGGCTCCAGTCTAGACCAGTTCGGAATGTGGGAAAACCATGGCACCGCCGAGATCGCCGAGGATGCCGAAAAAGCGAACCCAAGATGGCTAAAGGTGCCCGCGTTCCCCTCGACTCCACCTGGCTGCGCTCGGCGGCGCTCAGGGCAGGCTCTTCGCGGCTTTTCAGCCACTCAGGATGACGACATGTGTCGGACCCAGCGAACTCGGCGGTAAATTAGCCTTTAATATTCCACACAGACCAGGCAGAGCCCGCTGCCCGGCGCCGTAGCTCCAGCGGCGGAACGATCCCGTGCCTCCAGTATTCGCACGATTGCCTCTGGTTTCAAGTTTCCCTTGCCCACCAGAATAAATGTCCCTACTAGGTTGCGAACCATGTGATGAAGGAAGCCAGTGCCGCGAACGGTGTAGATGAATTCGTCCTCTTTGCGTTCCCATCCGGACGACAAGATTGTCCTCACATTTGAGACCTCTTCGTTTTCCAGCCCTCGTTCCAGATCTGCCGCGGCAAAGGAGGTGAAGTCGTGTCCTCCAATAATGAATTTGGCCGCGCCTGCCATTGCATTCTCGTCGAGCGGATACGGAAAATGCCAGACATAGCGGGCCAGAAACGGAGGGCAAATTGGGGCGCGATATATCCGGTACTGGTAGGTCTTGGCCCGCGCCGATTTGCGGGCATGAAATTCCGCAGGAACCTCGGTTGCCTCCAGCACACGAATCGATGCGGGCAAGATGTCGTTCAGCGCCTTAACCAGATTTTCTGCAGGGATGGGCGATGGCGTGCAGAAACTGGCCACTTGCGCCAGGGCATGCACGCCGGCATCGGTGCGGCCCGAGCCTTGCGGCAAGACCTTTTCTCCGGTTAGACGTCCAATGGCGGTTGAGAGCGTTCCCTGGACCGTAGGTGCATCAGGCTGCACTTGCCAACCGGAGAACTCCGCGCCGTCATACGACAGGATGAGCTTCAGGTTGCGCATTCAGATTTCTCGGAGTCCTCCCGCAGCATCGGTCATCTAAGTCGTTTACAGAGATTTACAAAGTTTTACCTGTGGCCGTGCGCGCGGTCACAAACTGTTCGCAACGCGTCAGCTATACTATTGCACTTCTCAGGAAATAATGGATAACGCGGACAGCGCTCTGCGCCACAGCGGGAACCTGAGCCGTACATTTTGCGTAGTAGAAATTGATCAGCAGGAACCTTTTGCAGTCTCTACAGGCAAGCTTTCATTCTATGGAGATGATCGAATGCAATTCTCGCGTTTGACCTCTGCCGTCCGCCCGGCTTTTGTTCTGGCATTAGGCCTAGTTCTGACGTCCGCCAGTTGGGCGCAGAACGCTCCGTCGCAAGCTCAGTCGGCAACCGCCCAGCAACAGCAGCAACCGCCGGCGACACCTCAACCCGCTCCGCAAGCGGACAAGCCCGAAGCGCCATTCCGGTTTACCGACTACTCCAAGCCGAAGTCTCATTTTCCTAATCTGCTTGCGCCGTACACCGCGCGCAATGTATCGCCTCCCAATCTCAACAACACGTCGCGCATTGAACAGCTTATGCAGAACGGCAAGCTGATGCTGTCGCTCAACGATGCCATCGCGCTGGCTTTGGAGAACAACCTTGATATCGCGATCGCCCGTTATAACCTGCCGATTGCCGACACCGATATCATGCTCGCCAATGCCGGGCAGTCCACGCGCGGCGTCAATACGGGTGTGGTGCAGGGGACACCGGGAGGCGGCGTGGGCGGCATCGGGGGAACCACCGCTACGGGTTCGCAGGGCGGCGGAGCGGGCGGAACTACGACTGGAGCCGGCGGCGCTGGTACGGGGACTTCCGGTCTAGTTACTTCGGCGCTCGGTGCCGGAGCACCCATCCCTTCTTTCGATCCTCAAGTTACCAGCACCCTACAGTTGGACCGCAATACAACGCAGTCTACCAGCGCCTTCAGCGGTGTTCCTTTCACCACTCAGAACACCAGCACTGTCAATTTCGCTTACCAGCAGGGTTTCCACTGGGGCACTAACCTGTCGATGGGATTCAATAACAGCCGCACTGCCACCAATCAGCCGTTCTCCCTGCTGTCGCCGTCGCTCAGTTCGGGTTTCCGCTTTACTCTGACACAACCTCTTCTGCAGGGTCTTGGGTTTGTGCCCAATACACGTTTCATTCGCATCGCGAAAAATAACCGTGAAATCTCCGACGTCGCCTTCCGTCTGCAAGTTATTACTAGCGTGGATCAGATCGAGAATATTTACTGGGACCTGACCAACGCGTACGAGAACGTGAAAGTGCAGCAGGATTCTCTGGCGCTCGCCCAAAAAACGCTGGCAGACAACAAAAAGCAGGTGCAGATCGGCACGCTGGCGCCCATCGAAGTGGTGCGCGCCGAGAGTGTCGTGGCTACTGGCCAGCAGGCCCTGATCGTGGCCCAGACCAACCTGCAGTTGCAGCAATTGTTGATGAAAAACGCTCTCAGCCGTACCTTGGTGGATCCGGTCCTGGCTGAGGCTGAAGTGATCCCCACCTCCACTATGGTAGTTCCCGCTAACGAACCGGTCGTACCTATCCAGGACCTGATCAACGACGCGCTCAGCCATCGTGCGGAACTGGCCGAATCCCGTATTGACCTGACCAATCGCGACATTACCAATCGGTCGGCTAAGAATGCCCTGCTGCCCAGCTTAGGCTTGTTCGCGTATTACGGCGGTTCCGGAGTCGGTGGTGATATCAACCCGAATGTCCCCATCTGCACCGCGACCAGCACAGGTTTTTGCGTCGAACCGAAGAATATTCCCCCCACTTTCAGAGACCCGAGCGGGAATCCTCGGAATGTAAGCTACGGTGGCGCCTTTGGTCAGATGTTTGACTCCACGGCGCCCGACAAAGGCGTAGGGCTCCAGTTGACGATTCCTCTACGAAACCGCGCCGCGCAAGCGACCCAGGTTCGTGCGGAACTCGAGTACCGTCAGGCCCAGATGCGCCTGCAGCAACTTGAGAACCAGGTCCGCATCGAGGTGCGCAACGCCCAGTTTGCCGTGCAGCAGAACCGGGCTAGTGTGGAAGCTGCCCAGGCCGCCGTTGCTCTTGCCCAGCAGTCCCTTGATGCCGAGCAGAAAAAATATGCGCTGGGGGCATCGACTACGACACTGGTATTGCAGGCGCAGCGCGACTTGACCCAGGCTCAGTCCAACCTGGTATCAGCGAAAGCTGCTTATGAAAAATCGCGCGTGGAACTGGACCGCGCTACCGGGCTGACCCTTACTCATAATGGGATCCAGCTTGCCGACGCCATTAGCGGCCAGGTAACGCAGATGCCTAATGTGCCTTACGCTGCACCACGGCCAGAGCAGCCGCAACAAACTCCTCCGGCCCAGCCGCAAACACCCCCGCAGCAGACTCCGCAGCCGCAAAGCAACTAGCACGCCCTGCAACCGTGCCCCGCACCGCCCTGACGCTGCGGGGCATATTTTTTTCCTGAAGAGTTACTATCTCGCCTGTTACCCTTGTCCATCCCCTTGCGGACATTGTTTCGTGGTCCAAGGAGCGCTTGGTGAAAATCGCGAACGACATTACGGAACTAATCGGGCGTACTCCACTTGTCTATCTCAACAAAGTGACCGCTGGATCACAGGCCAAGGTGGCAGCCAAGCTGGAAAGTTTCAATCCCTGCAACAGCGTGAAGGACCGCATCGGGGTCAGCATGATCCTGGAAGCCGAACGCGCGGGGAAAATCCATCCCGGAAAGACCGTGCTGATCGAGCCGACTAGCGGAAACACCGGTATTGGACTGGCCTTCGTGGCCGCCATCAAGGGCTACCGCCTGATCCTCACTATGCCCGATACCATGAGCCTGGAGCGTCGCGTTCTGCTCATGGCTTTTGGTTGCGAGATTGTTCTAACTCCCGGAGCCAAAGGCATGAAAGCCGCGATGGCCAAAGCCGAAGAGATTCTGGCCAGCACGCCGAATGGCTACATTCTCCAGCAGTTCGCGAATCCGGCCAACCCCAAGATCCATGTCGAAACTACTGGGCCCGAGATCTGGGAGGACACCGAGGGCAAGGTGGACATTCTGGTTTCTGGCGTGGGCACGGGCGGCACGCTGACGGGAGTGACCGAATACATCCGGCCTAAGAAGAAAAGCTTCAGAGTGGTAGCGGTCGAACCCAAAGATAGCGCCGTACTTTCGGGCGGCCAGCCCAGCCCGCATAAGATTCAGGGAATTGGCGCGGGTTTTATCCCGGAAATCCTGCGCACCGATTACATCGACGAAGTCATCACAGTATCGAACGACGACGCAATTGTGATGGCGCGTCGGCTGGCGAAGGAAGAGGGGCTGCTCGTAGGTATCTCATCGGGCGCGGCCGTCGTAGCTGCATTAGAAGTGGCGCGCCGCGCGGATAACGCCGGGAAGCTGATTGTGGTAGTCCTGCCAGATTTTGGAGAACGCTATCTAAGCAGTATCCTCTTTGACCAGCTGCGCAAAGAGGCACTGGAGATGACCGCAGTCGCGGTTTGACATGATCGGCTTTTTCAAGTCGGTGCGGGAAGACATTGCTGCTGTTTTCGAGCGTGACCCAGCGGCGCGCTCTTATCTCGAAGTCCTGCTCTGCTACCCCGGACTGCACGCTCTGTGGGCGCATCGTCTGAACCATTGGCTGTGGCAGCACGGCATGCGATTCCTGGCGCGTTTTCACTCGCAGATTATCCGCTTCTTCACCGGAATCGAAATCCATCCTGGTGCGCAAATCGGCCGGCGGTTATTTATCGACCATGGCATGGGAGTCGTGATCGGAGAAACTACGATTGTCGGTGACGACGTGACTCTGTACCAAGGCGTTACCTTGGGGGGCACAGGCAAGGAGAAAGGCAAACGCCATCCGACCATCGAAAACAATGTGACGATCGGAACCGGCGCACGAATTCTGGGCAATATCACAGTCGGGGAAAACTGCCGGGTCGGCGCAGGATCGGTCGTGCTGCGCTCGGTTCCGGAGAATTCGACCATCGTCGGCGTCCCCGGCCACATCGTTTTACGCAATGGCAAGCGCGTGATTATCACTGATCCCAAGCAGATCAGCGATCCACTTTCCGACGTGCTGATCAAAATGGCGGCCGAAATTCACGAACTGCGAGAGAAGTTCCAAGAACACACGCACGAACGCCTCAGCCCCGAACCGGAAATCTACTTCGACCAGGAATATGAGACGTTCTCGGATGGAGCCGGTGTCTGAGTCTCATCCCGGAGATACGGAAGTAGGCCAAGAAATTTTTTCACCGCCGAGCGAGCCGAGGTCGCTCGAGAAGGATCCCTTTCTAGCTGATATATTTCGAGAGTTTCTAGCGAATTCGACCCCAGAATCCTGACGGCCATTTCCGCTATTGCTTTTCCCGGTTTATCCTCTCCCCGTGACGCTCTCGGTCGTCATCATCACCTATAACGAAGAAGCCAACCTTCCGCGCACCCTGGAAAGTGTCAAGCCGCTGGTCGCAGACGGCAAGGGCGAAATCATCATCGTCGATTCCCACTCCACAGATCGCACGGTCGAAATCGCCCGGTCTTGCGGCGCGAAGGTGTTCATCGAGGACTGGAAGGGCTACGCCGCGCAGAAGAATTCAGCGCTTGAGAAGGCGGGCGGCGACTGGATACTTAGCCTCGATGCGGATGAGTCTATTGATGAGGGACTCGTTGCCCAGATTACTGACCTCCTCCTAGGGGTTGGTCGGCGGACCATGGGGGGGAACGTTCCCGTCTATCAGACCACAGTAATAGCTAGCACGATCAAAGGATTTCGCCTAGATCGCAAGAACCACTTTCTTAGTCGGTGGATTAAACATGGCGGCTACTGGCCGGATCCGAAGCTACGCTTGTTCCGACGCGGAGCAGCCAGGTTTGAAGATCGTCTCGTCCACGAAGACGCGAAGCTGGAAGGATATGCGGGAAGACTCAGGGGCGCGCTTGTCCACCATTGCTACCCCACCCTCTCCGACTACATCGAGCACATGAACCACTATTCCTCGCTAGGAGCCGAGATGGCGGTTGCCAAGGGGCATCGGGGCTTCAGCGTGATCAATATCGTGGTGCGCCCCCTGGCCACGTTCGTCTATAACTATTTCTTTCGTCTCGGCTTTCTGGATGGACGCGAAGGCCTTCTCCTGCACCTCTACCACGCGGTCTACGTTTCGTGGAAATACGCCAAAGCCTGGGAGCTGGCCAAGAAACAACGGTAAAGACGCGGCTTGCTACGTCTGGCCGGCATCGTCGCTCTGAAAAGAAGACGAGGCAAGCCTCGTCTCTGACCTATGAGCTCATGATCCCAACCAACCATCCGGTCGGTAGCATCGGTCGTTACCTTGCCCCACCTGAGGCGCTCTTCTATCATCAAAGGTTAACAACGCTATGGCCGACACCAAAAAGCCTTACTCCAAGCCGCAAGTCGCTGAAAGTCCGATCGCTGACGTCTTTGAAGGGCGTCATCCCTCCGAATCCGAAAAGCAGTGGGCGGAGAAGACGCTCGGTCCGACTTTGGAAAAAGCTCCGGAGAAGCCCATCGCTGCGCCAACCGGCGTCAATGTCGACGAGCACGGCCATGCCCGATACACCACCGTATCGGGTGTTCCCATCCGCCGCTTGTATACCCAGGCCGACCTGCCCGAAGACTGGAACTACGAGCAATACCTCGGCTATCCCGGGCAGCCTCCCTACACGCGCGGGATTCACGCCACCGGGTATCGCGGCAAACTTTACACCATGCGCCAGTTCTCCGGGTTCGCTTCGCCGGAGGAAACCAACAAGCGTTACAAATACCTGCTCGAACACGGCGGCAGTGGTTTGTCGGTTGCGTTCGATTTGCCCACGCTGATGGGCTACGACTCTGACCATGCAGCCAGCGAAGGCGAAGTCGGCAAGTGCGGCGTGGCTATCGATTCGCTCGAGGACATGGAAATTCTCTTCGGCGGCATCGACCTGGAGAAGACCACTACCTCGATGACGATCAACTCGCCGGCTTCCGTGCTGTGGGCGATGTACCTGGTGGTGGCTGAGAAGCAGGGCGCCGACTGGAAGAGAATTTCCGGCACCATCCAAAATGACATTCTGAAGGAATACATCGCGCAAAAGGAGTACATCTATCCGCCCGCGCCTTCGATGCGGCTGGTGGTGGACACTTTCGAATTCGGCTCCAAATTCACGCCCCGCTGGAACACAATTTCCATCAGCGGATACCACATCCGCGAGGCGGGCTCGACGGCCCTTCAGGAACTGGCGTTCACCCTATACGACGGAGTGGAGTACGTGGAATGGGCGCTACGCCGGGGGCTCGACGTTGACGACTTCGGCCCACGTCTCAGCTTCTTCTTCAATGCCCATAACGACTTCTTCGAAGAAATCGCGAAGTATCGAGCGGCTCGTAAGGTCTGGTACCGCGTCATGAGAGATCGTTTCCATGCCAAGAACGATCGCACGCGGCTCATGCGCTTTCACACGCAGACGGCTGGCGTTTCCCTGCCCGCACAGCAGCCGATGAACAACATCGCTCGTGTGGCGATTCAGGCGTTGGCGGCCGTGCTGGGCGGCACGCAGTCATTGCACACAGACGCCTATGACGAGGCCCTGGCTTTGCCTACCGAGGAAGCTGCGCGGCTTGCGCTGCGTACCCAACAGATCATCGGGTATGAATCGGGTGTAACCCAAACCGTCGATCCGCTAGGGGGATCGTATTTCCTGGAGCGCTTCACGCTCGACATGGAAAAAGGTGCGTTCGACTACTTCGACAAGCTGGATGCCATGGGCGGCATGGTGAAGGCTATCGAGCGTGGCTATCCGCAGAAAGAAATTGCTGAGGCCGCTTACCAGTACCAGCGTGCGGTCGAAGCCAACGAAAAGCTCATTGTCGGGGTCAATGAATTCCAGATCGAAGAGCAGCCGCCCAATATTTTGTATATCGACGAGAGCGTGGCTCACCAGCAGACCGCGAAATTGAAGGCCCTGCGCGCACGCCGCTCCAACGAGGAAGTGCGCCGTCGGCTCGATGCTCTAAGGAAGGCTGCATCGCAGGAGCCTAAGGTGGGCAGCGACGGCAACATTTCCGAGGCCAACACGATGCCCTACATCGTGGGCGCCGTTCGCGCTTATGCCACTGTGGGTGAGATCTGCGAGGCCTTACGCCAGGTGTACGGGACGTACACCGAAGTAAGCATCACGTGAGTTGACGCCAATTAATGACTGCGGGAGGATTCGAAGTCAGCCCGTCTTACGGGAATAGGTGATGGGAACGCCTGCCCGATAGGCTTTGTATCCTCGTTCGGTGAACCTGATAACACCACGTATTTCTTCTTCCACGTAGCCTTCGTTCCTCAGTCCGGCGACGGTTTCCCGAAACAAGGCAGAGGCCAGATCATTTCTGGGAATTCGGCAGAACTCCCTGGGATTATTTTCGTAGTGTTCGGCAAGAGTAAGAAGAAGGCTGTCGCGAACTGCATCTTCCAGCATAACCAGTGGCTCCGTAAGCGTGATGTTACCGAGCATGTAGCCTGGGTCGGAATGGCCCGTCAGTGCCAAAGGGCATCAAAAACAGGGTTACTTCCGTGCATGACCGGTTGCGCGGCGGAGAAGGGTAAGTTGCCAGTCTAGGTCTGGGCTAAACCGACCTTCATCTGCAATTCGGACACAGACGATGGAGGCACAGGGGTCCCCGCCCATGCTTGGTGTGGAGACATCGTCCGTATGGGCGAGGACGCCCGTACCTCCATTTCGTGACGAGTTCGATGTTATCTTTGACTGCACCGGAAATCATATTCCATGGACGTTCTCAAGAATCTTTTTGAGCGGCATTTCCACTCGCCGGTGGAGCGGGTACAGCCTTTGCAAGGCCAGCTTGGCGGTTCTGGGCGAAAAGTCCTCCGGTTAGCCAACGAAAAATCCAGCGCCATTGGCATTTTGTATGACGTGCGCGAGGAGAACGCCGCTTTCCTGGAATTTTCCCGGCACTTTCGCCGCCATGGGCTGCCGGTGCCGGAAATCTACGCCGAAGACTTGGCCCATGGGGTTTATTTGGAACAAGACCTTGGGGACACAACGCTTTTTGACTTTCTTTCAAAGAATCGCGCAGGCGAGAACATTGCTCCCGAGGTGGTCGATGCTTATCGCAAAGTTGTAGCCATCTTGCCGCGCTTCCAGATCGAAGCGGGACGCGATTTGAACTACAAGCTGTGCTACCCGCGCGGCAGCTTCGACCGCCAATCGATCACCTGGGATCTGAATTATTTCAAGTACTACTTTCTGAGGCTCGCCGGCATTCCCTTCAGTGAACAGGCCCTGGAAGACGATTTCGGACGCTTGACCAAGTTCCTGTTAAGCGCAGACCACAATTATTTTCTTTATCGTGACTTTCAATCACGCAACGTCATGCTGTGCGATGGGCAGCCATTTTTCCTGGATTACCAGGGCGGCCGCAAAGGCGCTCTGCAATATGACATCGCGTCTCTTTTGTACGATGCCAAGGCGGACCTGCCTCCTGAACTGCGCCGGCAATTGCTCGATCACTATCTCGATACCGCGGCCAGCTTGATCCAGCTCGACCGCGCCGCCTTCATGCAGTACTACTACGGCTACGTTTACGTCCGCATCATGCAGGCGTTGGGCGCTTACGGTTTTCGCGGCTTTTATGAACGCAAAGCGCATTTCCTTCAGAGCGTGCCCTACGCACTGAAGAACCTCCGCTGGCTACTTCACCACGTAAAGCTCCCGGTCGCATTGCCTGCGCTTATGGACGCGTTCCAGGGCATGTTGCGCTCGGAGAAGTTGCAGGGCCTGGCTTCGGAAGCTGACAACCTGGAGGTGCGAATCTTCAGTTTTTCCTTCCATCGTGGCCTGCCCAGGGACGAGAGCGGGCATGGCGGCGGGTTCGTGTTCGATGGCCGCAGCCTTCCGAACCCCGGACGTGAGGAGCGCTTCAAGGATTTAACCGGCAAAGACGCGCCCGTAATCGACTATCTCAACCAGCAGGAGAGTGTGCATCAGTATCTTGCCAGCGTGATGTCGCTGGTGGACGCCAGCGTGAGCAACTATCAGCGCCGTGGCTTCAAGAACCTGATGATTTCTTTTGGTTGCACCGGCGGTCAGCATCGCTCCGTGTATCTCGCCGAGCAGTTGGCAAAACACTTGCGCGCGACGAATGGCGTGGAGGTCGTGGTGCGGCATGTCGAACTGGAGAATCTTGGCAAATGAAGGCAATGATTCTGGCTGCCGGCCTGGGTACGCGGCTGCGACCGCTCACGGACGATCGCCCTAAAGCCCTGGTCGAGGTCGCCGGCCATACCTTGCTGGAGATCACGCTTTCCCGCTTGCGTAGCTTTGGCGTCCGCGAAGTGATCATCAATGTGCATCATTTTGCCGACCTGGTTGTCGAGTATCTGCGAGCTAAGAACAACTTCGGGATGCAGATCGAGATCTCGCGCGAGGATGTCTTACTGGATACCGGAGGCGGTCTGAAGAAGGCTGCCTATTTTTTCCTGGAGAATTCCGGCGACGAGCCTTTCATCCTGCACAACGTCGATGTAATCAGCGGGATCGATATCGGTCGCATGATGCAGTTTCATAAGGAACGTCAGGCTCTTGCCACCTTGGCGGTACAAGATCGCACCACGTCGCGCTACCTGCTCTTCGATGAGCAGCTTCAACTCTGTGGACGGCGTAGCGGAGGGGATCGGCAGGATGAACTCGTTCGCTCGTCACAGCAACTCAAGCCACTGGCGTTTTCCGGCATCCACGTCATTTCGCCTCGTCTGCTTCCGATGATGCGGGAAGAGGGCATTTTCTCCATCATTACGTCTTATCTAAATCTTGCCGGCCACGGAGAAAAAATCGTGGGCTTTCGAGCCGACGATTATTATTGGCGGGACCTGGGCAAGCCGGAGAACGTTAAACAAGCCGCGCTGGACTTAAAAGAAAAAGTTCTTCTGTAAGCTCATCCACACGACTCCTATGCTCTTCCAGTTTATTGCGTTCATTGCCGCTGCGATTGCAGGTGCTGTCGCCTCCATCGCGGGATTTGGCATCGGAAGCATCCTCACGCCCTTATTAGCCGTGCGGCTCGGTACCAAGCTGGCGGTCGCCGGGGTTTCGTTTCCCCATCTTGCGGGAACCCTTCTGCGCTTCTGGTTCATTCGCAAACATGTCGATCGCCGCGTGCTTGTGACCTTCGGGATTACCAGTGCTGCCGGCGGTCTAGCGGGGGCGTTGCTCCACGTCTGGTTCAAGAGCGCTGTGCTGGGCTACGTTCTCGGTGCACTGCTGGTCTTTGCCGGTGTTATGGGACTAACTGGCCTCGCCGCACGGATGCGATTTGGAAGGGGCACAGGCCTGATCGCGGGAGCTTTGTCGGGAGTCTTTGGCGGGCTGGTCGGAAATCAAGGCGGGATCCGCTCCGCCGCCCTGATGGGCTTCGAGTTGAGCAAGGAATCGTTCGTGGCCACCGCAACTGCTATCGCCCTGCTGGTGGATGTGTTCCGCATGCCTGTGTACATCGCTTCGCAATGGAGCGACCTGCTGCACACCTGGCCCCTGGTCATGGTGGCAGCGCTGGGCGTGTTGGCAGGCACCATCTTCGGACAGCCACTGCTGCGCCGCATCCCGGAGCGCATCTTTCGAGCCGTGGTTTCCGGCATTATTCTTGCCCTCGGGATTGCGATGCTGCTGCACCCGGGAGGTCACGATTAGATGCTCGGCAATTCACTCATGCGGCTGCGGCGGTGGCTGAGGTGGTTGCGGCGGGGGATTCCCTGTCCCGGGGCTGGGAGGACCGCTGGCGCCCGGAAGGTTTGGGTTATTCCCAACCGAAGGTGGAGTTTGATCAGGCGCTCCCATCGGCGGATAGCGGGGAGTCGCGGGCGAGGGTTCGGGCACAGGTGGCGGCTGAGTTCTGTTCCATTCGCGAGCACCTCTGGCCTGCACTGGACATCGATCGGCAATAATCCACACGTGCGTAACCCGCAGTTGCGGCAGTTCGCCCGAAGGGGTCTTCGGCCTGGGAGGCAATTCGCGACCGGTGATTTCCGCCAGTTTGCCGCGGGCCGCTGCGAATTCAGAATCAGGCCCGACCAGCCCGAACATGGCCCCCGTGCTCGCTTGCATGAAGGTATAGCGTTCCTGCCCGGTGACACATCCTTGAATCGTCAGATCGCGAGCTTCTGTTTGTGGATTTTTTTTGACCTCAGCAGACGGCGCGTTGCTGTTCTGTGCCTGCTGAGCGCTGCCGCCTGCACTCCAGAACAACAGGACAGCAGAAACCAATATGGTTCTGCTGAGAATGTCTTGCATCATCGGGGTTTAGATTAAAGGGCGCTAAGATCAGGTTGCCTGGTGGGATGGCCCCTCTCAAGGCGCTCGACCCAGCAACAGCATTTTCTGTGCGTCTTTGCATCTCTTCTTTGAATCAGTAATCACATGCGCAAAGCCATTCTTCATCTGAAAAGGTCCGATCCGGTTCTGGCTGCGGTTATCGACCGCGTCGGGCCGTTCCGCATGAATTATGACGAACCAGTCTTCCATCATCTGGCCGAAGCAATCGTTTACCAGCAGCTGCACGGTAAGGCCGCGGCGACGATTTTCAAGCGCCTGACCGACCTGGGTGGCTCGCCGCTCACGCCTGCGGGCATGCTCAAGCTTTCGGAAGAGCAATTACGCGGCGTGGGCCTTTCCAAGCAGAAGCTCTCCTACCTGCGCGATTTGGCGGCAAAAACCCAATCTGGCGAACTCAATTTTGCACAGCTGAGGGAACTTCCCGACCAAGAAGTAATCCGGCAACTCACGCAGGTGAAAGGTATCGGCGTCTGGACCGCGCACATGTTTCTCATGTTCGCATTGCGGCGCCCGGATGTGCTGCCTACGGGTGATCTTGGCATACAAATGGCCATCCGCAAGCACTACAACAAACGCAAACTGCCCAAGCCGCTGCAGATGGAGAAGATCGCAAAGTGCTGGTCGCCGTATCGCAGTGTGGCTTGCTGGTATTTATGGCAAAGCCTGGACATCAAGACCATGTAAGAGGTTGCCGATTGCCAATTTCCAATTGCCGATTGAAAACCAATAGGAACGCAGGTTCAAATTGGAATTGGCAATCGACAATTGGAAATCCCTCATGGAACTTCGCCCTGTTTGTGATTAAATGAGGGCGATGGCCAAGGAAGTCAAAATCCGCGTCCTGGTGGCGAAGCCGGGCCTGGACGGCCACGATCGCGGCGCCAAGGTGATTGCCCGGGCGCTGCGCGACGCCGGGATGGAAGTCATCTACACCGGCCTGCGCCAGACTCCCGAAATGGTAGTCAACGCAGCGCTGCAGGAAGACGTAGACGTCATCGGCTTATCGATTCTCTCCGGCGCGCATAACGCTATCGTGCCACGCGTGATGGACTTGCTGAAGCAGAACAAGATGGACGACGTGATCGTCCTGGTCGGCGGCATCATTCCGGACCAGGACATCGATGGCCTCAAGAAGGCCGGCGTCGTTGCCATTTTCCAGCCGGGCACGGCGATGGACGAGATCGTCAAATTCATTCGCGCCAACGTGAAACCACGCGGCGTCCCGGCCGCTGGATAGATCTAAGGAATCCGCCCTCGAGGAAACGTCCTAGCCATGTGCCTTGGCCTCTGTAGGCCTTCGCCGCGCACACTCCTGTATTCTTGCTGCCGACAATGTCTGCTTGTTCTTCACACTTCACGAGCCAAAGCAGGAGCGGGGTCACGCTTTTGCGCCTACAGTCGGCCGACGGCACCAATCGCCTGACGCGCGCTGGCGTTCTCGCACTGACTGCGGCGGTTCGCGAATTAGCCCTTGATCCGAAGCCGTTGGTCATCACTGGAAACCAGAAGTTCTTTTCCGCGGGAGCAGACTTGGCGGAGATCGTTGCACTTACCGGGCCGGAAGCATACGAATTTTCCAAGATGGGTCAGGCCTTGATGACTGAAATCGAACACTTCCCTGCTCCTGTGTATGCCGCAATCACTGGGTACTGCATGGGAGGCGGGTTAGACTTGGCGCTCGCCTGTCATCGGCGGATTGCCTCGCCGCAGGCAATCTTCGGACATCGAGGTGCCGCTCTCGGCTTAATTACCGGATGGGGCGGAACCCAGCGGCTTCCGCGTTTGATCGGCAAGGCAAAGGCCCTGGAGATGTTCATCGCCGCGGAGAAGATTCATGCCGCAGACGCGCTGCGCCTCGGTCTTGTGCACACAGTGGCTGAGGATCCGGTTGCTGAGGCAACTCGTGAACTCCG
>DASQIH010000079.1:0-17259 GCA_035631655.1 Terriglobales bacterium
TGCCGTGACCAATGCATATAGTGAACGCCTGTATCCACCACCAGTCTGACCGAGCGCCACATCTCGTTGCCTAGGCGTCCGTAATCACTGTACGGATCCTGGTAGAAGCCGACCTCTTTACCTAAACGCTCCGAATAGAATGCCCAGCCCTCGGAAAATGCGTGATAATGCAACCCGAATTGTCGGAACGGCGGAAGGTCCGGCAACTCCTGGGCGATGGAGAACTGAAGATGGTGTCCTGGAACACCTTCGTGATAGGCGATCGCCTCCACATTGAGCAGGAGCCGGTGCTCGGGATCATACTCGTTCACGTTAATCCGTCCCGGGCGCGAATTCGTGGCCGATCCAATAGTGTAGTCTGCAGGGACTGCCTGTGGGGCGCGATAAGACTCCATGGGAACGACGATCAGTTTGTTCTTCGGCAATTTTCCGAAAAGTTCCTGAAGTTTGGCCGCCATTTGATCTGCGTAATGCTGGTAGAGCGTAAGCAACTGCTGGCCGGAGGCCGCATAAAGCTTGCGGTTCCTGCGTACGTGCTCATTAAAGCTCTTCAGATCGCTGAAGCCCTGCTTTTTCGCAATCGAAAGCATTTCGTTTTCAATTTCTGCAACCTGTTTCAGCCCGAGTTGGTGAATTTCCTCCGGGCTTAAATTTGTAGTCGTCATGTATCGAACGGCAAAGCGGTAGCGCGCATCTCCGTACGGTAAAGCCCAGACACCGTCTTCGGTGCGACCCTTCGGCGCATATTCGGTGCGTACAAAATTTGCGAACTTCACATAGGTGGGGACAACTTCTTCCTTTACAGCCGACACGATCGCATCACGCAGTCGCTTTTGATCCGCTGGAGAAATTCCTTTTGGAAATTTGAAAGCCGGCTGGTTAAATGGATTTGCTTGCTCCGAATCGTCCGCGATGCTCTGCGCCTGCGTGACTACTTTTTCCAGCAGGTACCTGGGAGGCATCAACCGGTCGCGCATTCCCAGGCGCATGTTCGTTGTAATCTGCTCAAAAACTCGAGGCAGTTGATGCAACCGCGCAATGTAATTTTCGTAATCTTTGACCGAGCGGAAGGGAGTCTCGGAAACAAGCGACGGATACTCCAAGTGTACGCCGCCGAACTGGCTGACCGGCATTTCCCAACTTCTGAACTTCGACTCCTCGATCAAGTCATGCGCGCTGCGCCCCGCCAGAATTTTGTTCAGCTTTTCCTGCTCGGGAAAGCCAGCCGTGTCGATAGAATCCAGCTGGCTGAGGAACTGCGTTGCATGCTGAACCTCGCCAAGGTAGAAGTCCGCCGAGTAGTTGCTCACGTGATCGTTGAAGCGGTCATCACCGACTCTAGTCGCGAATTCTGGATGCGTATTTAAATGATATTCCCATTCCTCCTGCAGGACGGCTTTCAGATTCGCTCTGCGCGCTCCCACTTCCGTTTGCTCGGCCGCCGGCCTTGGCAATATCACAAGAGCCAGAGCTGCCAATAGCAGTATTTTCCCTGCTCGCATGATTAAGAACTACTTGTCGGGTCCTTCAGCCCTCCGCTGCGGAGAAATGTTTCACCTTCTCCCCCAGGGCTTGCCTGGGCTCTCGCCTCTGTTGCAACAGCTCTTTCAAGGAGCGGGCGGCGTCCAATATATGATGACGCAACAACTCGCACGCACCCGGTACATCCCGCTGTCGGGACAGATCCAGGAGCTTGCGATGTTCTTTATTGGCGCGGTCCATGCCGCGCGTGAGGAACAGTTGCAGACGCGTGTAGCGCTCGCCATTATTGTTGATGTTGCGCAGAACCGACATGAAGTAAGGGCGATTCGCCCGCGAGTACAAAACAGAATGGAACTGCCAATTGAGCTGTCCCCAGGCGCCGACGTGGTCCGCACGTTTGAGCTCACTCAGGTACTTCCTCAAAAGTTTGTCTGCGTCGGCAAAATCTTTTGCGGTGAGGTGCGGGATCGAAAGTTTCAGGAGTTCCGGCTCCAGCAGCGCACGTATAGTGAAAAGCTCCTCTACATCATCGGGCGACAATGCTCTGACTACCGCTCCCCGATGTTGAACGATGGAAATCAAACCCTCGGCTTCCAGCTGCCGAAGCGCTTCTCGGACCGGAATTCGACTCACCCGATATTCCTTCGCAATCGCGTCCTGACGTAGTTGGGCGCCCTCGGCGATGATTCCCCGGATGATCTGATCACGCAGCCGGTCGGCTACGGCGGAAGTAAGTGACTGCCTGGGAATAGCTGAATCAGGCATAGAACCTGATTCCATAGAGCTGATATGCGATAAAGACACTTCTAGATGTCCTTCCCTCTACCGACATGATTTGCCCACACCGCGAACTGCTGTCCAAGACAAGAAAACTGATCAGAGCATGCAATTCTTTTGTGTTGACAAGAGCCGCATATTGTATACATTATGCGGCTCCACGGCGCAATCCATTCATGGCATTGGTTGGATCTGGACTTTCCTGATCAAGGGGGCAGCCTATGTCTTCTCGTTTCCTGTCGCGTAGCATCAATCGTTGGTCGCATTGGATAGCAGGCGCGATCTTCATTTTCGCGTGCTTCTCGATCATCTCTGCGGCCCAAGTCTCCATAACCGGTAAAATCGCTGGAACAATTACAGATCAATCCGGTGCCGCCGTCCC
This sequence comes from Terriglobales bacterium, assembly GCA_035631655.1. Taxonomy (GTDB): domain Bacteria; phylum Acidobacteriota; class Terriglobia; order Terriglobales; family Acidobacteriaceae; genus Gp1-AA122. Next base: position 2,642 of record DASQIH010000079.1, read on the forward strand.
GAACGCTTCGGTCACGGCGAATGGTCCGGCATTGATGGTTCCCCGCAACACGCATACACAATCCGATGGGGGCTACCTGTTTGACCTGTTGCCGCCCGGTAGGTACGCGGTAACAGCGTCAGCCCCCGGATTTCGCACCGTCGAGCAAAACGACGTGGTCATAACCGCCGGTTTCACGGCGACCGTAAACTCCCGGCTTCAAGTCGGTCAGGTAAAAGAGACAGTTAATGTGGAGGCCGGCGCTTCCACTGTCGATCTCCAGAACGTGCAAGCTGAGACCACGTTCGATCAAAACCTCCTCCAAGACATACCTTCTGGGCGTGATCCCTGGTCCACGGTGGCGCAGATGCCCGGGGTTACATTGACCACCTTCGATGTCGGCGGCAATCAGAGCATGCAGCAGTCCACCATGCAAGTGCATGGCAGCACGCCGGGCGAACAGATTTTCAGCTTCAATGGGCTGGACCTGAACTGGCCGGGTGCCAACGGTGGTTATACCCAATTTTACCCCGACCACGATTCATTCGATGAGTTCCAGGTAGTTGCCGACAACGCTCCCGCTTCGGTATCGGTCAGCGGCGTGTACATGAACATGGTCACAAAATCTGGTTCCAACACGCTGCATGGACAGGCGGCGGCATATTACGAAACTGCCGGCACTCAGGCCGACCCAAGTTTTCCCATGTTCAACGGTAAGCCGCAGAAGTCCGGTTCTCCGATTGTCATGGCTCGGGATACCACCTTCGGCCTGGGTGGACCAGTCGTAAAGAACAAATGGTGGCTGTTCGGATCTTATCGCCGCTACGACATTCGTGAAAGCATTCTCACCGTGACCGACCAGGCGGGTAACCCGGTGCAGGACATCAATCACCAGACCAACACCGCGCTACGCAGCGATTGGCAGCTCAACCAGAAAAACAAGCTAAGTTTGATCTGGCTGTACAACGAGCAAAACCGCTTCTTCCGCCGTGACACGGCATACCAGTTTGTTACCGCTGAAGCGAGTTGGCTGCAGATCGAGCCCGCCTACGTTCTACAGGCGTTGTGGACCAGTCAAATCAGCAACAATTTCCTGCTGGATGTGCGGACTGGTTACAACAAAGAAGTCTTTCCTCTTGGGTATCAGCCTGGGGTGAAACCCACCGACTTTACCCGCCAGGACCTGACGCTCTCGACCGAGACAGGCGCTGCTCCATTTTCCTTTGCCAATCCTTCCTGGGTGTTCAAAATTGCCGCGGGAGCGTCCTGGTATAAGAGCGCGCTTGCCGGATCACACAACTTCAAATTCGGCTTTGAATGGGGCGACAGCTATAACCCATACATTTACAAGATCAATGGCGGCATCAACGCGCAGTACAACAACGGCGTCCCGACTGATGTAATAGCTTTCGATACGCCGTTCACCGAAAAAACATATTTCCACGATTCGAGCGCCTATTTCCAGGATGCCTGGACTCTGAAGAGGAGGGTAACTCTCAACCTCGGACTCCGCTATGACCGCTTCATCAGCTTCTACCCCAAACAATCAAGCAGCCCGAACCTCACCTTTCCTGATCTGTTTCCGCCGAAAACCTTCGCGGCCTCAGGCAACCTGGTGGAATGGAACAATGTTTCACCGAGGTTAGGACTCGCACTCGACGTGACCGGGAAAGGCACGTCGGTGGTGCGCTTCGGTTACGGACGCTACTACAAGATGGAAGGCACACAACTGGTCGAGCAGGTGAATCCGGTTGGTTTTGCCGGGCAGGGCTACACGTGGAATGACACGAACGGCGATGGCATACCGCAAGTAAGTGAATGGAAAAACCCGGCGAACTTCCTGTTTGCATTCGGCGGTACCAGTACGCACATCGATCCCCATATGACCCGTCCCTACTCAGACGAAGTCAGCGTCAGCTATGAAAACCAGTTGTGGCGCGATCTGCGCGTGAGCGCTGCCTACTATTACAGGGCTAAGAAGAATCTGGTCGGTCTCAAGAACCTGGCCCAGCCGACCTCGGCTTACGTTGCCCAGGCAGGATTTACCAGCGGCCTGACGGGGCAGCCGCTAACGTTGTTTAACCTTGCTACTGCGGCACCCGCTCCTAACATTTTGCTGACCAACATTCCCGAGCTAAACGACAACGCCTATCATGGAGTGGAGTTCGACGCGGTCAAGCGGTTGTCCAACAAATGGCAGCTGCTGGCAGGATTCACCATCCAGCGCCAGAAGGGCGTGTTCTGCTGTCCAGGATTTACCGATGACGGGCTGCTTGATGATTTCAATGATCCTAATAAAGACATCAATCGGCGCAACAACTACCTCAACCAGGATGCGACCTATGTGTTCAAGATAGACAGCACCTATGAGCTGCCCTGGAAAATCGGCACCAGCATCAATTTCCAGCACTACACCGGCTTCCCATTTCAGCCGACGGAAGTATTCACCGGATTCAATCAGGGCCCGGAGACAGTCATTCTGCAGCCGGCTGGAATTCAGCGCCTGCCCAGTGTCAATCTTTTGAATGTGCGCCTCACGCGCGAGTTCGTCTTGAACGAGCGCTGGCACATTCAGCCGATCGTTGACTTCTTCAATTTGACGAACGAGCAAACTGTTATTTCCCAGGTGCAGACTTTCGGTCCCAGTTACAAGTTTCCGACCAACACGGTTAATCCTTTCTTGGCTCGTTTTGGCGTGAAGTTCAATTTCTGAGGCAATTGGCTTTTCACGAGCAGGAACATCGGTCCGTTTGTGGCGGGTAAGGATGCGGACATCCCACCCGCCTTTTCTTCGAATCGCGGAGGCGAGATGTCTGAGCGGAAGCTATTCTTGCAACTAATTGCATTGACCATAGCTGGGCTGCCGTTTATCGCGAAGTCTGCAGCTCAGCAAACTGCACCGGCTAACCGAATCAGCATTGAACAGTTGATCGACATCAGGCATCCATCCGATCCCGTTTGGTCGCCGGACGGCAAACATGTCGCATTCATCTGGGACCGCGCTAACGTAAAGAATTTGTATCTCGCCAACTCCGATGGCCAGGGCAAACCCGTTGCCCTGACTTTCTATTCCGACGAAGGAGCTGCCGACCCATTCTGGAGTCATGACGGACGCAGCATTTATTACTCCCATGGCGGCGGCCTTTGGCAAGTGACCACGGGCGACCAGCCCCACGCCGCTTGGAGTTCTTCGGCGGTTGAGTCGGACTTCGCCCTTTCGCATGATGGAACGCGAATCGCCTTTGTCCGCCACGTCGGCAAACCCGAGTCACAGCAAGGTGGAGACCTCGTCGTGCGCGCTCTGGCTGACGGTACCGAATCCAGGCTTGTTCATGACGAGCTGAGCATAGAAGGTCCCGTGTGGTCTCCCGATGATGCGCACCTCGCCTACATCGCAGGGTCAAAAATCATCCACCATGATGAATCACCCTCATATGCGGGCGAAAAGCTGATTTTCGTCAATCTGGAGTACGTTCCCGGTCAGCTCTTTGCCGTGCCCGCGAGCGGAGGCAAGCCAACCAAGATCAGCACGCCGGGTGAATACAATGGCTTGGCTTGGGTAGACTCCGGCCGCGTTACATACGACCGGCAGTCGAACGCTTACAAAACGCGCACTATATACGTCTGCGATATCAATGGAGGAACTCCGAAGGCGGTCCACGAAGACAATGAAGATAAGTTTTGGAGCCTTCCTGACTGGGAAGCGAATGCAAAACCAAATCCGTCTCCCGATGGCAAATGGATTGCCTTTCTCACCGATCTGGATGGTTGGGACCACCTGTACGTTGTGGCATCTTCCGGAGGCAAAGCGATTCAGATCACCAAAGGGCAATTCGAGGCCTGGCGCCCAGCCTGGTCCCATGACAGCACTCGCATTGCCTTCGACGCTAACGAACCCGGTAAGCCCGGCGACCGCAGGATCGGAATTGCTACGATCGGCGGCGATCCCACAAGAACCAGCGTCGTTTACGTGACGCCTGACCGCGGAACCAACATCGAGCCGCATTGGTCTGCCGATGACAAGCGCCTTCTCTACCAGCACACCGACACGCACAATTCGGCCGATCTTTTCGTAATTGACGCCGCCAGCGGTTCCAAGCCAGTACGCCTCTCTGACTCCATGCCGGCCGCCATTGACCGATCGGCATTTGTCGAACCCGAGGCCGTCCACTATCCAGGTCCGGACGGTCAGTCTGTGCCGGCATGGTTATTTGTTCCCAAAAATCTCGATCGCACCAAGAAGCATCCCGCGATTGTTTGGATCCATGGCGATGGAATAAACCAGAATTACAATGGCTGGCACGTGCAGCGGAATTATGCGGTTTATTACAGTTTCCATCAATATCTGTTGCAACAGGGCTACGTTGTAATCGCTCCTGACTACCGTGGCAGCATTGGTTACGGCCGGGATTGGCGCAACGGCGTCTATATGGACGTGGGGGGCAAAGACGCTAAAGATGCCTGGATGGCAGCGAACTACCTCAAGACGATTCCATACGTCGACGGTGAGCGAATCGGTGTCTGGGGCCTCAGTTACGGAGGCTTTTTCACCCTGATTTCCATGACAGACCAGCCGACACTGTTTCGCGCCGGCGTAGATGTGGCTGGAGTTGTGGATTACGTGATGTATTACAACGATCCCTACCACGGAGACTGGACCGAAGGCCGTATCGGCACGCCGGAACAAAACCCGCAGGTGTATGCAAATGCCTCACCCCTCTCCCATATCGATCGACTGGCAAGACCCTTATTAGTTCTCCACGGCACGTCGGACATCAACGTCCCATTCCTCGAATCAGTGCGCCTCATCGATGAAGCATTGAAAAAAAACAAAGGCCCTCTGACTTCTTTCATGATCTATCCCGGCGAATTCCACTACTTCAGCCGTGAGCACGTGCTGCGCGATGCATGGCGTCGCGTGGATGATTTCTTCGCTCTCCAGTTGCGGGGCGAAGCTCGAGAGCACGACGCGGACCAAGCAGGGGCTTCTCCAAAACGCTAATGGCCCGGCTTAGCGAATTATTGTGCGACGGTATGTCCGCGAGTAACCGGCTTAAAACCAAAACGCCAGACCTCGATGTAACATCCCGCAATCGCTAGCAAAGCTTCCGACAAGCCGACTTGTCAGGACCAATCGTGGCAACACGTCAGTTTACGAAAAGTCTGTTTACAATTGACACCAACTTGCGCGTTGCACCGTGATACAAGCGTCAAGCGTTATCTCTCTTAGGCACGTACTCGGGCTCCACATGGCGCAAATCCAGATCGGCATGACGACTCGCTCTTTTCCAGAAGGTCACAAATGCGACCGGGCCTGAGAACGAAGTCGTGCGCTTGCTCTCCCAGTCTTCGAAGGTTACTCGAATACTGTGCGAGCGCGCCTCGTCCCGATTCACGAACATCAATGACCAATTCCCATCCGGGCGGAGAAATGCGTACGAAGTGACCTGAACATCTCGACCCCCTTGCTGAGGCGAAAAACATTGCTGATGATCGATTCTGGCGTGTTTGGCTCGCGCGGCCTATCGCCCTGGTGTAGAGGTCGTGTTTTTATAGTCGGGATGCTTCCCTTATCAGCGATCTATCCGATCAGATAGCTTCCACGCGTTTTCGGATAGAGGGGTGCACTAGCCAGGATTCTGTAGGGATCGATGGCTACTGTTCCCCGCAAGAATTCTCACGCGAATACAAGAGGTTGTGGGTCGCCGAGTCACTCGTTCGAGCTCAGATTGACTTTGGTGGCGTAATTGCTGAGGTTTAATCGGCACAGCTTGTTAGCTGTACGGGGCTAGAGGCCGCAAGGGATAACTTCTCGAACCGTCACCGCGGCTGGAGAGTGCCCGCGCAGGCATAGCAACGTTCGGGACTTCCCAGACGGGAAAATGTGTTGCTGCCATCGAGACGAGTTGGTGTAGAGTAATTGCCACTTCTACGTTCCGGGAGGCAGCCCCCAGTCTGGTATGAGTGCCGCCGAAAGGTCGACGAGCGCAAAGAGCTCTCTGGCCGTGATGGTCACAGTGGTTTTGCTGTCGCTGTGCACATGGTCTTTTTTCTATTTAAAGGCCATGCCTCTGGCCGCTGGCGATACCGCCGTGGTTGTGGGCTTTTGGCTCCTTGTTGTACTCGCGGGAAGGTGGCTGTGGAGTCGAGTTTCTCAGAAACGCAACGATGCCAGTTCCCGCTAGGCGGTCGCGAATTAGTCCTCACTGTGCGCACAAACCTGGCCGTGGCGTTCAGGCGTGTACTTCGTTGCGTGCACAGCTTCCCTTGCAGAATGGAGGTAATTGACAAAATGTTGGGCTACCGCCGCCGCACGCCGATAGCCTTCCTCTCTGTAGTGCTGGTCTTTTGCTCCTTCTCTTTGCTTCCGGCGACCCTTGCGGATTCCCTTGCTCAGCAGGCGCACGGCGACAGTTCTCCCGCCGCCCTGATCTCATGCAGTCCCGACACACCGATAACTCAGACTGGCACGGAGGTGCCCGTACGGGCATTTGTCGGTTTGCGTGATCAAGAACCACGGCTGGAATATGCGTGGACGGCGAACGCCGGCAATTTCCAAGGCAGCGGCCCCCAGGCGAGTTGGAGTCTGAAAAATGTCCTGCCGGGAAGGTATAAGGCCACTGTCGCGGTTAGCAATTCCGGAACGAAGCTGGGAGAGTGTTCAATCGGTGTCATCGTCGTAGAAGCGGAGAGGGGAACACCGGGGACGGCCCAACGCGACACCGCACGAAGTTTCCTGGTAAAGGGTCAAAAGGAGAAAGGTGGATATGGTCTCTATAGCTACTTCCTGCTGGGCTCGCCGCCTACCGACTCCAGTCGTGCGCGATATTTGAAGGCGATTCAAGCCTATGTGAATCTTATACCGATAGTCAGCGGCCTCGAGGATTACGTCTCTGCTGACAAGCTCAATCTGACGTACTTTCCCACTAAGTCCCCCCTTCCGCCGAAACCAACGGATGAGTGGTTGTTGGAAAACTATGATTTTGCGCGCGCCCGTATGCTGCTTGATCTCCTGCCTGGAGTTCATAACGATGGTCCTTATTTTGTGTCGGCTTTGAAACCCTTATCAGGAGCAGAACGAGTGGCGAGCCAATATCTGTTTCAGGATCTCTCGGGCGTGCCGCCGGAGGGAGATCTAATGTCGTCCTGGATTAAGGAGTTTATGAGTCTCGCCGCACAAGAGCGTTTTTGGGAGCCGAAAACAGCCGAAGTGTTGACCCTCAAGCTGAGGACAACGATCAGCGTGTTGGCTGCCGGCTTGCCAGAGGTTAAGAAACAGCTTGCCAGTTGGGTCGCCTGGACCGGGTGAGCTTGGGCCCCCGAGTCGGACGCCCAACGGCCTTCGGTTGTGCGCCCGGGAGTGGGTGATGTTGAAACGCGTTTCAGTAGCACTAGTACAGTGCGCAGTAGCGGCAAGCCTGGCAATTCAGCTCTCCGCACAGCAGCAGGACTGGCAATCTCTCAGTGCCCGCACTGCTTCCCTCTACCGTGAAGGCCAGTATTCGCAGGCGCTGCCGCGGGCGCAGCAGGCCCTGCAACTGGCACAAGCTACCTGGGGCGCTGAACACGCCAATGTGGCTACCTCACTACATAATCTCGGGGATGTTGAGCGTGCGCTTGGAAAATACTCCGAGGCTGAATCCGCCTATCGCCAGGAACTGGCGATCTGCAACAAGCTCTTTGGGACGGAGAGTGCCCGGGTGGCGGGCGCGCTGAACGACCTGGCGGTGCTGTATCAAGACCAGAATGATTACTCTAAAAGCGAGCCCTATTGCCAGCAGTCGTTGCGCATCAGGAAAAAAGTATTGGGACCTGACCACCCCGATGTTGCGCAATCGCTGACCAACCTTGCGGCGGTTTACCAAAGCCAGCAGAAATATACGGAGGCGGAGGAACTATTCAGGCGCGGCATTCAGATCCAGGAGAAGGCAGGCGGGCCGGAGAACCCTCATCTGTTCGCGCCGCTCGTGAACCTGGCCCACTCCTATGTATTGCAAGAAAACTATCTTGAGGCGGAGGCTCTCTATCGTCGCGCACTCAGCATTCAAGTAAAGGCATTTGGAGAAAATCGCCCGGAGGTGGTTATGGTGCTCAACGCTCTCGCGTGGCTCTGTAACCAGAATGGCAAAGACGCCGATGCTGAGCATTTTCTCCAGAACAGCCTCGCCGTCACCGAAAAGAATCGCGGAGCTGACAGCGCTGAAGTCGCCACAGTGCTGAGCAACCTGGCTGCACTCTACGTGCAGCAGGGACTAAAGCATGCGGAGATGTACGCCCAGGCCGAACCGCTCCTGCAGCGCGCCGTGAGCATCCGCGAAAAACTTCGCGGCCAGCCGGACCTTGCCCACACCATTGAAGCGCTGGCAACTTGCTATCAGAAAGAAGGCAAGTATTCCGAAGCGGATGCACTTCGTCGGCGGGTGTTGAATGCCGGCGAGCAGAAAGGCAGGAATAACAGCAGTCCCTCTACGTCCGAAGATTTGATGAAACTTGCGACAGTTGATCAGGCCGAAGGGAAATATGCAGAAGCGGAGTCCCTGATCAAGCAAGCCATGGAGATAGAAAAAAGGAATGGAAGGTCGGAAAGTTCCACCTATGCCAGTCTATCGAACAATCTGGCCGAAACCTACCGGGAACAAGGGAAATATGCTGACGCAGAGCAGCTGTACCTGACGGCGATCCGTATCGATGAGAAAGCCTCGGGCGCAGACAGCGGTGAGTTGGCCAGTCCCCTCAACAACCTCGGTCTGCTGTACAGCCAAGAGGGGCGATATGCGGAAGCCGAGCCCCTGCACTGGCGGGCACTTACGGTAGTTACAAAGGCCTATGGCAGAGACGACCTTAAAGTCGCGATTACGCTGAATTGTCTAGCCAGTCTTTACATGGCCGAGGACCGGTACGATGAGGCTGAACCACTCATTCGCCGCAGTCTGGAGATTCGCCAGAAGCTACTCCGGCCCGACCACCCTGATATTGGTACCGCGATGAACAACCTGGCCGTTATCTACAGGGCTAAGGGCGAATACGCCAAGGCGGAACCGATGCAGCAGCAAGCCCTGGCCATCGATCAAAAGGCCTTAGGCAGTGAACACCCAGTGGTCGCAATTGACCTGAAGAATTTGGCACGGTTGAACACAGCCCAGGGCAAATACGCAGTGGCTGAGTCCTTGTTGACGCAGGCCTTGAACATTCAGCAGAAATCCTTGGGTCCCAGCCACCCGGACGTTGCCGAGACTTCGATTGAATTAGCTAAGTTGTACTCCTCGCAAAACGACTACCTCAGAGCTGAGCCCTTGTTCAAGCAAGCCTTCGCCAATCTTTCGCGGCAGTTTCAGTATCACTTTACCTACATGTCCGAGCAGGACAGGCTCACGTTCCTGGATACGGTCGAGCAGTACTTTCCCGTGTACTTCAACTTCTGTCTTAAGTACCGGACGCAGGATCCCTCGCTAGCGGCGGAAATATACGATCTGGTTCTCTGGGAAAAAGGCATGGTCGCAGGAAGTATTACCTCGCTGCGCAGGCAAATCGCTGCCAGCGGAGATAAGGAAACTCTGCAATTGCTGGATCAGATCACGGCCCGCCGTGCGGAGGTCGCGAGACTTCAGGCAGCTTCTCGCGGGGGCAGCGCAAGCTCGCGAGTCGAAAGCGATCGGCTGGAAGCAGAGGCCGACCAGCTCGAGCGCGAGTTGGTGAAGCGTTCCGGCGCCGCCGCCGAGCGCAGCCGGATGGCCAATGTCACGTGGCGTGACGTGCAAAAGGCGCTCGGGCCTGGCGAAGCCGCGATCGAATTCGTGCGGTTTATCAACGATGGAGCGACGGTATACGTCGCGCTTATCGTCACACCAGGTGCGATGTCTGTTCCGGCCCTGGTCCCGGTGGGTGCACCGAATGATCTGGAAAACGCGGCCTTGCAAGATTACTGGCCGCGCGTTGGCAGTCGTGCCCCCTCGCTCGGCAGTGGTGTGCGCTTCTATCAAACGCTGTGGAAGCCGCTTGAGCCCAAACTCGCAGGAGCCAAGCGGGTGTACATCGCTCCCGATGGTCTGTTGAACCAGATTTCTCTGGCTGCGGTGCCAACCGAGGATGGCCGGCTCCTGATTGAAAAGTACGATGTGCGCACGATTAACAGCACAAAGGACGTGCTGCGCAAGAGCACACCAATCACCCCCCGCGCTGCCGTACTAATCGGCGACCCTCAATTCGATCTGACTGTCGATCAAGCCAGGGCTGTTGTCGCCGCCCATGGCAAAAACGACAGCCGCGCTCAACTGGTTGCCACCAGCAGTCCAGCGCCCTCAGCCGCCGCCTCTGATGCTCCTCGCATAACCCGCTCTCGCGAGCAGGGCGACGGAATGCTCAACCGACTCCCCGGAACCGCGCTGGAGGTGCAATCCGTGGGGAACGTGCTGGCTTCCGGCGGTTGGCGGGTTGAAACCTTCCTGGGGCAGGACGCGGTGGAGGAGGCCATCAAGAGCGTGAACGGGCCAAGGCTGCTCCATGTTGCCACGCACGGATTCTTTGAGCCTGATCAGAGGCAGGCGGGCGGCGGTAAGGCGGGGAACGCAATGTTGCGGTCAGGTCTGTTCTTCGCAGGCGCGAACCGTGTGCTTTCCGGGGCCGCTCCGGCGGCCAATGTGGATGACGGAATACTGACCGCTTACGAGGCCACGGGCATAAATCTGCACGGCACTGAACTGGTGGTTCTAAGCGCTTGCGAAACCGGGCGTGGGGAATCCGCCAATGGCGAGGGCGTTTTCGGGCTGCGTAGGGCTTTACAGGAGGCTGGGGCACAAGCCGTGATGATGAGTATGTGGAAGGTCCCGGACAGCGAGACCCAGCAACTTATGACTCTGTTCTACAAGAAGTGGCTTTCTGGAAAGGACAAGCACACGGCTCTGCGCGAAGCCCAACTCGAGTTGAGAAAGGACATCATGGACCGCTGGCAGGAAGACAGGCCGCATGATTGGGCTGCCTTTGTGTTGGTTGGTGATTGAACCCAAGGATTTAGCACCGGATGACGGTGCCGAATAAGCGCCTTGGGCGATGCAGACTTGAGGCAACCTCCCCGATGAGGGAGACGCACTGACGGCTGAGCCAGCCTCAGCCAGGAGGATTACGGTGACGCGCACCATTTCAGTTTTATGCTTGATCGCGGTCAACATTGCGTGCCTTTCGGCAAGTGCAGCTGACACGACCTACAAAGAATCACGGCGGCCGTCCTTCACCATACTGGTTCCCGATGGGTGGACGATCGAAAAGACGGACCAGGGAGTCCTCCTGAGCCACGGCCAAACCGCTTCCGTCAGCATAGGTGTCAAGCCGCAGCCGGTCGATCCCTCGTACTATCTGAAACAGGCAATTCCACAACTGCAACGACAGACCAAGGACTTTCGCGTGGTTGACCAGGGTGCGTGCATCTTTGGCCATCAGCAGGCTGCGTATTTTAGCTATTCCGGAATCGGACCTAACGGGCGTGCCTACATTACGAAGCTCGTGGTCATGACGAACGGCACCATGACTTACCTGCTGGGCGCACAGGCGGTTCCAGCCAGCTACAAAGACGAGAAAGCTGACCTGCAGCGAATCCAGGACAGCTTTAACCCCGAGGCGCCGGAGGCCAAAGTAGACAAGCCGGAGAATTTGGACGCTCTGCATGCGGCAGGTGTCATCACTGACCAGGAGTACGCAGCCAGAAAACAAGGCGCGAGCATCTTTCGTGACTCGCGCCAGCCCGGGTCGTTCACGGTACTCGTCCCTGCTGGTTGGACGTCACTAAAGACCGATACTGGGGTCAAACTAGAAAAGCAGCCGGCGGGCTCGGGTACTGCGCAAGTCTGGATTCAGCCCAAGCCTGCTGCGCCGGCGGCCGTGATTGCCTCGGCGGGAGCGGACTTCGGAAAGCAATGGAAGGACTTTCGAACCTTGGACCAGGGCGAAGTACGCTTCGCTGGCCAGAAGGGTGCTTATGCAATGTTCGTCGGAGTTGGCGGCTCTGGGAAACCACTGATCATGAAAGTAGTGGCTGCAACCGACGGCAAGGCGACCTTCACCATTTTCATGCTGACAGATCTCGAAAAATACAAGGGTATTGAAGAAGATTGGAACCGCATTCAGCAAAGCTTCGCTATCGAAGGCGCGACCCCATGAGTGGGTTTGGAAGCAGCGAAATAGGATGGAAATTGGAATCCCGCACGTGGTTGTACCTCACTGACACGACCAGCCAGACAACTCGTACCGGAACTTAGCCGGCTTCGTGTGCAGGTCGGTACCGACAAACGCGCTAGTCATTGACGGGATGGCTCCCGGATTTGTCTGCAACGCGGAAATCCCTTGTAACTACACCAAAGTCGTCCAAATTTTCATCTCATTGTCCTCTGCGCAAGCCGCAAGCAGGTCTCTGATTCCTGTTACGAGAGTAGAACATGGTGTAGGGGACAGATTGCCGTGCGCCGCCAGGAGTTCGGGATATTTTCCCGTGTTGCGTAACGGCTCGCGGATCACGTTGACGAGAGGCGCTGAAGGACCATTCGTGCCCGGCGGCAGCTTCAGCATCGGAAGGTCCCCTTTCTTGTTTTCGAGTTAGGTGTGTTCCTTCTCCAGCTGCTCTAACTCGTCTACCTTTGAGTGCCTCCGCCGAAATATCGGCTGTGCAGGTTCTACATGTATGCCGCTTGTGCCCGCGGCGGCACCGCGACACCCTTGATCAGGAACCACAGGGCGAGCGGCACCTCGAAGAACAACATCGGCAGCCACATCCACTGTGTCAGTGGGCCGCGGAGCAAGCCGACGAGCTGCAAGGGAATGCAGATCACGAGCAGCACCGACGCGAAGACCCCGATCCAGCCTAGCACGATGGGGATCATCCGGCCGCGCAGCAGGAGCCAGGCGAACAGCGTGCTTCCGACGGCGAAGAACGCCGCAGTGAAGGCCACGCCGCCGCGCATGAGGTAGGCGGCGAGCGCATGTGCCGCCGCGCGATCGGGCGCGTCGGCTCCAGTGGCGGTGGCGAGCCAGAGCAGCCCCAACGTCTCCGGCACGGAGAGCGCGCCAATTACGCCCTCCGCGATGCGGCAGATCATGCCGAGCATTGCCAGGTCGCGGTCCTCGTCGCGCGTGATAGCGTAAAGCGTCACAGCCAGCACCAGCGCGCAGAAGACCTGGACCATCCCAAGAAGCACGCTGTAACGCAAGTCGCCCACGTGCTGGGCGATGGAGGCGAGCCTGCCGGCGATGTCGGTTCCGGCGGTGGCGCGGGCGTGGAGGCGCATGTCGGTGATGCCGGCGGCGATGTACGCAAGAAACGTCACGCCAGCGATACGGGCATTCGTTAGACGAGTCATTTTCGTCGAATCTCCCGCGCCCGACCTCGAGCCAGAGCGGGGCTTGATCGCCTCGATTCTTTTCGGGCATTTTTCGGCTAAGCGGACCAGTATACGCTGCACCCATGCGTAGAATTGCTTGCACAGCGCGCCGGTCGGTTAGTCGTGTGCGGCGATGGCCGCGCTTGACGGGCGCGAGGTTGCGGGGTGAGGTAGGTCACGGATTCTGCGTGCGTGGTTTACTGCAAAATTCGAGGCCTGGGGCCGCGAATTTTTCGTGAGGATTGGGTCTCGAGTTCTGTCGTGGTCTGGGGATTTTTGCTGCGATGTAGTGCGGGTTTTGCGGGGTTCGGTGCGTTCGAATAGGGAACTACTATGATGACGGATTTTCAGCGGATGATGGTGGCGCTGGCGATTGATGCGGCGAAGAGCTGCATCCAGGTGTTTGAAGAGGAGTACCCGGATGATTCACGGCCGCGGGCGGCGTTGGAAGCGGCCGAGAAGTGGCTTCGGGAGCCGACGGTGGAGAATCGGCAGTTGGTGGAAGCGCTCGAACTTCGTCTTTGGAGGGGAAAGGGCTTGGGGTCTGGCCAAGCGTCATTGGCGGCGCAGGCATGCGCGCTGGCGGCGAGAGCCGCCCGGCATCCGGTGTCGTCGGCGATGTATGCGGTTCAGTGTGAGCGGGCTGCCAACGGCTTCGGGCACGATGACTACAGCCGGAGGTGGCTGTATAAGGTGTTGCGCCAGATTGAGCCGCATTACGACAGGATATGAAGGCGAGTTTGCGGTTAAGTTGACGGCTCATGCGGTTTTCTGGCGCGTTCTGATGCAGCGGATTTTACACTACTGCCCGTGCGGGACGCTTTAAGCAAACTGGGCGAGAACGCGGCATTTGTCGGACATAGAATGGGAAAGAGTCTTTTCCCACGCCGAGGGTCGACTCCAGCGGATGCGGATTGCCGGCTTCGGGCACGACGACTACAGCCGGAGGTGGCTGTGGCGGGCGATACTGCAAATGTGCCGGCACATGTGACGGGGATGCGGGGATGAATTGAAGTTCATTCACCGCGTCGGCTCGGACGGGAATTGGTTCACTCGGAGAGGCCTCCGGCGTATAGTGTGGTTTATCCGGCAGGTCAACAGGGAAATTACCGGCTTCACAAGGAGAGCAACATGATGAGATCGAAGTTGTCGATGCTGTTGGCTGTAATTCTCGCGCTGGGCGTAGTCGCTTTTGCGCAAGGTGTCGCGTCCGACGTTGGCAAAGCCGCAAAAGATACGGGACAGGCGACCAAGACAGGGGCTAAGAAGACGGCT
>DASQIH010000080.1:0-190161 GCA_035631655.1 Terriglobales bacterium
CCACGTTGCGTCGTTCATAACTTTCAGCTCAAAGATGGCCGATGCACTATCTGCGATCTCGAAGCCGCAGAGCTGAAGGCCCGCGAGGATGCTGCCGCTGCAGCCAAACTGGAGCGCCAACGAGTTGCGAACGCTATCGCAGCCCTTGAACGGCTCGGGCTGTTACGGCGACCGCAACAATAAGTTTTGTTTAATTTCAAGGAGGTAACAAATGGCACTTACGACAACCACCAACATGGCGACCGGTTTGGTCCTGACGCCCGGATCAGTAGGCACCGCCAATCTTCCACAAAAGGAGCCACTCGGGTTTAACGTCCCTGGTGGACAGCAGATATTCCGAGCGAGATGCATAGTGACCTGTGACACATCGTATCCCACAGGTGGCTATCAGCTCACAGCGGCAATGTTCGGCCTGAACACATTGATCAGCGTGCCCGTGATCGAATCGGAAGTGCAGGCCGGTGTCCGTTGGTCGTCGCTCGATCCAGTCGGCTCGGTTGGCGCGAAGCAGTGGCAGGGCTATGTCACTTCGACGAACTATTTGAAACTGCTCGCACGCGGCAACTCTGTCAGTGGTGCGACCGAAGTAGCGAACCTGACCAGCGTCAGCAGCTACACTGCACTTCTATCCGTTATTGGCTACTAACACACGAAAGGATAAGACGATGGCAAAACGAAACTACAATTCCGGCGCTGACAAGGCTGCTGGGAAAATCTATGGCTACGAACACTCAAACGGCGACGCTGACCGAATCGCGGATGCCGCACTCAACGGTGAGTTTTTGAATCCGTCCGACACCATCGGCATCGTGCCTGAGAAATTCGGCTTGGGCGAATATGTCATTGACAAAAATAGCGGCGTGACCGGCTCAGCGAAGGGCGGACACACTCACGAGGGTGATGTCGAAGGTGGATCAGGCGAAGTCCGCAACAAGCCTGCAGCCCACGAGCGCCACTCGCTGAAGGACCGCCCGCCTGTTCATGAGCGGGAGTCGTTCACCGAAGAGTAACGCTCTGATGTCGGACAGTGTGTTGTACGACAGGTATTGCCAGTTCTGTGCCCGCCTAGGGATCAGGCCTGCTGATCCCCGCACGTGGCACAAGGTGACCTCTGGCATCAAAGAGCACTGGCGACAGCTCGGGGTGATCGTGCCAATGGGTTACTACCACGAAGCCGGAAGGATTCGGGCAGCCCATTGCGAATGACTGGCAGCGTTCTACCATCTGCAGCCAACCCTCAATCATTCTTCCTGTAGAACATCATATAAAGCAGGTAGCTGGCGACTAGGAATACCCATGCTGGCCAAAAACGTGCATTGTGTGCGTATGTCCAAAAGCCAAAGACAATCACGATTACCCACAGCGCGATCTTGCTGAAGTTATCGCTTTTGCTCATCGGTTGTGACAGTCTCCCGAAATAGTAAAATGCACGCTGTGAACTGGCGGACGGTGCTGTCATTTCTCCATAGTTGGCAGTGGCTAATTGCAGCAATGGTTGCAGCCATACCCACCATCTATTACGGCCCGAGAAAAGTGCTGGAAACCTGGGACTGGTACCTAGATCGTTTCCGCGATCAGCCCATCCTGGACGTAATGCGTGATCGAAAGCTACTGCCGCAGCATCTCCTCGTACCCTTGCAGCCAGCTCTGGGGCCGTCGTCACCCGCCGTTACGCAGAATACACTGATCATCCAAGAAGGGACGTACAGCGTGGGAGACCTAGCCCCCCTATTACACAGAAGCCATCATTCAATCGGAAAATCCCTTCGCCGCTTACGAGCACAAGGGAAGGTTGAGTTGTATGGGGGCGGATTCAGGTTGAGAGAATAGACGCATTCCCGTTCCGCATACGACGGCTACCACGGAGACAACATCGCCGTCGCCAAGTGTTCCCAAGCGACGGCGCGTTGGATGTACCACTGCGGGTACAAGGAGAGAGAATTGCCGGAACTCTACCCTGACCATCGCCAGATGCCTAGATGACCGAGGTAACGGAGCCTCGATTACCGCTGCGCGCCTGCGTCCAGGCTGCCCGCTGGCGCGTCGCTGGCCCTAGGGTGACCCTTCCCTACCATAAGTTTTTCTAATGGCCCTATAAGTTTGACACGAGCCGTGTACCTCGCGTGTACCTCAGATTGGCAATTCAGGCCATTTTAGCGAATCTGGCGATTCGTAGAATCAATAACTTACATATTATCAGTGTGGCTCGATAGTTCGACTCCCGCCGCCTCCACCATTCTAGAACTCGCACAGACACTCTGAGGGAAATACTCGACTTCATTGCTGTGAGGTTGTTGACCCGGGCTCGCCACCTTGGCGGTGGCAGCGTTTTTCTATCCGTCCAACTTGCGCTTAGGCTTGCGCTTGCGAAGGAAGATGCGCCTTTCGGCACGATTCATCTTACGGCCAACAGCTTCACGAAATATGCTCTCGATGGGAGTTTCCACACGCTTGCGGCGAGATTTCTTACGGGGGCACATCTGGCACCCGCGATCTTCCGCGTTCGCCTGACACCTGAATGATAGGCGCCCAAGACAGTCGGAGCCATGAGGGATATCACTGTTTATGGTGATAGTGAACCGGGTAAATGTTGGCGTGTTCTGTGATGATCTGGGTTTATTATGTGACCTGTCTCCGTGCTGCATTGCCGAGGATAGAGGCATCGGCCTTGCAGCATTCAGACGATTCTTTTTCGGGGCTGATGCCATGGTCAACCACCACCCTCCTCCTCGGAGACCGCGCAAATCAATCAGAGAGCTTCATGCGGAATTTCGGGGCTTATATACCAGAGTCGCCAGAAAAGCAGGGGTCGATCCTTCCTACGTCAGTCGTGTAGCGCGAGGCGAGCGTAAATCCGAGCAGATCGAGGAACTGCTCCGCTCGGAACTGAAGAGGATTCTGAAGGATTTCATTTAACCAGCAGGCGTACCAGACGCCATCAAAAATGTTGCTATCGGCATGATCGACCTCCACCACTGTCCAGCACGCGCAACCGCAGATTCTGTATTGACACTGGAGGCTTCTGCCGTTGAGAGCGCTAGTGCCAACCCATGCTGCGATCAAGCTCCTACACCAGTTTGCCGGCGCCTGCCAGATTCCGTTGCAGCGTCTTCTGATCGAGCTCTTTTTCCCAACGCGCCACAACCAGCGTCGCGACCCCGTTCCCGATCATGTTGACCAACGCGCGGAACATGCTCATGAAGCGATCGATTCCCAAAATTAAAGCCATGCCTGCCACCGGGATCGTAGGAATAACGAGCAGTGTGCCGACCAACGCGATGAACGATGCGCCTTGCACGCCGCTGGCTCCCTTCGAGGTCAGAATAGCGACGGCGAAAATCGTGAGCTGCTGCATCAGGCTCAAGTGCGTATTGGTTGCTTGCGCCACAAACAGCGCGGCCAGCGTCATGTACAGGCTGGTGCCATCGGTGTTGAACGTATAGCCGGTCGGCACTACCAATCCCACCAGAGATTTCGAGCAGCCCAGCTTCTCCAGCTTCGCCATCAACGTGGGCAATGCAATTTCCGAGGAACTGGTGGCCAGCACCAGCAGGATCTCGTCTTTGATATAGGACAGGAAGCGGAGGATGCCAAAGCCCGCTACACGCGCAATTGCCCCTAATATGATCAGCACAAACAGAATGGAAGTGACATAGAAAGTGCCGATCAGCTTGCCCAGCGGGCCGAGCGAGGCGATACCATATTTTCCGACCGTGAAGGCCATTGCGCCAAAGGCGCCGATAGGAGCAAATCTCATAAGAATATTTACGACGCCGAAAACCGCGTGCGTGAGCGCATCGAACAGTTCCACCAGCGGCTTGCAGCGGGGGCCCACCGCCGACAAGGCGAAGCCAAACAAGATCGAGACCAGCAGCACCTCCAGGATGTCGCCCTTGGCGAAAGCATCCACCACGGTGTGCGGGATGATGTGCATGAGAAATTCGGTCACGCTCTGCGCCTTAGCCTGGCCGGCATAATCGGAGACAGCTTTCGCATCCAGCGTGGCCGGATTAGCGTTGAATCCATTGCCCGGACGCACTACATTGCCCACGACCAGCCCAATCAGAAGAGCCACGGTAGATACAACTTCGAAGTAGACCAGAGCTTTGCCGCCCACGCGTCCGACCTTCTTCATGTCCTCCATGCCAGCGATGCCGGACACCACCGTGCAGAAAATGATTAGCGTGATGATCATCGTGATCAGCCGGATGAAGGCATCGCCCAACGGCTTCATGGCGATTGCTCTGTCCGGGCTCAGATAACCCAGGACAATCGCGACGCCTATGGCGAGCAGCACTTGGGCCCACAAGCTGGTGTAGAACGGCCGCTTGCGCAAGCCTGGCTCAGCCGCCGGAACAACCGGCTGCGTAGCGCCGAAAGTCGCCATTGAAGACCTCCGCAAGTCTGCCCAATCCACGATGGTCCGACAGCTATACCACTAGCTAGGAGCTACTGTCAATGGCGAATTCACAGTCGTTGCCAGTAACTGCCCTCTGTACAGATTATTAGCTCGTCCCAGCGGCTAATCTGGTTCCGAGTTATCCGCGTGCTTGACCAAGGTTCACATCTGATGGTATAAGTGTCATACCACTATACCAAGTGCTAGAGGCTGATCACAACCCGCAATTGCGCAGTACTATGGTCTCCGGTATAGTAGCCAGACCATCACCACCTCGCGCCGATGGTGGGAGTAGGTTCGTGTACAAGACCGTCAGGGCATCACGACTGTACGAGCAAATCGTGCAGCAGATCGAGGCTTCCATTCTCAAAGGCACCCTGAAGCCTGGGGATCAACTGCCTGCCGAACGTGAACTCGCCCAGCAATTTGGCGTCAGCCGGACAGCTATCCGGGAAGCGGTCAAGGCACTGCGTGAAAAAGGCTTGGTCGAAGCCTACTCCGGCCGTGGAACGTTTATCACCAACGGTACCTCGCAGGCAATCCGCCAATCACTCGACCTCCTGGTGAAGATAGGTCAGCCGGAAGGATCTGCACACCTCGTCGAGGTGCGGGAAATTCTCGAACCTGAAATTGCTGCGCTGGCTGCCGGCCGCGCCGACGACCAGGATCGGGACGCGTTACGGGAAGCAGTTGCCGTGATGGACCGCGCGCGCCAGGATTCTGACGCCTTCATCGAAGCCGATCTTGATTTCCATCTCTCGCTCGCGGAAGCAGCCGCCAACCCCATCATCCTCTCGTTGATTGATTCGATTGTGGGATTGTTGCGCGAACAGCGGATGCGGACCTTCTATGTGCAAGGCGGCCCGGAGCGCGGCCAGTATCACCATAACCGTATTCTGGAAGCCATCGAGCAGCGCGACCCTGATAAGGCTCGCGAGTATATGCGTGCTCACTTGCAGCAAGTTCGCCGGGACTCGCAGGTTACACCTGCCGGGCAGGAGTCCTCCCTTTCGAAGTCCAGCTCGTAGTTCTGGAGACAGTGACAGATGGCCAATCTTGGATTTATCGGTCTCGGGGTGATGGGCAGCCAGATGGTGGACCGCTTGCTCGGCAAGGGCCACACCGTGACCGGCTACAACCGCACTCGCACCAAGGCGGAATGGCTGATCCAACGCGGCATGAAGTGGGCGGATTCCCCGCGCGCCGTGGCTTCTGCCGCCGACGTGACTTTTGCCATGGTGACCAACTCGGCTGCGATTTCTGCTGTCACCGATGGACCCGACGGGCTGCTCGCAGGTCTTAGCAAAGGCAAAATCTTCGTTGACATGAGCACCGTGAGTCCCGCCGTCAGTCGCGCCCTTGCCGCCAAAGTGCGGGAAAAGGGCGCGGACATGGTGGACTCGCCCGTGTCTGGCAGCGTAGTCACCCTGCAAGCAGGAAAGTTATCGGTAATGGTCGGCGGACGTCGCGAAACTTTCGAGCGTGTGAAGCCTCTGCTGCAGGACATCGGACCGAAGGTGACCTACGTCGGCGAGAACGGCCTGGCACTTTCGATGAAAATCGCGATCAATCTCAGTCTCGCCAGTCAAATGCTTGCCTTTTCCGAAGGCGTGTTGCTGGCGGAAAAGAGTGGCATCGCCCGCGAAACTGCGGTCGACGTCCTTACGCATAGCGCCATAGCCTCCCCCATGGTGCAATACCGCGGCCCCTTCGTGCTGCAGCAGCCGCCTGAGGCCTGGTTTGACGTGAACATGATGCAAAAGGACCTGTTGCTCGCCCTGGAGATGGGCCGCCAGCTTGATGTTCCATTGCCGACGACCGCCATCTGCAACGAGTTCCTCACCGCCGCTCGCGGCATGGGAATGGCCAAGAAGGATTTCGCAGTGATGTTTGATGTGTTAGCTCGGATGTCCGGAGTACAAGAATGACAACCGCCGCCCAGCGTCCCGAGGCCGACTCCAAAGTGACAGTCGAGCGGTGGATTCGCGCTTACCGAAGGATGGTGAGCATTCGCCTGTTCGAGGAGCAGGTCAACGACCTCTATACCCGCGCCCTGATGCCCGGACTCGCCCATCTCTATATCGGAGAGGAAGCCGTTGCTGTCGGAATCTGCGAGACGCTTCGTCCCGATGATTACATCACCAGCACGCATCGCGGTCACGGACACTGTCTCGCCAAGGGAGCTTCGCCCGACCGAATGTTTGCGGAGCTGCTAGGCAAGGAAGCCGGTTATTGCCGTGGCAAAGGCGGGTCGATGCACATTGCCGACCCCGCCACCGGCAATCTCGGCGCTAACGCCATCGTCGCAGGCAGTGTTGGCATAGCCACAGGAGCAGCATTTTCCGCCAAACAACTGCGTGACGGACGAGTTGCAGTTTGTTTCTTTGGCGAAGGAGCCCTCGGACAGGGTGTCCTCTACGAAGTCATGAACCTGGCTCAACTGTGGAAGTTGCCGGTCATTTATGCCTGCGAGAACAATCTTTATAACGAATACACGCACTATTCGGAAACGACGGCGGGTGAGATCACAGCGCGTGGAACTGCCTTTGGGCTGCACACAGAGGCCGTTGACGGTCAGGACGTGCGAGCTGTTTACGCTACTGCCACTCGACTGGTCGAGCGCGCTCGACGTGGAGAAGGTCCTGCCTTTCTCCTCTGCAATACCTATCGCTACCACGGACACCACGTCGGCGACATCAATCGCGACTATTACCGCTCAAAAGAGGAAGAGCGGCGCTGGAAAGACGAGCGTGACCCGATCAAGCTGCTCACCGACTGGCTACTCGGCCAAAAGCTGGTGGATCAGGCGCTCCTCGATCGCATTCTCTCCGAGGCGAGATCCGAGATTGAAGCTGCGGTAAAGTTTGCCATCGATGCGCCCTATCCTCGCCCGGAGGAGGTACAAGAGGACGTTTATGCCTGAACCCCGCGAGCTTACTTTCGCGCAGGCCATCCGGGAAGCATTGGCGGAGGAAATGCGCCGCGACTCGCACGTCTGCATCCTTGGCGAAGACGTCGCCGAGGCCGGCACTCCATTCAAAGTCTTGTCAGGGTTGCTCGAAGAGTTCGGCACCGACCGCGTACTGGACACCCCTATCTCCGAGGCAGGCTTCACCGGATTGGCAGTGGGTGCCGCCATGACCGGCCTTCGCCCGGTGGTGGACATCATGTTCGGCGATTTCATCACCTTGACGATGGACCAGATGGTGAACCAGGCCGCTAAGGTTCATTACATGTCGGGTGGCAAGTGGAATGTCCCGATGGTCATGCGGACCACGCTCGGAGCCACGCGCCGATCGGCCGCGCAGCACTCGCAATCGCTGCACGCATGGTTCAGCCACGTGCCCGGGCTCAAGGTTGTTTTGCCTTCGACTCCTTACGACGCCAAAGGCTTGCTGAAAACCGCCATCCGGGACCAGAATCCTGTGGTCTTTTTCGAAGACAAGATGATGTACAAGCTGAAAGGTCCGGTGCCCGAGGAGGAGTACACGATCCCCTTCGGCGTCGCGGACATAAAGCGCGCTGGACGAGATATTACGATTGTCGCGACCAGCAGCATGCTGCAAGTGGCGCTGGGAGCGGCAACTTTGCTGCAAAAGGAAGAAATCAGTGCCGAGGTAATCGATCCGCGCACCACCTGGCCGCTCGATGAAAAGGCGCTGATCGAATCCGCCCAAAAAACATCGCGAGTCATCGTAGTTGACGAGGGCTACGGAAGGTACGGCGTCACCGCGGAAATTGCCTCGGTGATCGCTGAAGGCGCATTCTATGAATTGGACGCACCGGTCAAGCGAATGGGCGCGATGCACGTACCCATTCCCTTTTCGCCCCCTCTCGAAGACACCACCGTGCCTACCGAGAATTCGGTATTCGAAGTGGCGCGGGAGCTTTGCGGCCGGTCCTAACACCTGAGAACAGGAGGTTTGTCATGGCACTCCCAACTTCCGGAACGATGGCTGTTGATTGGGAACAGCGAGTAGACTTCGATCGTCTGCGCCGCGAGCGCCTGGCCCGCGCCAAGGCCTTGCTGGCCAAATCTGACTTAGGCGCCCTCCTCTGTTTCGACATGAACAATGTGCGTTACCTGACTTCGACGCACATCGGTACCTGGGCGCAGGACAAGGCCAACCGCTTCACCCTGCTCCCGCAAAACGACGAGCCCATCCTCTGGGACTTCGGTTCCGCTGCCCGCCACCACCAACTTCACTGTCCCTGGCTCGGAGAGCGCTCGCGTCCGGGAATTTCCATGCTGCGTGGAGCCATGTCACCCGAAATGGGACGCGCGGAAGACGTGGCGCGCAAGATCCGCATTGAACTCGAAATGCGCGGCCTGCACAAGGATCCGCTGGGGATTGACATCATCGAGCCACCGGTTCTGTTTGCCTTGCAGAAGGAAGGCATCGAGGTGGTTGATGGCCAGCAGATTCTGTCGGATGCCCGTGTCATCAAGACCCAGGACGAAATTGCGTTGCTCAACATGTCGGCCATGATGGTGGATGCCGCCTACGACGGACTCTATCGTGCTATGAAGCCTGGCATGCGCGAAAACGAGGCGGTCGGGTTAGTCAGCAAAGTTCTGTACGATCTTGGCTCTGAGTACGTCGAAGCAGTAAATGCAATTTCCGGCGAGCGCTGCAATCCCCATCCCCATGTCTTTTCCGATCGCGTGCTTCGCCCCGGCGATCCTGTGTATTACGACATTCTGCACTCCTACATGGGATACCGTACCTGCTATTACCGGTGTTTCACGATCGGCTACGCATCGCATGCCATGGTGGACGCCTACAAGCGTTGCCGCGAATATCTCGACGCCGCTATCGAACTCGTACGTCCCGGCCGTACCACGTCTGAGATCGCGGCAGTCTGGCCGAAAGCAGAGGAATTCGGCTTCCCCAACGAAGAGGCATGTTTCGCGCTGCAGTATGGGCACGGCGTTGGTCTGGCTATCTGGGAAAAACCGGTAATCAGTCGGCTGGTCTCCTTTGACCATCCTCATGAGATCAAACCCGGCATGGTGTTTGCCCTCGAGACCTTCTGGCCTTCTACGGATGGCTGGAGCGCCGCCCGCATCGAGGAAGAAATCGTCGTGACTCCGACGGGGCACGAAGTTATTACGCGCTTCCCTGCTGAAGAACTGCTGGTCGCGGGCGCGCATTACTTCACGGTAAAAGGACCGCTGCCCACCACACGCGAGAGCGAGGCAGAGCCCAGCGAGCGTGTCCGAGAGATGATCGAAGCCAGCGCCAAGACCGAGCGCGTGGGAGTCTCAGACTAGTTGTTCGCAGAAGATTCAATTCGTATCAGCGCACGCCTTCACAGGCTGCTGAAAAACGCTTGATTTGTATCAGGCTACGCCTTCAGGCGTGCCGAAAAAACGTAATAGAGATCGCGGCTTTAGCCGCTGCACCTCCGTCCCTGTCGTCACCGAAAAGTATGGCCATCAGCGTTGTCATGCCCGCTCTGGAAATGGCCCAGGAGACCGGCAAGCTCGTCTCTTGGCGAAAGAAAGAAGGCGACAGTGTCGCCAAGGGCGAGCCGCTCCTCGAAGTCGAAACCGACAAAGCCATCATGGAAATCGAGGCCCCCGGCGACGGTGTCCTTGCGGGCATCAAGGTACAGGAAGGCGATGTAGTCCCGGTAGGCCAAACCATAGCCTGGATTGTTCGTCCGGGCGAGAGTCCTCCCCCAGAGGTCGCAGCGTCGGCTACAGGCCGACAGGTGGCGACCGAACCCACCCGCCGCCCCGCTGTTGCCGCTCAAGCTCCCCAGCAGCCAGCAGGAGCGGGCCCAAAAATTTCGCCTAAGGCACGACGTCTTGCCCGCGAGCACGGCGTTGACTTGAACTCACTGCGCGGTTCGGGTCCTGATGGAGCTATCGTCACGGAAGATGTCCTGGCAGCGGTGGAATCAACGAGAGCGCCTATCAACAATCTGCAGAAGCTGGGTCCTGTGGGACGCCTGATGGCAGAGCGCACCACCGCGAGCTGGACCACCGTGCCGCACTTTTTTGTGGTGCGCGAGGTGGACGCAAGCCCACTCGTTCAAGCGCGCGAGAAATTCGCTCCCAGGGCTCAAGGGCGCCCCTCGCTTACCGATCTGCTGGTTGCCCTGGTTGCGCGCGTGCTGACGAAGCATCCTAGAATCAACGCCAGTTGGTCGCCAGAAGGAATCCGCCTGAATCCAGAAATCAATGTTGCGGTGGCTATAGCGGTTGACGAAGGTGTTGTAGCAGCAGTGATCCATGGCGCCGACAAGATGGCGCTTTTTGACATCACCGCGCAGCGACAGGATTTGACCGAACGTGCCCGGGCTGGCCGCCTGCGCCCTGCCGAGATTGCCGGAGCGACGTTCACTCTCAGTAATCTTGGCATGTACGACGTCGACGCCTTCAGCGCAATCATCGCGTCGCCGCAGGCTGCCATACTCGCGGTAGGACGAATTGCCGACCGTGTAGTACCGATCCTTGGCAAGCCTGTTGTTCGCCCGATGATGACGATGACCCTGTCCTGCGATCACCGGGTCGCGGACGGCGCTAAAGCCGCACTATTTCTGAACGACCTCGCGGCGGCCATCTGTGAACCTGAGAAGTGGCTGAACTGAGGGAATTGGCGGGGTTCCATGCTCAACACAAATCAATTGTCATCTCCAGTGTAACGGCCAAGGAGAACCCATGGGAAAGCGCTACCTGGCGGTTTCGAGTTCAATCGTAGTGTTAGCTTTCCTGGCTGGAACCGCGGCTCAGCGCACTTCCACATCAACCACGGCGCGCGACATCCTGCCGCTCCAGCTCGAAGAGGAGATCCCGGTTCCCAATGTAGCCGGCCGTCTCGATCATTTCACCGCTGACATCAAACGTAGGCGGTTGATCTTTTCAGCCCTGGGAAACAACACGGTTGAGGTGATTGATATTTTCGAAGGCAGGCTGATCCACACCATCACCGGCTTGAGTGAGCCTCAAGGCGTGGTTTACGTCCCTGATTTCGACCAGCTCGTCGTAGCCAATGCAGGCGACGGCAAAGTAAGAATCTTTGACGGCGCCAACTACACGCTGCGCAAAACTCTGGACTTTGCTGAGGATCCAGACAACGTCCGCTATGACCCAACCTCAAGGACAATTTTTGTCGGCTACGGCCAAGACGACGGTGGAATCGGAATCATCGACCCGGCTACCGATGAGCGGGTTGGCACCGATTTCAAGACTGGCGGCCACCCCGAGTCATTCCAAGTGGAAGCTACGCATATCTTTGTGAATGTTCCGGATGCCGGAGACGTGGTCGAATCGATTGACCGCAAAACAGGCGCTGGGACCAAGTGGCCACTCAAGGGACTCCGCCAGAACTACGCGATGGCACTGAACGAAGCAGATCACCGCCTGTATACCATCGCCAGAAAAACACCCATGCTGGTGGTGTTTGACACCCAAACCGGCAAAGAAGTCGCCCGCCTGAGGGCGGCAGGTGAGTGCGACGACGTCTACTTCGACGCCTCGCGCAAACGAATCTACGTCATCGGCGGCGAAGGCTTTATCAGCGTTTTCCAGCAGAACGATCCTGACCATTATTCACTCATTGCGAATGTGCCTTCCTCAATCAGCGCCAAGACAGGATATTTCCACGCTAAACGAGATCGTCTGTACGTCGGAGTGCCGGCCAAAGGCAACGAACCGGCGCAAGTCTGGACGTACGAAGCTGAAGACTAGCGCGAATTGGCAAGTTCATAGCTGTTCATTCATTAAGGAATGCTTCAGATTCGCACTCCTACCATGACCGGCAAGCTTGTCGACGACAAAGCGTAGAGTGCCTCAGACGAGGCCCAGGAGAAGCAACAGTCCGCAGTGAAACCCTGGAAATACGATGATAAAGTTTAGGTGAGGTGAACGGTGCGGGTCCTGGTGGTCGAAGACGAAATCCGCATGGCCGAGAACATCGCCCGCAGCCTGCGCGAGGGTGCCAGCTATGCCGTCGACATCGCGACGGATGGAGTAGAAGGGCTCTACATGGCCCAGTCGGAGCCCTATGACGCGGTGCTGCTGGACCTGATGCTGCCTCGCCTCGACGGCCTGGAGTTGCTGAAGAAGCTACGCAACACCAAGCAGCACACACCTGTGCTGGTGCTAACCGCGCGGGAAGAAAAGGAATCCGTTGTAGCCCTGCTGAATGCGGGAGCCGACGATTACCTCACCAAGCCTTTCGACCTCGGCGAGTTGCTGGCACGCACCAAGGCCCTGATCCGCCGTGGCAAAGGCCAGCCTTCGCCTGTGCTGACCGTCGGAGATGTGGAGATCAACACCTCCAATCGCACCGTCCGCAGGGCGGGCAAGAACATTTCTCTAACCGCCATGGAATATCGCGTACTGGAATACCTGGCGCATCGACCGGGTGCCATCGTTTCCAAGGAGGAGCTTCTCGAACATCTCTACGATTACAACTGGGAAAAATTCAGTAACGTGATTGAAGTCTACATCTCCGGGCTGCGTCGAAAGCTGAACAACGGCCGCCAATTGATCCAAACGTTACGCGGCCAAGGCTACATGCTGCAATGAACACACCGGCCAAGTCGATCAAGCGCCACCTGATCCTGACGGTGGTGTTGTCGCAACTCTTGCTGGCAGCAGGTCTCGTCTTCACCGGGGTGTTCTACACGCAGCGGCGACTGGAAGCAGCGCTCGATACAGACTTGGAGGCGCGGGCCATGAGTGTCGCCGCGCTCGTGCGTTATGCAGAGGATGGCAGCCACAGTCTCGTCTTTGAAAAAAGCCTCGTCCCTCCTCCGCTGGATACGGTACATCCTGACTTCTACCAAATCCAAAAGGGCTCGCTAGAACTAACCCGCTCCGGTCATTGGCCGTCGAATCTGACCTTCAACAACACAGGACTAAAAGCGTACCGCTCCCTGACGATCTCCGGCATCCCGTATCGCGCATTATTTTTAAGACAAATTCCGATTCTGGATCGCGAGGAGGCGCCGCCGTCCAGCGCCGACACCTTAACCGTGGTCTACGCTACGCCAACGGTGGCCCTGCACAACCAGGTTCTCGCGGCAGGAGCCTACATCGCGGTGGCTAGTCTGATCTGGTTGGGTTTAACTGTGTTGCTGGCGTTGTGGGGTATTCGACGCGGACTCCTGCCCTTAAAGCATCTTGCTGCGGAAGCGGCCCAGGTCTCAGCGCAAAACTGGGAACTCCGCGCTCCCCCGGATGCAGAGCAGGTAGCGGAGCTTAGGCCGTTGACCGAGGCCATGGAAACCATGCTCAATCGGCTCCGGCAATCCTTCATGCAGCAGCGCGAGTTTCTTGCCAATGCTGCCCATGAACTGAAAACTCCGGCAGCGATCCTGAAATCCACCCTGCAATCGCTCCTGCAAAAGCCCCGGACCGCGCCGGAATACGAAGCGGGCTTAGCCCAAGCTCTCGATGACATGGAGCGCCTGGAAAAACTCCTGCATTGGATGCTTCGCCTGGCCCGAGCCGAACAGTGGACCCAGGCCGCCCTGCCTCGGGAATTGGAAGGGATCGACGTCGCCGGGACCTGCGAGGAAGCCATTTCAGGCCTGCGCAGCCTGGCCCGCTCTCGCAAAGTCGAGCTACATCTGACCACGAACAGCAACGTGGTGTGCAGGGCTGATCCCGAGGACCTGGAGCTGGTTTGGGTCAACTTGCTGGAGAATGCTATCCGCTACAGTCCCCCCGGTGCGACGGTGGAAATCCAGGTGAGCCGGGACAACGGAAGCGGCACCGTAGTGGTTGAAGACCATGGTCCAGGAATCCCGGAAAAAGATCTGCCCCACATTTTTGAGCGCTTTCGCCGCGCCGATCCCTCACGAACCCGCGAGACCGGAGGGTTCGGACTGGGCCTTGCGATTGCTAAAGCGTTGGTTGAAGCCTATGGGGGAACGATCACTCCAGAAAGTACACTCGGACGCGGCACTCGGATGACGGTAACTCTACCCACACAGCAAAACTAGATATTTTGCGCACCATCTCAGCAAATCGCATTTCAGTACGCGCCCAGATACTGCCCGCCGTCCACCCGCAGGATCTGGCCTGTAATGTGACTCGCTCCCGGCCCACACAAAAAGAGCACGGCGGCCGCCACATCACACGGTTCTAGAGTCTTCCCGAGCGCAGTCTCGGCAGCCGCAGCGTCCTGGACTTCTTTGGGCAGAGCTTCGGTCAAAGGCGTGCGCACCCATCCCGGCTCAACCACATTGACCAGAATTCCGAACCGCCCAGTCTCACGCGCCACGCTCTTGGCCAAGCCCAAAAGTCCGGCCTTGCTGGCCGAGTAAGCCGAGGTGCCGAATTTTCCCCGCGATCCATTGATCGAGCCAATCAGCACCACGCGCCCGCCTGATCCGCGCCGCATGATCGGAATCGTGTGGCGTAACAGGAGAAAAGCTCCGCGCAGGTTCACGGCTTGGATGAAATCCCAATCGTCAGGCGAAAGTTTCCAGACCACACCCTCACGCGATACGCCGGCGGCATGAATTGCCAGGTCAACACGCTCCTGTTCTTGAGTGACTTTTGCGATCGCCGCAGCGACGGACGAATCGTCACCTACATCGCACTTAATCCAGGGGACCTGTTTGTTTTGTGGTGGAGAAACATCCAGAGATACGGCGTGCGCGCCGGCTTTCTGCAAAGCATCAATGATCGCCGTCCCAATGCCGCCGGAGCCGCCGGTGACGACGGCCACTTGGCTTGTCAATGCTTGCGCACTATCCATATTGTGCTTCGAACGCGTAGCGCCGCCGTCCCGGCGGCTGTCGTGCGGGCGTCTCGCCCGCACACGCGCGCCAGCCGGCAAGAGGCCAATGCGACTTTTCTCTTATTTGGCTACTTTAGCTTCCTGGTCCACCCAAGGCGCAATTTCGCGAATCAAGTCTTCATTCCAGCGCGCGCCTTCGGCCAGGCGTTGCCGCAGGAGAATGAAGTTCGCCTCTCGCTGGTTCTTCGTACCGTAGTGGAAGGCGCGGAACCCGGCGTTGGCCTCGGTCATCATATTAAGCGCCAGCCAGGCCCGATTGCTCTCGCGGTTTCGATCCCAGTGCTCCAGCTTATGCTTGCGCAAGCTCTCCAGCGTCTTGGTCAGGCAATCCGGCATGGTGTAGAGGATTCGCGTGCACAGCTTCTCAACCGCCTCATCAAGAAGCGTAAAGTCCGTGCTGGCCTTCGCCATCAGCGCTTTGCCTTCCTGTTGCGCGGCGCCAGTTTTCCATTCTCCCAGCACCACCCTGCCGTATTCATCCAGCAGGCGATCGGTTACTACCAGGGGATTGGGGATCCATTTGCCATCAAGCTTCAACACCGGGACGATCTCGGTCAGCCCACCCAGCCAGTAGAAGCGATGCGCGCTCCAGGGCTGACAGAGTGTAGCGCTGTACATCGCCCGCTCGATCCCCACAAACACCGGCAGAAAATCCGTGCTGCCTCCATCCGGCACCGAGCCATGCTTGGGACCAGCCTGGCTGAAAATGGCGAGATCGCCGGCGATGGAAAAATCGCAAGCCATCCCGACCTCTTGCCCCCCACCGACTCTCATTCCATTCACGCGACAGACCACCGGCTTGTCGCATTGCAAGACGGCTGTAACCATGTCGTTGAACAGCCGCATGTACTGCCGATATTCGCCCGGAGCTCCGGCGTAAACTTCCGCATACTCGCGAGTATTCCCACCGGCGCAGAAGGCGCGGTTCCCGGCTCCGGTCAGCACGACCGCAACCGCTGCGCGATCGTTGCTGGCCTCACGCACCGCCAGGATGACCTCTTTGATCATCGTGGTTGTGTAAGCGTTCATTTCGTTGGCATTGTTAAGAGTGATCCAAACATTGTGCAGCCCGGCGGCGGGCTTGCCGCCATTGTCCAGGACCCGCCGCCG
The DNA here is from genome assembly GCA_035631655.1 of Terriglobales bacterium. Taxonomy (GTDB): domain Bacteria; phylum Acidobacteriota; class Terriglobia; order Terriglobales; family Acidobacteriaceae; genus Gp1-AA122. The sequence goes on from DASQIH010000080.1 coordinate 16,276, forward strand.
CTCAACGATGATTTCCCGAGGTTCGAAGCTTTCGACGAGATTATGGTTCTTCATAACATCCTCAATTGTGGCGCGGCACGAGCACCACCCGTCGGCGAATCGCATGCCGGGCAACCGCTTCCAATACTTCCGGCGCGTTGTCCAGCGGATGCTCTTCGACGTAGGGCGCGAGAGCGATCTTTCCTTCCAAGACCAGCGCTAGTGCAGGCGGATACTGTTCAGGCGGACATCCCCAGTTGCCGCGAGCGGTAGCGTCAAATGCCATCAAATGGGAAAGACGAATCTCGACCGGCTTCGGCGTGTAGCCAACCACGGCCAGGTAGGCTCCGTGATCGAGCAGACCGAAGGCAGTCGCCTGCCCCGCAGTTGTACCGCTGGTTTCAAAGATCTTGAGACCGATTCCCCTGCGGCCGCTTTGCTTGGCAAAACTTCGAACTGCAGACTTAACGTCCTTATCGTTCATTTGACTTGCGTCCAGTACCAATGAAGCTCCGTGCTGAGCCGCCAATTCCAGGCGCTCGCGATCAATGTCAATGGCTATGACCGCGGCGCCGAGGGCAGCCGCGATCTGCACACCGAACCCGCCGATGCCCCCAACTCCAGTGAACACGGCAATGTCATCGGAACCGAGCTGAGACCGCCGGATCGCCTCATAAGGAGTGGTGACCGCATCCGCCACCACCGAAAGCGCTGCCAAACTCATGCCGCGGGGCAATGAGTCAGGCACTGGGCAGAGTCCGCGTCCCGGAACCACGACGTGGGTGGCGAAGCCGCCATTCCCATCATTACCGGGCATGAACTGTTTTCGACAAATAGTCGCCCGACCCGCTTGGCAGGCAGGACATTCCCCGCATGGAATCACCGCCGGCACAATGACATTTTTTCCGTGCCAGTTAGACACCCGCTCGCCAGCGGAAACCACCTGCCCCACGATTTCGTGCCCCAGCACCAGAGGCAGTGGATGTCGCGTAGGTACACCATCGAAGGCATAGCCGACGTCGGTATGGCACACACCGCATCCAGCCACCTTCACCACGACCTGGTCGGGGGCCGGAATCAAAGCGGGGAGTTCCTGCCGTTCCAGTCGCTGGCCTACCGAGGTCAGCCGGAATCCATAGGCCCCTTGGATGACATCAGCGGACAGAGCATATCCGCGCGTGCCCGTCGGTTTGGTTGCTAAAGGCATAAACCCTCACGATGCGTGCGGCTGACTGACCGCAGTCTCTTTCGCGATCAGTCGTTTGTGTCCCAACAAAGCTGCCCCTAATGCGCAAACATATTCGCAGTCGGGCGGAACGTTGAGCTTGGTTCCCAGTTTCTCTTCCAGCGCTTTCACGATCCCGCTTTGCCGGGCGACGCCGCCGATGAAAGTAACTTCGCCTTCCATCCCTACCCGCTTCAGCATACCTACGGCACGATCGGCCAGCGAGTCGTGAATTCCGCGCAAAATGTTTTCCACGCTGACACCGGCGCTGACGTGATTGATGATTTCGCTTTCCGCCAGCACGGCGCAGACGCTGCTGATCGGCTGGGGGTGGGTGGCTTGCAGCGAAAGGCCTCCCACATCCTCAATCGAAATCTCCAGATATTTGGCGGCCCGCGCAATGAACATGCCCGAACCCGCTGCGCACTTGTCATTAGTTTTGAACGAGCGCACCTTGCCCGTGTCGGTCATCGTGATAGCTCGGGTAGACTGCCCGCCAATGTCCAGCACGCAATGTGAAGTTGGGAAAAGATGGTGAGCGCCGCGCGCACCGCTGGTGATTTCCGTGATCTGTATATCGCGAAAGCCAACCCCGTACCGTCCAAAGCCGGTTGTGGCTACATAGCGAACCTGGTCTCTGGCGACGCCGGCATCTTTCAGAGCGTCGTTCAGGGCAGCGAACGCAGCCTCTTCCATGTTGATCCCGCTCTTCGCCTTACCCTTGCCCAGAACCGAGCATTCGGGAGCGCTATTCTGTGCGACGATGACGGCCTTAGTGAATCCGCTGCCGCAATCAATGCCCGCTACCAGCTGCATGTTCGGGCCTCCACATTGACGATTCGAAACTCTGATCCATTTTCTCCAGCGCAAACAGCGCAGCCCCGATGGCCCCCATGAAGTGAGCATCCGGGCTGATCTGCAGCTTTGTCCCCAAAACCTCTTCCAAGGCACGCACCATGCCGACATTGCGGGCGACCCCGCCGGTCATTGTGATCTCGGGTTCGATCGGTACCCGGCGCGCCAGCGAGACGGTTCTCTTGGCAATTGCCAGGTGCACGCCGCCCAGAATGTCTTCTGCCTTTTTGCCCTGCGCTAAGTAGGAAAGAATGTCTGACTCGACAAACACCGTGCACACAGTCGCGATTTTGATGGCGCGTGTGGCTCGCAACGAGAGCGGCCCAATCTCCTCCAGCCCAATTCCCATCACATCGGCAGCATTGGCCAGGAAGCGCCCGGTGCCCGCCGCACACTTATCGTTCATCACGAAGTCAAGCACCTGCCCATCTTCACCAACACTGATCGCCTTCGAATCCTGGCCGCCCATATCAATTACCGTGCGCGTAGAGGGACAAACGAAATGAGCTCCTCGCGCGTGACAGCTGATCTCGGTCATCTGTGCATGGCCGAAAGAAATGTTGTAGCGCCCGTATCCCGTGCCAACGACAAACCCGACTTCGCTCGGCGGAATGTGAGCGTTACGGCAAGCCTGCGTAAACGCGTGCTCGGCAGCTTTGCGCACGTTGGCGCCGGTGTCCACTAGCGCCCGAGCCAGAATAGTACGCTCGCCGTTGTCGGCCATCACTACGGCCTTGCTCTGGGTAGAGCCGACGTCAACTCCAGCGGCAATTCTCATCGTCTTTCCTGTAGCGCCGGCGTCTCGCCGGCTGTCGTGAGGGCGTCCCGCCCTCACCGTACTTACGACCTGGCGGACGCAGTTAGCTTCGAGTGTTCCAGCGCCTCAAAGAAAGCATCAATACGGTTGCGTATCTGTGCTTCAGCGAAGTACCGCGGATCTTCCAAGTCCGACTCGATGTAAAGAGTGGGCACGCCAAGTGTTTTCGTGACGTGGTCCCGCATATCCCCCTGCCCCGCAGAAAACAGCCGGCAACTCTTGACGAAGTGAATGATCAGCCCATCCGCATTCCACTCTTCGAGGTACCGTCGAATCTGCTCATACCGTTGCAGGTAATTCCGATTAGTGACGTTCTGCGCCAGCATGTGCATGGCTACCGATTCGAACGGATGCTCCGGATCATGCCGCGCCCCGAATTCCCACAATCCTCCGACGGTCGAATAGGTGGACGCCACCGCGCACGCCTTCCACTTGGCAAACATGTCGCGGAAAGTGCGGAAAAAGGGATAAGGCGGCGGACCTTCGATCACCACCCGGAACTTTTCCTGGTCGAACAATCCATGACTGGCAGCGGCTTTCGCCTGCATCTCTTCCAGTGCAGCACGAAAGAACTCCACTCCTTCCGGAGTAGCGCGATAGACGTAAAGCGGGCCCATCAGCGTGATGGCATCGAAGTATGCATCGAACGGAGACGGAGAGCGCCGGGCCAGATGTTTGATTTGCGACCAGAGGTCCTCGACTTCCGCCGAACAGCGAACCGCTTGCTGAAAGCGGTCATAATCGAATTTCCTGCCCGTAAGACTTTCAAACAGACCCACAATCTCTTTCAACTGTCGAACGACATAGTCAATATCCGCCGCGCTCGGTTCGTTCTCTCGCAAGAAAGGGACATCTAGGACGTAAAGCTTCGAACCCGTTAGTTCGGCCGTGTGCTCGAACCATTTAACGTAGGTGTTGCAGCCCACAAAATTGCACAAGACCAAGTTCGGCTTGGGCAGCTTGCCCCCAGTCGGGGTGATGCCTTTCAAGTAGCACCCGATATCTGCTTTTACATACGCACAGTTGTCGGGCGCATAGCCAAGTTCCTCGGCGGCCAGAATCGGCTCCAGCGATTGATGTCGAATCGCCAGTTGCAGCGCGTTAACTTCCGGATAAATCGGGACTGCGCCGAAGCCTTCCAGCAACTCCACGCAGTTACCCGAGATCATCAGTGAAGCCGTTGGCGGTACGCCAGTCTCGGCCGCTTCGTTGAGCCGCTCGTACCACTTCAGCATCAAGTCCTTCTGGCGCTGATGAATGCTGCCGCGGTACTCGCTCTTCTTTGCTTCACCCATAACTCCGCCTTTAGTCAAAAACCAGCGATTCCACGAAGGTTTCTATCTCGGTTCTCATGCGATCGAAGGTGAATTGCTTTTCCTCGAATTCCACCAGCAGGTGCGGCAGGCCAATTGCTTCCAGCTTCTTCTTGAACAGAACGTAATCGAAGTAAGCCGGCTCGCAGAACTTGGCAATTAGAAAAAGAACCGCATCGGCGCGCGCTTGTTTGGCTTTCTGCGCCAGTCCCTCCCAGCGTGGCGCGCGGAAATCGTGGCGGACCGAGGAGTACACGGCGCGGTTAACATAGCTTTCCGCCAGCGCCCGAACAGGATCCCCGTTCCCCGGAACATCTTCTACAAACCAGCTACGGCCAATGACAAAATCATCGTCCACCACGTAACAGCCCGCGTCTTCGACGAGCTTGATCAAGTCCAGGGGCGGCTGCTCACAAAAAGCCCCCTCAATCACGATTCGAATCGAATCCCTCGGCTTTCCTGCGCGCACCGAGAGTTGCTCCAGCGCAGCCTCCAGAATCGAGTTGTGTTCCTCGACCGGCACGAAGTTGCCGGCGCGAACCAGTACGTACGATTCCCAGGCGCGGAGCAGGTGCGGTTTCTGCAGACGAAAGGCATACAAGCTTCGGATGAGCTGTCGGTTCCGGTTATATAGCAAGATGGCATCACGCAAATTGCTTTCGCTGACCTGCCGTCCGCCCATCCGCTGCAACTCCTGCATCGATCGTCGGTACTCGCTGGTCAGGAAATCGATGCTGGCTTCAGAACTGGGATTATGGGGTAGATGTAGGAAGTCAATGTAGAGCGAGGGGAAATTGCGCTTCAGGACGAAGCAAAGGTTGCGCGCCGAATCGCAGATGGAGCTGAAAAGGACTCCATCCAGAAACTTGAGATGCTCGCGAAGACCCATCTCCAGGGTAGTTTTGACAATCGAGCAGATGAACGATCCGAAGCGCGCGTCCGCGTGCTGGATATCGAGGCGGTCGCCGCCACCGCTCAGCCCGACCGGCAGCATGCCAGCTGCATGAATGATCTCGACCGGCGCGTAGACCGGAAAGTACCCGATAGCTTTGCCGCCGGGGTGCTGATTTTTCCAGCGCTGGACGCTATTGAAGTTCAAATCAGCGACCAGCTCCTGGCATATATCGAACGTTCGTTCGAGGTCAGTCATTGCCGCCTATGATGGCCGATGCGTAACAAGCTTGCTGTGAGCTGCGTCACGGAGACCTGTGACGTTATAGAACAAATTAACCGCAAAGAACGCAGAGGGCGCTGAGCGGAAGCAAGTTTGCTTTACCTGCAACCTCTGCGAACTCTGCGGTTAAGATTCTTTCTTAGTTCTCGATTTCCCGGATCCAGAGCCGCAGCCCGATCAGGGTTGCACCAATCACCAGCAGCGAGATGCTGAGCCCCAGGCGCCGGTAGTTGCGTTCCCGCAGCGCCTCGGTTCCTGCCTTATAGGTCTTGGCGGTCACGGCCTGACCTGCGGCAACTTCTTGTGCCACTTTGTCGGGACGGAAGCCATGGACCGCTACCCTGGCTTTGGTGAGCGCATCGGCGGCCTGGATGAGATCGAGTTGCGCCTGGCCGACTTCCATGCCTGATTCCGCCGCTCGATCAAGAATCTGTTTTGAACGGGTAATTCGCAGCTCGAGATCCCGAAGATGATCATGGATGCCAGTAGCCGCTACAAGGCCGGCATCTCCCTCAATATGGCAGGTCGTGCAGATGGAATGCTCCTCGGTGCTGACCATCTGATCATTGGGATGCATAATCGCGTGATTGCTGTGACAAGTCACGCAACCGGGCAGCCCCGCCGATTCGAACGCGGCCTTATGGGGACTCTGTTCGAATAACTGTGACTGGTACACGTGGCAGGTAGAGCAAACGTTCTTCACCGTCGCCACGCCCGGAGGCGCAGCCCCGTGATTCCCGTGGCAAGTAGTGCACGTAGGCGCGCTCAAGTCGCCGCGTACTGCCATTGCCTCGTGATGAACGCTCTTGCTGTAATCCGCGAACTGCACGGTCGGGATGCCGTAAGCCTTCATATAGTTCGCGTCGGCATGGCAATGGCTGCAGGTGGTGGCGATGTTCAAGGGATTAACGCTGGAGCGCACATCGCTGGCCGGACGGATGTTATGCACGCTGTGACAGTCGGTGCACACGGCAACATGAGCGTCACCGGCGGCGAGCTTCTTGCCGTGCACGCTGGTGCGGTACTGGGAGAGCTGATCCGTTCGTAAAGACGGGTTGTATTGACGAATGTAAGCGGCGTCACTGTGGCATTTGCCGCATAACTCTGGGATCTGCTTGCGGTCGATGTGCCCGCGGAAGCCCGCCTTGGGATTCATCGCGTTATCGTCTGAGGTAGGATCTCCGCCGTGGCAACTGGCGCAGGTAAGTCCTTTCTGCGCGTGGATGTTCGCGGCAAATTCCTCGGCTGTCAGCTTAAGTGGATCGTCGAGCGCTGAGTGGCAGTCCAGACAGGTATTCCTTGTCTGCCCTAGAGCCACCGGAACAAGAAGTAAGAAAAAAAGGGACGCCAGCCTCACCGGGAATGTGTGCTGCATTCCTGGCGTCCAGTTCAACCTCACCGTTGAGCCCATAAGAGTGCGTTTCATTTCGCCAGATACCCGTAGACGGTCATGCTTGCGATATAAGTGACGGCAACAATGCCGAAAGCCATTACAGCCCGATAGCCGCCGGCCCGGCGCTTCGGTTCGACCAAGGGCAAGATCAGCCACAACGCGCCGGCGGCCCCAAAGGCCAACACGCCGAGCACTTCCCCATCGATGGACAGCACCTTGGCGGGAATCAGCTTCAATGTCTGGAACGCAAACAGGAAGTACCATTCCGGCTTGATGCCGGCGGGGGCGGGAGCAAATGGGTCAGCCTTGGTTCCCAGGCCCCACGGAAACAAAGCAGCGAGGACGGCCAAGGCCGCCAGCGCCGTGTACCACGCCATCAATTCGCGCAGCAGGAAGTTGGGAAAGAACTTCATTTCCTGCCGTTCGTTAAGACGACACTCCCACTGATTCTCGACTCTGGGCGGGACGCTGATGCCGAAACGCTGCACCAGAGCAAGATGTAGCCCGAGCAGCACCGTCGTGATCCCCGGCAGAACTGCAACATGGAATCCGAAGAAGCGTGTCAGGGTCGCCCCAGTGACGTCCGGACCGCCGCGCAAGAACATCATGACCCAGGGCCCGATGACCGGTACCTGGCCGGCGACCTCTGTCCCTACCTTGGTAGCAAAAAATGCCAGCGTGTTCCATGGCAGCAGGTAGCCGCTGAAGCCGAATCCGAGGGCCAGGAACAGCAGGAGCGCACCGCTGAGCCAGGTCAATTCCCGCGGCTTGCGATAAGCCCGCAGGAACAGCACGCTGAACATGTGCGCGAAGGCGGTGAAGATCATCAGGTTCGCTGACCAGGAGTGGATGGACCTCACCAACCACCCGAATCGAACTTGTGTGCTTATGTATTGCACGCTCTCGAACGCTTCGTTCGCGCTCGGCCGGTAGTACAGCAGCAGCAGAATTCCGGTTGTAACCTGGATGACAAATAAGAAGAGTGTGATACCGCCAAGGAAATACCAGTACGACAGCTTATGGTGAGGAACGGTTTTGTGCTTGAGGGGCGCGATCAATTCGGCCCAACCGAAGCGTTCATCTAGCCAGCTCTGGACGCGGGCAACAGGGCTCATCGTCAATTTCCTTAAGCGCGCATAACTTGGATTTCGTCGCCTTGAATGTGCACCTGATACTTCTCCAATGGCCTGGGTGGGGGGCCAGACAGGTTCTTTCCATTCAGGTCGTAAATCCCGTTGTGGCAAGCGCACCAGATCTGTTGCGTGTCCTTGCGATACTGCACCGTGCAGCTCAGGTGGGTACAGGTTGCCGACATCGCCTGGTATTCGCCCTCGGCAGTGCGAATCAGCAGCGCCGGACGACTCCCGAAGCGAAAGATCTTCGCGCTGTTCGGTCTCAGTTCGTTAACCGTGGCGGCGACGACCGAATCAACCCCCAGATTGGTTTCGGCCGGCGGCACCAGGTAGCGCAGGACCGGATACAAGAACGATCCGAGCGAAGCGACAATGCCGCCACCCAGAAAGGTCTTTAAGACCGTGCGGCGTGAACTGGGGATGATGCTCTTTTTCCCGGTTGGCTCTGTAACCCTCACTGCTTGCTCCGTAGGCATGGTCCTGGTTCTTTCCCTTCCCCCACTCAAAATCAGCAATCTGTCTCGATCTACAGAATGAAACCGCCCATCGCCGGAATTTCGCGTAGCACCCCGGCGGGTTGACGCTTGGCTAATGTACGGAAGCGCAGGACGGGTACTTCTTCTTGCTCCTCAGCTCCCCGCGCTTCTCGTGTAGGAGAGAGAAAAAGGGCCGTAGCCAGTCCTCCTATAGTCACGGCGATGCCGACATACCAGAGAAATGGCCCCGCAAGCCACACGAACCAGAGTGGGAAGAGACGGGGATTGGCAAAGATCAGGTAGGCTCCGGCTCCGACCATCAGCATTCCGGCGACGAACATTGCGTAACGGCGCATGGCGAGCTCCTTCGGAAAACTGTGGGTAGGGTTGCCATCGAATTCGTCAGGAGGCCCGATCCGGCACTGCTTCGCAGCCCTACCTCAGCTCTCTTCATTCGCAAGCTGGTGACCAGAAGCAAAGGCACGGGAATCACAACATTCGCCGGCAGTTAGCTACCTTCGACGACTTCAGAGAGCAGTCATGGTTTGTCCGAGAATCGTTCGAGTGTACGAGAATCAGACGGTAGGCCTAGCGATCCGGAGAAGTATTCAGGAAAGTGAGCAGGTGCCCGATGTCGGAATCTTGCAGAGTCGGCCAAGGCTGCCCGTCTTTCTGGCTGTTCTGGTACATGCGTTCCCCATGAGCCCACAGGTTAGTGGCCAAGCGCACCGCGGTATAGGTCTTTGCCCGGCCACGTAAAGCTGGCCCCTCGTTCGTGCCTTCAGCATTCTCGCCGTGGCAGCGGCTGCAACCGCGCCAACTGAAAATGCTCTTGCCGATCTGCGGCGAACCGGTAGGCTCCAGATAATGCAAGCTGTAAAGGAAGACCGCCACGTCCATCATGTCGTGGTCTTCGAACCGTGGCACTCCGGTTTTTTCCGCCTGCATGGCATTCTGCATCTCGGGAAAATGGTTCAGCAGGGCAGCGCCAAACTCGGAGAACGTGGGTGGCAGTTCCCTCTCAGCTCCAAGACTAGGCCCGATTCGCCCCGGTCCTGCAGAGACCGCGTGACAGCGAATGCATCCTTTTTGCTGGAACAAAGCCCAGCCGCGGTCAGGATCGCCAGCCAGATCGGGTGGGTCATCCTCCGGCGATTGGCTCATGTGCCGCACGTAGGCAAACAGGTCGCGCAAATCGCTCGCCTGAAACTTGGGCCACGCAATTCCCATGCTCTGCATTTTGGCTTGCATGACAGACGCGTGGTTCCACAAGGCTTGCGTCCACAAAAGCGGATCGTTGGCCTCCGCCATCGCATTGAGAGGCCGTGCTCTATCCTCCCCATCGGAGGAGTCCCTGTGACATTGACCACATTTTCTGGCCTGAAACAGCTTTTCTCCCCGCTCCGAGTCGCCCCCGTTATCGAGGTAACCCGAGACATATAAGTAAGAGACCAGTTGCGAGGTCTCCTCGTAACTGAGGGTTGGGTATGGCAAATGCCTGGACTCCATGGCTTGCCACATCCGGGGAGCATGATTCCACATGGCGGTGACCAACTGGGGAAGCCCTGGCGGCGACTCGCGCTGGCGCAAGCCCGGACCTGATACGGTTCCGTTCGCCGTAGCCCCGTGGCAAGTGGCGCAGCCTTTGTTTCGGAATACGACGCTGCCCGCCACCGGCTTGGCTGTCACTTGTACTGCCCAGCGGCGCTGCGCTTCCCGATTCTGCCCCACTACGATGAAAAATAAGACAACCAAGGAAAGCACCGCGGCTGATCCCCAGATCGCGATCTGGCGCGGTATCTTCACGCCAACTCTCCACTGCTCTTCAATTCGCGAATCTTGCGGTACAGCGTGTCGCGTGAGATTCCCAGCAACGCCGCCGCCCGCGTCCGGTTCCCGTGACACAGCCGAACTGCCCGCTCGATGGCCATCCGTTCCATTTCCTCGAGCGCGAGCGGCACTTCTTCCCGCGGGAGACTCGGGCTCTGCGCCAGCATGAGCCGGAAATCTTTGTCTGTGATGGTCTGCGGGTCATCTGTGGAAAGCGCGCACACACTCTCCAGCAGGTTTTCCAGTTCGCGCACATTGCCGGGAAACGGGTGGTTCAGAAGGCATTCCAGCGCTGCGCGGCTGACCGTGACATGCCGTCCATATTTCTCGGACAGTCGAGCTACGAACCATTGCGAGAGCACCAAAATGTCTTCGCGGCGCGAGCGCAAAGGCGGAATTTCGATGACGACGGTCGCCAGCCGAAAATACAAATCTTCTCGCAGAAGCTCAGAACGCAACACGGGCAGCGACCTGTTAGTCGCCGCGATAATCCTCACATCTACCCGCGCTGACTGCGCGCTACCCACGGCCCTTACTTCTTTTTCCTGGAGAACCCGCAGCAGCTTGACCTGGGCTTCCTTGGGCATCTCGCCGATTTCGTCAAGAAACACCGTGCCCTTGTTGGCCACCATGAAGACCCCGGGCGAGTCCGCGTAGGCTCCGGTGTAAGCGCCTCGGCGGACACCAAATAATTCGCTTTCAATCAGCTCTCTGGGAAGCGCCCCGCAATTCACAGCCACGAATTCGCGCGCGGATCGCTGGCTTGCCCGATGGATGGCCCGCGCCAGTCGCTCTTTCCCGGTGCCAGTTTCGCCCACCAGCAACACCGCTGCGTCAGTAGCCGCCACGGTGCGCGCACGTTCCACGATTTTCTGCATGCTGTTGGAGACAAAGATCAAGTCCTCAAAGGGATCGCCGGACTGTTTCAGATCAGCTTCCAGTTTGGCCACCCGGCGGCGTAGCCGGTAAACCTCCATCAACCGGCCAACCTTCTTGCGCACCGCTTCCCGATCAAAGGGTTTGGTGATGTAGTCTTCCGCGCCGCGCTTGATGGCTTCGACAGCCGTCTCGATGGTTCCGAATCCCGTCATGATGACGACCGGCAGATCGGCATTGCGGCGATGTAGCTCCTCCATCAGCGCCATCCCGTTACTCTGAGGCATAACCAGGTCCAGCAAGGCCAGCGCCAGCTGCGGATTGTGCTCATAAAAATCGACGGCGCTGGCGGCTGAGTTGGCCAGGCCCACGCTGTAGCCCTCGCCCACTAGAAAATCCCGCAACGTTTCCGCCAATTCGCGGTCATCGTCGACTACCAGGATTTCCGGTTCTCGTGTCGCATTGTTCACTGACTCACCGCCGCAGAAGAACTCAGTGCCGCATGCCACACCGGCAGCCGCACGATTGCGCTCGTACCTTTTCCTGGAGTGCTCTCCAGGCGAATATCTCCCCCGTGCTCGGTAACGATGTTCTTGGCAATCGCCAGTCCCAAGCCGGTACCCTTGCCGATAGGCTTGGTCGTAAAGAACGGCTCGAACATGTGCGCTCGATCGGCCAGGGGAATGCCACATCCGTTGTCGGCAATCACGATGTCGAGATGATCATCATCAAGGCTACGTAGTTCTACTTTGATCGTCCCCTCCTCACTGATTGCGTCCAGAGCATTGCTGAGCAGTATCAACAGCAACGTTTCCAAATTGTTTCGGTCAGCCATTACTTTGATTTTCGCCAATTCCCCGTCCTGGACGACGAGTCCGGCTTTTTTGGCGAGAAAGGATGGGGACAGAAATCCGAGCACAGCTTGGACTACGGGTCCAATGGCTTCCGGTTGCGGCCGTGACGACGGTCTGCGCGAAAAATCCAGCAGCCGCCGCACAAACTGCTGGCAAAAGCCGATCGTGTGCTCCAGTCGTTCGAGGTCGCTGTAAAAACCGTTGTTCCGTTCCGCCCGCTCCCGCATCATCTGCACCCGCAGCAGCATCGAAGCCAGCGGCGTGTTCAGATGATGAGCCGTGCCTGCGGCCATCTGGCCCATGCTGGTCAGCTTCTCCAGTTCAATCAGCCGCTGCCGCAGCCGCACTCGCTCGCGGATATCGGCCGTCACCTCGAGAAAGTACAGTTGGCCGCTCTCGCGAAAGGGTAACAGACTCAGCTGGACCTCGATTTCTTCCCCATGCTTGTTTTTTCGCACCGTCTCCCGATCCAGCACCGGCTCCCCACCTTCAACTTGGCCGAGGAACTCCTTCAACTCGCTTTCACGTTCCGAGACGGAAGTCGGTAACTCGCGCCCGGCTACTTCCGCCCTGGTCCAGCCATAGAGTCGCTCCGCCGAAGCGTTCCACTCTAGAACCCGCAGATTGTGGTCATACAGAACAACGGCTCCGGGTGAGGCCTCCATGAGGCCCCGGTATCTCTCGTGAGACTTGCGCAATTGCGCTTCCGCGATGCGCCGCTGTCGCGTGACAAACCAGGCGGCCCATATGGCGAGCAGGACAGACGCCGTCACGCCACGGCTGATGTAAAGGTAGTGCAGCGAGACATAATCGAGATCGCGGAAAAAGCGATTCTCCACCAGTTCCCAGAAGGCGAACACCAGCGCCACGATGGTGGTACTGGATAGGATGAGTGTTATCCAAAACCAGCGCCGCTCCTGTAAGGTATTGTCCATGTGACGCTTAAGCCCGGCGCGCGCGCACCAATCCCTCGCCTCCACTCTCGCTGGCTATGCCCTATCGTGTTGTGTCGTGAACCATGACGCAGTGACTCACGTCATAGGGTGCTGTGACGCCCGAACATGGCGGTGCTCCGGCGATTCGAACTGCTTCGGTAACGTAGTGGCGCGGCTTAAGCAGGAAGACTCAGTTCGCCTGGCGGTTTTCCAGCAGTTCTTTGATTTTGGCCAGCAGATATTGCGGATCCTCTTCGCCCTTGCGAATCCAGAGGTCAGCCACTCCCAGGGCTTCGTCCAGCAGCGTTCCATAAGCCGATAAGATGATGATCGGAGTCGACGGCCGCAGGCGCTTGAGCTCACGGGCTACGGCGACGCCATTCATACCCGACATCCAGTAATCCAAAATCACGGCATCGACCGCTTCGGATTGGAACATCCGGATGCCCTCGCCGCCAGAGCGTGCGGTCAGGACACGATGGCCCGCCGATTCCAGCAGGATTTTGCGAACTCTCAGCCCGGGTTCCTCATCGTCAATGCAAAGGACCGTCGTAGACTTGGTTTCGGTTTCCGGCATCTGCTTTCTATCTTACCCGAAACACATGTTGAACATTCTCCGTTAACCCAGGCGTCACCTAATTCACTGACGAATTCCCGGTCGGCTTGGAACCCTGATCGAGCTGGCGCAGGATGGAATTAATCACCTCGGCAGCGGGGCTCGACTGCCGGTAAACTTCGCGCACTCCGTAGTTAATAGCGGCCTGCAGCGTCAGCACATCCGGTTCAGTCGGCGAAACCACGCACACTAGGGCATGCGGAAAGACCAGATGCAGCACCCCCGCCAAGGGCCATCCGTCGGCGCCTTCGGACAACCGCGAAGCGACAATTGCCACCTCAAAATGATGTTCCGTCATGGCCGAAAGGGCGGTCCGCAAGTCCCGCGCCACGATGGTAATAAATCCTTTCTCCTCCAGGCCCGCTTGCAGTTTTGAAAATACTTCCGTGTCGCTGTGTACTAACAAGGCCATTCGAGGAAGTTTTCCCGAAGCAGCCTTAGCGCCCATTCCGGCCTCGCAATTCTCGGTACCGGGAAATCAGCCGGTTCAGCGCGGAAATCAGCTCTCTTAACTCCACCGGCTTGTGCGCCATGTAGTCGACGCCCATTGCCAGGGCGGCGCGGGAATTCGCCATGCTGGCAAAGCCGGTGCAGATGACCACTGCGGGTCGTGGCTCCGCCTTCATGGCTGCGCGTGCCACTTCCAGACCGATGTCTTCCTCCTCCATGTTCAAGTCTGTAATGACGGCATCAAATTGACCGTTTTTCTTGATCAAACCCACCGCCTCGGTGCTGTTTTTCGCGGTCGCTACTTCGTATCCCTCGTATTCGAAGACCATTCGAAGTGTCTCGAGAATGCTGTTCTCGTCATCCACCAGAAGGATTGAACGCTTTGCCGGCATGCTGATTATCCCAGAAGCGCAAGGCTAAAACATTTCGACCTGTGACTCGTGTCCCTGGGTTAACTCACCTCTTGCTCAACTCAAACTGAAGGCGAGCGATTCCGCCCGCCTTGCGACTAGCCGCGACAAGGCCTTTTTGATTTCATCCAGGTCGACCGGCTTGAAGGCAAAATAATCGACTGGAAGGGCGTGAGCCGCACGTAGTCGGTCCACCGTCGGATAGTCGCTGTAAATCAGTACGACTGGCGATGGGGTCCTCTTCTTTGCTTCGCGAGCGAGTTTCAGCCCCAGATCCTCTTTCTCCAGGCTAAAATCCGTAATCACCGCGTCATATTGGTTCCGCAGCATCGACTTTCTGGCGGCTTCGAACGACTCGGCCGGGAGCACCTTGAATCCCTCCTCTTCAAGTATCGCTTTAAAGGTGTATAAAATGCCCGGCTCGTCTTCGGCGAGAAGGATCGTGGCCCGAGGTTCAAAGCTTTTCGCCAAATGTATCCCCACAAGGGGTCTTTGGGCCGAAGGCTGACGGCCGCTCTTCCCCGGTCGACTTTCCTCATATGCTGAGACGCGCAGAGCTTCCAGAACAGCAGGCGCGCTCCGCTATGCGGCGCTTCTTTTTCCCCGATGTTTACGGGTTCCTGACTTTCGAGGTTTCGGCGCCTTAGCTGGAATGGTCTTCACCACCCGTTCCATCACTCGTTCTCTGCCGGTAGCTTCGTCGCCGAATAGCTGCCTCAGGTATCTGTCTTTGCACCCTTCCGAGCAGAAATGCACGGCTAGCGGATGTACAGAGTTAGCACGATCCCAAGCCGGCAAGATGGTCACTTCTCGTCGCGATGCGGTAACCCCAACTGACTCGGCCGCCATGCCGAGTATCCAGGTTTCACGCGGCTCTTTCAGTCGCCCACAGCTGTCACAGGAGCACTCAATCATTGCCCAACGCCACACTTAGCTCTTATCTGATGAACCGAGATCGCGCCGGGGTTGTATTCATTCTTCCGCCGGGAGGGGAAACTCGCACTCTATTGCGGTACCCCAGTCGCCAGACCGAATCTGCATCTGGCCTCCCAGTTGCCGCACGCGTTCTTGGATCCCGCGAATGCCCACCCCTTGCGTGGCGCGCTTCTGGCTTTCCGAGGCTCCCGCTGGCTGCTGGTTAATTCCCTTGCCATGATCTTGCACGCTCAACCTGAGCAGTTCTCCCGACTTTTCAATAGCAATTTCCGCCATTGCGCTTCCCGAATGGCGGTGGATATTGGTGAGACCTTCTTGCACAATCCGGAATACCGCCAGTTCCAGTTCTCGTCGCAGCCGGCCCAGGTTCTCAGGCAGACGGAGTTCGACTTTGATCTTGCTGCGCTCGGAAAAACCATCCACATACCAGCGCAATGCTGAGGATAGACCAACCTCGTCCAGCAAGGGAGGGTGCAGCAGGTGTGAGATCGTTCGGATTTCGCTTAAAGCCTGGGCAATGAGCTTGTTGCTTTCCGACAGAAACCTTGCTGCTTCCGGCTCGACGTTCCCCAAATGCTCTTCGAACAACGAAAGGTTGACGGTAGCCGCAACCAGCAACTGCCCGGCGCTATCATGCAACTCCCGCGCCAGGCGCCGCCGTTCGGTGTCGCGCAGGTTCAGCATTCGCCCGGACAGGTTTCGCAACTCCTCCTCCGCCCGCTTTCGCCCGGTAATATCACTGTGAACCTGCAGCCATCGCTGCTGTCCCGACGTGTCCTTTCTGCTGGAAAACCGGCACGTCACCATCACCCGTCTGCCATCGCGAGCGGTTTGCGTTAACTCGCCTTCCCACTGGCCCTTCTCACACACTCTTTTTTCAATTTCAGGCAAGGGCGTCGAGGATTGTGTTTGCAGAACCGTATCCGGAGATTTGCCCAGAACCTCGCTTCTTCCCCATCCATAAAGGCGCTCGGCCCCCCGATTCCAGAAAACCACAAGCCGTTCGGAATCGAGAACCAGGATCGCCTCACTGGCCAGTTCCAGCAGTTCAGATTTTTCGACAAGTTCATCACCCGCTTTGCGCACTTCTGCAGGCTGGCTCTCGTGCTCCTTCTTACGGACCGCGACCGGTCCCGCGACTTGTCGACTCGAATCCGCGGGATCGAATTTAAAGGAATTCATTTCCTCACCCCATAAGATGAGTGTGTTGGTACCATAGCGAGGCGTTGTCCCGCAAGGGATGGCTGCCAGCGGTTCCGTTCGGGAAACCTTCGACAGGCTCGAGTTCCGGACTGTGTTCCCATCGAACACAGGGTCCGGAATGGACAGTTTCGATCGTCGCCCCGCAGCAGCGAGCGTTATTATATCGCGTGTAAAAAGCTTTGCAGCTCTGCCAACAGATGACCCGAGAATACACAAAGATGCCTGCTCCCCAACGCATCCTTTTCGTCGACGATGAAGCCAGCATCCGTCTGACTCTCCCCCCCGTCCTGGAAGACCAGGGGTTTGAGGTCCGGGTGGCCGGAAGCGTCGCGGAAGCGCTCGTCGAGATCAACAGTTATCAGTTTGACGTTCTTCTGACCGATCTCAACATCGGCGAAGAAGGCGACGGGTTCTTGGTAGTCAGCGCCATGCGACATCTTCAGCCCAATTGCATCAATCTCATTTTGACCGGCTACCCAGCTTTCGAGACAGCTCTGCAAGCCATTCACAATCAAGTCGACGACTATCTGGTGAAACCGGCGGATCTGGAATCGCTGATCAAAACCATGCAGGAGAAACTGGCCGCTCGAGCTTCTCAACCGGCTGCGGGGCCTAAGAGACTCTCGACAATCCTGAAAGAAAACCGCAGCGAGATTACTCGACAGATGCTGGAGGCGATGAAAAAGGACAGAAAGCTGTCCGATGTCCCCCTATCGGATGAAGAACGCGTTGATCATCTGCCAAACCTGTTGAGCGTCTTGATCGACCTATTGGAACGGGAGCGCGATGAACCGAGCACCGAAGAATTGCGCTTGGCCGGCGAACATGGAAAACGGCGGAAAAAACAAGGCTATTCGATTCGCACCGTAATCAAGGACTTCGAATTCCTCCAGCAACCTGTGTACGACTTGATCCAAAGCAATTTGATGGGAATAGACGTGACCGGGTTGATTTCAGACTTGAAGCGGCTGCAGAAGAACTTGCATGCCATGATCGAGACATCGCTTGAAGTTTACGTGAACGGCAAGCGTCCTACACCATAAGTTCGCTTGGCCAAACCCTGGCCCCGACCTACCGGTTCCTCCGCTCCCAATCCTGGTGCAAGGTCACCGAAGCCTTCGCACCAGCGGCTCGGTCGCCTCGAAATATTAATCCGCGATCGGCTTCTTCCGGCGGTAAGCCGGCCAGCGTGCGTTTCCGTTTTTGAACTTCCCGCAGTTCGCGCAGGATGGCCGCTTCTTTCTTCACATATTGTTTCTCGGAGATCTCGCCAGATTCCAGTTCCAGCTGCAACTCCAGCAGGCGCTGCTTGATGGGAGCATCGTCCGTGTACTGCTCCTCCGCCACCTGTTGCAGAGTACGGAAGATGAACTTGAAGCCGGAAATCGGTAGCATCAACAGGTCGTCAATCAGCAGCATGCGAACTTCTCTCCCTGCCATAGACTCAGGTCGCCGATACCCGTTCCAGCTTGAGTCTTATGTTGACGAAGTTATAAGGTGGCCACGGCCCTGTGTACTTGAATTTTAACCGCTTGCCGTATTTTCTCGCGATCCGGTTGACCACAGCGTCGAAGTCACTCTCCCGATGGCGCTCCACCAGAAACGCCGCGTTCATGATCATCTTGTCGCCGATGGGCTGATTGTCCCGGGACGCAACACACACACTGCGCAGCGACTCGTAGATCTCGCGAACGTATTGCGTAGCCCTCTCAGTCAAGGCTTTGTCAATCATGCGGCCCAGTTGCATTCTCGCCAGATAAGTCGACTGCAGGTGCTTGCGAATGATCTCCTGGTGAAACTGGCGGACCTCCTCATCTTCCTGCTTTAATTCCTCGATAATCTGGTCCCGGTCCCAGTTGACCTTTAGTCCAAACTCCAGCTTGCCTGCCATCTGGTTCAAAACATCCTTCAGGGACGAGTAAATGCTCTTTAGTACCTCGCGAATGTCATCGTCCGTGCGGAACACCGTTCCGAAGCTCATAGGAATGATGGTGTAGTTCTTCATCACAGTCTCGATGACGTGTTCGTGCGCCAGCGCATTCTCTCGCGTAGGATCGAAGATGTAGACCGAAGTCTTGCTTACGACCGCGGCAATGTCGAGGTACTTGACCATGTAGACCAGCTCACCCTCGCCCCCCATCCCGATTTTTCCGAACGTCGTTTGCTCCCTGGCTTCAACGATCCCGTAGACATAACGGCCGCCCTCTCCGGGAGGGACTTCGGGAACGGGCGACGGCCGCTCGGCAATCTTCACGTGCAAGTCTTCTTTGGCCGTTTTCTTGCCGACCTTGCGCGGCCTACTCGCAGCTTTTGTCGCCATGTTCCTTTCCTTTTTCACGAAAGTCCTTCAATGCACTTCGCCAAAACTTTTCGAGCACTGCAAAAAGCGCCCTCTACCGCCGCATGGTCGGAACAGGCTCAAGCGAGATGGGAAAGGCCAGCTTGAACACCGTACCCTTTCCGACCGTGCTACGGACCTGGATCCGGCCCGCATGATTCTCAACAATTCCTTTTACGATCCAAAGTCCCAGGCCCGTTCCTTTTTCCCCTTTGGTGCTGACGAAAGGTTCGAACATGGACGTGCGCAGTTCCTTCGGAATGCCCGTTCCCGTATCCGCTACCGTAATTTGAAGCCAGCCGTGAATCCCATCGCCCGCCCGTATGTGCCGGGTCTTAATAATCAGTTTTCCTCCGTCGGACATGCTGTCCCGCGAATTGACGACCAGATTGGACAAAAGCTGACGAAACTGGTCGGAAGAGCCTTTCATAGGGGGCAGAGTGCCCAGCCGTTTGTCCACGGTGACACCCACCTTGGCCAGGGGACGGCCGAAAAGCGTGAGTGTATCTTCGACGACGCTGTTCAGGTCGAAACTGCCCAGCTGCCCAGTATTTCGATAAAGTCCGAGCATCTGCCGGACAATGCGCGTCACCCGTTCGGTCTCGTTTTTCAGGACCTCGAAAATGGGCTGGGATGGTGTATCCAGCCGCCCCTTCAGAAGGTAGATGGCATTCTTGATCGCCTCCATCGGGTTGTTGATTTCATGGGCGATCGTGCCTGCCAGCCGGCCGGTTGCGGCGAACTTCTCCATTTCCAGCATCCGCCGCTCCAGTTGGAGTTGTTCCAGCTTCTTCCAGGTTGAGAAGTCGCGCAGTACCGTCACCGTGTAAGCGACCTGTCCACGTGCATCGTAAATCTTGCCCGATCTAGCCGCGTATTCGATCTCGGCACGGGAACCGCGATGGTACAGATGCAAAGACTTATTTTCTTTATCGACGAAGGAGAATGTGAACGCGGTGAGATAGGCATCGAGCTTGGCTTGATTCTTGACCACTTGGGGATGGCGGTCAGCTTCTGCGGAACCGAACAGTTCCTTGGCCAGAGGATCCAGCAACACGATCTTCGCGGAATTATCGGCCACGATGATCGGATCGCCCACGTTCTCAATGACCAGGTTCAAGCGGTCCCGGTCCTGACGCACTATTTCCTCGGCAGCGCGCAGCTTGTCGAGATTAGCCCGGACTTCCTGGTCGGCTCGCCGCAAATCGGTCACGTCGCGCATCACCGTCACCATGCCCGTCCGCGTTCCCTCCCGAGTATAGGTGGGTGCGCAAACGGCCTCGAACAGCACTTCCTCGCCCTCCATGACATCGACTAAGGTCAGATCGCGCGAAGTATCACTCGCGCTCACCACCATGGAGGACAATGCCGCAGAAAACAGCAAGTTGTTCAACTCGACTGCCCGCCGCCCCCCTTCACTGACTCCTTCCGGCGTCCGAAAGAACCGCTCCGCAGCCCGGTTCTGAATAATGACGCGATGCTGGTTATCTGTCAGGATGACCGGGTCCGCCATGCTTTGCATGACCGTCCCCATGCGGGAAATCGTGACTTCCATCTCCCGCATGCGCTTGAAGTAGTATTCCACTTTAAACAGTCGTGATCGATGCCGATTGCCGCGCTCGACCAGGGTGCGCAATTGCGTCAGCTGGTTCTGGGTTGAGTTCTTTCCCAATTGGGCCAGGACAACGCTGACATAAGCCCGCATACCGCAAGCTACACAGACTTGCTCCTGAACTTGCAGTTTGCGCGAGGATTGAAAGTTCTGAAGCGCCAGACAGTCCTGGCGGAGTTCTCGTTCCGCTTCCCAACAGCCGGTGCGGCTGCGGTAAATCATAGGGTAGGCATAGAGTGAGCCTTCTTTGAGGGGGCCCGGCCGCAGGAGGGCGGGCTTAAGGTTCTGCAGTACGGATACTATGGGGTTCTCGCTCGCCCATAATGAAGTATGAAACTTGTTCAGGAACCCCTTGTCGCAGTTCAACGATGCGCTCGGCTTCACTTCACCGGTTTCAAGGTCGACATCCAGCGCCAGCGCGCGCGGAAAACCCAGAAAAACAATCTCCTCCAGCAGAATCGGGAGAATTTCCTCCGACCTCTCGGCGGAAAGCAGGCGCAACGCAGCTGACTCGTTGGAAGACCTTTGATCAAATTGTTCTGGCTTTGGTCTTAGCAGTGGGCTCGCCATCCCGTCTGCACCCCTCACTCAGCCCTCTTTACCCGCGACGCCGCGCGCCGCGACGGACGGGTACACGCGTGACGCGTCTGGAAGTCTCCACCGTGGTCTCCTCTGGCATTTCCAGTTCGGGCAGCTGCGGCCGCGCCACCAGCCCTACCATGCCTACCGCATCAGCGTATTTCAAATACGTATCAATCGAGGCTACCACGATCCGCGCTTCCACCGTAATCAGGTCAATCCCGACCAGGGAAATGCGTACCCAGGCGTCGATTACGATGCCTTTGTCGAGCACCCGATCGAGCACATCAATCAGGCTCGAGCCACCCGCAACCCGTTCCACGGCCATGAAGTCTTCCTCCTAAATCCAGCTAACGTCTGCGTCTGGCGCGCACCGGTCTCGCAGCTACCGCTCGTCGTCGTACTACCGGCCGGGCTTCCGGAAGCGCTGCCGCCACTCTGGGCGCCTGCATCGTCAAATGCGGGTCGTACTTCCACCAGTTCAATCCGATCTGTTCTGCCTTATCCACGGAACAGATCAGCAGTCGAACCCGAATGGTGAGCAATTCCACGTTGGCTACGGAGATACTAACGTCCCCGGCAATCACCACGCCCTTGTCCAGAACACGATCCAGGATGTCGAGCAGATTAGTCGTCCCGGTGACGGTGGATATCCGTTCCATTTGGCTGGCTCTTTTCTTGCAGGGGAGACAAAAAACCGCTGTTCGTCCGGGTGATGCTAATTGCTTCTGTAAGCTATGTCAACGACTCCACGAACTGTCTCGTTCTAACAGAAAAGTTGGGCCGGCTTGGATCCAGCACTGACCGGAAGAGTTGTCTATCTCAGGTTTTGCGGCTGCTTACTTGTCTAAAAGGTGCCCCAGAGGCCCCAAATCGAGGTTCAGATCCTGCGGCGTGAGGCCAAAATGGGTCGCCAACTCGTGGATCTTGGCTTCCAGTTTCATTAAGGCTTTCCCCATCTCCTCCACCTGTTGGTCAGTTAGCGAACCGCCCTCCATACGACGAATGGCCTGCCGCTCCAGCAACTGCCGCAGCAGTTCGATCAGGCTGAGGACCAGCTTGGCCAAGCCGTGCTCTATGTTTTCCGGCGAACAGTCAATGCGCTCCGGAAGTCTGGCTTCTGTTTGCGCACCACCCTTCGGCGTGGTTGCCGGTGCGGGAACCGTGGAAGCGAACTCCGCCTCGTCCTGCATCATTCCTCGCTGACAAATTCTGTGGCTGGCCATGGTCCACTAACCCGGGCAGAAACGCTTGACGGCACCTGCACCGTGACCAATGCGCGCTCGAACTCCGCCACCGAGCCCCGGCTGACTAAAGCGTAACAACGGATATGATGCGGTGAAGCCTGCTGACGCCAGCCGGAAATCCAGCTTTTCCCGGCCTGCTGGAATTGTCCGGCTGTGCTTTCCAGCACGGACTGTTGTGCCTGTCGGCTTCGCAGGTACTCCGTCCCCGTCTCTCGCAGACTCTGCTTGGAACTTCCGAGGCCAAGATGGATCTCCATTTGCACCAGATCGCGCAGCCGCCCCAGGGCTTCATGATATTCGGCTGCATGCTGGTGCAAATGGCGAGCCATTTCGGCTTCATCCCCTAGCACGGTAGGAAAGCGAAAAGGAATAATGGCCCCCTGCCGAAAGATCTCTTGAAGCACACGATGAAACGCCAACGCCGCTTCGCGTGCCGGGGGGCCAAGCATGGTATCCGAACTCGAACTGCGCGACACAAAGCACCGCAGCCCGGAATGTTCCAGAGTCTCAACCGCCATGCCACCAACTCCCACCCCCGGAACCTCAATAGGTATTGCCGATTCCGTGATGCAATAAGCGAGCACCGGCATGTTAGGAAGTTCGTGAAGCCTATTGCTTCGTTGCGCTCGGAAGCGCTTCAATCCGCATGTGCTTTAATGCCGTCTCTACCGAGGTAAGAATGACGTCCAGCCCCAGGTAAATCAGGTCGACTCCGGCCAGGGAAATCACTAAGTTGCCGTGGATGATCACTCCCTTGTTGAGAACGTGATCCAGAATATCGAGCAACGAAGTTTCATTGTCGACATCTTCACCACTAAAGACGAGTTTGTTCGCTACGCTCGACATGTCGTATTTACCCGTTCACCCCTGACTCCGCACTGGCTCGTGTCACGAAAGAATACGGCGGCCAAGGCCCGCTGCACTCAATGCGCCGCACGTCCTCCCATTCTTTCGAAAACTTTGTCAACAGCGCCTCCAACTTTCTTCGATCGGCGCGCTTCAGCAGCAGCGAAGT
This sequence comes from Terriglobales bacterium, assembly GCA_035631655.1. Lineage (GTDB taxonomy): Bacteria > Acidobacteriota > Terriglobia > Terriglobales > Acidobacteriaceae > Gp1-AA122. The sequence goes on from DASQIH010000080.1 coordinate 39,542, forward strand.
CTGCCACTTCAACCCGCGCTGCGCTCCGCTGATCTTGCCACCATCCGCGGTTCGTACCGCGATGCGTCCCAAGGCTTCCGCGAATCTTTCGATCTCAGGGTCTGGCCCCTTTGTCGCAGGTTTCTGGAGCTTGGCGGCTTTCGCTTTCAGGTAGTCTTTCCCGCTTTTCAAAGCTTCGGCCGGTAACGCCGGCTTGTTCGCGACAGCAAACACCTTGACGCCCCATTCGTCCGAGTCCTTGATGCTGGAGAAGTCTGCTTCTAAAATTCGCTTCTTCTTCCGAACATCAGCCTCGAGCGACGACGGGCTAAGAAAAATCGTGCCCAGACGAGCCGGCAAAATCTCGGCTTGTTCCGCAATCGCCGATACTGCCCGCTGATGCCGCACACTGGCTTCTGCCAGCCAGTCCAGGTTCTCCATATTTCGGGCCAGGTTATCGGCAAATTCACTTTTATCGACTCGGCTGATCCAGCAGACCAAGTCCTCGCACTCCATTGCCTCGAGCGAAGCCCTGCCATCGACTCCGACCAGGTCAGGAGCGAGCGATACTTTCTTTTGTGTGATCCCGTACAGATACAGCGCGCTCGGCTTGGCTTTCGGCGCTACGCGATTCGCCATAGCTCACCTGTAAACGATCGCAGCCCTGCCCTGCCTGCAATTTCCTTCGGAAAATTCCTTACCACGTAGATGCTAAGCCGCGGATACCGTTGCTGGAGAGCGCTCATGGTAGCTCGCTGCCATTGCATGGCTCGCCCGCAACGGCGGCATTTCCCCACATCTTCCGCGAACAGGACGCGGTTGAGGAAGATGGATTTTGCGGGCAGCCGGAGCTTCCGCAGGTCGTTTATCAGCCTCTCGGTCTCACGATCGGGCAGCGGCTCGGCCAGCATCACCGTATGGATACAGGCACGTTTAGGATCCTTGAGAACGCCGGCTAATTCCCGTACCCGTTGTCCCATCTCCGCGATCTGCACTCCGGCATCGCGGGCAAGCGCTAGTGTACGGTGCGCTGCCATGGTTTTCAACAATGGCCGCGTCCAGCCCAGGATTCGCTCCGGCATCCGCAAAAGCTCCAAGGCATGCCCCGTAGGAGCCATGTCAATCACCACTTTCTTAGAACCATGGCTGAGCAAATCGAGAATGCGGAAGATTGCCAGCACCTCGTCCACTCCCGGTGGAACGATGTCCAGCAATTCCGACAACATCTGCCGCTCAAAGCTCAAGTCAATGTGAATCCCAGATATCTCGGTGGTGGTTGCCGCCTCGATGCTGGACCTGATTTCGCCCACCCATTGTTTGAAGAGCGCCTGCGAATCCATTTCCGATGCTCGAAACTCGGGATCCCCGAGCACCGGCTCGGAGCGATCGTCAATCTCTTTTTGAAAGACGTCATCCAGGGACGGCGCCGGATCTACCGAACAGATTTCCACCGGCGCTTTGCTCTTGGACCGCGTGTTATAACCTAAGGCCGCCGACACCGTAGTCTTCCCCACACCGCCCTTGCCTACTACCAGCGAAAGGGGTGTTTCCAGAACTGGCCATCGCGTCGATTTCAGGCGTACTTCCCCGCTCTGTGCAGCAGGAAAATCTACTTTCAGAGGACCGCCCGAAAATACATGCTCGGCAAACAAGTTCAGATTGCGGGCACCAAGTATTGGGACTCCCAGATCCTCTCCTATATATATGTCTGTTTCTGGAAACTGTTTGTGCAAGAAACTACGCGCCGCCCGCGTGGCTTTTGCCCTTTCCTGGCACAGCAGGCAACGAGGCGAGCCGGGCACCGCACGGTTCAGTACCACCGCCCCGACCTGCACCGGCGGAGAAAAGCTCTTAAGAGCAGCGCTGCATCGCACCGACTCATTAAGCGAAAATTTCTCGGGCGTCGTAACCAAGAAGACTTTCGCTTTCTTCGTGAAGGCTTCCTGGACGCCCTCACCCATTTCCCGCCAATCGTTCAGGAATTGCTCGCCCAGTCCCCTGCCCCTACCACCAAAATGTTCGGCCAGAATGCGGTCGCGGCTGGCTGCGAGCTCCAGAAAATTCAGAAATCGCAGGAAATGCTCCGGCAGCTGGAATAATCTGAGCGTGTGCCCGAAGGGTGCCGTATCCACGACTATACGTGCATACTTGCCGGACATGAGAGCATCGCGCACTGCCAGCAGCGCGGAGACCTCTGCCATCCCCGGCAGAGTGCTGTCCAGTAAGGGCCCGATATCTTCCCGCGAGAAGATTGCTCCGGCATCGACAATCGCAAGTATCTTCTCTTTATATCGGTCCAGAAAATCACGGAACAGTTTCTCCGCATTGACGTGCCACGCATCCAGCTTCCCGCGGTCCGGCAAGGGAATTGGCTTCGTGGTGTCATGCAACCGCACTTCCAGGATGTCAGCCAGAGAATGGGCCGGATCGGTAGAGAGTAACAGCACCCGCCGGGAAGGATCTTGAATTGCGCTATGTACCGCATAGGCCGCGGAGGCGGTTGTCTTCCCTACCCCGCCTTTTCCCACAAAGAAGGCCAGTTCAGGCACAGGCGTATTGTAACCACTTGGTTGGGACGGTGTGCCCCAGGTCTCGCGATTGTCTCGGCATTCACTGTTGTTTAGAATCTGTGGAGCATTCCAGCGAGCCTGTCACCCACCATGCCCCCGAACCCCACCCGTATTCTGTTTGTCGATGACGAGCCCAGCATTCGCATGATGCTGCCTCCCGTCCTGCAGCAACAGGGCTTTGAGGTCAGGGTCGCTGGCACCGTGCCTGAGGCGCTGGCCGAAATCAATAAGCGGTGTACAAACTGGTCCGCAACCATCTGGATGCCACGAGCGTCAGCGGCTTGATTGCCGACCTGGAAAGATTTCAGGTTGCTCTGAATTCCGTAATGGCAAAATCGATCCAGAGCTATGAGAGCAAGACGAAGCGGTTAATTGCGTGACTTGCTTCTACGTCCTCATAACGCAGCTTCCCAAACTCCATTCTTTTGGTTAATACGTGCGAACACTCGCGCCACCACACGGTCGCAGCGAACTGCGTCGAAGGGGAAAGAACCCCATAGTTGCTCGCCCGCATGGCCCAAAATGGTCTTGCGCAGGGCGCGCCGGGCCCGATGGAGTCGTACTTTCACGGTGCTTTCCGTCAGGTCCAGTATGCGGGCCACATCCTCGATGCTCATCTGCTCTACGTCCCGCAACATAAATACAGAGCGATAGAGATCAGGCAGCTGGCTAATGGCTCGCTCGATCAGTTGTCGCACCTCGGCGTCGGCCGCTTGCTGCTCGGGACTGCGCCGGGGTGATGCAAAGTCGTCCATAACGTCTCCACTCGTAGGCGGTTCGAAAACCTCGAATCGTTTGCCTCGTTCCGCGCGGGCCAGCGCTTCGTGCACGGCAATGCGAGTCAACCAGGTTCGGAATTGGGCTCGTCCCGCAAACTGGTGCAGGTGCTCATACGCGCGTACATAGGCCTCCTGCATGACATCCTCAGCTTCCGCATCGTTTCGCAAGATGCTTCGGCTCACGCGATACAGAAGCTGGTTGTAGCGCCGCATAAGGATTTCGAACAGCGCAGTATCGCCCGCCAGCACACGCCTCACCACTTCTTCATCCTCCAGGTGAGCCCCGTTCGCGAGCAGCATAGGTGTATTGGCCAAAATCCCTCCCGCTACTAACAATTGAGTGCGAACTCGGCTAAAAGTTACGAGGAAACTCTCCTGTTCCGTACCCATTATGTCGTCATTCTGAGCAGACGCCAGTCTGCGAAGAAACTTGCGTGCAGCGCCACCGAGTTCCGGTCGTGGGCGCAAGACTCTTCGGAGGCTGACGCTTCGCTAGGAATGACGACATCCAGGGTAAGAACCCGGCAGGCCGGTTACCTCGGGAATGTCCGACTTCGCTCAACATACGATTTCCTATTGCATAAGGTAAGTACCCTCATTATCGTGACTTCCAGCTAGACATTTTGGGTTTCCGTCGGCCGGTTTGTGCAGCGTTATTTCGAAAACAACAGATCTATCCACCTCCGCATTCTCCTGCAGGCGCGGCGCTGCTGGCCGCATCTGGCAGCCATTACCGCACTGAGTCTTCTTTCCCTCCCCCTGACGCTGCTTTACCCGCTGCCGCTCAAGATTGCCGTTGACAGCGTCCTCGGCCAGGAGCCTCTACCACGGTTCTTGTCCTTCATCTTGCCCGCTAATCATTCTCTTGCGCTAGCCCTTGGCTTGGCCATCGGCCTGCTTCTGGCTATCTCCGTTCTGGCGAACTTGCAGAGCCTGGTTAGTTGGTGGCTGCAAACCTATACCGGAGAGAAGCTGGTTTGGGATTTCCGTGCTCAATTACTCAATCACGTCCAGCGGCTTCCTCTGGCCTTTCATGACCGCTACGGCGCCACCGATTCGGTCTACCGCATTCAGCACGACGCCCCTTCCATCCAGTACGTCGCCATCCAGGGCATCATTCCTCTGGTCACGGCGTTGTTCACCCTGGGGGGCATGATTTACGTCACCGCCCGCATTGATCTGACCTTGTCGTTGATCGCGCTAACGATTACCCCGCTGCTTTTCCTGCTGTCCCTCGGCTCAAGCCGCTTGGTGCGCCGTCGCTCCCGCGAAGTCAAGGAACTGGACACCTCCGCCATGTCGGTGATCCAGGAAGTGCTGGGATCCATCCGGATCATTAAAGCCTTCGGCCAGGAAAACCGTGAGCATGAGCGCTTCGTCCGCCATTCCAGCAAGCGTATGTCGGGACAGGTGAAGCTGTCTATGATGCAGGCGATTTTCAATGTCCTGGTCGGCTTGACCATAGCTGCAGGCACAGCCGCCGCGCTTTTTAGGGGCGTGAACCATGTGCGAGCAGGTCTGCTGAGCGTCGGATCGTTGTTGGTGGTCATGGCCTACATTGCGCAGATGTATCAACCGCTGCAAATTCTCAGCACCAAGATCACCGACCTGCAAATCTGGTTTGCCAGTCTGGAACGCGCCTTCATGCTCCTGGACCAGGTGCCAGAAATTGCCGAAAGTCCTCATGCAGTGCCCTTGGTGAATGTCGAAGGAAGTTTCGAATTTCGTGATGTTTGCTTTCAATACGACGGCACCGGGTTAGGCCTGCAGCATGTGTCCTTTCAGGTGCCTGCCGGCGCACGCGTCGGGATTGTAGGAGAAACCGGCGCCGGCAAAAGCACTCTGCTCAACTTGCTGATGCGCTTTTACGATCCGTCTCGCGGACAGGTCTTATTAGATGGCAAGGATATTCGCGAATACCGTATTGCGGACCTGCGTCGCCAGTTCTCCGTCGTGCTGCAGGAACCCATGCTGTTCGCGGCCAGCATCGCCGAGAACATCGCGTATGGTAAGCCGGACGGCAGTGATGACGAGATCGTCGCCGCCGCCAAGGCTGCCAGCTCGCATGATTTCATCATGAACATGCCGGAAGGATATGACACCCGTCCCGGAGAGCGCGGCACTCTGCTTTCCGGAGGCGAGCGTCAACGCATTTCGCTGGCACGTGCCTTCTTGCGTAACAGTCCCATCTTGATTCTCGACGAGCCGACCAGCTCGGTGGATGTGCAGACCGAAGCTTCCATCATGCAAGCTACCGAAGCTCTCATGCGGGGGCGCACAACCTTCATGATCGCCCATCGTCTCAACACGCTGAAAAGTTGCGACCTCATCCTGGTGCTCGAGCGCGGCCAACTCGTCGAAGTCCGCCAGACGCCGCCCGAGCGCTTCTCGGTTTCCGCCAGCTGACCCCAACTTTGTTCCCGCGGTTGGGCACTTACGACGACTCTTCCATGGGATGGCGCGCTACAGGAACTCCTCTATCAACGTACATTCCTCGCTGTATAGAACTTAGCGCTGGCGCCCCTCATTGTGTTTCTGACCCACCTCTATGCCAAATCAGAGCGCCGGCGATGCCAACTTCTGGGTTTTTCGCGATGGTCGCAGGAATGTACCCGGCAGCAGTGTGCTTTCCGAATTGCTGGGTGCCGTAGAAGGGTTATCGGATCACCCGATCACCCCCAACCGTGTAATCAGTGCCCTGATTCGGGCCGGGGAACTCGAGTCTGCGCTCGCAGATATAGATTCCTCAAGCCTGGGCCTGGTGGAGCAACTAACCAACGAGCTCGCAGGGATGCTGCGGGCATGCGGACCCGGCCCTGATTTGCGTACTCTCGCAGCAAATCTGAGCCGCGCCGTGCTGCCCGAGAGTCTCGTTCTCTCCCCGCCAGAAGGCTTCGCATACTACGCGCTTCACCCCATGGACTTTGCATCGCTTGCCGAAGTGACCGCTGCCACTTCCAGCAGGGCAGCCGCCGTGATAGGCATACGAAGCATTGGGACAAGTCTTAGCGCGATTGTGACCGCCGCCTTGCGTTCCCACGGGCGCCTTACCGAGCGCATCACGGTTCGCCCAACCGGTCATCCTTATAACCGCGAACTTCAATTCACTCCCCTGCAATTGGAGTGGGTGCATCGCCAACAAGATCTCTCTGCCGATTTCCTGATCGTGGATGAAGGTCCCGGTCGAAGCGGTTCTTCGTTCTTATCCATTGGCGAGGCGCTTGTCTCAGCGGGCGTTGCGCGAGAACGCATTATGTTTCTGGGCAGCCGTCCGGTCGATCCCAGTCACCTGTGTGCACGAAATGCCGTATCGCGCTGGAACCACTTTCGTTTCACTTGTCCTGAACCAACTGTTTATCAACGTTTCTCCAACGACCTTTACATTGGCGGAGGAATTTGGCGAAAGCTGTTCATCAGTGGCAAAGCGAAATGGCCCGCCTGCTGGCCTCAGATGGAACGTTTCAAGTTTCTCTCTCGCGACGAGGCTTCCATCCTTAAGTTTGAAGGTTTCGGACGATTTGGAGAGGAGGTTCTCCATCGTGCCCAGCGCTTGGCCGGCGCAGGTTTTGGGCCCTCGGCCGAAGACGCCGGCGATGGCATGATCCGCTATTCGATGGTTCCCGGAAATTTGTTGGAATCAGCCGATCTTTCGACTGCCCTACTCGATCGCATTGCCCAATACTGCGCATTCCGCAAAAGGGAGTTCTCTGTGCCGGAACAGCCCAGTCAATTGGTGGAAATGTTTCGCTTTAACCTGCTGCAGGCCTTCGAAATCGATTTGAATTTTGATGAGGAGGTACTTGCCAGCAAGAATCCGGTCCTCCTCGATGCTCGGATGCAGCCCCATGAGTGGATTCGTCAGCCTGATGGCAGAGTGGTCAAGGTAGACGCATGCACCCACGGCGACGATCACTTTTTCCCAGGTCCAACCGATATTGCTTGGGACTTGGCTGGTGCCATTGTCGAATGGAACCTGGACGCCGACGCAACCGAATTTCTGCTCGCAAGGTATCACCGTCTCGCGGGCGACGATCCGCGCCCCAGGATCTCCGTTTTCACGCTCGCGTATCTGTTGTTTCGGCTTGCATATTGCAGAATGGCTAAAACGACGGTATTCGAAGCGGACGACGAATTAGCCCTGCAACGCGCCATTTCACGCTATCGCGCTTTGGCCGAACCACGACTCGCAGATTTTCAAACCAGCCCGATCGCCGTTGCCACGAAACTCGGCTTCCCTAACTACTCGCGTGCCGCCGATTGACGGAAGCCACTCCCGGGCTGCTGTGGCTTGGCTTCCCAGACCTACTCCGCTACAGGAATGTTCCTGCCTCCCTACAGGACGCGCCCGATTCCACACTCATCCTTGCCTGGGTTATTTAGAAGGTGAATCCTCCTTGTGACCCGATAGGCGGACGCCGGGAACCTGAAAATGGCCCCGGCGTCTGCCGTCTTATTTGCCTGCTAGGCGGCCTTCTTGCGACCAGAGGCCCGCTGGGAGCGCGCCACGTCGCCATCTTTGTCGATAAAGTAAAGGTAGTTGTTATCCCGCTGCACGGCATTCTTCACCATAATCGTGGAATCACCCTCTCCCGACTTCTCTTTCTGGCAAACATTCCCTTCTCCATCAATGAAATACAAGTACTGCTTGTAGTCCCGCTTGAGGTCGAGTTTTTTCACTTTTTCTGCCATTCGCTTTCCCCTTGGGTGTCTTTTGGATTCGGGCCCAGCGCTGCCCGATGCCTTGCCCCATCCTCTGGAACTGGCTTATTCGGGGATTATGTTCGCTCAGGCGGCTTTGCGCCGTTCGCGCTGAGGTCTTGAACAAAGCGCTTCATCTCGGCATGGCGGGTTGCCGAATCGGGGGAACGCAAAATTGAAGAAGGATGCACCGTGGCCATGACATGGGGTGCGAGAGAACTCTGCACCAACCTTCCCCGCTCCCGGTTCACACTGAATTGTCTTCCGAGCAACGCCTGCGCTGCTGTGGCACCCAGACAAACCAGTACCCGAGGCCGAACCACGGCCAGTTCCGCATCCAGCCAGGGCCGGCACGCCTTGATTTCCGACGCGCGCGGCTTTTTGTGGATACGCCGTTTGCCACGCGTCGCCCCTTCCCAGCGGAAGTGTTTCACTACGTTGGTGACGTAGACCTCGGACCGCTGAATGCCAACTTCCGCAAGCGCCTCATCCAGGATTCGCCCGGCCCGACCCACGAAAGGCCTGCCCTCAAGGTCTTCGCGATCGCCCTGCTGTTCGCCAACAAACATGATTTTCGCGTCCGCGTTTCCTTCCCCGAACACGGTCTGCATGGCCTTCTTCCACAGATCGCAAGCCCTGCACGTCGCGGCAGCCTCGCGTAGTTCGGCCAGCGTAGGATGGGGCGGGATTAGTGCGGAAACCGGCAATTCGAGACCGGACTTCTTTGCCATCACAAAGCCATCACAAACCATCCTGGCTGCCCCTTGTCAGATGAGCCTGGTTCCTTGTCGGTTACGGTTCGAACAATTCCACCGCGCTGCCGGCAACTCGGACGCATCTCGACTAACCGGAGTGTTAGGGCAAGAAATACAGTACTCACGGTATTGGGCTGGATTTTTCAAAAGCTATACTTTCGCTCACCATTCGTCATCTATAGGGCGAATCTTAAGAAGGCGCGCCATGCTCTCGCAATGTGCCAATCCGAACTGCGGCAGACCGCTGACCTCCTTGTCTGAAGGACGGCTCTTTCAATTCGAGATCGTCTCCATCTCTGTTTCGGCCACCGACGACACCAACGAAGAATTCGATGAGACTCCGAAGCGAGAAACAGCTCATTTCTGGCTCTGCGCTCAATGCGCCGCCACCATGGCTCTTTCCTTGGAGCCCGTTTCAGGTCTGCGGCTGATCCCCTTGGAGTCAGAGCCCCCCAAAGTTAGCCGGTCCCTTTCCCCACCCCGGGAATTTCACGATTGTTGAGCCTTCCGGCTCTACAGGAAATTTCGCGAAAAGCTACTCGTTCCTCCGGATTTACCTTCGAGGATGGCTTGCTACAGTGCGGGATGCGGGTGAGGTGAGTTCTTCTGTGTCTTTTTCCGCTACTCCCCCCTCGTCTGCGAGTAGAATTTGAAGAGTGGTTCTACATTTGTGGGGTAAGATTTACATCGCGGCGAGCGTGCCTGACTCTTCAACCGCCACTTTTTACAGGCATTTCAGTCTGGCACGCTTGGTGCTAGCGAGGTTGAATCTTTTTAGCTGGAAGCCAGAGCATTCGGGTCAATTCGGTGCTTATGGATCGCAACCTAAGGTACGAAAATCGCAAGCGCGCCTGGTTTTCTGCCTTTAGGCAACCATCTCCCTGGAGGTAATCTCATGTCGTTTCGAATACTCGTAGCAGACGACCATGAAGTGGTACGAAGGGGCCTGTGCGCACTCCTACAAGCGCAGCCTGATTGGGAGATCTGCGGCGAGGCCAACGACGGCCGCGAGGCCCTGGAAAAAGCTCAGAAACTGAAGCCCGACGTCATCATTCTCGACATCGGCATGCCCAGTCTCAACGGCCTGGAAGCAACCCGCCAGATCCTCAAATCAAATCCTCAGACCAAGGTGTTGATTCTCACCTTGCACGACTCCGATCAAGTCGTTCGCGAGGTGTTGAACGCCGGCGCCCGCGGCTTCCTGCTCAAGTCTGACGCTGCGCGTGACCTGGTAGCGGCGGTAGAAGCCCTGCGCAGAGACAAAACCTATTTCACCTCCAAAGTCGCCGCCATGGTGCTGGAGGGCTATTTGAAAAATGGTACGCCGGGTGCGGCTCCAGTGGCTCCGGCACGCAGCCGTCTCACGCCGCGCGAGCGCGAAATTGTGCAACTGCTGGCTGAGGGCAAGAGCACCAAGGAAGTGGCCGTGGCGCTGGGGCTGAGCGTGAAGACCGCCGAAACCCATCGCTCCAACATCATGCGCAAGCTGGAGCTGCACTCCGTCAGCGATCTGGTCCTGTACGCCGTCCGTAACAACATCGTCCACGTTGTCCAGCCGTCGTTGTAATTACGATCTGGTTCCTAAGAAAGGTCCTCCCAAGGGAGGACCTTCTGTCTTGCTTGATTCCGTTGCTTACTTGTCATTCCGAGCGCGGCTTTAGCCGCCGAGGAATCTGCTTTTATACAACGTAGAATCGCTTACTGCCGCGCAATTCCCAGCATGATCTGGAACAGAAGCAACCAGCGCTTCACATTGGAAGTAATCAAGAAATTCTCTTTCACGTGCTCGCGTCCGTTTTTGCCCAGCTGTTCTGCAAACTCGGGATGGGTAAGCAGGTAGCGAATTTGATACGCGCATCCTTCCACCGAATGCACCAGGGCCCCGGTCAATTTGTGGATCACTTGGTTGGGAATTCCGCCCACCGCGCTTCCGATGGTCGGCTTCCCTTTCCACAGCGCCTCCGTCACGGTGAGCCCGAAACCCTCTTTCAGGGACTTTTGAATAACGATGGTGGAGGCGCTTTGCAAGGCATTAATCTCCAGCCCGGACCAGGGCGGCAGGTTCAGCACTATGATGTCAGGATCGTCCCCGGCAGCCTCCATGACTTCGGCCAGAACCACCGCCCCTTCCGGATCATCACTCGCGCCGCCTCCCGCCAGGACGAGCTGGCAGTCGACATATTTCTTGGCCAGCCGGTAAGCCTGGATCACCCCCAGCGGGTCCTTGAGCCGGTCGAAACGTGAAATCTGCGTCAGAATAGGCCGCGAGCGATCGATGCCGAAGTCATCACATACCTGCTGTATGTAAGCAGGATCGAGCTGCTTGTTCTTTTCTGATAAGGGGTCAATACAGGGATAAAACAAGTATTGCGGAATCGGTAGTTGTCGCGCAAAAGCCTGCGAAGAAAAGATGGCCGCATCGTGCTTTTCGACAAAGGGACGAAGAAATCCCCAGACCTCAGGATTGGGATTGGAAAGGTCGATGTGACACCGCCAGATCCAACGCTGGTGGTTGTCGGTCTTGGATTGTATGAGAGCCGCCGGTTGCGGATCGTGCAGTATGATGACGTCTTCGTCGAATCGCATGCGCGCCCGGTTCTGTTCATTATGTAGGAGGAAGATCTCGCGGGCTTCTTTGGTCAACTGGTAAGCGCCACCGTGTAGGGCGTTGTGAAACGCCTTTGTGACCTCAAAAAAATCGTTTCCCCCGGTAATCACCTCCCAGTGCGTCCCCACCTCCAGCTCGCCCAGCAAGGGAACGAGGCGGTTCAGAATTTCCGCAACTCCACCTCCCACGGCCGTCGAGTTCACCATCTTGACCGTCTTGCCGCGCAATCCTTGCGCGAGGTAGCGGAGTTCGTCCAGTTCCCCCTTTCCAATCAGCGGTTCGTAGTCGTCCAGCCTCGGGGGCGGCGGCGGCGCGGGCGGTGTCTCCCGTATTCTCGGTTTCTTGCGTCGTTCCCCCGGAGGAGCTTCTGCTGGTGCCGTCACGGACGAAGGCTGATTCCTGTTACCGTCCGTCCGGTTGCGAGTTTCATCCGATAGAGCAGTACCCTGCTCCCGCTTCTGCGGTTCCATCTCGTGCAGCCCTCCTGTCAGGCTAGTGCCGTTTCAACAATGCGCAAAATCCGGTTGCGCACTCCCTGCAGAGTCGAGGTATAGATATCTATCCGGTTGATCAACTCCGCTGTCCGCTTGAGTCCCATTTGTTCTTCCAGCCACATGGAAAAATCGTTGGAGTTCAGCTTCAGCCGCAACCGTGCCTCTATAAAGTGGTAGTGGATACAGTGCACACTAATTTTCTCCAGCGCATCTGCGAACTCCGCCAGGCTACGCGCCACAAATGCTGTCGGAACCACTACGGTGCTCGAGGCACAGAAATAAAACGGCTCCAGCGCCAGCCGGTCTTTCACCTTGGGATTGTTTCTGAGGTACTCTTGCAGGATTTCGACCAACCGGTTCCGCAGTGCCTGAACCGATATGAACTCGCGGATATCGACGCCCGACAGCCGTTCTGCCAGCCCATTCTCATTGCAGGCGAAAAACGCCCAGTGCGCAAAGTCGTTGGAGTAGCCTTCCTGGATAAAGTGATGCTCCTGCAGGGTTCGGAAGGTGTGCTGAAAAATCGAAGCCTCCGAGCACGTTTTGATCGCTTCCAGCAATTCCCCCAGAGTGCCGGCCTTCTCCCGCTCAATCCGCAGCAGATGTTCTGCCGAATTAAAGTAGAAAGGCGTTTTCGCCCAACGGGAGGCTGGTGGCTGGGGCTGCATTTGCGTTACAGAGGATTTGACTGGCATAACACTTCAGGCGGCGGTGTTGTCGGTTGCCTTTTCCGTCTTCGACTCGCGGAGTTCGGGGCGTATGTCACAAAGTTGCGTTATGAGGTCCCCAGCCCAGCGATATACATTCTGTTCTTTTACGACTTGTCGCAGCCGTTTCATCCGAGCACTTCTCTCGACCGGATCCATCTCCAGGCAGTAGCGGATGGCTTCCGCAGTCTGCTCCGTGTCATACGGGTTGACCACCACCGCATCGCGCAGTTCCCGCGAGGCGCCAGCAAATTGGCTAAGCACCAGCATGCCCTGCTCGTCATCCCGCGCCGCCACAAATTCCTTCGCCACTAGGTTCATCCCATCATGTAAGGATGTAACTAGACACAAGTCCGTTGCTCGATAAAATCGTTGGATTTCCTGATGGGTGTGATGCCGCTTCAGAAAGATGATCGGCTTCCATTTGCCGGTCTGGAAACGCCAGTTGATGCGTTCCGCTTCCGCTTCTGCCTCATTCAGCAGGTCGTAATATCGCTTAATGTGGGTCCGGCTGGGCGCGGCCACCTGTATAAATGAGAATTGCCCTCGATAGACCGGGTATTTCTCGAGAAAGCGCTCAATCGCTGCGAACCGCTCCAGTATGCCCTTGGTATAGTCGACCCGATCGACCCCTACCCCCAGGAAGAGCGCGTCCGAATTCAATTCCCTCAGAACTGCCGCTCGTACCTGGATATCTTCCTCCTTCTTTCCCTTTGAAACGGCCCCACTGGTTTCTTCAAAAACCACGCTGATGGGGAACGGTTTTACATACGTGAGATGCCCTTTGCGGTTCACGGCCGAGTGCTCCCGGTCGAGCCGACACTCTAGAGCACGATCCACGGTTTGAAGGAAGTTGTCGCAATGCGCTTGGATGTGGAATCCCACCAGGTCAGCCGCCAGCAGCCCATCCAGCAGTTCCCCCTGCCACGGGCAGATACCAAACGCCTCCGGATTGGGCCAGGGAATATGCCAGAAGATCGCCACCCGCGCTTCCGGCCGGTTGCGCTTGATCAGCCGAGGCAGCAGGGCAAAATGATAATCCTGCACCAGGATCACGGGAGCTTCGGTATCCGCCATGGCTTCCAATGCCGCCGCGCAAAATTTTTCATTGGCGTGGCGGTAAGCCTCCCAATCCGTACCCCGGAAGGTGGGACGGGTATGAGCAATATGGCAGAGCGGCCAGAGTCCTTCGTTGGAAAACCCGAAGTAGTAGCCCTCTTCCTCCTCTTTGGTCAGCCACACGCGTCGTAATGTGTATTTGGGATCTTCCGGCGGAACTCGTAACGAATCATTGACGTCTACTACTTCCCGATCTGCATCTCCGCTGCCGTGCGCAATCCAGGTACCATCGCATGCCCGCAGGATCGGTTCCATAGCCGTCACCAGCCCGCTGGGCGGAATCACCACCTCCTGCGACCTGCCCTTCCGAACGTGCGAGTAAGGTTCCCGATTAGACACCACAAACAGCCGCGACCCTTTCAGCTTGCTGCGCACATGCACCGACAGCCTCTCCGCCGTCCACAACGACTCCCCTGCCTGCCGCAGTTGCGCCTCTTGTTCTGCCGCAGCCCGCGCCGCCTCGAGGCTGGCTGCCAGGTTGGTCACCTCTCGAGCCAAAGGCCGAAATAACTCAGAATCAGTATGCTCCGGCCGGGGCACGCCTCTCCCGGTACGCAGCGACCGGATCCACTGCGCGGTCTTGGCAATCGGTCCCTCAACACTCAGCCGGATAATCACCAGCGTGATCAGGACAATAAACACGCCCTCCGTGAGTACCCGGAGAAAACTATCCCGCCAAACCCGCTTGACACGAGTCTCAATATAGGAGGTGTCGTGAACAATGGCTATGGCGCCCGCGACTTTGTCGCCCTGGTGTAGTGGCAACGCGTAGACGTGTACCGGTGTAGAACCGAGTTTCAGAAAATCACCGCGCCCACCGTTGCTGACGATGGCCTCCTTCACCACCGGAATCTGGCTCATGAACTCAGCCGGAATCCCAGACGAGGCCGCCAACAACTCGCTGTGATCTCCATAGATAGCTACGCCGGTCAAGTGTTCCCGGTTTCCAAACCGTTCCACAACTCGCTGGAAAGCTTTGTGTGACTTTTTCTCCAGCAGAGGCTCCACACTGTCCTGCAGGCTTTCGGCCAACACTTCTGCACGCTTGGCCAAATCCCGCCTCAATCCCCCTTTCTCCACCGATACCTGGTGGTAGGAGAAGAGCAGCGAAACTCCGGCTACGGCAATAACCAGGAAAAAGATTAACCGCAGACTCAGAAAGCGCACGAGAGCCTCTCAGTCCATGTCGCTTTTGCTGGGATAGAGGGACGACCCATCATAGTCCCCGCCCTACAATTCCGTTTAAATCGGAAGACCGCTGTCGGCGACTATAAATGGGGTTGAACCTAAAGGTGGAGCAGAAATAAAGACTTACCGACGCCGAAGCCCCACCCCCCAAATACTCATGCGGGCTCCCTCTACTTCGCCGGCAAAGGAAAAAACTTATAGCGGAGCCGGGCTGGCGTCCATACAGGGAGGACTGTATCTCGCATTGATAAGTCAGAGCCTTACGTTGGATCCATTTGCCTGGGTGTGATTTAGCACTTCATTTCGGGGCCCGCAGGCCGGAAACCAACCGCGGCTTCCGGACCGCGAGCCGCGTGATCCCCGTGCGTTGGCCGCTCTCGTAGCGCTCGCTTTGAAGCTTGACCTTGGTTACGCCACTCGTCTTCCCTTGCTGATCGTCCCCTTCGTCCGTGCTACCGCCCTCACTTCTCCCTCGCCGGCTTCGACATTGATCTGTTCCGCCAGATTGGTGAGTTCTTGGTCGGCTTCTTTTTCCTCGTCCAGGGTCTGCTGGAGCAGTTGTGCTGCCTCTTGCTCACCCAGCAGTTCCGCGTAGGTGCGAACTGTGCCGTATCCCGCCATCTCGTAATGTTCCACCCGCTGAGCTGCGGAGATAATTGCGGCGTCGCGCATGTCTTCGTCTTCGGCCGTCTTCACCACATCATTGCCTTCTTTGATCAATCCCTCCATTCCCTTGCATTTCTCCGATTTCGACTTTTGACCCATGTTTTCGAAAATGCGTTCTAAGCGCTGGGCTTGTTGCCGGGTTATTTCCAGGTGCTCGCTTAACGCATTCCGCAGTTGTTCCGAGGAAACTTCGCCAATCATTTTTGGAAGAGCTTTGATGATCTGATGTTCAGCGTCGTACAGATCCCTTAGCTGTTCCACGTAGAGTTCTCGCAGTGAATTGGCTTTCACCTTCGGCCTCCTGAAAAAATTGTTGTAAAAATTCAGATGTTGAATTGTCTTAGCTCGCAACCGCGAGTATGCCTAAAAAGGCGAGAGGCAGGAGCCAGCTCCTTAATACTTAGCCGGCGCCTGCCCGGGTGGTGGGTATCTGAGGGCAACTTTCAGTCTGTGAAGATAGAGGAGTGACAGGTTTCCAGCAATCCTGCCGAGTCTGTAGTTAGTCGTAAGAGTCTCTGTACACGCATCGAGCAACTGCCCCACAAACGCAGCTTAGAACTCCGTATCGCAATAAAGCGATTTCGCCGCGGGGCGGCCGGGCGAAGCGGCTGCCGTTGCCAGTGCAACATCACGCCAGTTCGTCACGCTTTGATTTCTAAGCTGACGCGGAAATGACCATAGCTTCACCCCTCCACGTCGCCAATCCAGAATCGTATGTAGATGCCCTGGGGAAATCACTGTAGAGAGTTTCTGCTTCGCTTTCCGCGTAATTACCCATTCAAATTCCATAGCCGCCGTTCTACCCGCAAATCCGCTCACTGGCTGGGGCATCGCGCCTCAAGTGAGTCACTCCGTTAGTGTTACAGCAACATATCGGATGAACTACGGGGTGCACCGGATGGACCCAAGAACACCAGTCATCCTACTCTGCGTTCATAAGTTAGCTGGCGCACTTTTGACATTTGGAACGCACCGAAAGGAGAGGCAAGTGAACCCCGACCTCAATACCACCGCACAATACGAGTCGGATATCGATCTGGTACGAAAAGCTCAGCGAGGAGATGCTGATGCCTTTGCCGCGCTGTTCTATGCGCATCGCCCGCGGGTCTACTCGCTCTGCCTGCGCATGACCAACAACACCGCCGAGGCGGAAGACCTGACCCAGGACGCTTTTTTGCAAGTCTTCCGCAAGCTGTCCACTTTTCGCGGCGACTCTGCACTTTCAACCTGGCTCTACCGCGTGGCCGTGAATACTGTCCTCATGCACTTTCGCAAGAAGGGACTCCGCCAGATCTCCCTCGACGAATCCAGCAACCAGGACACCCGCTTGGTGAAGCGTGAATATGGCAGCGCCGACGATCGCCTCGCCGGCTCTGTCGATCGCATCGCTCTGGCGCGCGCTATGCAGGAACTTCCCGCCGGCTATCGCACCATCTTCTTGCTGCACGAAATCAAGGGGTATGAGCACCAGGAAATCGCTCGCATTCTCCGTTGCTCGGTGGGCAACTCGAAGTCTCAGCTGCATAAGGCCAAGCTAAAAATGCGGGAGTTGCTCGGCCATCAGAAGGACGAAGTTGTTCAGCAGGCCGCCGAAACAAAAAAGAAGAGCAGACCATATCACTCAGAGACAGACAATTTCGCCGTCCCCGACCGGGCGGGCGTCCCTGCTGGCTGGGAATCCATGGATGAGAACCTCGCAGATAAGCAGCCCGTTGCTTTCCCCCTGGGCGAGACTGCTTCTCAGCTATGGGCGGAAACCGGTTTGTAAGTGCTCGTGACTTTCTGGGGCGGGTCAGAACCTGGGCCCGCCCACAGCACGGGCCGGGTAGAACGGAACAACAATGGCGCCACGAACCGCACGTCGGCTTGATCGCGAGAGTTTGAGCGGCACGTTTGTGGTGGGCAGGACCGAGGTCAATTGTGGAACTGGGTACGATCATCATCACTGGGAATATTCAGCCGAAAAACTCCGGCCAGATTTCGCGTAGTAACGGTACGCGCAACCCTTCAACGCTTTCCACCACCAGCTACCCCATCGCCTTTTGGGATCTGTTGGGCCATAGCGTCCTGCAGCGCACGATTGAACGTCTGCGGCGTTTCGGCGTTCACCTCATTTCCGTTTTCAACAACGAGGAATCAGTAGCGACTATTTCGCATGGTGAACCGTGGGAAAAGGCTGTGCTCGATCATGCCCGCAACGGCGTGGAACGCATTCTCTTGATTACTCTGGGTGCCTACACCGAGTTCGAGCTGGACGACCTGATGCGCTTCCATCTCGCAAATGACTGCCGCGTAACCAACGTCTCGGACAGCCAGGAAGCGCTGGGGATCACCTTGATGGAATCCAAGTGTGTTGCGAATCACGGTACTCCGCTCCGAAACCGGCTCACCGCGCTGGTCTCTTGCTCCTGCAACTATGAGTACACCGGCTTCGCTAATCGTCTCGCCAGCCCTGCGGACTACCGGCAATTGGTGCAGGACGCCCTTGCTGGCCGCTGCCAGATCCAGCCCATCGGAAAACAGATTCAGCCTGGCATCTGGATCGCAGAAGGTGCTCGCATACCCCGCTCGGTTCGTGTGCTTGGTCCCTGCTACATTGGCACCCGTACCAGGATTCGCCCCGGGTGTCTAATTGCTGCCGGCACTGCCGTAGAACGCCAATGCGAAATCGATTGTGGCACTGTGGTTGAAAATTCCACGATTCTTCCCAGCACTTATTTGGGGCCCGGCCTGCACGTTTCCAACTCCTTAATCAGCGGCAGCCGCCTCGTTCACCTGGGCCGCCGCCTTGATGTCGAACTGGGCGACACCGGGCTGCTTGGCTGGACACAAAATCCTGCATCCCTGAGGATGCTCGCCGCTCTGGGTTCCCTGTTTGCTTTTGGCGGAGCGCCGGGCGTGCGCGTGCCAACCCCATCCCGAGCTCCTGCATCTTTAGATTACATTCGCAGCAACGGTTTCTTCAGCTAGTCGGGCAGAAATTTTTGGGGCGAGGAAAACATCCGCACATCGCGGAAGGAGAGTCATGATTCAGCAACCCTCGGTAGCGGTGAAAAAATTTCCAGATTGCCTGAATATAGGAGCCTGCCGCGCATTTCTGCGCAACCTGCAGGTTTTCTTATCGCAATCCTACCGCCCCCAAATCATTTTTGATTTGTCCGCTGTTCCCCACATGAATGCGGCAGGTATCGACCTGCTCTTGCAATGCGTGGTGGAAGTCGCCAATCGGGACGGCACCCTGAAACTGGCGGCGCCGGCCCCTCAAACCGCTCTCGTGCTGGAATTGACCCAGTTGAATGATGTAGTCGAGATCTTCAATACCGAAGAGGAGGCTTTGGCCAGCTTCGGGGTTCATCAAATCTTGCAGCCCCTACCGCCGGAGCCACTGCCCCATGCCGCTTAGAGTGAATCACTAGCCCGGAACTCGGCCGTTGCGCACCGTTTGTGAAAGGGAGAATTGATCCGTGAATCGTTGGACACTGCAAATTCCGGCGCTGCTTTTGGCCACCCTGCTCGGACTCACGCCAGAGCTGGCACTCGCACAGGCTGATCAGCAATCTACTCAACAACAGGGAACGGAAGTGCCGACGTCTGCTGCGCCTACGCAATCGGGAACAGAATCGCCAGCCGCCCAGTCACCGACTGCCGCCCCAGCGAATAACAACGAAGGAAACACAGCCGCTCCACAATCCACTAACCCGCAACCATTGCCCGACGCTCCCAGTGCGCAGTCGACCCCGGCTACCCAAAGTCAATCTAACGACACCGCCCCCCAGCAGACCCCGGAAGGTACTGCTGCCGCCCAAGCTGCGAAAACTAAGGGTGGCGCCGCTTCGAAACCCGCAGGTGCCGCAATTGCCCCCGCCAAGCAGGGCCGAACCCGTTCACTTCTCATCAAGATGGGTGTTATTGCCGGCGCAGGCGTGGCCTTAGGTTCGGTTTATGCCCTAACCCGTGGAAGTCCGGCGCGGCCCCCGGGAGCGCATTGAATTTTGTCGTCATCGAATCGAAGCGGTACGCAATTCCCATGCTATCTGACGCGAAACCACTGCTCATCAGTTTTTCCGGAATCGACGGCGCTGGTAAAAGCACCCAGATTGACCGCTTGCATTCGCGCCTGCTGCAGGCCGGTTTATCCGTGATCCGTCTGGCGTTCTGGGACAATGTTTCTTTTATGTCCCGGTTCCGTGCTGGAGTGAGCCATAGATTTCTGGGAGGCGAACAGGGCATCGGGGCTCCGGGAAAACCGGTTGCCCGCAACGACAAGAATGATCGCCGCTGGTATCTCACGTTGGCACGCTCGCCGCTTTACCTGCTCGACGTCCTGAGTCTTCGTGGAGTCGTAGCTCGGGCCCGCGCTGCCAACCCGGATGTCATCATTTTTGACAGATATATTTACGACCAACTGGCCCACGTGCCTGACTGCTGGATCGGGCGCTCTTATGTTCGATGGCTCCTTAACCTTGCCCCGAGACCCAGCATTGCCTATCTCCTCGACGCCTGCCCCGAAGCCGCCCGGGAAAGAAAGCCGGAATATCCCTTGAACTTCCTCTATCGCTACAGAAACTCATATTTTGCGTTACGTTCGATGGCTCCGGAAATGGTCGTAGTTCCGGCACTGGACATGGATTCGGTCGAGCGAACAATCTGGCAAGAATTCCACAGTCGCTATCCAACGCAGCAGCCAGCACTCAAAAACCGTGCAGCAGCTAGTCGGCAGCGCATCACTGCCTGATCGCCCCACCAAAACACTGCCGCTTCAGAAACTTAGGATGGACTCTCACGAGACAACATCTGCTCTGCAGAACCCATCCAAAAGCAGCAATCCCTGAACGCGCTGGACTTCTTTTATGCTGTCACCCGATTCGGCTAGCAAATTTGCCCTTGTCATTCCCACCCTGAATGAAGCGGGAAATATTGAACCGCTCATGGACCGGATTCGCGCCGCGCTCGATCCCTTGGCCCTCGCGTATGAGCTGATTGTGGTCGATGACGGCAGCACCGACGGCACGTGTGAGATCGTATCGGCGTGTGCCGACGATGACCCACGCATCAAGCTTCTGGTACGCAAGAACCAGAAGGGACTGGCGGGTGCCGTTCTCCATGGCTGGCGGCACACCGATGCCGATCTTCTCGGAGTGATGGATGCCGACTTGCAACATCCTCCCGAAGTCCTTCCTGCTTTGCTGCAGGCAATTCAACAAGGCAACGACATCGCCATTGGCAGCCGCTACACCAAGCAGACAAGCGTCGACGGATGGAACCCGCTTCGCCAGCTGGTCTCGCGGATCAGCACCTGGGCCACGCTGCCCTTCCAGCGAAAAGGAGTGCGCGTCAAAGACCCCATGTCGGGATTCTTCATCGTCCGTCGTGAGTGCGTCGATGGAATTGAGTTTCAAACCCAGGGCTTCAAGATTCTTCTGGAAGTCCTGGTCCGTGGCAGAATTCGCTCCGCCGCGGAAGTCCCCTTCCAATTCGGCTTAAGGCACGCCGGCAGCAGCAAAGCAGACGTTAAAGTTGCCTTCCACTATTTTTCATTGCTGGGGAAGCTCTCGCGCGACCTCATCTTTAAGCCGGGTCAGCAATGAAGATTTGTCTGGTCACCGCATTTCCGCCCAGTCGGCAAGGCCTCAATGAGTACGGATACCATATCGCCCGCGAACTCAATCAGCACCCCGGGCTTGCCCTGACCGTATTGGGCGATGACCTGGCGGACTCCGAGCCGGAATTGCCCGGCTACAAAGTGACCCGCTGCTGGGCTTTCAACAAGCTGAGCAACCCGGTGCGCCTGATGCACGCCATCAGCCAGGCCAAGCCCGATGTGGTCTGGTTCAACATCGGCTTTGCCAGCTTTGGTGGAACCCCTTTGCCCGCGTTTGTCGGTCTCGCCATTCCCGCCTTCACCCGCATGCGCGGGGTTTACACGCACGTCACGCTGCACCAGCTTGTCGAGACAGTTGACCTCAAAGATGCTGGCGTCAAGTCACAAAAACTCTACCGGCTGGCCGGCTCCGTCGCGACGCACATGCTGCTTAGTGCCAACTCGCTTTCGGTACTGCTGCCTGCATACCGAAAAATTCTGCAGGAACGTTATCGCAGAGGATCGGTCTATGTCCGCGCCCATGGCATCCTCTCCGGTCGTCCCGAATATCCCGACCTCTCCAAGCGTGGTAACCCGGAGCACCGCATCCTGGCCTTCGGGAAGTGGGGTACCTACAAGCGCCTTGAAATGCTGATCGACGCCTTCCATCAGGTCGCCGCACAGATTCCGAACTTGAAGCTCACCATTGCAGGCGGCGATCACCCCAAGACTCCGGGATACGTCGCCGCAGTTGCCAGACGTTTTGGGAACGATCCGCGGATCGAGTTCACCGGCTATGTCCCGGAAGATGCCATCCCGCCATTGTTCCAGAGCACCAGCGTTGCGGTCATGCCCTATTCGTCTTCGGCAGGTTCGAGCGGGGTCGCGCACCTGGCTTGCGAATTCGGTGTACCCATCGTCGCCTCCGACATTTCCGACTTCCGTGAGTTAGCCGAGGAAGAAGGTATTGCCATCGACTTATACCAGTCGGGCAACATGCAAAGCTTAGCCGACCACCTCTTGCACCTGCTGCAATCGCCCGGACTGCTTGAGGCTATGGCCAAGCAGAACTTTTCCGCCGCCCTGCGCATGAGCATGCCGGAAATCATTCGCCAGTACATCCGCTCTTTCGACCTGCACCAGCGGGTCAAGGTGCTGCGCGCGGCCTCGCGGTTCCGCCGCATGCCGCGCTGGATGCCCCTGCGGCCTGCTCTGCGCCGCCGCGTCGGCCGCAGGCTAGCAAGCTGGCACGAAGCCGAGTTCTCCGAATACCTGGAAACTAAGCAAGCCGAGGACGATCTGGCCGCCGAGCAACCACCCGATCGAAAACTGGGAACGTAGTTCCCTGTTTCTAGTTTCTCATTCTCCTGGCGACTCACGCGTAGCGAGCAAGTGTGGAGATTTTGATGCTCCACTTGCTTAGTGCCTTCTGAATGACGGCTCGCACGTCAATTCCCTGACGGTTCACTGTTTCTGATCCGAGACCGTCCTCCTTATGTCTCCGCGGTTCTTAGATTCTGCAACTCTGCGTCCAGCCTTGTCCGGAGCCAACTTCGATTATGATTGGAAGGCTCCATTATCCCTAAGCCTATGTACTCACAGGCAGCCTTCGTGCTTTCCTTTGTCCATATTGCGAGTCTATAGCTGTTATGCCTCTTTCTGGAGATCACCCCATGCTCAATCGCTTCCGCCAATATTTTTCGCTTTTGTTTCTGATCGCCTTGGTGGCGGTCGGAGCTCTGGCACAAGCGCCCAAGCCGCAAGAGCAGGCGAAAGTGCCCCTCCCTCAGATCAAGTACCAAAAGATCACCCTCAAGAATGGTCTGGACGTAATCCTTTACGAAGATCACCGCCTGCCGCTGGTGGCCGTCAATCTCTGGTATCACGTCGGTCCGGCCAATGAGCGTCCCGGACTCACCGGCTTCGCTCATCTTTTCGAACACATGATGTTCGAGGGCTCACAGCACGTGGGGCCCAAGGCGCATTTCCGTTATCTCGAGGGCGCGGGCGCAAGTGACATCAATGGCACTACCGATTTCGACCGCACCAACTATTTCGAGACTCTACCCTCCAATCAGCTGGAGCTTGCGTTGTGGCTGGAGAGCGACCGCATGGGCTATCTGCTGGGCACACTCGACCGCGAGAAGCTCGCCAACCAGCGAGACGTGGTGCGCAATGAGCGTCGCCAGAGCGTCGAGAATGCGCCCTATGGCTTGGTCGAAGAGCAGTTGTACCATCAGCTCTTCCCGAAAACTCATCCTTATTATGCCGACGTAATCGGCTCGCATGAGGACGTCGAAGCCGCACGCCTCAATGACGTGCGCCAGTTTTTCCGGCAATACTACACGCCCAACAATGCCAGTCTGGCGATTACGGGTGACATCGACCCGGCCGAGACTAAGACCCTGGTCGAGAAATATTTCGGCACCATCCCTGCCGGGCCGCCGGTTCCTAAGATCACGGCAGCCACTCCGCCCATAACTTCTGAGCGGCGAACCGTCATCACCGATCAGGTTGAGCTGCCCCGCATTTACATGGGATGGCTTACCCCGCCCATCTATAAGCCGGGCGACGCTGAGTGTGATCTCATCGCGCAACTGCTGGGTGGCGGCAAATCCAGCCGCCTTTATAAAAGCCTCGTTTACGACAAGCAGATCGCCCAGGATGTCCAGGTACAAAACCAGAACTTGCTGCTGGGCTCGATCTTCGAAATCCAGGCAACTGCCAAACCCGGCGTCAAGCCTGAAGAGCTCGAGAAAGCCATCAACGACGAAGTGGCTAAGTTCCGCGCCGATGGTCCGTCCCAGGCCGAATTGGAGCGCGCCCGCAATGTGATCGAGACCCGTATCATCCAGGGGCTCGAACGGCTCGGTGGATTCGGCGGCGTGGCTGACCGCCTTAACCAGTACAACCACTACCTGGGCGATCCCGGGTTCCTGCCAAAGGACATTGCACGCTACAACCAGGCGACGGCCACAGATCTCAAGCGAGTTGCCGACGCCGAGCTGCAGCCGAATGCCAGGGTTGTTGTCCTGGGCGTACCCGGGAAGAAAGTCATCGACGACCCGCCGCGCGCCAAGGAAGAACAGGAGAGCGAGGCTAAGGAGACCAGCACGGTTGCCAGCACCATGCCGGACGAGCCCTGGCGCAAGACTGCACCCCAGGCCGGAGCACCATCCCGGTTGAGCCTCCCGGTCCCGGCCAGTTTCAAACTTTCCAACGGCCTGACAGTGCTGCTGGTCGAGCAGCATAAATTACCGGTGGTCGCGGCACATCTGGTGGTACTGACCGGCAGCGATGCCAATCCGGTTAGCAAGCCCGGCCTGGCTTCCTTCACCGCGGCCATGCTAAGCGAGGGCACGAACCACCGTGGCGCTCCCCAAATCGCCGACGATGCCGCACAAATCGGTAGCTCAGTCGCCAGTACTTCCACTAGCGATTTCTCCTCAGTGAGCATCCGCGTGCTGAGACAGAACCTCGCGCCCGCACTAGACCTGCTGTCGGATGTCAGCATGAATCCCAAGTTTGATCCCGTAGAGATTGAGCGCATCCGCAAGCAGCGTCTAACCGACATCCTCCAAATCAAAGACGAGCCGGTGCGGCTCGCCGTTGGCGCATTTCTGAAAGAGGTATACGGTCCGGGCCATCCCTATGGATACCGCGAAGTGGGCACCGCAGAATCGAATGCTTCCATCGCGCGCGAAGACATGGTGAATTTCTGGAAGAAGGGATATGTTCCCGGCAACTCAGCGCTGGTGCTGGCGGGTGATCTGACCACCGAGGAGGCACGCACCTTGGCCGAAAGATATTTTGGGAACTGGAAAGGCGACACCAGCAAGCACATGCCTCCGCCAGTGGATGCCAAAACCAGCAAGACCATCTACATCGTCGACAAGCCTGCCGCCCCCCAAACCTTTGTGTTGGCTGGCGGTGTGGGCGTGCCCCGCTCCTCGCCGGACTACGTTCCCATTGAAGTCATGAACAATGCCTTGGGAGGACTGTTCTCCAGTCGCATCAATATGAACCTCCGCGAGGAACACGGCTACACCTATGGCGCCTTCTCAGTGTTCCTCTACCGGCGCGGACCGGGAATCTTCGGCGCGGGTGGCGGCATCCGCACCGATGTGACCGCTCCCGCCGTGGGCGAAATCTTCAAAGAACTGGAGCGCATCCGTAGCGCTCCGCTTACGGCCGACGAACTCAAACTGGCTAAGGATTCTTTTTCCCTCTCCCTGGCGGGCCTCTTTGAAACCAGCGAGCGCACGGCGAGAACCGTTGGCGATTTGTTCACCTACGACTTGCCGCTTGATTACTACCAAGTGCTGCCCGCCAAGATCAACGCGGTCGGTAGTGAGGATGTCCAGCGGGTGGCAACGCGATACGTCCACCCCGATACATCGATTGTGGTCGCCGTAGGTGACCGCAACAAAATCGAACCGGAACTGAAGAAGCTTTCTCTCGGACCGATCGAAATGATCGATTACGACGGTAATCCCGTCAAAGTGCAATCAGGAGGAGTGCACTAGTTGATGGGCTTGGGAATGGCGGGTGACCCCAGGTGCCTTCGCGGACGAGACGCGCAGTATCCTTACAGGAAAAATCTTGAGGGTGCCCCACCCAACGCGGTTTTCGTTGGGTGGGTGATGCACCGTGAGCATGCCGGGCGCCCCGCGTGCTGGCTGAGGGAGTGGCCCCGGGTAAAAATGACGAGTGCCCCAGACGTGCATCACTCGCCCGGGGGCGGCAGCCCCGGTGCGGGTGCAATAACGCAGCGCCCGCAGGGTCGGAATAAGTTAGCTCAGACCGTAAGCGCTGGGTAGGCCCCAATACGCCTGCGAGTCCCCGAGGGACGGCACATCTCTTTGTCCCTACCTTTGGAACAAGCACAAGAGCACGCGGCGAAAAGGCGGTGAACCAGGAACCTCGCGCCGGCAGACAAGAACGCCTGCCCCTGCGAAGTGCGAGCTAGAAACAAACGAACTTCGAAGCCGCTATTCCGCTTGTCACTTTGTTGAACACGCTCTTCTGCTGTTGCACGTACTGGCCGTTGATGAGCACGTAGTGCACCCACTGCGTCAGCCCGTAGCGTTGGGTGAAGTAGAACTCTTCTTTATTGGCGCAATTAGCATAGCTGCTGTTGCAGCTGTACCGGTAACTGAGCACCAGGGTTGGCAGATTACCGGGAAGATCTCCGCCGAACGACAATTTATAGGGACCCCAGATTTCATTAATCCCCTGTTTCAAATTATGAGTCGTGTAATGCAAACAATCGGTATGAATGTCGTACGAGGTATTGGGAACTTTGATCGCGCTCCCCGGGAATCCGCCTTTGGCGCACCGGGGTGCAAAAGGCATGTTGGTGTTGTAAGTAAATTTTTTGTAGGTGGTTGGTGAACTCCAGGAGTATTCAGTAATCCACTGATAAATGTACGTGTCATCGTAGAGCTGAATGTCCCAGGGATAGCCGTTGCCGCCCTTGACCCAGTAGAACTTGCCGGACATCATCTCAGTAAACAGCGGATTCGCGCTGCCCGTCATGTGATGACTCGCGCGCAGGTCGGAGTCCAAGGTCATCCAATCGAGCATGTCATAGGTGCCGGCGGGACAACTGATGGTCGTCTCCGCCCCCGCCAGATTGTGACCTTGGAATCCGAACCATGCTGCTACCACTGCCAGTAGCAAAAACCGACGCATTTTCATTAAAACCTCACATGGTTATAAACCCACTTCCTACTCCGGAGCCTTTAGGAGAAAAACACTTCCCCTCAGACCCCGTGCTTCGAGATCCTTGAAACAGGACTTGGGTTATGGAGTTGGGCTACGGTACGATGGCCCGCCCGGAGTCACAATCAGAGGAAGCCCTTAACAGTCTGTGGAAAACTTGCCCGTAGCTAAGCCATTGGTCTGGAAGGCGTTATCGCAACCATCTACTCTGGTTTCCACAGTCACCCCGCGTTGTCATCCTGAACCGGCGCCAACCGGTGACGACCTGCCCTGAGCCATACCGAGCACGGGAGGTGAGTCGAAGGAGGGCTCTGGCGTGCGTTCAGCATGTCGTCATCCTGAACCGGCGTTAGCCGGTGAGGGATCTTGCGTGCAGTGGCCGCGCGTCGGGATGGGGAAAGAACTATCACTAACCCGGAGCCGGAGGCGCCAAGCTGCATGCGCCGCCCAGGTTTTGGGTGGGCGGGGTGGGAGGCGTAAGCCAAGGCTGATTTACGAAATCGAAGAACTCGGTACTCATGTCGGGCTGGGCGGCATCCCGCTTGGTAAGCGCAGGCACTTTGAAGCGGGTTTCGATCAACTTGAGAATGGCCGTGTAATCCATCTTCTGATGAGAGACGGAATTCTTCTTGCTGAAGGGCGAGACCACGATCAGCGGCACGCGATAGCCGGTGAACACAAAATCGCAGTTTGGACCGGAAGCTACACTGCAAATGTCCCCCGGCAGCAAGTCCGAGGGACGTATCCCGTCTGGGCTGGCGGCTGGAATCGGGGCTACGTGATCGAATAGTCCTCCTCCCTCGTCGAAGGTAAGGATGAAAACGGAATCCTTCCACGATTGGCTGCCCATCAGCGTGTTAATGAGAGAGGCCACGTATCCGGCCCCGGTCTGGATGTCAGTCGGAGCCGTGTCGTTGACCGTCGGATGCTCGTCGAAGCCGGCCGCACCGGCGGGCTCAATGAGTGCCACAGCCGGCAAGGTGCCGTTCTTGGCATCGGCTAGATACTGGTTAATCGACGCAATGTTCTGCGGAAGAGAAGTCTTTATGGTTTGTGCATAGGCGAAATTCGAAATGGAACTGAACTTCATCAGGCAAGTCGAGTCGGTATCGCTGCAGTTCGTGCCTTGCGAATTGACATAAATCTTCCAGCTGACGCCGGCCGCTTGCAGTTGCTCAAAAATAGTTTTCGCCGTGAGAGGCGGAGCGGGCGCAGCCGGGTTCTGATTCAGCGGATAGACGTGTCCCTGCGACGTCGCAGCGATCAGGTACATGCGGTTGGGATCGGTACGCGACATCACGGGCGAGAACCACGCGTCCGAGGTAGCAAAGTTCGACGCCATGAAGTAGTAGTAATTCAGATCGCTGCCGTCGTAATACCCCATCACGCGCACGCCGTCTACATCGTTAAACGGAGGCACTTGATTTCTTGAGTCGTGGGCGGCAGTCCAAACGAAACCATCGAGCGTAGCACTCGAGGCCACAGGATTCGTGAGATTCCAATCGTTATGACTCTCATTCCAGGAAGGACTCGGGTTCTCGATGCATTCGGTATTCAGGTGGTAGGAGGTGATGGCATTTGCGGGGTCGGGCTTGCAATCGTTGGGTGGTGGCAGTGTGGGATCGCAGCCCGGATTCGTCGGTGCCGCTCCCGCAGGCACGTTGAATTGCGGCAATCCGTCGAAAGCCTGATCGGCAATATGATTCTGCGCCCAGTACTCGCGCAGCGCGCCAAAATAATGATCAAACGAACGGTTTTCCTGTGCCAGAAAAATGATGTGGTTGATGGATTCGAGAGAGGCTGGCGGTGGAGGTGGCGGCGGTGGTTGCTGTACCAGCCCTTTGCAACTAATCAGAGTCATAAGCAACAACAGGCACGTCGCGGCGGAAAATAGCCGGCCGCTGCGTTCCGAGTGCAAACGCATAGAACAGTCCTCCGCTGGCAGTGAAACTTCCCTCCTATGATGATCGAGGCGCAGTTCTCGTTGGTCTGGAGCGTGGCAGAAAGCGCTTCCTGAGTAGCCAACCTGACTACCTCCGCAATCATCTAAGTGGGCGGTTTATTTGCCTCTGTACTTTTTCTCCCTTCAGACAACCAGGAATTCTTACCGCAGAGAACGCCGACAATGACTTGTGTCTTCTCTAGGATCTCAGCGTGCTCGGAGGTGAAATGGTTCGGTGTGCTACCGGTACTGTGGCTGTGGCGAAGGTTGCTGGGGCGGCGTTCGTGCCGCTGGCGGCTGCTGGGATTCCGGTAACGGCGGAATGACTTCTGGCTGCGATTGCGGTTGCGTCTGCTGCGATGGTGGCGGCGCTTGCTGAGCTGGCGACTGTGATGGACTCTTCGCATTGGGTGGCTGCTGGGATTCCGGCAGCGGAAGAATCACTTCGCCGGGCTGCTGCGGAGTTCTAGCTGCCGGAGGTTGTTGCGACTCCGGAAGCGGCTCGCTAAGCCCAGGTTGCTGCGCGGGCTGCTGCTCTGACGGCGGTTGCTCCGTGCGGTTTGGGAGTTCCGGAGCCGGCAGCGCTGGCGGCGTCACACCCTGTAACGGCGGCGCTTGCCTCACTTCCGGTTCCTGCACCACTGTGTTGTCGCGACGTTTCAGCTGGGGCACCGGACCACCACTGCGCCGACGCGTAGCTTGGATAGCCTCCATCCTCGCGTCCACTTCCACCTGATTGTCCTGCGCCACCTCTCCCATTCTGAGGCCCTCGGCACCGCGGCGCGTGGCGTAAGTCACCCTTTGATTCGCATCAGCCGCGGAGCGTGCTTCTTGGTAATAACTTTCCGCCGTCTCCCGATCGCCTTCTAACTCCCTCACGTACCCCATGTTATTTATGCTGAAAGCATTCTTGGGATCCAGCTTGTAAGCCTGCTTGAAGAACTTCAGCGCGCCTTCCGGATCGTTGTGATTGATAGCCGCCACACCCTGCAGGTTCAGACGAGCCACCTTGGCATTCAGGTCTTCTCCTTTGGCAATGGTCTGGTTAACGGCACGGGCATTTTCGCCAGCCACCTCGCTGATGGTTTTACCCCGCCACTTGGGATTGGGAGCCACCAATATCTTGTCCTCGGAATGCAAGCTTGCGGCCGAGCTGTAATAGCGCAACGCGGATTGCAGATCGCCCTCTTGCTCCATCACGTAACCCATATTGTTCAGCGTGAATGGATTGTGTGGGTCCCCGGCGAGCGCTTGTTTCAATACGGCCTCGGCTTCCGCGATGCGTCCCTTTTCCAACAGGCTGATCGCCTGCACGTTCGCCTTATTCGACTGCAGCTCGGGAACCTGCAGCGCGGCAAAAGCCTCTTGCACCGGGCGCCCCTTTAGTTCCGGACGGCTCGCCAGATCGATGACTGCCTGCGAATTATTCTTGGAAGACAGCTCGTAATAACGCAAGGCGCGGTCCGCGTCGCCCTCCAGCTCCGAGATGTAGCCGAGATTGTTTAAGGTGAAAGGATCATCGGGGTCGAGCAAGTAAGCCTTGAGGAACAGTTGTCTGGCCTTTTCAAGATGATGCCCCTTCAGTTGCTGCACGCCTTCCCGGTTGAGTCGCTGAACCGGAGTCGCATTGCTTCGTTTTGGCAATTTGATTTTCAGCTCGCCGGCATGGGCGCAGGGCAAAAGGCAAGCCATGGCGCTTGCCGTCAGCAGCAAAGATTGGAAGCGGCTCCCTCTCATCATCTCCCAAGAAATAAACAAGAACCGGTGTAGAAGCATGGTTTGGATGCGACAGGCAGGTTCGGGTTTGCCAGCAGAGCTTCTAACCTTGTGAAATTCCGCAGCATCCGAGGCGACCCGCTACTCGCGATTAACATCCAAGGGACGCGGAGTTCAAGCCCATGCGCTTCGATACACTATTGGCCCTATGCCTGCTCTGTACCTTGGCCTATTCCCAGGAGACAGCGCCACCCCAGCAACCCACCGCCAGGAAACCAGCGGCTAAATCGAATCCTGATGCCGAGCGAGAACGCGCGGGAACCGACACCCTGCTGGACTTGCCCCCTTTACCAGAAAGCAAAGTGACGTTGATCGGCGGAATCGTGGCCAAGCTGGATCCGGTGCGCGACCGCATGGCGGTGCGGCCCTTCGGTGGCGGCCAGATGGAAATCGCGTTTGACATGCGAACCAAAATCTACCGCGACGGCGCTGTCGCTGGCATGCACGATCTTCGTCCGGGCAACCACGTCTACGTGGACACTATGCTGAATGGCGATCAGGTCTTCGCCAAAACCATAAGAATCGACACCAAAGCCGGGCAAGGTGACCTACGCGGACAGGTGGTAGGCTATAAATCCGATCGCGGAATTCTCAGCGTCAAGGAGCGGGTTTCACCACAACCTTTCAGGCTGCATGTAACTCCACAGACTGCCGTTACAATTAATCATCGACCAGCGTCAGTCACCGAGATTCAACCCGGAGCTATCGTAGTCATCAATTTTGCTCCGGGATCGGGCGGCGCAGATGAAGCCCAGCAGATCCAGGTGCTGGCCAACCCTGGCCAGTCATTCACTTTTGTGGGCAAAATTACTTTCCTGGATCTCAGCTCCAAGCGGATTGCAATCGCCAACCAGAGCGACAACGAAACCTATGATCTCGGTATCGATTCGGTGCTGCGATCCCAGATGCGCGGCCTGCGCGAGGGCTCACAAGCCATCATCACGGCGGTCTTCGACGGCAAGCAGTACCAGGCCCGGACGATTGAGATAAGCTCGCCCGCCGCCACGCAGGAATCGGAGAAGAAAGAATAGAACTCGCTTAATAAATACATTTGAGAACGGCCCTCTTCAACAGACTGCGGAACACATCAGTTTCGTATCAGGGCACGGCTTCAGCCGTGCCCTAAACACTTCACAACCTATGCGGCTTTAGCCGCCGCCTTCAAGCTGCGAAGCAGCGCAAGAATCAAGCCCACCGCGTATGCCGTGGGTGAGGCGGGAAATACCTAGCCCGGAGGGCCGTAAGAACAGCTACGATTAGCGCACCTACCGACGAAGGACGGAGTGGCGCATGCTGGTTACGCTTCTGGAACATCCGACATTTCGCCGCTCAACAGTTTTCGGATGAAGAAATCGTGGTCATGGAACATGTAGCGCACAATATTTCGGGCGTACCGCGACAGGGTCGCGAGATCGGTCTGATACCAGCAGCACTGCGTCATTTTCGAAGATAATCCACAATAGAAGCGGAAACGCTGGTGCACCGTCGCCGGAGATGCCAGCATAGCGGCAGCCATGCGGTGATTCCCTTCAATGATGGTCAGTGGACCTATCGGATCCACACCAATTAGCAAAACTGAATTGGTCACAAGATTTTCGTCTAAGTCGGCCATCACCGACTGCATCTTGGTGGAAAACGGATTGGGACTCGGGGAGTGAACTGTGCCGCGAATGCGGTCGATCATGTCGATCATGTGAAAGCTGCCATTGGCCAGGCGACGCCACTGCTTGCGTGGAAAAGCGCGGATGCGGGCCAAGTCGCTCTCCTGCAGTTTCACCTCCCACCATTCCGTATCCCGGGGAAGTTCGCGCCACAACCGGCCGCGGCGCCGGTACAGGAGGGCGCGTCGAATCCCATTTTCCCGCTGGCTGCTGAGATCAGGGTGATAGACCACAGCGGAAAATCTCTCCCGGTAAGGGTCGAACTCGGGCTGGTAAAACTCCGCCTTCAAGAACTCCGCAATGACTTCATCTTCTTGCACCCGCCGGAGCTGCGCCAAGGTGCCCGTACTGCTACCTGCTGCGTTTTCAGCGTCTCCCCTCGTCTGCGCGCGCAGGAACGGAACAGACACGGCGACCAGCAGTAGGATCATCAGTACCAGCTGGACCGTGATGACCGCATGCAAAGTTGAATGGAACATGTAGATTCCCAGAGCAATAGCAGCGCTGAAGGCAAGCTGGAGCCAACTAGCATTCGCGATCCGGCGTGACATCTCGTACGTCATGAGGACCACGCTGAACGAGTAAATGCCGGTCAGGGCCGCATACAAAACCAACAATGCAGAAAACGAACCCTGGACCTGCACCATGAACCCGTGGCCCAGGACGGCCATCCATAAGGAATCGGGGGCGAGCCACATCGCCACGGTAAAGGTGGAGGCCACTAACACGACCAGCAGAAGAGCGGTGCTCATCACCGCTCGCCCGCCTCGTTCGTGAGAACTGCCTGCCGAAACGGGGAACATGCTGCTGACGACCGACCAGGAAAGCATGTAGACCACACGGCCGACCAGCGCTATCGCCGCATACAAACCGGCCAGCGCCGCGGGAAAAAAATGTTTGACCAGGAGAATGTCGAGATTGTTGATGATGACTTGACCGACAAAGAAGACGATGGCTTGCATACCTTCGTCCCATGACACCGGCAAGCCGAGGCGGGGTGTAATCCGGAACGCCGGGCTTGGCCGGCCCGCTAGGTACGCGACCGCGATGGAGGCGACAACCGCCTCAATGACACCGGTTACTCCCAAACCGTAATGCAAAAGAATGAGGGCTCCACCTAGCTTGACCAGCACTTCCAGAATGAAGTTCTCAGCCAGCCGCCGGAACTCATAGGCTCCCTGCATGAGTCCGCGGCGCACTCCTAGAGGAATGTAAAGGGAGGTACCGATTCCGAGCAGGATGACGTAGTTTCTGGTTGGCAGATTGAGGTAGCTAGAAATCACAGCACTGGCGCCGATGATCAGCAGGCCGATAACTATGCCTATCCTCCACGAACGGCGGTGAAGTCCGTGGTAGACAGCCACTTTGGCGGACAGACCCTGGTTCCGGGCAACGAACTTGGAGCACACGAGCTGGAATGCCAGCGTCACCGACGACAGCAGCATCAGCAGCGTGTAAATAGCGGTGGCGTGTCCGAACTGGGCGGCGCCAAGGATGCGCGCAATCGCAATGTTGTAAACCAGGTTGGTGGCGCCAACCACGCCGGAACTGACCAGCATGATCATGCTGCCGCTCAGCAGTCTTGCCCGCAGAGCCGTTGCTGAGCCCGAAGCAGCCCGAGTTACCGAATTTTGATTGCTGATCTCGGCTTCTACGATTCCGCCCTGATTCCGCTCCATCCGCCCTCTCCTGGGGTCACTGCTCTACCAACGCTGTGCCCGTTGTGCTCTTCGGAAACCCGGCGGGTTCGAGTTTGCCGACACGTCGGGTGCAGCGCCTGGTCGTCTTGCCTTAGATGTAAGGGACTAGAACAACGTCAACTGCACGACTGGAACAATCTCCGTTCGTCGGTGCCCGGGGAAGTCGTAGAAGGTCTGCTGTTGTAGTCCTATGGAAAATCGAAGCGGATAAGATACGGGCACGCTCCCCGTTCCATCATTCAACGAGCCACGCCATGGCTTCATGTAGGAAATCAGGAGTGAGTTCATCACGTTGTCATAAGCGTGAAAAGCCTTGCCCTGCGACCAGTAACCCGAGGCGCTAATCGTCCATCTTTCGTTGGGGCGCACCTCGACTGCGAAACCAGGCCGCAACGTCTGAGCAATCGCGAAGTTGCTGCCTTCCACCCGCCATGCTCGCAAGTACTGCGCCAACGCCGAGGCCGTGATCTTCGTGCCGAATTTATGTTGGATTCCGCCGTAGGTACTGGCTTCGTAGTATTCGTGAATCGAGGGCCGGAACAAAAGATCGCGGGCCGCATAACCGGTGAGGAAGGCGGTTTTCCCCCAGGGGCGTCCCACAATGAAATTGAGCCCTCCGGAGAAATCTCGCGAGTGCAAAGTTTGCCGGAGAAATGGTCCCGCCTCGCGGATCACGTCGCCATTGAAAGACAACCAATTCCCGATTGGACTGCTGGAGACATACAGGTATTGCCGGAACAGGTCCTGGTTCATCTGCAGCGGCGACCTGGTGTCGCGGCGCAGCGTGAACTGCAACCCGGGCGTGAACGTGAAGTTTACGTTGCCAACCCTTAACACAGGAGTGACTCCGAGATTGAATATCGTGTCGTAAGTGTTGCGATCCTCGATAAGGAGTTCGTTGGGAAACGAAAGCGTGCCCCGGGCGTTACGCTCCCCGAACAGGCCGTTGATCGTAGGAAAACTTCCCAGGTGCAACCGGAACTGCGCATCGGCCCGGGTTTCTACCGAGCGCCGCGGAAGGGGCAGCAAGCTCGGGGAATTCTGCACGCCGCGCAGTCGCGCGTCCATCTGATAGATATTTTCGTCTTCAAAGATGGGAGCTAGCGAGATGGCCGATGCCACTCCCAGATTTTCGTGAATCTGCATTCCTTCCTGGTTCGCCAGTTCGAACTCGGCGCGCTCAGCCGTATCGTTGTCCGGCTCCAGAGAATTCGCGCGGGCGAAAGCGGCCAGCGCATGGTAGGTGTCCTGGCGCTGGCGATAGACATTGCCCAGTGATACCAGATAGTCGTAGTTCTGCTCCTTCTCTTCCCGGTCGCCGACGCTGGTCAACAGGGCTTCCGCACTGCGGGTTTCCCCCATAGCCAGGTGCGCATTGGCCATTCCAATAGCCACGGCTAATTCATCGGCGCCGGCATTCTGGGCCCGCTGGAAAAATTGCTCTGCTGTTTTGAACTCGTTCATCGACATCAGGATGTCGGCAGCATCGAGGTAGTTCTCCGCGGTGATCACGCTGGCATCGGAAACCCGGGCTTCGGCGAAGCCCATGGCGATTTGCTGACGGGCATCTGGCCAGTTGTGTTCCTGCGCGAATAGTCGAGCCAACGCCAGGCGCGTATCCAGCCGATCTGCATCAGAAAGCTCCAGGGCTCGGCCATAACGTTCGATCGCCTGGTCGCGTTCGCCGGCCACCAGAAGCGCTTCCGCCGTTGCCAAGAGTACTTTGCTGTTAGTACCGCCGGTCCGCTCCGCCATTTCGACGGCTTTCGCGGTGTCCTGCGGTCGATGGAGCCGCGCATAACAACGCGCCATTTGCGCGTAGATCATCGGATCCTGGCCTGCCTGCTTGAGTGCGGTGTTCAAGGTGTTAATCGATTCGTCATACCGATGCAGGCGATATTCCGCATCGGACAAGGCCAGGTACGTCGGGCCATCGTCCGGCATCGATTTCAATGCCGCCTGGTATTCCGGAATCGCCTTCGCCAGCATGACGCGCTGGCGATAGCCTTCGGCTCGTGCCAGATGCAGAGCCCGGGACTCACCCAGCAATTTCTCAGCAATATCCGCCTCCTTCAACGCCGCTTTGGAGTGGCGAAGCTGGAGATAGGAATACGCCAGTCCAAGATGAGCTTCGCCGTAGTCGGGACGAAGCTCGATGGCTTTGCGGAAGTCCTGTTCGGCTTTGCTCGCCAGGCGAACATCGTTCTCCACGTAGCCGCGGTTCATGTAGCCGGTCGCCATCTTGGTGTCCCGCTCGAGAGCGCGGGTGAAATCGTTGATCGCTTCCTGGAACTCCCCGTTATGGGCATGCACATAACCGGCAATCAACGGCAGGTCCTTGTCCTTGGGCAGGACCGGTTGGAAACGCTGCACAATGTCCATCGCCTCCTGGTACTGGTTCAAGAACAACAGGTCGTAAGCCAGATAGACCGGAGCTTCCGGGTCGCGTGGCAATTTCTGAATCACCTTGTAACCAAGGTCAGCTGACGCCTGGTAATTTTTCGTGAACGTCAGATAGCGTTCGTGCTCGCGCATGACTTGCGGATTCTCCAGCATGGCGGCGTTCGCCCGATCTAACCAGGACTTAGCCGTTGGGATTTGATGTCCTTCCAGCGCCGAGTTGATGGCGCCCGCCACAATGAGAGGGTTCGTAGGAGCCAGCTTGTGCGCCTTCTCGTAGCTCGCCTGCGCACGCGCAAATTCCCGCCGTTCGGTGTACATATCGCCCAAGGCCAGATAAGGGACGTAGTCATCTGGGTGCAGAGACGCGAGTTTGTTGAAGTACATCTCCGCGGCTTTAGGATCCCCCATCTCGCGCGCGAGATATCCCATGGCGCCCAGCGCAGCCGCATCGGTGGGTGCAAGCTGCAGCGCCTTCTGGTACATCTGCACAGCTTCCGGCTTACGATTCGCCTTCCACAGCAGGTTGGCATAGTTGAGGACGATGTTAGTGCTGTTGGGCTGCAACGACATCGCCTCTTTCAGATCCTTTTCGGCCGCCGCCACGTTGTTGAAGGCCATCTCGATCGCCGCGCGCAGTCGGAGAAATTCGGGACGGCTGGCATCCTGAATGTCCATCGGCTGGATGAGAGCCCGGGCAGTTTGCGCCTCACGCTCGGCAGCGGACGTGTTCGCGGTGTCGCGGTAAAGCTGATAGAGCGAGACGTGCAAAGATATTGGATACAGCACGCCTTCCGCAACGGACTCGGGCAGATGGCTGAGGGCGAGCTGGTACTCTTTGATCGCCTCCTCCGGACGGTTCTCCAGGTCATAGAGCTGACCGCGAACCGCGTGCAAACGGTAGTGAGCGGAATCCAATCCTTCAGCCCGTTTCAAAAGTGTCTCGGCACGTCCGAAGTCACCGGCGTTCACCAGGGCCTGTGAGGCATTCAGCTGGATATCAATCTGTCCCTTGGCCATGTCGGCGGCGCGCATGTAGAGGTCTGCCGCCTGTTTCTTCTCTCCTGCCAGTTGGTACGTGAATGCCAGCTCAGCCACAGAATTGGCGTCCTTGGCAGGAATTGATTTGAGAGTTTCCAACGCCAGGGCATACTGGCCCGTTTCCCGGTAGTAGGCCGCCACCGAACGAAGCACCTCGGGATTGCGCGGCGCCTTGCTGCGAGCTGCCTCCAGCCACTTCTTAGCCTGGTCCCGATTCCCCACCCGCTCGTAGGCTCGCGCCATCAGCAGTTCAGTACGTGGGTTACTCTGTACTGCTTCGGCGCGCTGGAAATAGGTAAGCGATTGCTTGGGATCCGAAAACAAGAACAGTTCGCCGGCCAGCCGCAAATCTTCAGCGCTCCTGGGATTGGCCGCCAGTACTTTCTGCAGCAGTTCCTTGGCTTGATCGTTACGCCCCATCCTGGCGTAGGTCTGGGCCAGACCAGAGAGTCCGGGGATAGAAGAGGGCCGTATCTGCAGTCCGTGGTTGTAAGCATCCACCGAAGTCGGATAGCGTCCCGCAAGCCGCGCCGCATAACCGAGAAGAAACCAGAAATCGGCGTTCTGGGGAGCGGCCTTGGCAGCGCGTTCCGCATAGTTAGCCGCCGCTTTGTAGTCGCCTTTGTCCAGAGCCTGCTGGGCCGCCCGGGCTTGGCGCGCCACCTCGATGCTGGAGCCCCACCCCATCCCCGTATCCGAGCTCGGCACAGCGGATTTTCCCTTCCCCGCCGTGCGTGGGCTTTTCTTGCCCTGGCTGCTCGAAGGGCTGGAGCTTTGGCCGTTGATCTCGAAGGTCTGCGCGAATCCCGTCACGCTGGCCAGCAGCACGCAACAAGCAATACGCCATGAACAATTTCTGAACATCCCTTTCCCTGGTTGCAGGATTCCCGACGGTCCGGCTTGCAATCCGCTCTGATGCCTATACCGTTGCATCGGTTGGACATGAGAGTAGAAGCTGGGTGTGGAAAGGCGGAAAGTTGAACCTCTTTATATAGCTCAACATAGCGGCAGCCCTACGGAGTAAACCTTATCCGGCTGAGCTGAATCTTACCGTCGCTCAGGAAAGGGAGGATCAGCCGTTGAACTCGGATACCACCTTCTTTCGGCGACCAATTCCGCTGGCTGTTAGCGTCATGCTCGCGGCGGCCATCCACGCTCCGCTGCTCATCATGGAGTTGCCCCAGCGAACTTCCTACGATGCGAACTTCCACATGTTCTTCGCCTCGCATTACGCGCAGCATTGGTTCAATCCCTGGAACGAGAAATGGTTTGCTGGCTTTTCCCAGACCACGTATCCGCCCCTGGTTCACCAGTGGATTGCCCTGCTGTCGCGCGTGATTGGTTTGAACGAAGCCTTTAGCGTGGTGATGTTGATCGCGGTGTTGCTGATTCCGGTGGCGACTTACCGCTTTGCCAAGCTTTGGGTAGACGAACGGGCCGCCAGCTATGCCGCGCTGTTGAGCGTATTCGCCGGAACCGTCTCCTTCTTGACGTACTCGGCGGGGCAGTTGCCCACAATGTTGTCCGCTCCTCTTTATTTCTTAGCGTTGGAATATTTCTATCGCTGGTCGCACTCTGCGCAGTGGCGCGCGTTGTTCAAAGGAATTGCTCTGACCTTGGCCGCAGCCTCCGCTCACCACGTTACTTTGATTTTCGGAGCCGTCCTGTTTGCGCTGCCCGTTCTGTGGCTGGCCTGGATGGATCGCCGCCACGAAGGACGCAGCCAACTTGCCGTCGTGATTCGAGCCCTGATGTTCGCGGCTTTATCTGCCGCCGGAGTTGGCATCGTGTTGCTGCCTTACTGGGTCTCGATCATCCAGCACCCGATTACTCAGGTCCCCATTCCCCATGCCAGCCGCTCCAACCTGTTGATGAGTGCGCCGATTCTCATGAATTATTTCATCGTTCCCTATGGAGCTTTGATCCTGGCGCTTCCGTTCATCGTAATTCGCGGCGCCTCGGTCCCGAGGCTCCGCGTCTTGCTCCTGGCATTCTGGGTGACCTTCCTGATAGGACTTGGCGGGACTACTCCGTTTCCCAAATGGATTTTCGGGCGCGCTTTTGAGATTTTGACTTTTGAACGATTCACCCTCTGGGCAACGCTTCTGGCTTTACCCATCCTCGGCCTGCTGGTCGAGGAACTTATCGATCGCTCAGGCTGGAAAGCCGTGACCGGAGTCGGAATCGCTGCTGTGGGCACGTTGGCTCTGGCCATGGGCTGGCTGACCTGGAGTCCGTTCCGCCCGACGGGTGGCCTGAATGTGGATGCGGTCATCGAGTTTCTCAATCGCGATGGACATGACCAGTACCGCTACCTGACATTAGGTTTCGGAAACGCCCTGCCAAAACTCTCGACTTATGCCAATGCCGGGAGTGTGGACGGCGAATACAACTCCGCGCGCCTGTTGCCGGAAATGACCCAGTACGGAGCTGCCCAGTTCACCAACGCCAAGTTCTATGGGACAGCCGGCATGGAATCGCTGCGGACGATGCTCAAGCACGCCAATCATTACGGCTTGAAATTCATTTTCGTCGATGACCCCTACTATGACCCGCTGCTGGTCTTCGCCGGATGGCGGCAAGTGGAAACCTATAACTCCGGCCAGATCACAGCCTGGTCCAAGGAAGATGTCCCTCCAGCGCGCAGGATCGAGTCCGACGCCATTCCTGCTCCCTGGGAAGGACTGCTCTGGGGCATTGTTCCGATCGGCAGCAGCATTTTCGCGATCGTCTTGATCCTGCTGATCCCGGACCGGGTACGGGCCACCGACAATCTGGTGACCCTGCCGGCGGCCGCTGATGAAGGCGTCTTCGCACGGGAGGCACGGCCATGAAAGGCTTTCTTCCCATCTTTATTATTGTCGTCACCGCCGTGCTGGTGGGCATGGCTTGGGTACAGTCAGGGGGCGTGGCGCTGCACGAAATGCACTCGGCGAGCACTCCGCAGGAAGCCGTCGAGGCCCTCATCACCAACGTTCAGCAACGTAATTGGGACCGAGCTTACGCGCGGCTGGCGAATACTAATGATGTCGAGAAGCTGGCCTTCATCCGCGATCTTGCCGGCAGTAACGGCAACCTCAGAACCTACTCCAGCTTGCAGAAATTCAGTGTATGGCCGGTGCATGCCAGCGCGGACAATGCGACCATGCGAGTGCGCCTGACTTGGTCTAGTGCGGTTGGTCCTCTCGATGATGTTCGCGACCTTTATGTCAAGAAAGAAGGCAGCGCCTGGAAAGTGGTGTGGCCGAAGCCGCAGTTCGCCAAGGTCCCCCCCCAAGTCATTCCCGTGAACTACCTGCGCTGGGACGTAATCGGTCGCGGAGCCTCAGATGATTGGGGTGTGCAGAACGTCGACAATCCTAACGTCCGCATCACCTCGATGAACGCCGTGGAGAGGCCGGACCGGGTCGTGATCGTGGGCGAAGTCGTCAACGAGGACACCGTGCCCGCCTACGTCAATGTGAACGCCACGCTGCTGAATCCCGATGGCAAGCCCATCGACCAGGAAGGCAGCTTCGACATGATTTCCCACACCCTGCTGCCCAAGCAGGTCTCCCCCTACCGCATTGATTTTCCCGGAATCCATCTGAAACAGGTGAAGAGTGTCCGTATGGATGTCAAAGCCATGCTCGGTCCGGCCAGCGCTGACCCGGTGATCGCTGTAACCGACCAGAAAATGGACAAAGACCCTTTGGGCAAGAACGTCTTACGCGGCGCTCTGGTCAATCAGAGCGGGCAAACCGTCAACATTGCGCAAGTGCTGGCCGTCTACTACGACGCAAATGGAAAAGTCATCTGGGTGTCGGATGGCTATGTGGATCAGGCGCTGTTGCCGCAAGTCGCCATCCCCTTCGCGGTCGATGTACCCGAAGACGTGGCGCCGAAAATTCAGAACTATCACGTGCTGGTGAACCACTACAGCATTAATCAAAGCTCTTAAGATGTTTCGCCTGACTACTTATTGCGTGTTACTGGCCTTGGCTCTCGCTGCCTACGGTGAGCTCCATCCACCGGCACAAGTCACCGCCGGCAATGGATTCTCTATCTCAAGTACGGGCCAAGGCGATGCCACGTTTTATCTGATAGGTCCCAGCCATGTCGCGAAGCGGCAGGTGAAGTTGGGGCAGGACATTGCAGTGGATTCGACTGAGGTGAAGAAGGCGGGTCGCTACCTGGCGATTGCCTGCGGATCCGGCGGTTGCAGCCGCTCCGCGTTCTACGTAATGGCGGCCGAGCCGGATAAGATCAGCTTCCTGCTGCATCCCTCGCGTGTTCCGGTGAAGGCGAATGACGCGATCAACGCCACTGCCTTTGTCTTCGATGAGTTTCACAACCTGGTATTGGCTCCCGTCATGGTGAACTTTAAGGTGATCCCCAAGACTGGCCCCTCATTCACCCGTCCCGTGAAAGCGACCCGTGGCGTGGCATGGATGCGCATGGCGTCTACGCCGAAAGAAGGACCGGTAAAAGTCATTGCAGAAGTAGCGAAGGCTTCTGAGCCGCGCATCATCCAGCAGGTCGCCTCCGACGCGTGCAATCTTCGTATTAAGGCAACGCGGACAGCGAAAGGCGTGCTGGTCGAAACCGATCCGGTTCGCGATTGCAGCGGGAACGCGGTGCCGGACGGGACGATTGTCTCCTTTACGGAAATCGATGGCCAAGGCAAGACCACCGTAGACGCTCCCATTAAGAAAGGAATAGCCCGCACCGAACTGCCCGTCTCGGGTAGTGCCCGCATCTCGGTCGCCTCCGGCGTGGTAATGGGGAATGAGATTTCTTTGGGAGGCAGATTGTGAGAACAACCGCCAGGCGCCGCTTCCTGTTTTTCTTGTCTGTGGCGATGACCATCGCACTCGCGTTCCCGATTTTTCTACGCGTGCTCCGCGCCGATTCCCTGCCCCAGGTTCAGTTGAATGCCGACTCCATCGAGCCACGCCGGATTGAGGAGCTTACCGGCACCAATGTTACCCGCGACTACGCTTACGCCTGGAGAGATCTGGCGCAGGCCCTGGACAAAAATGACCCCGACCTGCTCAGCGCCTACTTCACTGGCTTCGCCAAAGACAACTTC
Source organism: Terriglobales bacterium (assembly GCA_035631655.1). Classification (GTDB taxonomy): domain Bacteria; phylum Acidobacteriota; class Terriglobia; order Terriglobales; family Acidobacteriaceae; genus Gp1-AA122. The sequence continues at coordinate 82,001 of DASQIH010000080.1, forward strand.
GCCCAAAGAATTTCTGAGCAAAAGACAAGCGGTGTGCATGTCCGTTATGTTGACCGCGGGCACAGGGTGAAAGCATTTTTCTATTCGCCGGATGGCGGCGAAATGCAGTTGCTCGACAAGGCGCAGCTGGAAATTCAGGTCTACGATGGTAGCAAGCTCATTCACCAGGAGAACGCGTCACAGGACTACGTGGTTCTGATGACACCCGGCGCGGATCGCTGGTTTGTGCGCGCTCTGGAGCCGATTGCTCCTTCGGAGTTCTGAATTAGCCGGCGGGATCAGAGACCTCCGCCGCACAACCTCTACCCGGTCAGCCATCCATTGCTTTGTCGTTTTCATCGTAAGGCGGGCAGCAACTTTGAAATGAAGGCTTTCCAAGCACCTCTTCTGATTTTGATCGTAGTGGCCAGCTTCCTGCCCAGCGGATGCAACAAGGCCAACGTGCGCCAGGTCATGCAGAAGAACGTGCCGGAAAGCGGGGGTTCTCCCAAAGTCCTTGCCGATTATCAGCCCTGGTTTGGGGATCCCGCCCACATTGACGTGGGGTACAACACCCAGGATCCGGCCACCATCCGCATGCAGATCGCGCAGGCGAAAAATATGGGCATCTACGCCTTCGTGGTCGACTGGTATGGCGACCGCCACCCGTTCCTCGACCGCAGCTATGCCGTCATGCAGCGAATCGCCAGCCAGGAGCACTTTCACGTTGCGCTGATGTACGACGAGACCGAGGAAGACAACGGACACGCCACCGAAGACGCGCTGCAGGCCTTCGACAAGGCCTATAAAGATTACATCGGCCCGAATGCCCCGGGACACGATGCTTATCTGCTGTATCAAGGGCGGCCCGTCATTTTCATTTTCCCCAAACGCGGCAATACGGACTGGGATCAGATACGTCAGCAAGTGAATGCCTGGCAGTCGCCTCCCTGGCTGATCTATAAAGATGATCCCCCGCAAAAGTACGCGAAGGATTTCGATGGCCAGTATGCCTGGATCCATCCCGATCATGGCTGGGCAGCCGATGGCCGTGACTGGGGCCAACAGTATCTGGAAAATTTCTACTCCAAGATGAAAACGAAATATCCCGCCAAGATCGCGGTGGGCACCGCCTGGCCCGGATTCAATGACACCAAGGCGTCCTGGAGCCTCAATCGTCACATGGATCCGCGTTGCGGAAAAACCTTTGAGGACACCTTGAGCATGTTTCGTCGCTACTACGACGATTCTCATCCTCTGCCCTTTCTTCTCATCGCAACCTGGAATGACTATGAGGAAGGGACGGCTATCGAGTCGGGGCTGGCCCGCTGTGATAAAGGAGAGAACAAAAGCGGCGCTGGACTGTAGTTACTAAATTCATTGTCATCCTGAGCGAAGGATCTCTGCATCTTCTGAGGACTCTTATATGGACAATAACGGTTCCAAGGCTTCTGCCGAGAGCAGGTACCTGGCTGCCTTGTCAACGCTGCTGCTGAGCAGAGCCGAATCGCCGACCTTCGAGCGTGAGCTGCGTTATGTCTTGCATCTCCATGACGAGGAGCTGCGCGAACTACTCGATCTGTCGGAAGCTCACCACGTCACGGTGCGCACTATCGACGCACTGCAGAAAGACGCTACCGTACTGGGAGAAGAAGATCTCGCTCGCCGGCTGGACGCTCCCCTGGCCATCGAGTACAAGCGGATCGACAACGCCTTACGTTTTCTCAATGCCATCTGTAATCAATTGCAGAGCGCCGGATGCCCGGTCACTGTCATCAAGTCCCTCGACCACTGGCCGGACCTGGGCGGAGATCTTGATCTCTACACTAGCGGTGATAAGGACCCGGTCGTCCGGGTTTTCACACAGGACTTCGGTGCCCAACTCCAACCACAAAGCTGGGGCGACCGGCTGGCCAACAAGTGGAACTTCCAAATTCCCGGCCTGCCCGAACTGGTGGAGTGCCACGTGAAGTGGCTAGGCCAGACCGGCGAGCAAGTGGCGCTCGCAGCGCGCCTGGAGCAGCGTCACATCAAGCGCAGCATCGGGAATTACGTGTTCCCAGTACCTGCTCCCGAAGAACGTATCGTCGTGGCCACCCTGCAGCGCATGTATCGCCACTTTTATTTCCGGCTGTGCGACATCGTTAACATTGCCAGCCTCCTTCGCAGTCGCTCAGTAAATTTTGCCGAACTCAAGAAGACAGCTGATCTGGGTGCGATCTGGCCCGGCGTCGCGACTCTATTGCTCATCGTTGCCGAATACCTCGAGGAGTATGGTGGAGAACCGGCGAGCCTGCCCCCGGCGGTGATTGCGGCAGCGCGGTTTTCCGGCCGGCGGACTTACGTCAGTCAGAAGTTCCTGCGCATCCCGATTGTCCCCGAAGCGGCGCAGCTGTACATGAAACAGATGCTCGGCATCGGCGCCCAACGGAATTTTCGCGCCGCCTTTCGTCTCAGCCTCCTGCCCGCGCTGGCCACGGCCGCTTTTCTCGGTTACCGGATCACCGGCAGTGATAAAGGCATCTGGTAGCAATGTTCTCCACCATACCACTAATTGTTTTTTGCAAAAACCAATCCGTGTTCCACCCGGGTTAATATTTAGGCCAAGCGGACTACAGTCCCCAAGAACTAGCGGCTACAGAATGTTCCTGATGGAAGCACCTACCATGAATGTTGTAGATTGAAACCGTGACCTGGAAATTCAAAGACGGCTAGGTTCCCCAGCTATTTGCAAGACGTCGTTCTTCGCAGGCGACCCACACCTCTTAAAGATAACGAGCCCGTTGGCTCAAAAGACACGTTGCTTGACCACATCCCGAGTTCGGATCGGCGCCAAGTGACCTCAGAGATCCGTTGGCACAATGAGAATCGCACAGGTAGCACCACTCTACGAGAGTGTGCCACCCAAACTATACGGAGGAACCGAACGAGTCGTCTCGTTCTTGACCGAAGAACTGGTCCGGCAAGGGCACGAGGTCACGCTGTTTGCCAGCGGCGATTCCTTGACCAGTGCGCGCCTGGTGCCGGTCTGCCCGCAATCCCTTCGCCTCGACAAGAACTGCTGGGACCAGTTGGCGCACCACGTTCTCATGCTCGAGCAAGTCTTCCGCGAAAAAGAGAACTTTGACATTATCCATTTCCACATCGACTACTTGCATTTTGCCTTAAGCCGCCGCGAACAACTCGTCAACCTAACGACCCTGCATGGCCGCCTGGATATTCCTGACCTGCAACCGTTGTATCGTATCTTCAGCGACATGCCGGTGATCTCGATTTCCGATGCCCAACGAAAACCCCTTTCCTGGATTAACTGGCAAGCAACCATCCATCACGGCCTGCCCCCGGAACGTTATCCCTTCCGCAGTGCCGAAGGAGAGTACCTGGCGTTTCTGGGCCGCGTGTCGCCGGAAAAGGGCCTGGATCAGGCGATCGAGATTGCCAAACGCTCCGGCGTGCCGCTCAAGATCGCGGCCAAAATCGATCGCGCGGACCAGGAATACTACGAGACCGTTATCAGGCCACTCCTCCAGCATCCCCTGGTGGAGTTTCTGGGCGAAATCGGCTATCCGCACAAAAGCGAATTCCTGGGTAGGGCCGCGGCTCTGCTGTTTCCCATCAACTGGCCGGAGCCTTTCGGACTGGCTATGATTGAGGCAATGGCATGCGGAACCCCGGTGATCGCGTATCCCTGCGGTTCCGTTCCCGAAATCATGGAGGATGGGGTTACGGGCTTCGTGGTCCGAGATGCCGAGAGCGCGGTGCGGGCAGTGCGGCGCATTTCCGAAATTGAGCGCGCAATCTGCCGTCAGAGAGTCGAAGAGCGATTCAGCGCAGAGAGAATGGCCACCGAATATCTGGCGATCTACGAACGGCTGATTGGAGGCGAACCCGAACCCCTCACCTTAACGGACGGGGGTCTCAGTCGGTGGATGAGGCAAACACCCAGCAATACTACATAGCGACCAAATCCGCGCCTCCGGATGACCGCACCCGGGTTTTGAAGTACGGCAAAATGTTTGCCGTCTTCGACCGCTACGGGGACGTGGAAACCACCGGCCTGGGCGAGGAAGGCATCTTCTACGAAGGCACCCGCTTCCTCTCGGAATTAGCGCTGTTCATCGGTACTTCCCGCCCCTTGCTCCTCAGTTCCACCGTAAAAGAAGATAATTCCCTGTTCACCGCCGACCTCACCAATGTTGATATCGACCAGGGCGAGCGCCTGCGGATCCCGCGCGGAACGCTGCTGGTCACGCGTTCCAAGTTTCTCTATCAGGACGCTTGCTACGAACAATTGCGCATTTCTAACTTCGGCCTGCAACCGATCAAAGTCCCCCTTGCTTTGAAATTCGACGCCGACTATGCGGATATTTTTGAAGTCCGCGGTACCGCCCGGGCCCGACGGGGACGCCGTCTGGACCCCGTCGCAGAAGCCGATTCCGTCACTTTGTCATACCGAGGTCTGGACGGAGTCACTCGCCGGACCAGGATTCATTGCAGTCCCGCGCCCAGTCGAATCTCAGCCTCCGACTGCCGCTTCGATGCGTTCTTGCAGCCGAAACAGGAGCTCATCGTCGAGCTCACCATTTCCTGCCTCTATAACCCAGTTTCCGATGGCCTGGTTAAGTACGAGGCCGCTCTGGCCGCAACCAGTGATGAAATGCGCGCGGCTGGCCAGCACACCAGCCAAATTTATTCTTCAAACGCCCAGTTTAATGACTGGCTCACGCGCTCAATCGCGGACATCGAGATGATGACGGTCGGAAACCCCGAAGTGGGCTACCCCTACGCGGGAGTTCCCTGGTTCAGCACTGTCTTTGGACGCGACGGAATCATTACCGCGCTTGAGTGCCTTTGGGTGAATCCCTGGATTGCCAAGGGAGTGCTGGAATACCTGGCTTGCACCCAGGCCACAGCCATGATTCCCGAGTCCGATGCTGAGCCCGGCAAAATCCTTCACGAGACTCGGCGCGGAGAAATGGCGGCCCTGGGCGAAGTGCCCTTCGGACGCTACTACGGATCAGTGGATGCTACTCCCTTGTTCATCATGCTGGCCGGTGCCTATTTCGAACGTACCGCAGACCGCGAATTTCTGGAGAAGCTGTGGCCCAACATCGATCGTGCCTTGAGCTGGATCGATCGCTACGGCGACAAAGATGGCGATGGATTCGTCGAGTACTCGCGCTACTCGGTGAATGGATTAGTGCAGCAAGGATGGAAGGACTCCAACGATTCGGTTTTTCATGGTGACGGCGCCCTGGCCGAACCCCCCATCGCGTTATGCGAAGTGCAGGGCTACGTCTATGCCGCGAAGCGCTCCGCTGCCCGCTTGGCTGCCGCATTACAAAATTTTGAAAGAGCCGACGCCTTGGAAGCGCAAGCAAGGAATCTCAAAACGCGATTCCAGGAATCTTTCTGGTGTCCCGATATCGGCACCTATGCCTTGGCCCTGGACGGAAAAAAGAACCCGTGCCGCGTGCGCACCTCCAACCCCGGGCACTGCTTTTACACCGGCATCGCGAGTCCGGAACATGCGGCTTCCATCTCGCAAGGTCTCCTAGGTCCAGACTTCTTCAACGGCTGGGGCGTGCGCACAGTCGGCGCCCGCGAGCCACGATATAACCCTGTCTCCTATCACAACGGGTCAGTCTGGCCTCATGACAACGCTTTGATCGCCGCCGGTTTGGCCAGCTACGGCTACAAAGATTCCGCAATCCGGATTTTAACGGGTCTGCTAGATACGAGCGTCTTGGTCGATCTGCATCGCCTGCCCGAACTATTCTGTGGCTTGGATCGTCGCCCGGGCGAAGGACCCACACTCTACCCTGTCGCCTGTGCCCCACAAGCCTGGGCCGCCGGATCGGTGTACCTGCTGCTGCAAGCCTGCCTGGGCATTTGTGCCAGTGCCGTCCAGAACACCATCACTTTCGCCCGGCCCTGTTTGCCGGAAGTCATCCCGCAACTCTGGATCAAGAATTTGAGGGTCGCATCGGCTTCGGTGGATCTTTTTCTCGAACGCAGCAAGGCTGATGAAGTGCGAGTGGAAGTACTCGATCGCCGCGGAGACGCCAAGGTCTTGGTCTCGTAACCCTTTTCCCACGAATCACTTAGAACCCTCTGCCCCCGCCTTAGGGTTGCACGACGCTCTGGTACACGATGCCCGAACCGAACCTAAAGACATTACCGGATAGGACACAACCGTCGAAATCTCTAGAGTAACGAGGGAATTACAACCCTCGGAGGCTTGTATATGAGAAAGACACTTCTGTTCCTGTCCACCGTGTGTCTGGCAGCGGGCATGTGCGCCGCCCAGCAGGACACATCGCAGAGTGGTGCAGCGAGCCAGAGCAGTCCGAGTAGCCCCAGCATGGGCACTCAGAGCACCAGCCCTGGCAGCCAGAGTACGACAACCACGCAAAGCACCACGACCACTACTTCCTCGAGCAGCAATAGCATTCAAGGCTGCCTGAGCGGCTCCGCCGGCAGCTACACCCTGACCCAAGATCAGACTGGGACCGTGTATCAGCTGACGGGTAACATTGACAGTCTCGCCAGCAAGGTCGGGCACGAGGTCCAAGTCACCGGGCAGCCGGCGAATGCCTCGACTTCTTCGACCAGCAACCCGAGCGACCAGAACGCAGCCGGCTCGAATCCCAGCACGAGCAATCCCAGCGCGAGCAGCTCCAGTCAGAGCGGAACCAGTTCGAGTGCGGCCAGCACCTCCGGCGCGCAGAACTCGTTTCAGGTTAGCAGCGTGACCGACATCTCCGACCACTGCGGCGCCGGCAGCGCCAGCTCCGGTCCGGGATCGGCTTCGATGGGAACTACGGGGGCAGCTCCATCGGGCACGGCAACTTCGGAGAGCGGCGCTAATAACGCCACCAATAATCCGGCCAGCAGCACCAGCCCCTCGAGCAGCAGCAGCAGCAGCGATATGAGCAGTGCCGGTCAGAGCTCAGCTGCGACTTCACCGTCAGCCACTAGTCCCACGGCCTCGCAGTCTTCGACGAATCCGTCGTCGGCTACCGCCGGATCAAGTGCTGACACCAGCAGCCAGCCCTCGAGTGCTACCGCTGGTCAACAGCCATCAACTTCGACTACTCCCAGCTCCACCCAGAGCAGCGACATGAGCAGCCCTTCGCAAAACAGTGCGGCGAGCGGCTCTTCCGCCAATGCTCCTGCGTATGCTCAGCAGTCGAATCCCTCTTCCAGCACCACCCCCGATCAATCTTCCAGCAGCAGCTCCGGTCAGACCCCGGGCAGCAACGCTTATGCCGGAAGTTCGAGCAATCAGGCTGACCAGGGTGCCGCCAGCCAGAGCGGCCAGGCTGGGGAAAATGCCACCGCGGCCGACCAGAGTGCGGCGAGTCAGAACGCCACCGGTAAGAGCAAGAAGGGCGGAAATCTGCCCGCCACCGGCTCTGAGCTTCCCCTGCTGGGCTTGCTGGGATTTGCTTCCACGCTTGCGGGTATCTACCTTCGCAAGTAGACCTGAACCTTGCGCGCCGCTTCGTCAATAACTTCGTCCCTTGCAAATTCGATTGGCCGACATCTTCGCACGGATATGTGTTAGTTTCGCCGCGCTCCCTGGGGACGGCGGACTGAGCCCCGGAGCCGCGGCGCCGAACGGCCCGTCCGGATACTCCTCGCGCGAGAGGCGAAAACTTGTCTCCACGATCTTTCTGATTGTCGGTGTCGTGCTGCTCGTGCTGGCGCTCGGGGCGTACACATGGATGTCGATAGAGCAGCATGAGCTGGAAACCAATTGGCAAGCGGAGAGTGCGAAATCCGCTGCCGCATCGGCGCAGGGGAACTCCACCGCTGCCCGTGTCACCCTGCTCTCGATTCCCAAGATCAAGCTGCAAGCTGCAATTCTTGAAGGCACCACTCGCAAGTCGCTGATGCTGGCTCCGGGACATCTGGAGAGCACCGCCTGGCCTGGAGATCCCGGTAATTCCGTTATTGCCGGACATCGCGATACTTTTTTTCGCCATATTCACGAACTCAACAAGGGAGACGACATTTACGTCCGTCGTGGCACCCGCGAATACCACTATGTGGTTATCAGCAAGGCCATCGTAGGTCCCGACGATATTGCCGTGACTTACCCCACGAAAGACACACGGCTCACGCTGGTCACCTGCTATCCCACCTACTACATTGGTCCTGCTCCCAAACGTCTGGTGGTGGTGGCCACTTTCCAACCGGGGTCTACAACCGCGGCGTCGGGGCACACGACCGAGTCCAACCCAAGCCAGTAATTCCGCTGCCTTTCTACAGTCTCTACTGGATGGATTCCCACACTGAGCACGCCCAAGATGGAGAGGTGTGTATTTGTGCCATCACAAATTGAGGAAACCCATGAAGTCACTAGCGAAACTGATAGGCGTATGCGTCGTTCTGGCCGCTATGGCCGGAGCCATGTACGCACAAGACTCGGATACCAGTAAGAATGACTCCGACGAGGTCAAGCGGGTGAAAACGGCCGCCAGGGTTTTGGATGAGATCATGTCCACGCCCGACAAAGGTATCCCGCAAGACGTGTTTAAATCGGCGAAGTGTGTCGCGGTCGTGCCCTCGATGATTAAAGGCGGTTTCATCGTAGGCGGCAGATACGGTAAAGGAGTGGCCACGTGCCGCACGGCCAATGGCTGGAGCGCGCCCGCCCCCATCAGCATCGCGGGCGGCAGCTGGGGTCTGCAATTTGGCGGAGAGGCCGTTGACCTGGTCATGCTCGTAATGAACCAGCAAGGTATGGACCATCTGCTGACCAGCAAGTTCAAACTGGGAGCGGAGGCATCGGTGGCTGCGGGCCCAGTAGGACGCCAGGCAGAAGGCAGTACCGACTGGAAGATGAAGGCAGAAGTTCTAACCTATTCCCGCGCGCGCGGTGTTTTTGCCGGTCTCGAGCTGAACGGCGCCGTGATCAAGCAGGACAACGACGAGACTCGCGTCTTATATGCAAAGATGGTCCCGTTCCGTGCGATTCTCACCGGTAAGGTGCCTCCTCCTGCAGGCACCGAGACTTTCCTGGCAGCAGTGCGGAAGTATGCCGCCGAGTCTAAAGCGGAAAGAGGCAGTCTGACCCCAGCCAATCCTGAACGCTCGCTCACGCCTGCTGAAGCCAAGAGCCAAATCGAGGAGAAACTGCGCACCCAGCCGGGGCTCTACAGCAAAGACATCCGCGTGACGCTCCGCGCCGACGCGGTGGAACTCTCCGGATCAGTTCCCTCCGAGCGCGATCGTTCGCTGGCTGACCGCATTGCGCAATCCTATGCAGGGGATCGCCAGGTACAAGATCACCTGAACGTAAATCCGCAACTCTAAAACTGGCCGTCGACTAACGCGACGCGGTGGACAACTTTTCAACTCCGGTTGAGGACGTTGCCACCGCGTTTTTCACAGGTCTCTGATCTACGTATCGTTCGAATTCTTCCGCCCGATGTTCGGAAGTGTGCTCCGCCAACACGCGCTGCTGCGCATTACGCCCAATGCGCCGGATTTCACTTTCGTCCATTTCAAGCAGATAGCGCACCACCTCCTCCGACGAGCGCGGCAGCAAGATCTCCTCACCCGGCTCTAGAAACGTCTCCAAGCCCGCCCAGTTATCCGACACGATGGTGCTTCCGCAGGCTGCCGCTTCGAACAAGCGGACCGAGGGGGAATATCCCGCCAGGACCATCTCGCGACGTGTAACGTTCAAAGTCATGCGCGATGACGAATAGAACGAAGCATGGAACCGTGGCTCGATATGGATGATCTGCCTCACATTGCGAGGCCAGCACAGCTCTTCCGGATACTGTGGGCCGGCGAGCAGGAATTTTCGGTCTGGCAACCGGCGCGCGGGAGCGCAAAAAAGTTCTTCAATCTTGGCCTGCCGATCAGGAGCGTAGGTTCCCATGTAGCTGAAGTCGCATGTGTATTCCGGACGGGCGGATGCGAACCGGTATTTTGCCGGATCAAACGAACAATAAAGCGGCAGCGCGGCTCGAGCGCCAAACCTCGACTCCAGTTCCTGGAGCATGGGCCCACCCGTGAAGCTGAAATAAATATCGAATCCCGGAACCTGCTCCGGTTTCAGGTATTCGGCGCCGCCCGACCGAAGTTGGGCGACGGTGATGGGCGTGTCGATATCATAGAAGGCTTTTACTCCCGCTTTGGAAGCAAAAACCTCCTCAATGGCTTGCGTCGCGTCGGGAAAATAGGAGCCGACCATGGCCACGTCGCAGTCCCGCAACTGTTCTCGGACCGCAGGCAGGACCTCGTCCCATTTTTCGTAAATGCGAACTCTGCAGAAGTCCGGTTCCGGCAGGTCGCGGTTGGACGCGTACCACTCCTGGTTGCACTCAAAGAAGATAATGCGGTGCCCGTGGGCCCCTAGCGCACGGGCCAACGCGCGATACGTAGTCGCATGGCCGTTTCCCCAGGAAGACGTAATGGCCAGACCGAAAATGACAATCTTCACGTTGCCGGTTCTCCCTCAGGTGCTGGTTCGGACTGCGTTCCTGGCTTCGATTCTTGCCACTCTGGTTCGCTTACGAGCAGAATCTTCTTCCACAATCTTCTGGAATTGCAGGGCCCGTAACCCGTAGGTATGGTCGCGCAAGGCCCGGTTTCGCATGGCCGCTCCGATCTCAATGGTTCTGATACGCGAGAGACGCCGTAAATAGCTAACAATCTGTTCCGCGGAGGAGGCGATCAGTATTTCTTTCTCGGGCGCAAAGAATTCCTCCACTCCCGCCCAGGCATCGGTGATCAAGCAGGCGCCGGCTCCAGCGGCTTCAAACACGCGCGTGGGCGGGGAGAATCCTACACTGGCCATCGACTCGCGATTGATGTTCAAGACCATGCGAGCAGAACAATTAATGCGATTGTGGTCCGCGCTGCCCACGTGCCCGATCCAGCGCACGTTCGGCGGCAGGTTACACCCACCCCAGCCTTCGCCCCCCAGGATGAATTTCATTTCGGGCGCTAGTGTGGCGGCCTTAAAGAAAAAATCCTCTACCCTCTTCTCTCGATCGGGCAGGCGATGCCCAACGAAGGCGAGATCACATTCCACGGCGGGATCGCTCGCCCCCGGGTGGTGGGTCGCGGGATCAAGTCCGTTGTAAATCGGATGGCAGTTTCGCGCGCCTAGGCGGACGTAGTGCTGAATAACGGGCGGTCCTCCCCCGTATGTGAAAATAAAATCGTATTCCGGTATGAGAGCGCGGAATGGATCATTTCCGCTAGCCTCCACTCTCGCCAAGGTGGCAGGCGCGTCGACGTCCCAGAAGGCAACCCGAGTACCCTCTGAGCGGCACTTCAAAACCTCCGCCTCGATTAGTTCATCATCCGCTCCTACCCCGCTGTGCTTGATCACCAGATCTGCGTCGCAGGCCTTGCGCATGAGCTGCGGAATATCGGCCGAGGTCTGATAAACCAATACCTCTGCGTAATCGATCTTCCCGGCATCGCGATTTTGCTGCCGCTTGTAGATGTCCGGCTCAGCAAAGGTGACCTGGTAACCCAGCGCATGCAAGTTCTTATATATGCCTCGGTAATAAGTGGCAGCGCCGTTCCAGTACGACGAGGTGAGACTGGAGCCGAAAACAAAGATCTTCATCTGCCCAATTCCTCGCAGATCTCCAAAAGTTGCTGGGCGCGATGTGCGCACGTGTGTCGCTGGCGAATCGTCTCAAGCCCCTGGGCTGCCATTTGCGACCGAGCTTTTTCATCTCGCAGCAAATACCGGATCTCCGCTTCCATGGCCTGCCCATGTGAAAGACAGATATAGTCTTTGCCTTCCCGGAACAGCCCCTCGGTATCCGTCCAAGGCGCGCATAGCAAGGGAATACCGCAGGCCAGTGCTTCAAACACCCGGATTGTCGGGACGCCGCTGAGACCGTTGGCATAGAAGCGCCGCGGCACGTGCAGCGTCAGCGCACTCTGCGCGTAAGCTTGAGGAACCTGCAGGTTGGAAAGATAGCCCCGATATTGGATTCCCGCCTGCGCTAGCGCCTCCCTAGCTGCTTTCGGATACCGCACACCATGCACGCCGACTTTCGCACCCAGATTCGCCACGGGCTGAATCAGAAACTCGTCCAGCTCGCGCGTGCGCTCCTCGTCGCCCCAGTTTCCTACCCAGATCACGTCGGTGTTCTTTTGCGCCTGGAATGCATGGAAGTGCGCCATGTCTGCAGCCTCGTGAAACGTCCAGGCGCGCGGGATACCAAAGCCTTCCTGATAAATGCGCTGAATCGCTCGGCCGAATGCCAGCACTCCATCGAACAACCCTAAGTTCAGTTCAAGAATCTCTCGTGGGCTAGTGTATGCGCGATGATGGGTGTCGTGGAGGAGCGCGCGCAAGCCAAGCTTCTGTTTCAGCGAGAGCAGCTTGTTCACGACCTGAGGCGGATTCCATTCATGGATGATAACAATGTCGGTGCCCCGCAACTGCTCCGTCGCAAATCGCTCAAAGTTATCGTCATTCCGGTAGAACTCCACCCGCAATTCAGGGAAGCTGTCATAGAACTGCTGCGTCGCTCGCTTGGCGATTTCAGCGCCTTCCTGCTCCAGGTTTGAGCGGGACCACGAATCCTCCTGCTCATAACAGCGCACTTCATGCCCCAGCTTCACCAGTTCGTGCGCTAGCCCTCGTAGGAAGTGGGCATTCCCGTGGTTCCAGTCCGACACCCAGGAATGAGCGAACATCCGGAACTTGAGTCGTTGCCTCACGCGGCCGCCTCCTGCACTGCCGTCAGCCGGCGGTAAAGGCGTTCGTATTTGTCCACCATGTAGTCCGCCGTGAACTCTTCCTGCGCCCGCCGGTAGGCCCGCTCCGCATATTCGACCCGCATATGGGTATTGCTGCTCAGGGTTCGAATCGCGGCCGCCAGGCCGTCCGCATCGTTCTTCCTGAAGTAGTAAGCGGAGTCGCCCCATATCTCATGAAATGTGGGGATATCGTTGGCCACGACAGCACAGCGAGAAAAGGCAGCTTCCAGCGGCGCTAATCCAAAAGGCTCGTAACACGACGTAGCTGCGTAGGCGGCAGCATGTGCATAAAGCACTCTCAACTTCCTCTCCGACTGTTCGCCATAGAACTTCACCCCACTCCAACCATTGCCGTTGCCGGCGTGCCCGCCCAGCAACTTGTCAGGGTGTTCTTGTGAACCCACGATCCAGACTGGGAGCGGATGCTCGCGTTGCGCGAGCAGAGAAACCTGCTTTGCCTGATCCCATACCCGCCCAACCACCAGAATGTATCCGTGCTTCCCTGCTTGTGGATCAAACAGCGCTGGCGTGCGACCGTTATGGATCACATCACTGAACTCTGGCCGCAGATAGTGTTGATGCAGACCATCAAGCATGAACTGCGAAGGCGCCACCACCGCCCTCGCCCGGCTCAACCCACACGTCACCGTCTGCCGATACCAGCGCAGCCAAGCTGACTCGGGAGGTTCTTCCCGGTGAACGCCCACCCACCAGCTCGCCACGTCGCTGTGCGCCACGACCAGGCAGGGAACGCTGTTCAACACTCCGTAGGCGTATTGGTTGGAGTGAAGCAGGTCAGGTTTAACCTCGTTTACCAAATTGTGCAGGTATGCCTTGGACTCTTCGATGTCCCGCTCGGCTTCCTGCATCCACTCCAGGCGAAAGCCGGTTGCACGGAACTCCAGATCCCCAAGCCCATGCATCCACGCCGCTTGCTCCTCCGATGGAATTTTTCCGAAGCTGATGAGGGTAACGCGATGACCGCGCCGCACTAAACCGCTCACCAGTTCGCGGGTGTAGGTCCAGACACCGCCCACGGTGTCCGTGGTCATCAATATGTGCATTCCAGATCCTCGATAGCAGCGGGAGCCTGCTCCTGGATGTCGCTGTAGCCTTTCTCGCGGAAGGTGGATGTGTAGTAGTGATGTGCGCGCTCCCACGCTTGATCATCAATGGGCCCGAAAATCTCCTGGTACATCGGTGTGCCCGGGTAGGGAAACATGGGTATTGGTTCGCTGACCCACACTCCTTCCTCCTTCAGCCGCTCTTGCCAGGAACGAATGTCCTTGCGATCGTCGTACTCGGTCAGAATCAGGTTCGCCTGCACCCAGGGAATACGCTTACGCGCGTAGATCAGGAGTTCCGACAGGCGATCAGTCGAGAGCCTGCATCCTTTATTAAGTTCGTTGCGGCCTTCCTCGGTGATGGACTCGATGCCACATTCCATCGAGATGCAACGCGCGTTACCCAGTAGGTCGAGAGTCTCCTCACTCCACAAATCGATGCGGGTTTGCAATCCAATACTGACCGGACGCTTGGCAAGTTCTTCTAACAACCGCCGTACATTTTTCCCTACGCCGAAAATTTCGTCGATCCAGTAGATGTAGTCCACGCCTCGCGCAAGAAGTCGATCGACTTCATCCAGGACCGCATCCACGTCCCGCTCCCGGAATTTATTTCGGAAGAGAGTCTTGTTGCAGAAAGCGCAGGCCCACGGGCAACCGCGAGCAAATTCCAATTCCGCTCCGTGTCCTGAACCGGAGAAAACATGATGCCGGTGCTTGTGCCTCTCCACGTCGTAATTGTCGAATTTCAGCGCGCCGAGTTTTCGCATGTCCGTCACTGCGAACCTGGGGCTGAAACGTTCTCCGTTTTCGTCTTTCCAGCAGCATCCATCGATCTGTGACCAGGGCTGAGAAGCGAGCAAGGGTAGAACCTCGTCCGGCTCTCCGCGGAAAACCACATCACACCGCAATTTGCGCATGGTCGGACCCGGCGTTGCGGAAGGATGCGGCCCAATTGCAACTTTGACGGCCCGGCTTTCAAGTCCAGCGAACCATTGCTTGGGAATGCGTAATTCCGGCGGTGGACATCGCCAGAACAAGTACGACGGTGCGGTTGGCATAACCAGAAAATCCGGCTGAAATGCATCCAGCCGGCGCTTCACATCGGTGACATTCAGCTGCTCCAATTGCGCATCGATGAGTAAAGGCTCATGCCCGGCTTCCCGGATCTTGTCGAAACCGAACAGCAGTTCGAGAGGATAGTGCGGCTCCTGGCAACCGAAGTAAATCGAGCCGCTGAAATCCCACGCCGGATTGACCAGAGCAAATTTCACGATGCCGCCTCCGGTACGTGAGCCAAGTCAGCAAGTGGAATCCTGCTCTCAACTGCGACAGGACGAAACAGTTCGCGATTCTGTCTCCGCCATTCAAAGATGTTCGTCAGAATTTGCTCAACTTTCAGTTGTGGAGACCAGTCGGTGTCGCGCAGCAGCTTGCTGAAATCGGTTACGTAGACCGGTTGATCACCGGGCCGGACGCCCTCGAACTCGTGTTGCAGGCGATGCCCCGTGAGCTTCTCGATCTTTTCCATGATTTCGAGCAGCGACACGGTATTCTGCAACCCGCCGCCGACGTTGTAGACCTGGCCCGCAGTCCTGTTCAGGTTGTCACGCACCGCCTGGAAAGCGCGCATCAGATCTTCCACGGCCAGCACATCACGCACCTGCCGGCCGTCGCCATAAATAGTCACTGGTTGGTCCTGCAATGCCGAATATAGGAAATGCGCGACCCAGCCCTGGTCTTCATTGCCAAACTGGCGCGGGCCGGCGATGCACGACATGCGGAACACGACCGTAGGCAAATCAAACATGCGCGCGTAATCGTGCACATACTGATCGGCGGCTCCCTTGGAACATCCATAGGGAGAATGGAAGTCCAACGGCTGAGCTTCCGAGACCCCGTCGCGCCCGAGGTAGCTATACCGGCTGCGGCTGGAGACAATGGCCTGCGAGGCCATATTCCCGTATACCTTGTTCGTGGAAGTGAAGAGCACGAAGGGGTGGCGCCCGCTGCTACGGGCAGCTTCCAGAACATTGAACGTACCCCCCACATTCACCTCAAAATCGAATCGTGGGTCCTCGACCGAGTTGGTAACCGCTACCTGCGCCGCAAAATGATAAATCTCGGTCGCTTTCTGAACCGCGCGCTGCACGGCTGCGGCATCGCGCACATCCCCGATGGTCACCTGCAGGCGCTCGGAGCCGTCAAACGCTTTCTGCAGCCAGCGTAAATTGTGGCGCACACCTCTACGGGAAAGATTGTCGAAGATGTGGACCCGAACATCCGTAGTCCTGAGCAAACGATAGGCCCAGTTCGAGCCAATGAATCCGGCTCCGCCAAAGATAAGGACAGAATGAAATGGCAGTACCTTGTCTTTCATCACACTTCCCTTCCCCGCCATGCACAAGAGCCCTCCTGCAACCCGCCTACGCCACCAACCCGTGAACCTCCAGCCGTTGCATGGCATGATCCACACGGTCTTCCGCGCTTTGCGAACCCAGCCATGAAACCAGTTCCTTCAGGCCATCCGCAAAACGCACCTGTGGCCGGTAACCGAGAACACCAGAGGCCGCGGAAATATCCGCGAAGCAATGCCGGATATCGCCGGCACGGTATTTGCCGGTAATTTCGTGAGACACGTCTACGCCCAGCATCTGCGCCAGTTCGGACGCGATTTCACGAATGGAAATGGGCTGCCCGAAGCCTATATTGAGCGCTATGCCATCGGCGTCGCCGCTCTTCATGGCCAGCAGATTGGCCTGCACGACATCCTGCACGTTCACGAAATCTCGCAACTGCAAACCATCCTCAAAAACCAGCGGCGGCTTCCGGTTCATCAGCCGCGAAGCGAAAATAGCGACCACGCCGGTATAAGGATTCGATAACGCCTGTCGCGTGCCATAGATGTTGAAGTAGCGCAGCGCCACTGCCGGGATCTGATAGGTTCTCCCGAACAACAGCACCATTTCTTCCTGCTCTTTCTTGGACAGCGCATAGATTGAACTGCAACCTAGCGGCTTGCTTTCCCTCGTAGCGACCGGCAGCACTTCTCTGCCGCAATGCGGACAGAGCGATTCCCATCGTTTCTCCAGCAACTGCCGGGCAGAGCGCATCGAGGGCGCCACTTCTCCACATTCACTGCATGAGTACTCGCCCTCCCCATAGATCGACATAGAAGAAGCGACAATCAGTTTTTCCGGCTCGCTCTTGGTGTCGAGGATGGCTTGCAGCAGGTTGGCCGTTCCGAGAGTGTTCACCGCGGTGTAGTCCGCGATCTGGTACATGGATTGACCAACTCCCACCGCCGCAGCGAAATGGTAGATCACATCGACATCGTGCACCGCGTCGCTCAGCTTGCACAAATCGCGCATGTCACCCGGGATAAATTCGACCTGGGTAGAGAGGTAGGCAGGCATTCCCGGCGGATGGACTTGTTCGCGCAGGTTGTCATAAACGCGAACCTGGTGACCTTGGGCAACGAGCGCGTCTGCGGTGTGCGACCCCACAAATCCCGCTCCGCCAGTGATCAGTACTTTCTTTCCCATCTCGTCTGGGTAGCTCCTTTCTCGCCGATATCACGGTGCTGCTGACGAAAAATTAAGCACTTCATCGTGCCCTGCGCCGAAACTTTGTCGTGGTGAAAGCCCGAAAGTGAATGGCTTCAATTGTTTCGGCGACCTTTGGATGAAAGCCAAGTAGGGGTAAGATGCCTGGCAGATGCACGACCCTTTAGGGTTTCGCCCACCCCCGATTGGTGGCGCCGCAAGCTGGTTCTGATTACCGCGGCGGTTAAGTTATTCCTGTTAATCACTTGAGCCGACGTCACTTGGCTCCATTCTGTCGGTGGGAACCGCCCCCTCCAGAGGGGCTTGATTGACGAGACTCCACTCCGATTTTGTCGAGGCATAACGCTGCACAACCCATGAGGCAAAATCAGCGAAGTCAAGAGCGCATCGGGGAGGACTGGTGTAATGCGCGTTCTGCCCCAAATGCTCGGGCGTGAAGCACAGGGTGAGAGTGGTTTCAAACTCCTCGAGCGCTTCCATCTGGCGATCGAACCAGGACTGCGCGTTCCGACGAAATGAGTCCGCCCAGCTCAGGCCGGTGCGCAAATATCGAACTTTGAGTCGGCGCAGCCACTCCACCCCGAACTCCAACCGTGGATCTTCAAAGTGGAACCATTGGCAGATTCCCAGGCCTTCAGGAAAGCAGGCGCTGGCCAGTTTAGGCGTTCCGTCCTCGCGCACCAGCCCCATGTAGTAGTGGCGATAATAGGCGCTTCCCTCTGCCTCCTTGTGGCGAGTGGTAGCCGTCCACGTGGCGGGCAGATCGAACAAGCTGTACCAGTGCACACGCTCCACACACGGTGTCAATAGTTCCGCCGTTTTCTGAATTCCGAACACCTGCACTTCTTCGGCTCCGAAAGAAGAGACACCGGCTTCCGAAACCCAAACCGGCTTACTGGTCACGGCCCGAATTTCGTCAATCTTCTTGGGCCAGTCATGGATGCTCCAGTGGTTCCAATCGAGGGGAAAACCATGCACCGCCACCACGTCGACCGCATCCAGCACCCCGTAGGTTCCCAGCAGCCGGATGAAATTCGGATCGATAGGAGAAATCCCCCCCAGCGCGATCTTTAGCTCTGGGTTCGCTTGCCGGACCGCTCGCGCCGCAGCCAGCGCCATCTCGGCGAACATCTTCCAATCAGGATCAATATGAAAATCCCAGTGGGAAAGGTTGTTGGGTTCATTCCACAACATCACCGCTTCAACCATGGAGTTCTCCCTTCCCGGAATTACAGCAGTCCGTTCCACTCCAGGTCATGAATGTACTGCCCATCTTTCTTGACCTCGCCGGGCTCACAGATCCATGTTTCA
Organism: Terriglobales bacterium; assembly: GCA_035631655.1. Classification (GTDB taxonomy): domain Bacteria; phylum Acidobacteriota; class Terriglobia; order Terriglobales; family Acidobacteriaceae; genus Gp1-AA122. The sequence continues at coordinate 100,674 of DASQIH010000080.1, forward strand.
GTCTCGGGATGCGCTACAATCCGCAATCCCGCGCTGCGCAGCATCCCTTCCACCGCAGCCCGGTTAGGGATCCACCAATTGGTGGGATCGTGAGAATACTTCTTCTCGACGAAATACATCGCGGGAAAGTCGGGATGATCGAATATCTCGGTGTTCGAAAAAGGATAGTCATCTTCCCATTCGCGAACCGTTTGTGATCCGCGGATCATAGTCTGAAACAGCAGCTTGCCGGCGATTTTCTTGATCACTTTATCGAGCGCATACAGCGGATAGCGCAAGTGATAAAACACGCCCAGGAAGAGCACAAAATCGAACTGGCTCGCTATCTGGTCGACGGTATACACCGAGCGTTTTTCAAATTCGATCTCAACTCCCAAGGTCTCGGCCGCAAAACGTGCCTGGTTCAAATAGCGATCCTCCACATCAATGCCGAGTACCCGCTGAGCGCCCCGCCGCTTCATTTCAATGGAATAGAACCCGCCATTGCAGCCAATATCAAGCACGGTGGCGCCGTCCAGCCGCTCGGGAATTTCCGGGCTGATTTTTTGCCATTTCACGTTGGGAAAATCGCCTAGGAAATGGTTAGGGGCTGTCTTAACACCGTGCAAATCAAGATTGTGAAACCATTCGCCCAGTTCCGTGATCCGCTGGCTTAAGTTACCGGCCTCGGTTGAGGAACTAAAATCGAGCGGCGAATTGTCGGCTGCGGCGTGCATTGAACTAATCTCTACCGATGGGTGGACTGTTCACCCGGCTTGTAACTCGAAGGCGTTGCCGAGGACCGTCCACGCTCCGGCCATTCGCTAGTTGACCGATTCCCTGTGCTGAGGAAGTTCTTAACACTGTCCACATAGACCGGAGCCCAATCCACCACCGGCCTGCGTTCTGAGATCAGGCGCATGGCGTCTTCGATTGACCAGCCCAGCCTGCAAAACACCGCCAGCGCCATCATCGGCCCGCGATGGCGTCCCGCCACACAATGGATTAGGAGTTTTGAGTTGGGCTGTTGGAGGACCGAGAGTGCAAACTCGACTCCACGTCTCAAGATTTCGGGCGGCTTTGGCTGGAAGTCATCATCGACCGCGTTCACCAGCACCTTTATCCCGTACGGCTTCGCCAAGGGCGTATCGTCGCACTCCCAGGTCATATCGATAATGTGGGTAATCCCCGATTTCGCGGCGGCGCGCATCTTGTCGTCGGTCTCCACCCAGGCGCCTACCGCAATCCGGTCCGTCACCCAATTGATGTCTAAGATTCCCCGCGTTTCTTCGACTACCAGGCGGTCAATCTGATCCATGAGAACTGGCTTCGCCTTTTCAAGAGCTCCAGTCCGCTTTCGCCAGGAACATCAGCCCTGGGGGTTTCTTTCGACCCAGACTGGGCAACCGCAAACACACCTCTCACCTCACCTACGGGTTGGCCGTAAGTACGGTCATGCACTTTGGTAAACCATTACGCCTGCCTAAGGATGCGGAATGTAAGCTCCTAGTTGTGCGATTGGCCACAGCGTTCTGTGTGGACCATGTCTGCTGGCGAGGCCGAAGCGGCTGATAGTTGTGCCAATCGGCCCTTTGAAACCGGTAATCGGAAGTTCCTACCCGTCCCAAGTGCCTTTAAAACGGGGATTTACACCTGCTGCAAACGGCAACGCGGGACGATAGCTGCACATCCAAGTGCCTCATGTCGGGTCAACCCGAGGTTCCGCTGCCTGTAACTTCGTCGTTTGAGCCGGAGTTTACGCGATCGCAGGCGTCGCTCTATCGGGAAGTGTTGCTCATGTTCAACGAGCATCGCATCCCGTATGTCGTCTCCGGCGCCTTTGCGCTGCAGCAGCACACCGGAATATGGCGCGCTACCAAAGACCTGGATCTTTTCCTGACCCCCCAGACAGTTGCCGGTGCGCTTCGCCTGTTGCGTGAGCACGGATATCACTGTGAGATCTGCGACCCAGTCTGGCTGGCCAAAGCCCATCGCGACGATTTCTTTGTCGATATGATCACGGGCATGAGTAACGCCGTAATCACTGTGACCGACTCCTGGATTGCGCGGGCGCGGCCCGCGGTCGTAGTCGGCACCGAGACGCGTGTATTAGCTCCCGAGGAACTGCTGGCGTCCAAGCTGTTCGTCACCCGCCGTGAGCGCTTCGACGGCGCCGACATCGCCCACGTAATCTATGGCACGCGAGGAGAAATGGATTGGGATCGCATCTTCGAACTGGTGGGCGAACATTGGGAAATGCTGTTCTACGCGCTGGTGCTCTTCCGCTACGTCTATCCCGCGCAAACCCACTATGTACCGGATCGGGTCTGGCAGGAACTGCTGACGCGTCTCAGGAAAGAAATTAAACAGCCCAATAAAGCCGCCCGCTTCCGTGGCAGCCTCATCGACGACAAAATGTTCGCTATCGACGTCAACGAATGGGCCCTGGACGACATCCTTTCCGAGTATCGTGCGCGGCGGATGCCCAAACTGGATTGGTCCGCCGAGTGCCCCGACCAGGCTGGCAAACGAAGGATATGAGAATCGCAGCTACTGCCGACCTTCATTTTTCTCCGCAGCGCGCCAACACGCTGAAGGATCAACTCACACCTGTGCGGGATGAAGCCGACGTCTTGGTCGTAGCCGGTGACCTCACCAATTATGGCAAACCGGAAGAAATGGAACCGCTGGTCAACGTCCTGGTGCGCCTGCGTGTGCCTGTGATTGTCGTTTTGGGCAACCATGACTATGAAACCAACAAGGAGGCCGAACTGAGCCGGATGATGAGCGCGGAAGGCATCAAGGTGCTTGACGGCACCGGTTACGAGCGCGACGGCGTCGGTTTCGCCGGAACCAAGGGATTTGTGGGAGGGTTCGGGCGTGGCGCGCTGACCGCTTTTGGCGAACCGGAGATCAAAACCTTTGTGCGGGCTGCCCTCGACGAAGCTATAAAGTTGGAACGCGCCTTATCGCAACTGCGCACCCCCAAACGAGTCGTGGTATTGCACTACGCCCCTATAGCCGCAACCGTCAACGGAGAAGCGCCCGAGATCTATCCCTATTTGGGTACTTCCCGTCTGGCCGAAGTGGCGGACCGCCACGGCGCCGATATGATTCTCCACGGACATGCCCACCACGGCACCTTGTGCGGAAAAACCACCGCCGGAATCCCTGTCCATAACGTTGCGATTACCCTGCTACAGCAGCAGCAACCGCCCGCAGCGTATCGAGTGTTTGACGTGTAAAAACTCGTGTAGGTGCAGGTGTGGGAGCGGGTCTCTGACCCGCTCTGTCTCACCTGAAGTTTCAGCTCCAACTGGACACACAAGTAACTGTAATTCCTCCACTTACTCTTCTGTTCGCTCGATGCGACTAACTCTGCTATATATCGGCTCTGCCTGTCCTGGCTCTGCCTGTCCTACAGAATGCAACGGCTGCATCTACATAGTTCCCCGCATTGTCCGCCTCACGCGCATGGCCTAAGTTCTTAGAGAAAGGCGGGGAGCCCACTTCTACGAGGTCCCCGCTCAAAGTAGGAATGACCAAACTATTCCGTCGTTAACTCTGGCGCCTCGTCTGGTTATTCGGGAAATACCCTCCTCTGGCCCGTACTTGCAGTTATTGATTTGGGGGAACACCGGAATCCGGTGGAATCCCGCAAACGGCTTTATTAAACGTTACGAAGGTTAACGAATCCCCACTGAGGAGTGCACAATGAAGCAGATCGCATTGACCGTAGCTTTGGCTTTGGTGTTTGGGCTGGCAGCGCTCGCCCAGACACAATCGAGCGACCCGCAGGGGAGCAGCAACCCCTCCTCGTCGCAGACAACTCCGTCCACCTCCCCTTCGACGGCACCGTCAGCGCCGCCGGATATGGGTACCCAAACTTCCGCTTCCGGAAAGCAGACCGCCGGCACAGAAGGCAAAGAGGCAAAGGGCGAAAAGAAGCTCAAGGGTTGCATTGAATCCCAGGGCGGACAGTACGTCCTGAAAGAGAAAAGCGGCAAGGAAATTCCGTTGACCGGCTCGGCGGACTTCGCTTCTCACGTCGGCCACACCGTTACGGTTCATGGAACGATGGAGAAGGGCGCGGCGAGTTCGATGGGCACCTCCGGCAGCGAGAAGTCCTCAGCAGGCACGATGGGGAGCTCGGCCTCTTCCGGCGAGCAGTTCACGGTTTCGAAGATTGACCATATCTCCGATACCTGCAAGCTCGAGAAGGGGAGCAAGAGCAGCAAGAGCGATATGGGAACCAGCAGCACCAATCCCAGCAGCAAGCCTGACCATCAATAAAAGTTTCCTGGCACGCCCGAAAGGCTAGCTTGGAAGTGGGGCTCTCGCCAGCAAGTCGAGCGAGAGCCCCAATGATTTTTGTCAGGCGATTCGAGAACAATACCCGCTATTACTGCTTGATCATGCAGCGGTTCCCGTACGGTGGTTGTGCGAGCTGCTGCCGAATCGGGCTATTCCCATAGCACATCCGTGCCAGTGCGTTATACTACGACGCCGACTAGAATCCCTTCATTCGCCACCGTCATCAGTTCCACAGAAAAATCAACGAAACCGACTCTTGGCCGACTTATTGGGCTCCTCCCTTGCACCGGGTTTGCCGTTGCGCCAATTCGTAAGTTTGAAATTCGAAAGAGACAGCGTTATGACAACTCTGCGAATATTGGTCGTTGACGACAACAAAGCCCTGCGCGACGCGGTACGCCGCCTGTTGGCCTTCCGGCCTCACTGGGAGATATGCGGCGAGGCGACTAACGGACGCGAAGCTATTGAGAAGTCCGTCGAGCTTCATCCCGACGTGGTTCTCATGGACATCGGGATGCCTGAGATGGATGGCTTGCAGGCCACGCGACGCTTGGGCGAACTGGCGCCGGAGATCGAGGTGCTAGTCTTTACCGAACACGAATCGCGGCAGGCGATGGCGGCTGCCCTGGAGGCCGGTGCCCGCGGGTACCTGGCCAAGTCCCGAGCTGGCCAACTCGGCGAGGCCATTGAGGCCATCGCCCAGCATCAACCTTACTCCGCTCTCAATGAAGCGCTGTCCAAACGCACAAGCGCCTGAAAAAGAGTTCACCGCTGAACAAGAATTCTCTCGGCGTTCTCGGCGGTGAATTCTTTTTCTAAGCTGCCGGCCACTGCCGAGGGCTCGAGTTTAACTTTTGATCCACCTGCTTTGCCACGTATCGAAAGCCTTGTCAGCCTCAATGACCGCAGGGATCGGTTCTACCTGGGTCAGCACCTTAGCCGGATCCAAAGCACCGCTGCGAACCGCGTCCACCGGGTGCGGTACGGTAACGCCGATGGCAGTTTCCCATTTTCACGCTCAGGTTCTCGCCCATCGTATTTCCAATTAGAAAATCTTGGAGTTCTCGGCGTAGACGCCGATCACAGACAGCGTACCGGGTTTGGCGGGAGCTTCGACTGACCACAATAGCAATTGTGAAGGATACGGCGTCCTGCCCGAACAGGACGCCGAGCTCAGCTGCGACTTGCTTGAGAGTTAGCGGTCAGTAACCAGCGGCTTGCAAATTCAGTGGCTGATCAAGACGGAATCTAAGGGTTGATTCCGCGGGGACCTTGACTTCTTTTCCCTTGGTCAGCACCTGGGCGGTACCGCCCGCGGCCGCGCCCGCGATGGCGCCAATGACAGCTCCTTTTCCGCCGCCCGCGACCGCACCAAGCAGCGTGCCCAAGGCCGCGCCGCCGCCCACCATCTCACCAGTCCTTTTGTTCTTTCCGATGCCTTCGTTATTCGTTTGATTCAGGTTGGCCGTGCTCACCTGATAGCGCTGTCCACCAATAGTGATGGACTGAATACCCAGTGCCAGATCCGGGCTGCCGGTCGTCCCGCCACCTGAGACCTTCTTCACCGCCAGTTCGGCGGTGGATCCCTTAGGGATAACCACTTGTCCGTTGCTACCCATTACGTCTTGCTGAACTTCGGCGGGGTATGTCTTGCCCGCCGTGGCAGTCTTGGAATCGATAGCTTCGTTCGTGCGAACGAGGATTTCTGCGCCTGCCGGTACCTGCATCGAGTTGCGACTGCCGCTCGTGGCTTGAGCCGCTCCTGGAGGCGTGGTTTGGTCCACTGACGCATTCTGCGCCTGCAGCACAAACAGGCTGCCGCTGAGCAGCAGCACGAGTCCCATCCTGAGACAAAAGACTTTTACGTTTTTCATAGCTTTACCCCTTTTTAACGAAAGTGAGCCGCGCAACGGATGCCCTTATCAGAATATCGGCCGTGCTCCCTTTTAGAACTATCCGGTGTTCTCTGCACACGGAGCCGGGAGTTACAGTACCCCGGAACTCTCTATATTCCACAGGTTCCGTCCGTAACCATTCCCGGCCCCGAGGCTAGGTGCGGCTAAATTCCTGTCCGACCACGCCGGCCGAGGCCCATGATGAGCGTGATCAGGAAAACGATCAGGAAGATGTAGAAGAGGATCTTCGCAATGCCGGCAGCCGCGGTGGCCACTCCGGCGAATCCCAGCACGGCGGCGATGATTGCGATGATCAGGAAGATCAGCGACCAATACAACATTTGTGCCTCCTTAGAACTCCTGAAACTGGGCTTGCCCACGGCAAGCCTTAACCTCTGAACTTCCAAGCATACGTTTTCCTCGTGCTTGAGCCGATCAGGATGAGCATGTAATTCAAGTCCCCTCTTCCGGTAGAGGTGGGAACTCTCCTTCTACAGTGTTTCGGGTAGAAAACCTGAGACCCATTCAGGCGCAGAGGCGATCAGTGCCTTCTTCAAACCAGCTCTGGAGTAATTGCGCGTTCTTCACCGCGTAGCCGCCCTGGTCATTGTTGAAGTAGACGTAAATGTCGCGGGGCTTGGGGAGCCAGTCACGAATCAGCTCAGCCCACTTAGCAAGCATTTCGGCGGTGTAGTTGCCCTGGTACTTGCCGCTTGCTCCGTGAAACCGCAGGTAAGTGAAATCCGCCGTGAGTTCCACCGGGGACGCTTCGCCCCTCCAGTCGTGCAGGCACAAGGCAACGTTATGTCGCCGAAGCAACTCGTAGATTTCCGGCGTGTACCAGGTGGGATCGCGGAATTCGAAAACGCACTGATGCTTCTTCCAAGACCAAGCCAGGAGAAACTCTTGCAGCCGTTCCGGATTCATGTGCCAGTTGGGCGGCAATTGAAACAGGATGGGGCCCAGCTTGCCTTTCAAGATTTCCATGCGGGAGAGGTAAGTCGCGAGCGCTGCCTCGGGATCGCGCAATCGCTTGATGTGTGTGATGAAGCGGCTCCCCTTCACGGCAAAGCAGAAGTCGGCGGGCGTCTCTTCGCGCCAGCGCTTCACCGCAGCTTCGGGGGGCAGCCGGTAGAAACAATTGTTGATCTCCACCGTCTTGAAATGTCGAACGTACCAGGACAGGTATTGGGCTGAGGAGAAATCAGCAGGATAGAAGTTTCCCTTCCAATGCCGGTAATGCCACCCGGACGTACCGATTCTGAGGCGCGCCGATATGAATCCCCCGCCACACGTCAGCTTAGGATGACCGTCCCCAGACTACACCCATGGGCTCGCCACCTCGAGGCACAGCCTGAGGACGGTCCACCGCACCTAGTTGACCCTTGGATGTGTACACGCGCCCTACAGGTTGGCATGTAGGAGTTGCGTGCTACCCGGACAGAAATCCGGCGCACGTGGAAAGCTGCTGCCGTCAGCAGCTCGGTTGCGATGCCGTGGCACTAAGCTCAGGCGGCATTCTGCTGGTCAACGAGCATGGAAGCGCGTGGCCGCCGTTGCCGTACTTGCAGCCGGAAAGTCGGTTCATCCTGGGCACCCCAGGAATATTTGTAGGCCTCGCGCCCACGCAGAAAATCCACTGCGTGCTTCCCTTTCTGAACTGCATCTTCGATGACCGCCCCGACAATTTGCACTCCGGGACTCAACGCCGCGTAGTCAGGATCGAAACCCTGCAGGTAGCAGAAGACCACGTCGCGTTCTGTCAGAGTGTAAAGAGCCGCGATCAGGACTCCGGCCACGCGTAGCCCATACAAGCGCAGGACTCCGCAATCCAAAAGTGCCCGGCTGGCGCAGCGGTGGAATTGCTGGACATCGTAATCCGCGAGGAGTCCCGGCATCCGTAGTTCGGTCCACCGCGCCTGGTGCAGCCGCAGCAAGGCTTCGAGCAACTCATCCAGTGTTTCCCGCGTGGCGATCTCAATTCGGACTTCTCCCACTCTTTCCGCGCGCCGCTGTGCTGTTCGCAAGTTTCTCAGTTGCCCGCGAGGTATCACTGTCCTGAGCTCCTCTATCGTCTTCGGAAGCCACAGAATTGGACACGCGTCATCGGCTGTCGCCTCGAACTGCCACCGCTTCCAGAATTCAGGGCGTAACAGCCAAGAGCCTCTCGGTAGGTTCGTGAGGTCGAGCCCCCGCACCGCCAAAGCATCGTCGTTTATGTATTCGAGCAAACTTGCCAGGGTTTGGGGCGCAAAATCCGGTTCAACCAGCCAGTCCAGATAGTCTGATGTGTAAGCGCCTAATATCGCCAGAACAGGTTCGGGCGCCCAATGGTTGACGAAGAGGGGCGCGAGTCCCGCCAGTTGCTTATCTCGGCGAGCCTCCAGAACCCAGATCTGCCGCGGCTGAAAAACTTCAACCCAGGGCAGCAGCCATTCCGGTCGTTGAAACGGCATCGCGTTCTGACACCGGTGGCACAGCTCACTCCATTCCGGGGCGAGGAGCCTTAGCGATTCCAGATCGGTAATTTCGCGAATGCTGAGCTTGCCGGGTGTGCTCACTAGACCACCTTTTGGATATTCGAATCGCTCTGGATTCGCGAATTTACAGCCAACTCGCGGTAAAGCGCCAAGTATCGGCCAACCATTTCGGCAGACGAGAAGTTCTTTTCCGCATATTCGCGGCACGTTCTCGAACTCAGGCTTCCGGCGGCTTCGATAGCAGTGGCCATTTGCGACGGGTTGTCGACCAGGAAACCTGTGCGGCCGTGCTTCACGAGTTCGCGCAAGGCGCCGCGGTTAAACGCCACCACCGGAGTCCCGCTCGCCATAGCTTCCATGGCTACGAGTGAACTGGTTTCCTCCGCCAGGCTGGGTATTACAACGCATTGCGCGCCGGCCAGGAGTTCCCGCTTTGCTTTCCGACCGATTGCTCCAATAAACCGGTGCTCACCCACTAGCCGTGGCCGGATCACGTCTTCGAAATACTGCTGATGACTTGCATAGCCGAAGACCGTCCCCGCCAAAATTAGGGGAATGCCACACTCGTTCGCGGCCTCGAGCGCGATCTCGAAGCCCTTCTCCGGGCAGATCCGCCCCAGCGCCATTACGTAGTTCCCCTTGATTCTCGCCGGCTGATAGTCATCCAGGCGAATTCCATTCCGTATGATCCCGCGGACTCTCGCGCCCGGCGGGCATGCGCAGGCTTGCGATTCGGACACGCAGATCAGGTGAGTATCTGGCCGGCTCACCTGGAAAGCTTGTGGTGGGTAAAAAGCAGGTGGCAAATGCAGCGTCACCACCACCGGCGGTCCCGGTTCCGGCAAGTAGTCCATGAAGTCGACACCGTGCAGATGAACGACATCGATGGGAAACTGTGCCAATGCCGACTCGATAGCAGCACGGTACTGCCTGCAGGCGAAAGCATGCGCATCAGCATCAAGCCGCGAGCTCGGAGCGCCAACTGGCAGTAGCGTTCCTCCGCAACGAGACCCTGCCTGGGCAACCACGAGGGAACGATATCCGGTGTCGACCAGGCTGTCATCCAGCATGGCGAGGATATGCTCCGCACCGCCCGCCGTGCTCTCCGTGACTGGCGCTAACGGATAACTGACGCTCAGAACAGTTAGCGGCATGGAAGTTCACCACATTGGGACAGCGCTCCTGCCGCCGTCTCGCGCCACTTCGCGCCGGTTAGAGGCCAGCCCAACGTTTCGTACCATAGAACTCCTTCGTGGGGTGGTTTGGTGAAGTCATACCTGGGTGCGACACGCAGGCGCTCGGGTTCGAGCGGGAAATCCGAAATCACGTGCCACTGGGAAAGATAGCAACCCAGCATTCGCGCCTTGCGGGCTCGCTCCTCGGTCGTGAGTTTGAGGGTGAGAACCGGAAGCTCCCCGCCTGCTTCTGCCGCTCCGGGAAGAAACTCCCCGCTCACCCTGACCCCATTGCGCGCATGATAAGAGGTCATCTCCAGAATTTCGGGCACACTCGAGCTCCGTTGCTCTAAGCACCGTGCTGCCAGCAGGGCGATCAGCGCGGCAGCATCATGATCAGGATGTCCTCCTTCGTAAGGGTGCGTGATGATTGCAGAGGGCTGACACTCACTCATCACCTCCAGGAGGGACTTCAGGAGAGCGGGCAATTCCTGGATGGCTTCTTGATCTACTCCATTCAGGAATGTGATTCGTTGGGGCGTTACTCCCGCGCAAGCCAGGGCCGAGGCGGCTTCCTCGGCGCGGACACAAGCATAGAAGTCACGAGATCCGCTTACATGAGGTGACCGGAACCGCGGATCACGCGGGGCTCCATCTGTGAGATAGACAATCCTAGAATCTTTCAACCTACCCAGCACCGCCGAAGCACCGATGGCTTCATCATCGGGATGCGCAACCAACAACAGCACCCGCAACGGCTCCGCTTCTCCATTTTGGCTTGCCTCCGGAGTGGCAAGCTTGGCGAGGACGCTCTGTCCGGGTCTAGGCTGCGACACGAATCTCACGCGCTTGCCGATCCTCCTGGGAAAGAGCTTGTACGGCCTCGCGGTAGCCATGCAGGGTTCCGACGTCAACGTAAGTTTCACCTCGCCGGACTGCCTGCACGTATCCGGCGTTGGCAATATGCGCGTTCACTAAGGTCCCGAGATACTGATCCTGTCGCCCACGTTGTTGCCACAGGTCATGGAGCGTGGCAAGTTCTTGGCCGGGTAGTTTGAAGGCGCCCCAGATCCAGTGAGTCGAAGGCCGGGCCGTCTTTACCTGTACCTCGTACACCCGGCCCTTTTCGTTGTCCAAGACCGCGTCAAACAGTTCGGGTTTCTCTACCGGAAACAGCAAGAAAGAAAAAATTCTGTCCGGCAAGTGCTTAAAGCCGTTCTCCGGAAACCATACCGTATCCGGGAGTCCGACTAACACGTCGTCCTCGGGCGAGATGAAGGGCAACGCTGTGAAGATCGCATCACACAGCCCGCTAGGATTGGGCTGAATAGCGTAACAGATGGACGCGCTCCCGATCTGTCCTCCAAAGTAATTCATGATGTCGGTCTTGGCCGGCGATATCACAAAACAGATTCGCGTAGCGCCGCCTGCCAACATGCGCTCCAGCAAGTATTCGCATACCGCGCGTGGGCGTTCGGTTTCGCCATCGCGCCGGGTACCCACCGGCAGAAGTTCTTTGGAAAACGCAAGCGGTTGAATGCGAGTTCCCAGCCCGGCTGCCGGCACAATTCCCCACGTGCTCATGCAGCCACCTCCAGCAAGCTAAGCAATTCCGTGCTGCGATGTTCCGCCGTGTGTTCTGCCAGCACACGCTCGCGCGCTCGATTTCCCATTCGGCGCAACTCTTCGGGATCGATCTTCAACGCTTCCTCGACATCGCTTGCGCAGGAAGCCACTAGGATGTCGTGCCCTGGCTCGAAGAACTCCTCCAACCCGTCCCAAGCATCACTGATGACAGGCGTTCCACAGGCCGCGGCTTCGAACAGCCGGCCCGACGGGCAGTATCCCATCTCTGCCATCGCGGCACGCGTCACGTTCAGGGTCAGCGTCGAAGAGGAATAGAAACCGGGATGCTCTGGCGGCGGAACGTGGCGCACGAACCAGATGTTTTCTTTCCAGGGAAATTCGCTCGGGTACTGCGCTCCTCCGATCACAAATCGCTTGTCGGGACAGCGCCGGGCAGGCTCGATGAATAACTCTTCCAGCATCGCTTGCCGGTCTGGGGCGTAGGTCCCGAGGTACGACAAGTCAGCCCGATAGTGCGGGTCGGGTGCAACCCGCCGGTGCAGCGCGGGATCCACGCTTCCGTAAAGAGGAGCCACCTGCCGCGCCCCCAGCCGATCACGCAGTTCATCGAGCGATCGTCCGCCCGTGTAACTCAAAACCAGATCGAAGGGCTCCAGGCCATAGGGGGGCACGTATTCCACCTCCTGGCCGCCTCGCAGCCTCTCCAACGTGACCGGCGTGTCGAGGTCATAGAAAATCCGTATCGGCGCCCGCGAATCCAGAACCAGGTCCGATGCCCTGCGAGCATCCGGGCAGTAGGAGGTCACAATGGCGCAATCAGCGTGGGCCACTGCCTCTCGCGCTCCAGATTCGATATCCGCCCAGTTCCGGTACAGTACCAGTTCGTAACCGTTGGCATTGGAGAGATCGCGATGGATGGCGTAATAGGGAACGTCACGCTCGAAGAAGGTAACTTGATGATTCAGCCGGGCCAGCGCGCTGCATAGTCCACGCCAGATCGTGGCGTGTCCGTTCCCCCAGGAAGAGCTCACGGTCAATCCGAATATGACCAGTCTCATCGTCGATTATCTCAGTGCGCAGCCCCTAAGGAAGGACAAACGGGTTAAATCCAATGCTGAAATCTACTCCAGCCACGGCAACCCTCAGAATTCGGGAAACCGTGTAATCAGGGCTGGAACATCGGGTAGAACAAAGAGCGCTCCCGGCTATCTAGAAAGTGGGATACACGCAATCAGTGGGCCTTTTCTGACCTCGCCTGCAGAGAAGGGGCCTCTAGCATGGACGCTGCGTGCGCGAGGGTGAGGTTGGGTGGGACCTCCTTGAAGTCCTCCGTCACTTCGTGTTGCTGCGCATTAATGGTCTTGAAGAACATCGCCCTGCCGTGAACATTCACGTCCAGCAAAGTTGTCTCCCAGACTCCGTCCCCAACTTGCTCTCGTCTCACCTCAAAAGTGCCGCCTTTGTTCAGGTGCCCAAGCAAGCCGAGACCGAAATCAACATCCTTGACCAGTCTGCCTTGGATTGCCACCAGTCGCTTGGACTCCGGATCAATGACGAGGGAACCGACCATGGCGTGGAACACCCGGCTTTCACGATCGGGAGGCTTGAACTTGGGATTGGGTTCGAACCGAAGGCGAAGGTATTCTGCTTCCCTGCCCTCATATTCGTAATTAAACGCATCCGGGAGCATCTTAAGCATCTTGAGCGCCCGATCTCCGTCCTGCTGTCGCGACTTCTGTTGTTCCTTCAACTTTTGCGGATTCCTTGCCAATGCATCGATGTGCTGAATCTCTCTCTGCGCTTCCTCTGGGGGCAGAGGATGACCGTTTCGGGCTAGGACACGGCAAATCGTCACCTCGCGACTGTCAACGCATTCTTTCACCTCATCAGTGTGAGGGTCCCTATGGTGCAGCCGGTACATCCAGCGGGTGTGATCCGCTTCTGCGGAGTGCACTTCATTCTGGATGACCTCGCGCACCAGTTGGCTGGCAGGAATTCCTGGGGCGGAATCAGCCCCCGCTCCCGCAAGCGGGAATGAAGCCAGCAGAAGAACGACGGCCGGCCCAAAGGAAACTGTCCTCGCGCAGCGGAAACCCATGAGCATTCACCCGGCCCACCCGGGCGCACCAGCACTGTAATTGAAACTAGTAGATTGTCTGCAACAAACACAATACAGACACTTTCGTACTTCACCCCGAATGCGACTGTAGCGCATTGATTGGCGGCCTCACTCACTGGTCGAGTCGCTGTTTCACATGCCGGCGAACCGCGATTGTCGAAACCGGCTGCAACTCTGTCCTGAACTGCGCCTTCCCCTCGGCAAGGTGGACATCTTCAGGAAAAACAAGGGCATCAGAAACTCGTCCGAGTTTCGAAAACGTACCGTGAGCTCACTCCCGTGTGGGGCGGCTTGCCCGTTTAGGCGGCTTGCTTGTATGTCGTCATCCTGAGCGAGCCGAAGGCTCGCGATGGATCTGGCGTGCACGGCTGCAAACCTGTTTGCGCTGCACGTCCGCCTGGCGCCGGTTCAGGATGACAACCTGGTTCGGCCGAATGTGATGCCTTATGCGCTCTTGGATTGTTGCCGCCCTCGCAGTTTTACTGTTCTCTGCTCCGCTCGAATCTCAGCAAAGCAGCAAGGTTTCCTACGAGGGACAAAAGGTCGCGGTCGTCGACCTGGTGGCGAATCCCAAAATTTCGGTTGACCCGTATCGCTGTCTGGTGCAGCTGAAACCGAATGAACCCTATTCGGCCCGCAAAGTACAGAACACGATTTCCTCCCTCAAACAAACCGGCCGCTTTTCCGACGTGAAAGTGGGCATGAAACCCGATCCCGCAGGCCTCCACGTAACTTTCACCCTGGAACCGGCTCTCTACTTCGGAGTCCTGGATTTTCCCGGAGCCACCCAGCACTTTTCTTACGCCCGCCTTCTGCAGGTTGTGGATATTCCCAACCAGACTGCCTACAAGCAAGAAACTGCCGACGCCGCTGGAGGCGCCCTCCTGACGTTCTTGATCGCCAGCGGATACTTTCAGGCGCAGGTTCGTACCGAACCACGATTCGACGAAGAACACATGCTCGCCAACGTCATATTTCACGTGAACCTCGGCAAGCGTGCGAAAATCGGCAACCTGAAAGTGGAGGGGCCGCCGCCCGCGGAAGCCAATCGGCTCGTACACGACACTCGCACGCTGCGTGCATTAGCGACCGGCGCCTCGCTCAAACCCGGCAAGAGCTACACGTCGAAGCGAATCAAAAACGGCCTGGCGCTGATGAAGAAGGACTTGGCCAACCAGTACCGGCTCGCCAGCAAAGTCGAATTCGGCCACGCGCAGTACGATCCGGAAACGAACCGCGCTGACATTCTGGTCAATGCCACGCCGGGACCGGTCGTAAACATCAAACTGGCCGGCGCCCGGCTTTCTTGGATTCCCTTCCTGAGCGGCCGCAGAGAAAAACGACTCATTCCAATATTCTCCGAAGGAGCCATCGACCCCGATCTCGTCGAAGAAGGACGCCGCAACCTGGCCGACTTTTTCCAAGGAAAAGGTTACTTCGACGTTAATGTAACCACCAATTTTCAAAAACAGGACGACAATGTCCACCTGCTGTACAACATCGATAGAGGCCGCCGGCACACAGTGCAGGAAGTCGCGTTTCGCGGTAACCAGCATGTCGACGAGGACGAACTGGAAACGCAGGTTCTCGCCAAGTCTCACCATTT
The DNA here is from genome assembly GCA_035631655.1 of Terriglobales bacterium. GTDB lineage: Bacteria > Acidobacteriota > Terriglobia > Terriglobales > Acidobacteriaceae > Gp1-AA122. The sequence continues at coordinate 115,829 of DASQIH010000080.1, forward strand.
CTTTTTCTCGCATGGCAAGTTCAGCGACAAGCTGGTAAAGAAGAGCGTCAAGAACCTCGAAACCTTTTACAAAGATCGCGGCTATGAGCAGGTCAAGGTGGACAAGGACATCATCGACCGCGAACCGAAGATCTATGTACGCTTCCTGATTAATGAAGGCCCGCAGACTCTGGTCGACCATTTTTCAATCAAGGGAAACTACCATGTTTCGGGACTGGAGCTTCAGGGCAAAGAAGGCCTCCAGTTAAAGCCTGGCACGGCTTTTTCTCCCAAGGCCCTGGCTAGCGATCGCTCCCACATTCTGGCGGCGTACCTGGACCGCGGTTACCCGAATGCCGAGTTCGATTCACAAGTCTCCCGCCAACCCAATGACCCTACGAAAGTCGACGTCACCTACGGCATTCAGGAAAACCAGCAAGTGCACGTAGACCAGGTGCTGCTGCTCGGCCAGCACGACACGCGCTCTTCGTTGATCAGCAAAGTTGCCAACCTGCACACCGAAGCCCCACTCAGCCAGAAAGACATGCTGGAGGCGGAGAGCAAGTTATATGACATGGGAGTATTCGACTGGGCCAATGTCAACCCGCGCCGCCCAATTACTGATCAGGACAACGAAGATGTTTTGATCAAAACGCACGAAGGCAAGAAAAACTCGCTGAATTATGGCTTTGGCCTGCAGATTGCCCGTCGTGGCGGCAACCTGCCCACCGGTTCACTTGCCCTGCCCGGACTGCCGGTGGTCGGGGTGGGCAACAAGAACTTCACCTTTTCCGAGAAGACTTTCGTGAGCCCCCGCGGTTCCATCGAATACAAGCGGGAGAACATCCGCGGCCTCGCCGAATCGCTGTCTCTTTCGATGCTGGTGTCACGCCTGGATCAGCGCGCTGTCGCCAGTTACACCGTGCCCCACTTCCGCTTGTCGGGTTGGAAATCTCTCTTCAGCACTTCTGTGGAACGAACCACCGAGAACCCGATCTTCGAAGCCCGCCTGGGAGAGGGTTCTTGGCAACTGGAAAAACCTCTCAACAAGGATGGCACCCGCCGCCTTCAGCTCCGCTATCGTTTTCGCCGCACCGTTCTGTCCAATCTGGTCATCCCTGGGCTGGTTTTGCCGGAAGACCAGAGGCTGCGGCTCTCGACTCTTTCGTCCACCTGGATTCGCGACACCCGCGACAAACCGCTGGATGCGCATCAGGGTTTCTACCAGACGTTGGATTTTGGCATAACCCCGAAGTTTCTCGCCTCCAATACAAATTTCGTCCGCTTTATGGGCCAGAGTGCGTACTACCGGTCGTTTCTCAACAAAAAAAATCTGGTCTGGGCCAACCGCATGACCTTGGGATTAGCCAAGGCGTTTTCGAATAGCCACGTGCCCACTAGCGAGCGCTTTTTCTCCGGTGGTGAAACCACCCTTCGCGGCTTCCCCATCAACGGCGCCGGCCCGCAACGTACCGTCCCGGCTTGCTCGAAACCCAATGACCCCACCACCTGCACCAACATCCGTGTACCCATGGGCGGCAATCAATTATTGATTCTGAATTCCGAGGTCCGCTTTCCCCTGGGCATGAACCTCTTTGGGCAAGAGTTGGGCGGCGCCCTGTTTTACGATGGCGGCAACGTTTACGGCCCCATCAATATCAGCCAGTTGATTCGCAACTACACCAACACGGTGGGCATCGGCTTTCGATACTCGACTCCGGTCGGACCGGTTCGCTTTGACGTTGGCCGCAACCTGAACCCCATCACCGGGATCAGGGCTACACAATTTTTCATCACTTTAGGACAGGCGTTTTGACCAGTCATTTGGGGTATTTATGTCCTGGCAAACAAAACTCGGTTGGACCGCATTAATCATAGTTTGTGTCGTTGCCATAATCGGAATCACGGGCGTGCTCGTACTTCGCAGCCGGGGTTTTCACAAATGGGTGCTCGCCAAGATTGAGCAGACCGCCAGCGAATCTATTGGCGGACGCGTCGAGATCCAGAACTACACCTTCAGTTTCTCCAGATTGACCGCCGACGCCGACGGCATCACGGTTCACGGCACAGAAGCCAAAACCGCCAAGCCACTGCTCCAAGCCGATCAGCTGCAGATCACGTTGAAGATTGTTTCCCTGCTTCACCACAAAGCAGCCCTGAAGGAAATCATTGTCCGCGATCCAGTGATCAACCTGCTCGCGAGAAAAGACGGCACCACCAATCTGCCGCACGCCCCGCAGAAGAGCAACAGCTCAACCAGTCTCTGGGATCTCGGCATCCAGCATGTTCTTCTCAGCAATGGCGAGGTCTACTACAACGATGTGAAGACTCCGCTCGACGCCGACCTGCATGATTTGCAATTCGAAGTCCACGCCCAGGGTTGGACGCAGGACTACCGCGGCTCGCTGTCTTATCGCGACGGGCACCTTCAATATGGAGCTTTTAAGCCGCTGCCCCACGACCTGAATGCCCGCTTTAACGCGAATCCCTCACAATTCAATGTGCAGCCGCTGGTGCTGCGCCTGGCGTCCTCGACCATTCAACTGGACGGGGATGTGCAGAACTACTCAAGTCCTCTCGCGGCCGGGCATTACAAGATCACCCTGTACCCGCAGGACTTCCGAGTAGCGCTCAAGAACCCGGATATTCCGACCGGCGAAATAACCCTGGCCGGCTCCTTCAGATATCAGTACGACGCCCACCAGCCCCTGCTGCGCACCCTGATTATGGATGGACAGCTCAACAGTCGTGAGTTGGCGGTCAATACTCCCGACCTTCGCACAGTCATTCGTAATCTGGCCGGCAAGTTCCGCCTGGCCAACGGGAATCTTGCAGCAAAAGGTTTTATGGCAGACGTCTTCGGTGGACACCTAATGGCCGACGCGACCATCGAGCACCTGGATACGAATCTTGTATCCCGGCTCCATACTTCCCTGCAGGCCGTGTCGCTCGCGGAGGCCCGTGCCGCTCTCAAAGCCGGCAATTTTCAGCAACTCCCCATCACCGGCCACGTTGATGGAACGGCGGACGCCTCCTGGGCTGGAACCATTGCAAATCTCAGAGCTCGATCTGATCTTGCTTTGAAGGCAGAGTTGTCCAGCGCCCAGGCGGGCGCCGCTCCTGTACCTTTTGACGGAGCTGTCCACGTAACTTATGCCAAGAAGGCAAATCTCGCCACTTTGACCAACACCTTTATCCGCACGCCGCGCACCCGCCTCGATCTAAATGGAACCGCCGGTCGGCGCCTCAATCTGCAGGTCCTGGCGCATGCCGCAGACCTTCGTGAGCTGGACACCTTAGCCGCAGCTTTGCAAAAAGCCAGTCCGCAAACGACCGGCAACACTGCCCCTGCAAGCTCAATCAACCTGGCTGGGGCCGCCGACGCGCAGATCGCCGTGCAGGGGACCAGCAACAATCCTGAAATCCGTGGCCAGATTAAGGGCAGCAACCTACAGGTTAAGAACAGTCAGTGGCGTAGCCTGCAATTGGCACTGCAAGTCGGCAAATCGGGAATCACAATTCAGAATGGTTCGCTGGTCAACGCCCGGCAGGGATACCTCAATTTCGACCTCCGCGCCCAGCTCGCGAATTGGCACTATGAACCTGCTAATCCCCTCAATGTCCACGTGACATCCCGCGGGCTTGCCATTACTCAACTTCTGCAACTCGCCAATCTGAATTACCCGGTGACCGGCAACCTCGCAACCGACATCTCAGTGCATGGCTCGCAATTGAACCCGGTGGGCAACAGCTCCATCCGGCTGCTACAGGCAAAGATCTACGGCCAGCCGATGCAAACCGTATCACTGCAATTCACCGGAAACGGGAATGCTGTGAATTCAACTCTCACGGCCAGTATGCCGGCCGGATTTGCCAAGGCGGATGCCGTTCTCTACCCCAAAACCAAGGGCTACGAACTGCGATTGAATGTGCCCGGGATCAAGCTGGCTCAGCTGCAACCTGTGCAACAAAAAAACCTGCAGCTACAAGGCATACTCACCGCGACCGCCAGCGGACGCGGAACTTTCGACAATCCGCAGTTGGCCGCCACCGTACAAATACCACAACTGCAGATGCACCAAGCTTCGCTGTCGGGCATCAAGGCACAAGTCGAAGTCGCCAACCACAAAGCAGAACTCGCGCTTGATTCGGAAGTCGCACAATCCTTCGTCCAGGCCCGCGGCACCGTTGACTTGACTGAGGGCTACTACACTCGCGCGACCTTTGACACCAAGGCTCTACCGATCCAGGGCCTGATCGCCCTTTATCAGCCGGTGAAGACGAACGGCCCGGCCGGCACATTGGAACTGCACGCCTCCTTGAACGGCCCGCTCAAGAACAAAGACCGCATCCAGGCGCAACTTGTAATCCCGACGTTCAACGCCAGCTACCAGGGCTTGCAAATCGGAAACCAGAATCCGATTCGAGTCCATTATGCGAATTCCCTCGTCACAGTTGAGCCCACCGAAATCGCAGGCACCGACACCGACCTCCGCATCCAGGGCCAGCTCGCTGTTCGTGGAAACGCTCCCCTGACCCTCAGCGCTGTGGGCGATGTGGACATGAAGCTGCTCCGCTTCTTGCAGTCCGATCTTCAGAGCTACGGCAAGCTGCTGTTGGACGTGCGGGCCACGGGCGCCGCCGGCCATCCCACGCTGCAGGGACAGCTTCGCATTCAGAATGTCACGGTCATGCCGCCCGATGCACCGGTGGGAGTGGAACACCTGAATGGCGTGCTCGATGTGAACAACAACCAGCTAACCATCACGCAGCTTACCGGGCAATCCGGCGGAGGCCAGATTTCCGCGACCGGCGTAGTTGACTACTACCCGCAATTGCAAATGAATGTCGCCATGAAAGCCCAAGGTGTTCGCATCCGTTACCAGGACGCGGTTCGCACCGTGGGGGACAGCGATCTCAACCTGGTAGGAACAAGTGCCGCCTCTACTCTGAGCGGACGCGTCATCATCGAGAGCCTGGGCTTCACCCAATCCAATCTCGACCTCACCCAGCTTGCCAGCTCCTTTCAGACCGGCACAGAAACAGCGCCGTCCCAGGGCTTCGAGCAAAACCTCAAGCTGAACATCACGGTGGAGTCTTCCCATAACCTGAGTCTGGCCAGCAGCGCCATGAGTCTGGAAGGCAGCATTAACCTGCGCGTGGTCGGCACCGCGGCTGACCCGGTCATCGTCGGCCGCACCAGCTTCGATAAAGGCGATGTTTTCCTGATGGGCAAGCGTTTTCAGATTCAACCGGGCAGCGTCATTTCGTTTAATAACCCGAACCAAACCGAGCCGGTGCTCAACGTGAGGCTAGGTACGAGGGTAAATCAGTATGACCTGACCTTGAACTTCATTGGCCCGCTCGACAAGCTGCGCAGCAACTACATTTCCGATCCACCGCTGGCCACCGCCGACGTCATTAATTTGCTGGTCCGCGGACAAACCGTGGAACAGGCGGAGGCCGCACCCTCCAATTTTGGCGCCAGCTCGCTCCTGGCCGAGGGCGCCGCCAGCCAGGTGAGCAGTGGAATTCAAAAATTAGCCGGCCTCTCCAGCTTCTCCATTGATCCGACCCTGGGCGGCAATGATCCCAACCCCGGCGCACGCATTGCCCTCCAGAAGCGGCTAAGCAAGAACTTCTTCTTCACCTTTGCGACCGATGTGACCTCGGCCCAGCGCGAAATTATCCAGGGAGAATATCAGTTCAACAAAAGATGGTCCGCCACCGTAACCCGCGATGAGAACGGAGGCTTTGCGGTTGACGGCAAATTCCATAAAACCTTCTAGAAATTATCTAGTCAAGAGCGTAACTTCTTGTTTGAATTCCCTCCCAATAAAGCGTCTACGGAGGCAGAATGGCACAACGATTTTCGGCTCTGCTGGCGCTGGTAGCTTTGCTGGCCTCTCCAGTTGCCGGGTTTGATACTTATTGGCATTCGCAATGCAGCCAGGCCGTCGGCAAGGAATTCGGTTTCACCGAGGACGCCTGGAAGATCATGCAGATCGGCAACTTTTCTCCCGACTTCTTCGGCCCAGTCTCCGAGTACGCCTCCAAGAATCTCAAAGGCAAGGAACTCGCCGCCATGAATCAATATGGAGCCAAGAATCCACAGGTCCGCGGCGCCGCGATTTTCCTCCACTTTGACAACCTCAATGGCGATTTCCAGAGCAATTCCAACTTCGATTTCCTTTTCACCAACTTGTTGCAAAGCACCCAGCAGCTGCTGGCCAGCTACAACACGCTTCATGTGGACGATCGCACACGCAACGTTCTGACCCTCATTACTCTGGGTGCCTCGCTTCACGCCGTCCAGGATTTTTACAGCCACTCCGACTGGATCCACAACGACTTTGACAAGACCGACGTAAAGATGGGCAAGACGTCTTCCGGGGATCTTCGCGCCCCCACCTGGTTCGAATTCCGTGACAAACACAACGACCCCGATAAGTGGCCTTTCCAGGTGAAATCCGGCATCTACCCGCCTATAGCTGGAGTGTCGAATACGCACACTCACATGAATCACGATAACTCGCGCCTGATGTACACGGAATACGAAACCCCTGGACAGCCTTTGCGTTCGCAAGCGGAGTATCACAACGCGGGACCGGCGCCCGCGCATGGCGACGACGGTTCCGATCAAGCCCATCAGCAGCTGGCGGTCAGAACTGCCATGGCAGCTGGTATCGAGTGGGTCAGGAAAGTCGAAGAAAACCCCGAGGCTAAGAAGGCCATCGAGTCGGCAAAGGGCTGGAATCTAAAAACCCATGACCCTCATCTCGCCAAAGAATTGCAAGCCGGAATCATTACCCAGATGGTGCTTTCCTGTGCCGCCGGCAAATGGGATGGCGACGCGCCGCCGGCGGATCGCGGAACATTCTGCCGTTCCGTGCTTGAGCGCAAACTGAATTCCCTGGGCGGCACCACGGGTTCGGACCTGAAATCCGAAATAATAGGACTGGCTTCGAACCTCGCTATGCCTTTCGCACTCAAGTTCACCGGCATGTTCTGGGACGTGCACGGCCAGTATCACATCCTGGAGCATCTGGCGGAAAGCATAGGCTCCAACTCCGGCCGCTACGGATTCACCCAAAAAACATCTCCCCAATAAGTACCTTAGGTTCACCAAACTCAACGCGTAAGGGCCAGCGACTGAACACTTCCCGTCATGTCGTTCGGCATCACGAAAAACGAGTTGGGCACCATGGTCATATTCCCGCTGTTGTCACGTATGGGCGAAATCAGTTGATGGCAGAGTTATATGGGGGCGAGTGCGGCGAACCTATTCCGAATAAACTAGCCCGACGGGAAACTTTCCTAACAGCGATGAAAGCATTAACGATAGTCCCTCGCCGTTCTGCTCGGCGGCAATTTCCTCTCCCGTGAACACGCTTCGATAACTCGCTCTCCGAATCTCCGGCGGAAGCTCTATGCGAGTGTCGCCCCAAACTTCCTGGCCTGTGGGACGATCTTTTCGGTCCGCCAACAGCGTGGCGCACAGGCGCGGCACCGCGACCATGGCCACCACTCGTTCCCGCTCCCGAGCAAACGCACATACATGGTCGGCCCTCTGCCCGCGCACGCTCAACGGAATGTACGCGCCGCTCTGAAACAGTTCCGCATGCTGCTTGCGAAAACACATCCCTTTCCACGTAACGTAGAGCTTGATCCTGTCGTCCTCCATATGGTCGAGCAACTCACTGGCAAACGAGACCAGGTCCTCCGCTGCCTCCTGCGCCGAAGTCCGCAACTCCTGCAAGGCTTTCTGGCGTCGTCCATAATCCACCGCACGCCGGTTGTCGGGATCCACAAGGCTGTATTCCCACAATTCATTTCCCTGGTAAACGTCAGGCACGCCCGGCGAGGCCAGCTTCAACAGAATCTGCGACAGGCTGTTGAACATGCCCACGCGCGAAATGCGCGCATGGAACTCCACAAAGTCACCCAAGAACCGGTTCTTGCGGCGCCGGTCCAAAACGGCTCGCACAAAATGGGATACGGCTGCTTCATATTCAGTATTGGGATTCGCCCAACTGGTGTGTTCCTTGCCCTCACGTCCCGCTTTCAACATATATTGTTCAATGCGTTCTGCGAACTTCTGCCAGCCCTCCGCATCCAATGGTTCAGCCGGCCACGCTCCTACCAAGGTCTGGTAGAGCAGGTATTCGTCATTGCGGTAGGGCGCGGGTTTCCCATCAACCCAATGTTTTCTGCTCCGATTCGCGTCTCGCCAACGCCGCAAGCTAAGCCGCCACACCGCCGGGATCTCCGACAGCACATTGATGCGCGCCCGCACGTCCTCGGAACGCTTTGAATCGTGCGTCGAAGTCGCCAGCATGGAGTGCGGCCAGCACTGCAGTCGTTTCTGATTGGCCCGGTGAAACTCCTCGACGCTCACCCCGAATCGCCCCGGGTCGCCGCCCACTTCGTTCAGCGAAACCAAGCGGTTGTACCTGTAGAAGGCGGTGTCTTCCAGGCCCTTGGCCATCACCGCGCTGGTCACCTGTTGGAATTTCATCGCGAAGCGCACGATGGCCCGCCGGTACCACTGCGGCTCCTCGCCATTCGCTTCCACCAGCAGGATCCGGCGAATGAAGTCAAAAACCGACAGGTCGGCCGCATTGCTCTTCTTTCTTCCCGCCGCGATACCCTGTTCCATGTACTTCTGGTCTTCGCTGGAGACTTCGTTCTCGGTCACGTAAGTGCGATAGACAGGAAAGCAAGCAATGATTTCCGCGAGCGCACTGCGCAAACTGTTTAGCGTGAAATCGCAGGTGCGACGATTGGAGAGCGCGATCCGGCTGAGCAGGTTGGCCAGCACATTCAGTTCGCTGGCTAGTGCGACTTTTAAGATCAACTTCTTGCAGTCATACACCAGCTTGTTTAATTCAACGGGCTCTCCTACAAAAGACCGGTAAATGCGTTCTACCCGGGTGGCCGCCGTCTGATCGATGAAAAGGCCATTCACCAGGTTCGCAAACTCATAGCCAGTAGTACCGTGAACCGGCCATTCTTTTCGCAATCGTTCGCTGCCGGTAAGGATCTTTTCAACGAAGACGTAACCCGGCTTATCTTCCCTGTTCACTGGCGAGTCGGGACTCGCAATCCTGCACTGCAAGTCACGAAAATACTTGGCGGGATCATACAGCCCATCCGGATGGTCGATGCGCAGCCCGTTGACCTTGCCTTGTGCCACCAATTCCAGGATGAGGCGGTGCGTCGCCTGGAACACGACCTCATTCTCCATGCGCAACGCTGCCAGGTCGTTAATGTCGAAAAAGCGCCGGTAGTTAATATCGTCGGCCGCCACTCTCCACTGCGCCAGCCGATACGCTTGTGCCTTGATTAGTTCGTGGAGCGCATCGAAACTCCTGGGATCACCCACCGTTCCATTCAGGCTGACGACATTGTCGAGCAGGAACTGCGTAATCTCGGGCGCACGCGCGCATAATGCCGCCAGTCGGCGTTTCTGCACTTCTTTCTCCCGATTGCGCTCTGCCATTTTCTCTGCAGTGAGTTCCTGCCGGGTGGGCAGATGGCCGAATGCTGTCTTGATGCTTTGCAGCTCGAGAATGTCGTCGTGGATGGGCCCTAATCTTTCTTCCAGCAATTCAATCCGGAAGCCGAGGATGCGGGGATATTCCCGCGGATTAATCGGAAAACGGTGCTCGTAATAGAAAATGCTGAATTCGCCTCGCTCCGCGTCGAAGACCAACTTGAGCTCGCCGCGCTCCAAAACGCTGCCGTACTGATCATCCAGAATCGGTATCAGGACTTTGCCCTGCAGCTCCTCTTTGATCGGATCCCAGTCAATATCGAAAAACTCGGCATAAGTGGACGCTTCGCCATTTTCCAGAACGTCCAACCACCACGCATTGTCGCTGCCCATCACCCCCATGTGGTTGGGCACAAGGTCGAGGACCTGCCCCATGCCGTGGCGGTGAAGCTCGGCCACAAAACCTTCGTAATCCTCGGGGCTGCCAATCTCCGGATTTAAGGAATTGTGATCAATGATGTCGTATCCGTGCGTGCTTCCCGGCCGCGCTCGCAGGTACGGCGACGCATAGCAATGAGTGATGCCCAAAGAAGCCAGATATGGAACCAGCCTGGCGGCATCTCGAAAGGTAAATTCCCGGTTAAACTGCAGGCGGTAGGTCGAGAGCGGGAATTTGGTTGTCATCGTTGGAGCCAGGCTGCCGACCAGGGAGGCATTTGACCACTTTCCAGCCCCCCCGTCACGGTCTCGTCACTGGTAAATAGCAGTTTCCCGATGGGATGCGGCACTTCCGGAAGCCCCTCGTTCCCCAGATTCGCCAACAGGGTTAACCCGGCCCCGGCGTTCACCGGCCAGCTCACCATCAGCCCGCAACGCCCCAGCATCTCGAATGTAGCCTGCCCCGGAAGTATTCGATGGATCCAGGGAATAATCTGGCGCTGCCTGATCTTCAGGAGCTCCCGATAAAATTCCATCCAACTCCGATGACGTGGCTCAGTGGCAGATTCCCAATCCAGCTTCGAAGCCTGAAACGTGCTCGACGCATTGGGATCGGGAATCTCGGCGCGGGCAGCCGGATCACTGAACCGCGCAAACCGCGAGAACTCGTTCCTGCGACCTTCTGTCACAGCTTTAGCTAAATCAGCTCCAAAATCACAGAAGAACAGAAAGGGTGTCTCCGCCCCAAATTCCTCGCCCATGAACAATAAGGGCGGCGAAGGCGAGAGCAGCAGAATTGTCATCGCAGCCCTCACGGCACGAGGATCCGCCAGCTTCAAGATTCGCTCTCCAAAGGCCCGGTTGCCCACCTGATCATGGTTTTGGAGGAATGATACAAACGCGGCAGGTGGCAGATCTCTGCTCGGTTCACCTCGGCGAGCGCCACGGCGGAAAAGGGAGGCCTCTCCCTGGTAGTCGAAGCCCTGCGTGAGACACCGCCCCAGCCGCTGCACGGGACAATCGGCATAATCCCGGTAGTAGCCGTCCTTCTCTCCCGTGAGAGCCACGTGCATAGCATGATGAATGTCGTCATTCCACTGCGCGTCGTACAACTCTGCTTTGCCCTGCGTATCCCGCTTTAAACAGCGAGCCGCGTTGTCATCATTTTCCAGGACCAGGTGTACATGCCGCTTTGGATCAACCACAGCGCGTACCCGGCTGGCAAGCTCGCTCAGAATGTCGGGCGTTGAATCGTCCACGATGGCATGGACGGCATCGAGCCGCAGTCCATCAAACTGGTACTCCGTAAGCCAGTACAGGGCGTTGTGAATGAAGAAGTCGCGCACTACGCGGCTTTCCGGCCCGTCGAGGTTGATCGCGTCTCCCCAGGGCGTGTGGTGGCGCTCGGTAAAGAACTGCGGCGCATAGGCGCGCAGGTAATTGCCTTCCGGCCCAAAATGGTTGTAGACAACGTCCAGAAACATCATCAGCCCTTTCTGGTGAGCCGCTTGAATCAGCCTCTTCAGACTATCAGGGCCTCCGTATTGGCTATCGGGAGCAAAGGGTAAAACTCCGTCATATCCCCAGTTGCGTGTGCCGGGGAAATCCGCAACCGGCATCAACTCCACTGCCGTTACGCCAACTTTCACCAAGTAATCGAGACGCTGCTCCAAGGTCGCAAACGTACCCTCTGGCGTGAAGGTCCCCACGTGAAGCTCATAGATAACCGCTTCCTCCCAAGGCCGGCCATTCCAGGCTTCGTCCTCCCACTCAAAACTGGCTCCATCAATCACCTCGCTGGGCCCGTGCACATCCTGCGGCTGAAATCGCGACGCCGGGTCAGGAACTTTCAAACCTCCCTCAATCTGGAACCGATAGCGGCTTCCCGGCCCGGCCTGATCAGTAACAAGCTCAAACCAGCCAGCTGTCCGCTCCATGGCGAGAGAAATCTCGCGCTTGGCGTCTTCAACACACAAAGAAATGTCCCGCACTGCTGGCGCCCAGAGTCGAAATCGCACTCTGCCGTCCGGCAGACACTCCGCCCCGAACGGCATCTCATGCGACCGTCTCATAGTCCGTTTCTCCGCTCGTTTTCCCGATGCTCGATCAGCAAAGCGAGGGAGCGGGCCTTCAACGGATAAGTCTCGCCGGCGTTGTGCACCGAGCGCCGGCTCTGATCGCACCAGGTGGTGTCCACAAGGGCTCGCCAGTCTGCGCCTTCCGCCAGGCTCGGGAGAGTGAACGGTATTTCCTCGTGATGAGCATTCATGAGCAGGAGGAAGTTATCGTCAGTAATCTGCTCGCCCCGTTCGCCATACTCCAACAGTCCTTTGCCCGCGAGGAACATACCCAGGCAGCGCGCTGACGATTGTTTCCACTCCTCATCCGTCATTTCCTTGCCATCGGGCGTCAACCACAAGATATCTTTAATCCCGGCGCCCTTTATAGGCCGGCCCTGAAAGAAATTCCTGCGCCGGAAGACCGGATGACGTTTACGTAACACGACCATGCGTTGCGCGAACGCCAGCAGCTCACGGTCCGGCGCCTCCCAATTCAACCAGCTGATCTCGTTGTCCTGGCAATAGGCATTGTTGTTGCCCTGCTGTGTGTGCCCGATTTCATCGCCGGCCAGCAACATGGGCACGCCCTGGGAGAACATCAGCGTGGCAATAAAGTTCCGCGATTGCTGGATGCGACATGCATTTACCGCTGGATCTTCCGTCGGTCCCTCAACCCCGCAATTCCAACTACGGTTGTTGTCGGTGCCGTCACGATTGTCTTCCCCATTGGCTTCGTTATGCTTCTGGTTGTAGCTGACCAGATCGCGCAGCGTAAACCCGTCATGCGCAGTGACAAAGTTGATGCTGGCATATGGCCGCCGTCCGCTGCGCTCGTAAAGATCGCTCGATCCCGTCATGCGATAGGCGAGCTCACCGATCAACCCGCCATCTCCTTTCCAGTAGGAACGCACCGCATCGCGGTACCGGTCATTCCACTCGGCCCAGCCCACGGGAAATTTGCCCACCTGGTAGCCGCCTTCCCCCAGATCCCAGGGCTCGGCAATCAGCTTCATCTGAGAGAGCACCGGATCCTGCTGGATGATGTCGAGAAAAGCGCCCAGCCGATCGACTTCGTGCAGCTCTCGCGCCAGGGTTGCCGCCAGGTCAAAGCGAAATCCATCCACGTGCATTTCCAGCACCCAGTAGCGCAGGCTATCCATGATGAGCTGCAACACGCGCGGATGCTGCATGTTCAGGCTGTTGCCCGTACCGGTGTAATCCATGTAATAGCGCGGATTGTCGGCCAGCAGCCGATAGTAGGCGGGGTTATCAATGCCGCGAAAGGAAAGTGTCGGGCCCATTTGGTTGCCTTCGGCGGTGTGGTTGTAAACCACGTCGAGGATCACCTCGATTCCCGCCGAATGCAGCGTTTTCACCATCGTCTTAAACTCGCTAATGGGATCCAGCACACCGTAGCGACGTTCCGGAGCAAAATAGCCAATCGAGTTGTATCCCCAATAATTGCGCAGCCCTTTCTCAAGCAGGTGGCGATCGTCGATGAAATAGTGTGCCGGCATCAATTCCACGGCTGTCACTCCCAGGCGCTTGAGATGCTCGATCACCGGCGCAGTAGCCAGCCCAGCATAGGTCCCACGCAGATTCGTCGGCACATCAGGGTGCCGCATGGTGAAGCCCTTCACGTGTAGTTCGTAAATCACGCTTTCATGCCAGGGAATGCGGGGAGCACGATCGACGCCCCAGGTGAACGCCGGATCAATGACCTTGCACTTCGGCATGCCAGCGGCGCTGTCGCGCCGGTCAAAGGAGAGATCCTCATGCTTGCTGCCCACGCGATAGCCAAAATGCGCGTCGCTCCAGCGCAATTCCCCTTCAATCTGCTTGGCGTATGGATCCAGGAGCAGCTTGTGATGGTTGAACCGCATGCCGCGCGCGGGGTCGTAGGGCCCATAAACCCGGTACCCATAAAGCAGACCGGGCCGAGCTTCCGGTAGGTAACCATGCCAGACTTGGTCCGTCTGCTCAGGCAGCGGGATACGGAAGAATTCGTGCCGCCCTCGGGGATCGAACACGCACAGCTCCACCTTCTCGCCGTGCTCGGAAAAAAGTGAGAAGTTCACGCCTTCCCCATCCCACGTTGCTCCCAAGGGATAAGGCCTGCCGGGCCATACGACGGGTTTCCTGTTTACAAACACTCGCTGTACCTCGTTGATGAGTGACCTCGAGCGGGCAGCTTTCTTCTTATGGACTCATGCCTGGGGTTGGTCAAGCTGTCTGACAGCGCGTAGATCCGGGGCTGGCTTTGGCCCGTGCTGGACCATCATCCTGGACCGGTGGCATGGAATTGGCGGGGCAAGCTTTTTGAATGTAGGGGCGCCGCGCGGGCTGTTCCATAAGGTACTTACCTTAGAGGAACTCAGGAACCAATGTACTACGTCCCCCCGTCCTTCGCTGTTTCCAACAAACTCCCGCCACACTCATGATTCAGGGGCCCAAAGGTGGTTCTCTGCCCCCTTTTTACCGGCGCCATCGGGAAACTTTCGTAATCGCTTACAGTGTCCAAAGGATTGTCTACTCAGACCAGCGGAGCTAAAAGAAAGCCAGAGACTGGAGGATGGCCGTTCCTCCCAACGCTAGGTGGTGAAAATCATGCGTATCTGGTTGAAGTTCGCATTCCCCGCGGCTCTCCTCTTTTTTGTCATTTCTGTTATATCCTGCGTGAGTTTTGCGCAACTCAGCATTGACGATGTCCATGTCGCGCCCCGCTCGCCGGCCATAACCACCGTGGATCCTGCAAGTTCAATGGACCCCTCGCTCAAGACGCACACCCCGCCCATTAAGAAAGACGTGGATCTGGTTCTCGTCCCGGTAACCATCACGGACCAGATGGATCGCCTCATCACCGGCCTGGACAAAGACAATTTTCAGCTTTTTGAAGGTAAGCAGCAGCAGGAAATCCGGCATTTTTCCACTGAGGATGCGCCGGTCTCGCTAGGCATCATTTTTGATATGAGCGGCAGCATGGCTACCAAGATCGAACGCGCTCGCGAAGCGGTGGTCGAATTCTGCAAATCGGCTAACCCGCAAGATGAGTTCTTCATGATCACGTTCTCTGACACCCCTCGGCTGGTCAGTGGCTTCACCCGCAACGTGGACGACATACAGAACAAGCTGATCTTCACAGTACCCAGGGGCCGCACCGCCCTGCTCGATGCTGTCTATCTAGGCATGCACCAGATGAAAGAAGCCAAGAACCAGAAAAAGGCTCTGCTCATTATCTCCGACGGTGGCGACAACCACAGCCGTTACACGGAAGGCGAAATCAAGTCTCAGGTCAAGGAAGCCGACGTAATGATTTATTCCATCGGCATCTACGATCATTCTTTCCCCACCATCGAGGAGAAGCTGGGGCCGGAACTTTTGAACGAGATGTCAGAGGTCACAGGAGGCCGCAGTTTTACCATCGACAATCCAAACGACCTGCCCGACGTAGCCACGAAGATCGGCATGCAGCTAAGAAACCAGTACGTCCTTGGCTACAGGCCCAGCCAACTTCAGCATGATGGGAAGTGGCACAAAATCAAGATCAAGTTGCACATCCCCAAGGGACTCCCGCCTCTTCAGGTTTACGCCCGAACCGGATACTACGCCGCCGCGCAATAACACGGGTTTCGCCCGAGCCCTGAGGTCTCGCCTATCCGGCTTCTATGATAAGGGCAATATGGCCTACTACTTACATTGACTCCAATACAGGAACTTACCTCGGAAAGTAGGGTCTCTACTGTATTGCGGGAGCTGTTGGACGAACCTTCTACTTACCTGTGACCCTTGGGGCGTTCGTGTACCTACCCAGATGAAGCGCGGAGGCAGAAAATGACATCCCCATGGAAAGCAGCCCTATGGGCACTTGCCGCTGCTCTGACCGTCCCGTTGCCCACGGCCGGCCAGGCTAACGCCACTAAACAGCAGGGCCAGGTGACGCCTTCGCCAGGCAATACGACTTCGCAGAATGCCAGCACCGACAAAGGGCTAAGTGAAAAAGGCCTGGAGCGGATCACCAAAGAAGTCCGTCACCAGCTCGTGCTGCTTCCCTTCTACAGTGTCTTCGACAATCTTGCATACCAGGTCTCTCCCGACGGAACCGTGACCCTGACGGGCCAGGTGGTCAACCCCACCGTGAAGTCCGATGCAGAGAATGCCGTAAAACACATCGAGGGAGTGGAGAAAGTCGTTAACAAGATCGAGGTCCTGCCGCCGTCTCCCAATGACGATCGCATTCGGCGCGCCGTCTATCGCGCTATTTATGGTAATGAGGTGCTCAGTCAATACGAACTGCGCGCTGTTCCCCCCATTCACATCATCGTGAACAACGGGCATGTCACCCTGGAAGGCGTTGTCGCCCGCCAAATGGACAAGCAAATAGCCAAGATGCAGGCCACGAGCGTCCCCGGCGTCTTCTCTGTGACCGACAACCTAAAGGTGGAGAACCAGTAGTCCGCCTAGTGGGTATAGGCGGCGTACAACGGAATAAGCTTTAAGCCCCCGCGCTGATCGAACTTAAGCGTCAGGTTCGATGAGCATTGCCCACATAGCCAGAAATGCCACACCTGCCGGGAAGATCTCTTCTTGTTGCCATTTTCCGAGACCAAAGGATTGGCCCCAGGATTATCCAGGGATTTCACCTCAAACTGATAGAGTCTTCCGTCTCGCAGATAGCGGAGAGGGGTTGCACAGGCTGGATTGGCGCAATTCGACACCACGGAGGTACCTCAGACGGAGTAATCAGAGTGCTCTCAATCGCTTACAGTCTTATCTCATGGAGTTGTTCAAAAAAGGAATACAGAGAATCCTGTATATTGAGGTCCTGCACACCCCTTGCGGTGGAAATCTAGGCTCCCGTTCAGCCGAAATCCCCGGTCAACCCTGCGCGAGACCTGTCTTTTCTTTCCGAGTCTCGGGAAGCCACGTTTTCTACAGGATTTTCCCGATGCCCCTAAGGTATCAGCTTGATTGCGAATCTGGGCGCCAAGACAGTATAAAGTAGTCACTGCGCATAAACCGACGCGAAGCGAGGCAGGCGCTGGGTGATCCAAAAATCCAGCGTCTGCCATTCCTATTTTTGGACCTTTTCACCGGTCCTTCCGCTCGCCTCCCCCTAACTTCCCCTGTGATTCACGTCACTATCGATTGTGACCGCGCCTACAGCTTGGCCCACTCCGCCTTTGCCAGAATGATAGTCAGCAAGTCGGGCCTCCTTTTTTTAGTAGTGCGGAGGATAGTATGGCGAACGACCGCATCACCGCTATTGCACGGCAATTAAACGTCTTGATTCAGCGACAGCTTGACACTCTGGAAGACCAGAACCTTCTGCACCTCACCGAACCCGAGCTGCGCGATTACGATTTCCGCTTTGTCAGAATCAAGGCGCTTTGCCACGACCTCGAGCGCGAAGAAAGACTCCAGGAGCAGCACGCCCCCACTGCGTGAGTCGGTGCTCAGCTCGGGAGTGGCTGGCCCGGCATTTCCGGTGGAGCCGCGCTCCCTCTCGCATATCCCACCAATCGGCACACCAAAGAAAAGCCTCTGCTTTGCAGAGGCTTTTAAAGCCTCTGCTTTGCAGAGGCTTTGAGCCTGCTGAAAACCATCGCGATTCGTATCAGGGCACGTCTTCAGACGTGCTGTAAGCTGCTTAACATATGTGCGGCTTCAGCCGCTGCATCAGCTCTCTGCTACGACACTTTGGCAAAAATAATGACCAGCGTGTACAACGCCAGCGATTCGATCAGCGCCAGGCCCAGAATCAGGGCTAGCTGAATTCCCGGGCGCGCCGAAGGATTGCGCGCCAAGCCTTCGGCGGCCGCGGCTGTGGCTTTCGCCTGGCCTAGTCCGCAAACGGCGGAGGCAATGGCCATAGCGAAGCCGGAAGTAATAGCAACCCAGTCGGCATGCGTCATTCCGCCGCCGCCCCCTGCTTGTGCGAATGCCGGCATCGCAAAACACATTGCCGACAGAACCATGAACAAGTAGCTCAGTTTACGCATGGGTGTTTTCTCTCCTTGTATGAATTGCCGCCAGGAGGTGGTTGACGTCATCCTCGTGCAGACGCCCTCACGCTGGAGGCGACCAGTAGCTAGTAGCTGGTAGTTAGGGGCTAGCTTGTCGCTAGCGACTAGCTCCTAACTCCTAGCTACTTTTAATGTTCTTCCGCCACCGCTCCCTGCAGGTACACGGTGGTCAGCAGAACAAAAATGTAGGTTTGCAGAAACGACACGCCAATATGCAGGCCCAGAAACACCACCGGTATGCCGATCGGAACCAGTGAGAAAAATACCCACGTCACCATGTCGCCTGCGAACATGTTGGCGAAAAGACGAACCGTAAGCGACAACATACGGGCTAAATGGCTGATGAGTTCGATGGGCACCATGATGAACGCCAGCCACCACATAGGTCCCATGAAATGCTTCAGGTAAGCGATCCCATGACGCCGGAACCCCTGCGTTTGGTAGTAGACGAACGCGCAAACGGCGCAGCCCAGCGGCACAGTCGGACTGGCGCCGGTCGGCGATTCAAAACCGGGAATCAGGCCGAGCAAATTCGAGATCAGGATGAAAAGTCCCAGCGCTACCAGAAAAGGAGTAAATCCCGAACTGTGATGCCCGATGATTTCCTCACTCTGCCCTTCAATGAACCCATGAACCCCTTCGAAAATGTGCTGAAGCGCCGCCGGCCGATCCACCGACAGCCGCGACCGAACCAGCAGAAATAGGATCAACAGGAAACCGAACACAACCACTTCCATCGCCACCGCGTTTGTAATCGGCGCCTGCGGATACCTCGGCTCCATGTGGAGAGCCCGCAGCAAAGCCGTGACTGGCGCGGCGAAGGCATGGTTCAGGAGTTGCGTAAACCAGAGTTGTTCCGGCATCTCAGCTATCGACTGCTAGTCTTTGGGGAATTGTTAAAGTCCACGTGCTACGGCCACGTACAACTCGTAACCGGCTTCGCACGCGATCGCCGCTACAGGCAGGAACAGGCCGGTCAGGAGCCCGTAGAGACTCGCGGGAGAAACACTCAATATAACATAGGCTCCGACACCCATCAAAAAGTAGCGCAGTAGAAAGCGCAACACGATTCCCTTGCTGGACTCGCGCTTCCCGGTTTGCGTGATCCGGTCCGCCATCGCGGTAACCACGCGTTTCAACCAGTGGAAATTCAGATAGGCAATGCCGCATCCCAGCACGAATCCCAGAGCCGCACGCCATCCGAAGTAAGCCCAAACCGCAACGCTGAGGAGAACCGCAAGTCCCACCATGAACGAACGAATCCGTTCCAGCGCCCCGGCGTAAAAAGTTTCAGATTTAGTCGCAGTTTCCATTCTCAGAAATCCACCGGAAGACACGCGGCTTAGCCCTCTGGCGGCGGGTCTCCGGCCCGCGTGCCCCCGGGTCAAGCCCGGGCCACACCGGGGCGTCTGAACTGTTCACAAACCTCCGATTCGTATCAGGGCACCGCTTCAGCGGTGCCGTAAGTCGCTTAAAATATGTGCGGCTTTAGCCGCTGCATTCAGCCCCTGCGGCTTTTCCCCGCCAGTAATGACGCGCCTCGTGGCATCCCCGCTTTGTTCAGGATTCCGTATTTCTCAGCCAGGAATGCCTGAAGCTTAGTCGGAAGCGCCTCTGCCAGCTCCTGCCACGTCAGCACCTTGCACCGCAGTCGCAGGTCATGAATGCGGACACAGCGCAGAATGGCGTACCAGGCCTCGTGCAAATCGGGACGCCGCGCATCCAGCATCACGCAGAAGCGGCCAGCCGAGGCGTGGGCCGCCAGCACGTTCCGGATCAGCTGATACGAAAGATAGCAGTCCTTCTCTCTCGGCAGATTACGCTGGTCGAACACTTCCCTGAAATCACGGTACGCCTCGACGCAGCCCGCAGACTTTTTCTGAAAATCGCTTTCCGTCAGCTTGGCTTCTACCAGCAAATCACCGAAACGCATGTCCACTTCCGTGCGATCCGCCTGTCCATTTACCAAAGGAACTCGCGCCTTGAATCCGAATTGCGGCGCCGCTCCCAGTTCCACGCCCAACAGGCTGAACACGTGCTCTTCTTCCAGAGTCGCGGGGAAACAGAAGACATTCATCAGCAACGCATCGGAGCTGGTGCTGGAGTCCAGTTCCCGCCAGCGCTGTCCATCTCGCGGCAACGCGCGATGCGCCGAGGTATGCGGTTTCTCCAGCCGCCTGCGCCAGTCGGGATTTTTCAGGATGGCCTGGTATGCCTCAGGAAGGAAGTTTCCATGCTGCGTCACCTGGTCGCTGGCCGGATAACATACGACCCGCGAACCGATGCTCTCGCGATAAAACAAGCCGCAGCGGCTGGCATACTCCCGATTGCGCAAGGCCAGCTCTCGCCGCAGCGCCTTTGCATATAAAGGTGATTTTAAGAAATCCTGCATTCCAGGGCAGGATACAACGCCGGCTTCCCCCGATGCCAACTCACTTCTCCGAATCCGACGTGACCGTACGCACCAGTTCCACGAAACCAGCCACAATGCCCAACAATAACCCGACGAGATAGAGCCAGGTCGTGTGCAGCCACTTGTCCAAAGCAGCCCCAATCAACCACCCCGCCACGGTGGCCGCCGGCAAGACGAATGCCAACTGGCTGTAGCGCGCCAATTGCACCACGAAGTTCTTTTTCCCGGGGGGATTGTCGGGATGATCGTCGTTGGTCATTGGTCGTTAGTCGTTCGCAATTGAGTTCCGCCGACGACCAACGACCAAAGACCAACGACTATTTTACAAGCTGCGCGATCGCCGGATGCTGCGACAATCCCAGCGACCAGTTCACTGCCCGGATGAACGGCTCGGGGTAAATCCCGATGAAAAGCGTAGCCAGCGCTGTGACGCCCAGAGCCACAGCCATCGAACCGCCGATCGTGACCGGTTCCTTGTCCAACGCCGGCCGGATCAACATAGCATTGCCAATGCGCATGTAGTAGTAGAGACCAAAAACCGCATACAGCACGGCGAGCGAGGCCAGCACATAGTGGCCGGTTTCAATCAGGCTCAGGAAGATGAAGTACTTACCCCAGAAGCCGGCCAATGGCGGAATCCCAGCCAGCGACAACAGAAACACCAGCATCAGCATCGCTTCGACCGGCGCCCGGGAGAATAGCCCGGCGATATCGTCAATTTCATCTCCGATCACATTGCGCCGCCGCAGCGAGGTGATCACTGCGAACGCACCCAGGTTCATGAACGTGTAGACCAGCAGATAAATCAGGATACCTTTAATGCCATCGATTCCCGCCGGACCGTTAGCCGATCCGAAACTAATCAGACCCAACAGCATGTAGCCCACGTGCGCAATCGAAGAGTAAGCCAGCAATCGCTTCAGGTTATTTTGAGTCAGCGCGGCAAGGTTAGCGCCAGTCATGGTGGCAACCGACACAAAAACCAGCAGCGGAACCCAGATCTTGTGCAATGGCATCAGCCCCAGCAGGAGAATCCGCAGTAGCATCGCCCAGGCTGCCGATTTCACTGCCACCGACATGAACCCGGTGATACTGGTCGGCGCACCTTCATAAGCGTCCGGGGCCCACTGATGGAAAGGCACGGCTGCAATCTTGAACAACAACCCCGTGGCCACCGTCAGCAGAGCCAGCACGGCCACCGGATCAACATGGCCCTGCGAGAGGGCCAGCTGCCGCCCCAACTGCTGCCGGATAATCACCAGGTTCGTGCTTCCCGTCAGTCCATAGAGCAGGGACAGCCCATACGCGAAAATTCCGGAAGAGAATGCTCCCAGCAACAGGTACTTCAGAGAGGCCTCGTTCGACCGCCGATCTCGCCGCAAGAAGCCCACCAGCACATAGGTGGAAATGGCCATCAGTTCCAGGCCAATAAAGATGAGCACCACGTCCCAGCCCGAGGCCATGCACATCATGCCCACCACCGAGAACAGGATCAGCGCGTAGAACTCACCGTGATGCTCACGCTCCACATCCATGTAGTGGACCGACATCAGGATGGCAACTGCAGCCCCCGCCAGGAACAGGTACCAGAAATAAATGGCGAAGGGATCCATCACCATGGAGTTCATAAAAGCGGGAACCATTGGCCGATGCGCCTCAGCCAGGGCTAACTGCACTTTGACTAGCCCTGCGGCTGCAAATAGCACACCCACAAAGGCGGTCACTGCATTCGCCCACTTCCATTCTTCCGGCAGCATCAAGTCAATGAGCAGGATGCCCAGCGCAAAGATCGTCAGCAGGATCATGGGCAGCGCCATCAGGTAGTCGCTGCGCTGGAAGAATTGGGCGATCGAGACCGGCACTATTTCTTCCCCCTCGCCGCCACTGGCACGGCCACGGCCGTCGCTGAAGTTTTCGAAGCCGGCACACGCTCAACCGGTTTTTGTATCGGCGATTCCGCCATTACATTGGCTTGCGCGCTGCGCACGTCCTGCACAATCTGGTTGACCGGCTGCTCCATGATCTGGAAGAACGGCTTGGGATAGAGGCCGATCCAGAATGCCATGATGACCAACGGTACAAAGGTCAGCACCTCGCGCGGTGTCAGGTCCATCAGCTTTTCATTCTTAGGATTGGTAACTGTCCCGAAGAAGACCCGCTGATAGAGCCAGAGCAGATAAGCTGCGGCCAGAATCACTCCAATCACGGCCAGCCCCGCCCACAGCCGGTTCTCCATGAATGTTCCCTGCAGGATGGTGAATTCGCCCACAAACCCATTCAGCAGCGGCAGTCCCATAGACGACAGGAACATAATCATGGTGATGGTGGCGTAGACCGGCATCACATTGGAGATGCCGCCGTACTCCGAAATTTCACGCGTGTGCCGCCGCTCGTACAGAATGCCCACAATCAAGAACAACGCACCCGTAGAGATTCCGTGGTTGATCTGCTGCAACACCGATCCGCTCAAGCCCGCAGAATTCAGCACGAAGATGCCCAGCGTACAGAAGCCCAGGTGGCTCACCGAGGAGTACGCTACCAGCTTCTTCATGTCCTTCTGCATCAGCGAGACCAGCGCACCGTAGATGATGCCAATGATGGAGAGTCCAATCATCCAGCCGCGCACTTTTGGGTTCATGACAACATTCGGGAAGAACGGCAAGGCAAAGCGAATGAAGCCGTAAGTCCCCATCTTCAGCAGAACGCCGGCCAGAATAACGGAGCCGGCAGTCGGTGCCTCGACGTGCGCATCCGGCAGCCAGGTGTGGAACGGAAACATCGGCACCTTGATCGCGAATCCGACAAAGAACGCCAGGAACAGCCAGATGGCGTACTGGAACGGAATCTTCGGCGCCGTCTCGTAGAGCGCGGTTAGACAGAAGGTGTAAACGCCCGTGACGGTATGGTGATTGAAATACAGGAAAAGAATCGCTAACAGCATCAACACGGAACCGAGCAGCGTGTACAGGAAGAACTTAATCGCAGCGTAAAGCTTTCGCGGCCCGCCCCAGATGCCGATCAGCAGGTACATCGGCACCAGCATGGCTTCCCAGAAAACGAAGAACAGGAAGAAATCCAAAGCCATGAAGACGCCCAGCATGCCGGTCTGCAGTACCAGAAACCAGATGTAGTATTCCTTCACGCGCTCCTGGATCGCCGTCCACGACGAGAGGATCGAGACCCAGCCCAGCATCGTGGTCAACATGATCAGCAGGAAAGAAATGCCGTCAATCCCCAGCAGGTAGCCGGAGCCGATGGAAGGGATCCAGGTATTCGGCGTTCCTTCGACGAATTTGAAGGTGCCGGGCCTCTGCAACCACTGCCCTGCTTCATAGACAAACTTCACGCCCGGCTCAAAGCGCTGTGCCCAGAACCACGGCACCAGCGGCAAAGAAACGATGAACCCGGCCAAGGCAAACATGTTCGCGATCCAGCGAATCGCGTCTTTGTTCTCCTTAGGCACAAACAGGAGCAGGATCGCGCCCACCAGCGGCGTGAATAGGATGATCGAAAGAATGTGACTCTGCATAATTTTCACTTGGTAGCGCCGCCGTCTCGGTGGCTTTACGCCGTTCGTCGGCGCTACATCACTTACCGATACGCGTAATAGAAAACGAAACCTAGCAAGCCCGCCACCATCACAAATGCGTACCACTGTACCAGGCCCCATTGCAGCAGGCGCGCCGGATACGAAAGCAGGCGCGCGACAATCGCGGGACCATTAACACCAATCCCGTCAATAACCCAGGTATCCCACCAGATAGAAAGCCTGGCACTCAGTCGCGTTATCCATCCGGCCCCGTTGACCGTGCCATCAATCACCCGGGAATCGAACCATGACGAACCTTCACCCAGACCCATGACCCCCAACCGCACCGGGCCAAGTTTTCGCCGGCCGGTAAAGACGTAGTCGTATCCCTCGTCCACGTAGTACTTGTTGAGCATCACCGTGTACAGGGGTGGAACTGTGGCGGCCAGCGGCTCGACATACCCCTTGTCGGCGTTGCGATACGCTGTCCAAGCCAGACCCCAGCCTGCCACCGCCAGGCCGAGCGACAAGAACATGAGTAAGTACTCTTGGGGATTCGTGCGCTCCTGTTCTTTGGCTCCCGCAGCCAATTGTGCGGGCCTCTCCTCACCCACAACCGTGGCTTCGCGGGCAAACACCGGCTCCAGGAATTTTTCAAACCGGTTCGAGCCGCCCAAGCTATGCGGGACTCCGAGCAATCCGGCGAAGATCGACCCAATAGCTAGAACCACCAGCGGGCCAGTCATCGACTTCGGCGACTCGTGAATGTGGTGCTCCACCTCGTGACTCATGCGCGGCCGCCCGTGGAACGTCAGGAACATCAGCCGGAACATGTAGAACGCGGTCATGAACGCAGTGACGACTCCGATGAGCCAAAGCAAGCGGTAGGCACCGCCTTCCGAGGACCACGCCTGCCATAGGATTTCGTCCTTCGAGAAAAATCCCGCGAACGGGAAAATCCCGGCAATGGCCAAGGTAGCGATGAACATCGTCCGGTGCGTAACCGGCGTGCGCGCATGCAGGTCGCCCATGTTGCGCATGTCCTGCTCGCCGCTCATAGCGTGAATCACCGAGCCCGCGCCCAGGAACAGCAGCGCCTTGAAGAACGCATGCGTGAACACGTGGAAGACGCCCGCCGCAAACGCGCCCACCCCAAGGGCCAAAAACATGTAACCCAACTGGGAAACCGTGGAATATGCCAGCACACGCTTGATATCGTTCTGCACCAGCCCGATCGACGCCGCAAAGATCGCGGTCAGCGCCCCCACGATCGCAACCGTCTTCATCGAGGTGGGCGCAAGCACAAACAACGCATTCGACCGCGCCACCATGTAGACACCCGCAGTCACCATGGTTGCGGCATGGATCAGAGCCGAGACCGGTGTCGGCCCTTCCATCGCGTCCGGCAGCCAAACGTAGAGAGGAAGCTGCGCCGATTTGCCGCATGCGCCGACAAACAGCAGCAGAGTCGCCGCTGTAATGATCGGATCGCCAATCTGGAAATGTCCGCTCCGGGCTAGCGCGTTGACATCCGTAAACCGGAAGGAGCCGAAGTACCAGGCGATCGTGAACATGCCCAGCAGAAAGCCGGCATCACCGATGCGGTTCACGATGAAAGCTTTGTTGGCAGCGTCGCTCGCCGACTTACGATGGAAGTAGAACCCGATCAGCAGATACGAGCACAGCCCCACGCCTTCCCAGCCCACAAACATGACGGCATAGTTGTTCCCCAGTATCAGTGTCAGCATGGAGAACATGAACAGGTTCATATAGCCGAAGAATCGGTAATAACCGCCCTCGTGCCCCATGTACCCGATCGAGTAGATGTGAATCAGCATGCCGACGCCAGTCACAAACAGCAGCCAGATGCTGGAAAGCGGATCGAGAAGGAAGCCGGCATCCGCCTGGAGCGGAGCAGGTGTCCCGCGGTAAGTGGTGTAATTCAAGTGGCCGGTGTCGGTACCCAGCCAGGTATAGAGGATCTGCTGATAGGGCTCATGCCCATGCAGGGCCGCCCAATCCGTGTATTCCCAGACCGACCCGCACGCCCACAGGAACGACACCACCACCACGCCCACACACACCGCGCTCACGGCCGATTTCTGCAGCTTGCGGCCAAAGAAAAACATCATCGCCGCCCCAAACGCCGGCAGCAGCGGAATCAGCCAGATGTGGTCGAGAAAGAACATAGTCGAGCCGCTAGCTCCTAGCTACCACTTCAACAAATCGACTTCATCCACATTGACCGTCTCTCTATTTCTAAAAAAGGCGATCAGGATGCCCAGTCCGACGGCCGCTTCTGCGGCGGCATCGGTAATAACAAAGATGGCGAACACCTGCCCCTGCAGTCCCCACATGCGTGAGAACGCCACCAGGTTAAGGTTCACCGCATTGAGAATAAGTTCGATGGACATCAGCACGATAACCACGTTGCGCCGCGTGAGCACACCGATGGTGCCTAACGCAAACAGCGCCGCAGCCAGAATCAGGTAATGAATCGGTGTGATTGGAACCATAAATCAGTTCTCAGTTTCAGGACTCAGCACCCAGCTAAAACCAAACAGCTTGACCAAATTTCCTTACGCCTGCCCATCAGCCAATTTCTTTCTGGGTACTCGGTACTCGGTACTCGGTACTAGATTCTCTTCTTCGCCATCACCACTGCGCCCACGATCGCGACCAGCAGCAGCAACGACGCAATTTCAAACGCCAACATGTATTGCCCGTACAGCAACAATCCCACCTGCTGAGTGTTACTCGCCTCCTGAAGCTGCGCCATGGGCTTCTTCAGCAGCTCCGTCAGAATTTTGCTGCTGGTAAAAACTTTCACGAAAAGAATGCCCAGCCCGAAGCTGGCTACAACCGCGACCAACCACTGCTTGTTGAACTGCCTTTCTTTTTCGACGCGCCCTACATTGACCAGCATGATCACGAACAAGAACAGCACCATGATGCCGCCCGCATAAAGAATGATCTGAACGCCGGCAACAAATGGCGCATACAGCATCAGGTAGATCCCGGCCAGGGCCAGCAGAGTCACGATCAGCGCCAGTGCCGAGTGCACCGGGTTTCGTCGGGTGATTACCAGGATGCCGCTAATCAATGCCAGCCCGGATAGAAGGTAGAAGAAAAACGGAGTGGCTACCGGCGCCATATCAGAGCACCCCCACGATCGCGGTCACGATCAGCACACCCAGCCCGATGGGCAATAGCACTTTCCATCCCACCTTCATCAGCTGGTCAAACCGGTAACGTGGGAACGTGCCGCGATACCAGATGTAGAGGTACATGAACACCGCCACTTTGGCGACAAACCAGTAAATGTCCTGAACGCGGTCGCGCACCGGAGGAATAAACAGGATCAGTCCAATTAGCCCCAATAGCGCGCCAAATCCCGCCAGCCCCATCGTCTGCACGCGGAAGTAGCGCATCTTGGGCATGCGCGCTGCGCTGAAGAAGGTCAGGCCGGCAAGCGCCAGGAAGGTTAGCCCGGGAAATAACGAGAACACCAGATCCCAGGTGGGCCCGGTGAGCAGATTGGGAAATGGCCGCAACCACCCGCCCAACCATAGCGTCACCAGGATGGACGAGACGGCGAGCATCGCCGAGTACTCGGCAAGAAAAAATAAAGACCAGCGGAATCCGCTGTACTCGGTATGGAAGCCGGCAGTCAATTCGGATTCGGCTTCCGGCAAATCAAAAGGAGCACGATTGGTTTCGGCAACCATGGCGACGCCAAAAACGAACATTGCGATCAGCCCCAGCGGGAAGAACTTGAAGGCAAACCAGGTTTGCTGCTCCTGCTGCGCCCTTACGATCTCGATCATGCTGAGCGTACCCATGCCGGAACCGCCGCCCGTCGCATAAATTCCAGCTCCGTGCAAGCTGGTCATCAGTACCGCAGAAACCACCGCCAGGCCCATGGCGATTTCATAGGAGACCATCTGCGCGCTGGAGCGTAGCGCACCAATCAGAGGATAGTGGGAGTTCGACGCCCAACCCGCCATCACGATCCCCAGCACGCCCAGCGAGGAAACCCCGAGCATAAAGAGGATGCCGATGTTCATGTCGGTGACGGCATGCTGCGGACCGAAGGGCACAACAATAAAAGTCGTGAAGGCAGCGGTGACCACGATCAGCGGCGCCACCCAGAAGACAATCTTGTCGGCTTCGGTGGGCATGATGTCTTCTTTGATAAGCAGCTTGATCGCATCCGCAATAGGCTGCAGTAACCCATGCGGACCAACGCGCATCGGCCCCAGGCGGACCTGCATGTGGGCAAGGACCTTGCGCTCCAGCCAGTTCATCGCGATCACCGCGATGGACAGGCCAAGAAAAATCAGCATGATGTAGATGAAGGCCCACAGCATGTTCCCGGCGGCCCCAGGAGTGGCATCGCTCTTTAAATAAGAGGTGACGTAATCGAGCATCAGCGATCCACCTCGCCCAAAACGATGTCCAGCGTGCCGATCACGGCAATCACGTCGGCGACCAGTTGCCCGCGCACCATAAGATCGAGTGCTTGCAGGTTCACGAAGGACGGTGGCCGCACGCGAACACGATAAGGTTGCGTAGAGCCGTCACTCACGATGAAGTATCCCAGCTCCCCCTTCGGCGCTTCGATCGAGTGATAGATCTCGCCCACCGGCGGCTTGAGAACTTTGGGAATCTTGGCCATGATCGGCCCTTCAGGAATTTTCTCCACCGCTTGGCTGATGATGCGCAGCGATTGCCGCATCTCGGCCATCCGCACCAGATACCGGTCGTAGGTATCGCCGTTCTGGCCGGTGGGGATTTCAAAATCCATGTTGGAATATGCCGCGTAAGGCTGCGCCTTGCGGATGTCCCATTTCACGCCGCTGGCTCGCAGCACCGGTCCGGTCACACCTAGTGCGATACAGTCCTTGTCCGAAATAACGCCCACACCCTTGGTGCGCTCCACCCAGATGCGGTTCGTGGTGAGCAGCTCCTCGTACTCATCGATCTTGGGTCGAACGAAGTCAACGAACTTCTTAACATCACGCTCGAAACCGTCGTAGGTTTCGTACTGGCAGCCGCCGATACGGAAGGCGTGCGTAGTCAGGCGCGCCCCGCAATACTTCTCGAAAATCTTGAGAATCTCTTCCCGATCGCGGAAGGTGTAGAAGAGCGGCGTGATGGCGCCGATGTCGAGAGCATGGGTACCCAGCCAAAGTTGATGGCTGGCGATCCGATTCAGCTCCGTGAGAAGGACGCGGATATATTTCGCGCGCGGCGGCGCTTCGATATTGAGCAGCTTCTCGACCGCCTCACAATAGCCTAATCCATTGGAGACCGCCGCCACATAATCCATGCGGTCCACGTACGGGTTGAACATCGCGTAGGTGCGGTTCTCAGCAATCTTCTCCACACCACGGTGGAGGTAGCCAATCACGCACTCCGTACCCAGAACCTTCTCGCCGTCCAGCTTCAGGATGACGCGCAGCACGCCATGCGTGGCCGGATGCTGCGGCCCCATATTAATGATGAGTTCGTTGGAATCGAGGAAGGTCTCGTCGCGTTCGCCCAGCTCCAGGTGCGAGAGATATTTCGTCGTATCGGTCATTGGCCGCTCTCGATTCCCAGGTTGATCTGCACCCACTCTTTGTCCTGCTGGATGATCCCGTAATCTTTGCGCAGAGGATGTCCCTTCCAGCCGTCGGGCAGCAGGATTCGCTTCAGGTCCGGATGTCCGTCGAACTGGATCCCGAACATGTCGAACACCTCGCGCTCCAGCCAATTGGTCGTGGCCCAGATCGATGTGGCGCTCGGAATGGACTCGCCATCCGCAATCGTGGTCTTCACCCGAATCCGCTCATTTCGCGGAAAGGAATACAGAATCCACACGACGTCGAACTGCTTTTCCCGCTTGGGATAATGGACGGCAGTGATGTCCACGCAATAGTCGAACTGCTCCTCGTCACGCAAGACCTGAAGAAGCTCGGGAAGCAACGACCGGTCCACCGCCATGTAGTTCTGGCCCAGGTAGGTCAGAGGCTCGATGCCGGAACCATATTGCCGCTTGAGCTTGGCGACCATGGGCGAATCCCACGGCACTGGAACCGGACCGGCAGGCTTGGCCGGAGCCGCAGGTTTTGGAGGAGCAGGGGCGGGACTAGGTGGTCTCGCCGCAGCAGTGGGCTGAACCGCGCCGGATTGCTTCTCCGCCGCCGGCTTCTGTTCCCCGCCCGGCGGCGGCGGTGTAGTGGACTTGTTGTCGTCAGGCATACTACGAAGCGTGCACTCTCCGGCGCTGCAAGTTGTTGAAAGAACGCTAACTTCTAACAGCTAATTACGGCACTCGTCAACGGAACTGCGTCACATTCGCACGTGATCTTGATCACTGATCGACGGTTCGAATAAGCCGTAGCCGGCACCCGAAACAAAGCTAAAAGCTAGGAGCTAAGAGCTCGACTTCTAAATCCATTCCAAGGCGCCCTTCTTCCAGATCCACAAATACCCAATTACTAGGATACCCAGGAAGATAAACATCTCCAGCAGACCGAACAGGCCGAGAGCCTTGAACTGCACCGCCCAGGGGAACAGGAAGATGGTCTCCACGTCGAAGACCACGAACAAGATGGCGACGATGTAAAAACGGACGGTGTAACGGCCGCGCGCGTTGTCCACGGGGTCAATGCCGCACTCATACGGCATCAATTTGGTCTTGTGAGGATTTTCCGGGCGAACCAGTTTGGCCGCCAACAGGGTAACCGGGAGCAGAACTCCGATCACCGCTACAAATATAAAAATAGGTACATAGTTCTGCGGCATCAATTCCCTCGAACCACTTGCCTGTTATGAAGGGAGAACCATTAATACTACTCCCTGAACGCGCATACCTTCAAGAAGCACGGCTCACCGCGTTCTGTGATGGACAACACGTAGTCATTGCCGATTGTCAATTGCCAATTTCCAATTGCCAATTGCCAAACCGCTCATTACCAGCCCAGCCTCACGCCTGGTCATCTCTAGCACTGTTTACGCCTTCTCATCTCTACCATCCCTTACGCCTTCCGAGCGAAGCAGGAATCTCATTGCCTCACCCTTGTCATTCCGAGCGAAGCGAGGAATCTCGGTTTTTCAATTGGCAATCGACAATCGACAATTCCTCGGTGTTCTCTGCGGTTAATTTATAATCCTGTTTCACAATTCAAGCTCGGACCCCGTCCATTAAGGAAGCCTTGGCCCTCGACGAAAATATCTATCAGCTCCGCCGCGAGAAGCTGAAAAAAATCCAAGCTCTCGGCCAAGAAAGCTATCCCCGCCATTACGATTCTACGCACACGGTTCCGCAGATTCTGACCGAATACGATCCGAAAACCGCCGAGCAATTAGAGAACCCGCGGGTCAATGTGCGCGTGGCGGGAAGAATCATGGCCATCCGCCTGATGGGCAAGGCCGGATTCGCCCACCTCCAACAAGCCGGGCAGCGCCTGCAAATCTATGTCAAGAAGGACGCGGTTGGCGAAAAGGGATTCGATCTCTACAAGCTGCTCGACCTAGGCGACCATATCGGCGTGAGCGGCTACCTGTTCCGCACCCGCACTGGAGAACTCACTGTCCACGTCGAGGAGATCACTTTCCTCTCCAAGGATCTGCTCCCGTTGCCCGAAAAATGGCATGGCCTGACCGACGTGGAACTGCGCTATCGCCAGCGTTACGTCGATCTCATAATGAACCCTGAGGTGCGCGAAGTCTTTCTGAAACGAAGCCGCTTAGTCCAGTCGTTTCGGCGTTTCATGGATTCCCGCGGTTTCGTCGAAGTGGAAACGCCCATGATGCAACCGATCCCGGGCGGAGCGGTCGCGCGCCCCTTCATTACGCATCACAACACGCTCGACATGAAGCTTTATCTGCGCATCGCACCCGAGCTGTATTTGAAAAGGCTCACGGTAGGCGGATTGGATCGCGTGTACGAGATCAACCGCAATTTCCGCAACGAAGGTCTAGGCTGGCGCTGGAACCCCGAGTTCACCATGCTTGAGTTCTACCAGGCTTATGCCGACTATCGCGAAGTAATGGAGCTCACGCAAAACCTTCTCACCCAGGCCGCCATCGATGTCACCGGCGGAACCAAGGTGAAGTTCGGTGAACACGAGATCGATTGGGCCACCTCGAACTGGCAACGTCTGACCATGCGCCAGGCCATCATTAAGTATTGGCCCGAAACCGCCGGAGCCAAACCGCAGATGTCCGACTTCGCAACTCATGATTCGGTCAAGGCCTTGGTCGAGCGCTTTAACAAGGCGCACGCCCATATGGCCTACGATCCGAATGAGCCTGCGGGAAAGACCATCGCGAACCTGTTTGAAGCCGTGGTTGAAGAACACCTGACTCAGCCCACGATCATCTACGAATTCCCGCTTGTCGTGTCACCGCTCTCGAAGAAAAAAGCCGACGAGCCTGACTGGACCGAGCGCTGGGAGATTTTCGCCGGGCAGATGGAATTAGCCAACGGTTTCAGCGAGCTCAACGACCCCGAAGACCAGCGCAGCCGCTTCGAGCAGCAGTTGAAAGAACGCGAGCGCGGCGACGAGGAAGCCCACCAGATGGACGAAGACTACATTCGCGCACTCTCCTACGGCATGCCCCCCGCGGGAGGCGTCGGCGTTGGCGTGGATCGCGTCGCCATGCTGCTCACCGACTCGCACACCATTCGTGATGTAATCCTGTTCCCGCTCCTTCGCCCCGAACGACCAGCCGAGGACACCGGAGAAGTAGAAAAAACCTAGTCTAGTTCCGAATGTTGTCATCCTGAGCCAAGCGAAGGATCTCTGCATTCTGACGAGATGCATGGATTCTTCCCGTCACTCAGAATGGACCTTGGTAAAGCGATTAGGTTGAGCTGTTTATTCAACAAGCCCTCCCTTCCGCCATGTACCACGCTATGTACTTGAAAGGTAAGATCGCCGCCATAGACTCTTATCAGGTTCGGTGCCATTCACTTAAGGCGGCGCTATCGTAGCGTCCTCTGGACCACTCTAGGACGCTGGGTCGATAGCGCTTCGCCGCTTCGGCTTTTATCTCTTAGCCGTTAGCTCTTAGCGCTCAGAATCGGTTTCAAAGAAGGTTTTTGGGGAGGGCACGGCGAAACCCGGTCTAGGGATTCGTTTCCCTGGGATTTGTGCCTTCCTCCTCCCACACGCACGTTACGCAGATTTTCTGATCTGCGTAGAACGGCGCGAAAACTAAGAGCTAAAAGCTAACAGCTAAAAGCTTCTTCATTTATCCTCTCCTCCTGTGCCAACCCTGAACCAAGCCTACTCCCGCCTCTCGATGCGACGACGCTACGAGGTGTGGTTTCTCCGTCTCGCCTTGTCCGATGCCAGCGGTGCCTGGTGGTTTCGTTACCTGCTCACGAATCCGGGACGCGCTGGATGCATAGGCAATCCGGCTGGCGCTCCGGTGCAAGTCTGGGCCACTTGGTTCCCGCGTGCGGGCAAGCCGGAAACTTTTATCCAAGGCTTTCCGCTCGCGGAATTCCGTTTGAGTGCACGCGGTGCCAATCCTTTTCACTTCGAAATCGGCGAAAACTGGATCGGAGAAGATGCCTGCCGTGGTCGCCTCGACGTTCGCGGTCACCGCATCACGTGGGATCTCAAGTATCACTCGAACTTCCATGTCACCCTGAGCGGCAAAGGCTGGATTGGTTTCTCGCGCACGCCGCATTCGGACGCGGTGTTTTCCGGCGAAATCTCCTTCGACGACCGGACATTTCGGGGCGAAGCTCTCGGCTACGGCCTGCAAGGTCACAACTGCGGATATCGGCACCGCAATTTCTGGACCTGGACGCATGCCTACTTCAAGAGAGGCCAAGCTCCTGCCAGCACCTTCGAAGCTTTGGTGTACGAAATGCCGTTAGGACTTATGTTCCGCAAGGGTGTGTTGTGGCATGAGGGAAAGGCCTATGAGTTCCGCGATCTGCGCGAGCGCCGCCGCGACCGCCAGAAAGTGAAGTGGAGCTTTGATGGTTGCGCTTCTGCAGAATGCCACGCAGAGATCGAAATCGACGGGCAAGGCCCCTCTATCCATCGCCTGCCTTATCTCAAAACGAATTGCTCAAGCACCTTCGAAGTGGCCAACAACAGCCTGGCTCGCGCTCTGGTGCGCCTTCGCCGCCCCGGGCGCCCCGCCGAAGACCTGGTCACTGACTGTGGAGCCGTGCTAGAAATGGTCGGCGATCTTCCCACCGAGCCGGAACTGAACACGGACCCCGCCGACTGGCCAGGCTGAACTAATCTCAACACACCCCAACTACTTTTTCTTCTGTACAGGCACACGCGGGGCCGGCTCTGGGCCCTTGTCGGCTGGAAAA
This sequence comes from Terriglobales bacterium, assembly GCA_035631655.1. Taxonomy (GTDB): domain Bacteria; phylum Acidobacteriota; class Terriglobia; order Terriglobales; family Acidobacteriaceae; genus Gp1-AA122. The sequence goes on from DASQIH010000080.1 coordinate 150,103, forward strand.
TTCGTGCTCAAATAATCGATCAAGCCATCGCGGTCCTTGGGATCGACCACCGCTCCCCATTTGACCATCTTGTCGACTTCCTTCTCCCAGGTTGCCTGGCTGAGCCGCTGCTGCAGGATGATGCGCGACTCATGACACTCCATGCAGGCAGTGCGCGCCTTGGCCTGCATATCCCCCGGCGGCAAATCCGGCGCCTGCGCAGCCTGTCCCCACAAGAGAGGCACGGCAACGAGGACGATCACCACCTCCGTAAACACTCTACCCTTGGACATGGATCTTCACCTGGTCGATGGCGTTGTACAGATACCCGCTGGGATTCCAGGCGGCGCGGGCGGGCTGGATGCGGCCCTGACTGTCGGTAGCGCACGACATGATCACGTAATCCCCCGCCTTAGCCGGTTTCCAGGAATAGTTCCACAGACGCCAAGCATAGTGCGCATGTTCACTTCCCAGTTGTGCCGGACTCCACGTCGCGCCAGAATCGGTAGAAATTTCCACCTTCACCACGTCCGCTTCACCGGCCCAGGCCGCGCCGTGGATTTGGACTGCACCGCGCTTCAGCGTCGCGCCGTCGTTAGGACTCGCAATGACAGACTTAGCGTTTAACGCGGTAATCGGATGCGTCTCCTCGGGATTGACTGACCCTCCGGGCTCAATCGCCTTATTAGGCATCCGATAACCCGGTTTCATGAAGTTTCCCTCGAACTCTTTGTCGAGGACCTTGATCTCACTAAGCCACTTGCACGACGCCGCGCCCAGCCATCCCGGAACCAAGGCGCGCGCGGGAAACCCGTGATGCTTCGTCAGAGGTGCTCCATTCATCTGCGTCGCGACGAGAGTGTCGGAATCCATCGCCTTCTCCAGCGGAATGCTGCGGATGAACGGGGGCACTTTGCCCGGGACCTCGTCCAATCCATGAAACATGACGTGCTTGCTCGTACCCTTGACCCCAGCACGCTCCAGCAGATCGCGCAACCGAGGTCCACTGAAGTGTGCGTTTCCGACCGCCCCTCTCTGCCATTGAATCCCCGGCACATGCGGCTTCTGAAAAGCACGCCCGTTCCCAGCGCACTCCAGCGTGTTGGTCACGGAGTGCGCTTCGATTTTCCCCAAGTCTGCCAGACTCAACGTGAGCGGCTTCTGCACCTCCCCGCCAATATTCAACCGCCATTCGCCGGCGTCCAACGTGCTCGGCTCGAACATGTGGTTGCGAACAAAAAAGTGCGGCACTGGGGTGACCCACGCGTTCATGAACTCCGTCGGCATTTCCAAGTCCAGAAAGCGGAAGGAGCGCAGGATCATTCCTTCCTCGCCCGGAATCGCCGGCGCGGCGCTCTGGTCTGCCGCCCAGCTCAGAATGGGATGAGCCATCCTAGCCGCCGCCAGGGCCAAAGAAGCGTCCTTCAAAAAGTCGCGTCGAGAAATCATGGTCTCAATCCCACCGGGCAAATACTGTAGGATTTGGCGGGCCTCCGGTCAATAGGGCTGCCTCTGGAAAGAAACCCGATCAGGCAGGCGCCAAACCCCATCGCTGCTGCAGCCGTCTTTCGATCGTCCGGAACACCAGTCCGTCGACGATGTAGCCCAAAACAACGATGAGAATCATGACGGCCACCACCTGGCTCATATCGTTCAGATCGCGTCCCATCATCAGCAATTGCCCCAGGCCGAGAGTGAGGAAAATCATCTCTCCGGAAATGAGGGACCGCCAGGCAAACGCCCATCCCTGTTTGAGCCCGGTAATGATATAAGGCAGGCTCGCGGGCAGAGTCACATTCAGAAACAATTTCACTCCCCGTGCACCCAGGTTACGGCCTGCCATGGAATAAATCTTAGGCAGCTGCTTGCGTCCGGTCTCCATGCTGATGGTCACCGAGAGCAACGAGCCCATCACGACAACGAACAGGATTGCCTTCTCGCTAAGCCCAAACCACAGCACCGCGATGGGCAGCCAGCAAATGCTGGGCAGGCTCTGCCAGCTGACCAGCAACCCGCCCAGCGTTTGCTCCAGAAACTTGCTGCTGGCCACGCTCATCCCGAGAAAGATGCCCAGCACCACAGAAAGTCCGTAGCCCAGCAGCATGCGCCTCATGCTCACGCCGATAGCGATCCAGAAGCTATGGTCGGCAAATCCCGCCCACATCGCCTCGCCCACTCCCCACGGCGTCGGAAAAAGGTAGGGTGGCCACACCTTCAATTTAGCCAGCAGCACCCATGCTCCTATCAGGACCGCATAGAACAGAACATTTCTAAGCGCGCGCTTCATCGCCGTACTCCGCTTCCAGAGACTTGTTGATCTCATCGCGCAGATCGTCAAGGATCTGGCGCGCTGCTCCCGCCACGTGCACATCTTCCAGGTGCCGCGGACGCGGCAACTCGACCACGTACTCCCGCTTAATCTGTCCGGGACGGAAGGTCAGCAGCACGACGCGGTCGCCCAGGCGCACCGCTTCGCGCACGTTGTGCGTCACGAAGATGATGGTCCGCCCAGTTTCCGCCCAGATACGTTCCAGTTCATCATGAAGCAGGTCACGGGTCTGGGCATCGAGCGCCGCGAAAGGCTCGTCCATCAGCAGGACGTCAGGTTCCGTGGCCAGCGCCCGTGCCAGAGCAACCCGCTGCCGCATGCCCCCCGAGAGCTGATGGATGTAGCTGTCTTTAAACTGTGCCAGATGCACCAGGCGCAGGTACTCGCGAATCCGCGTCTCGCGCTCCGCCTTGAAGATTCCCTTCATCCTCATCCCGAACCCAACGTTCTGCGCCACCGTGAGCCACGGGAACAATCCGAGTTCCTGGAAGATCAGGATACGGTCGGTCCCGGCACCCTCGACCGTCCTGTCGTCCACTCGTATCTCACCGGAGGCCTGCCTCTGTAACCCAGCGATCAGGTGTAAGAGCGTGGATTTCCCGCAACCCGAGGGCCCAACCACGCACAGGAACTCCCCGGCTCGGACTTCCAGGTCAATGCTCTTCAATGCCTGCAGCGGCTCGCCCCCATTGGTTTGGTAGTTCAAGCAGACGTTTTTCAATGAAACCTTGGGAAGCCCTGCCGAAGGTTCGCGCAAGGGCAGCACCGTGGCACTCCGCGCCGGTTTTCCATGAATCGCGCCGCCCGTCCTGCTGTACCCCTCCCGGTTAGTCTGAACTATGGCATTCTGCATGTTCGGTTTCATTGGATGGTCTTTTTCCTTTTTTCTGCGAGAACCTGGTTCAGAAGCGTGAGATCGTACAGGCCGGAAAGGTCTGGCATCTGGCGCCCGAGGAATCCCGCCGCGAATGCCGACTGCCCTGCTTTCAGCAACGAAGCCCGTAGCGGCTCATACGTGACTTGCAGCCTGCCCCAAGCTTCGTCCAAAACCTCTGGCGAAAGAGCTTTGCCAGTTTCCTTCTGGATCTGGCTGTTCAAAATTTGCTTTGCTTCTCGGGAATTTGCGGTGATCCAGTCGGTCAGCTCCACGTGAGCGCGAATCCAATTCTTCACCAGTTCCGGATGCGCTTTCAGAAACTTGGTACTAACGATCAGATGTGCCGTGATGAATTGACCATCCGGCCACAACTCGCGTTCATCCAGGAAAACACGCCCATTGGCTTCGTGAACCAGCCGGGAAGCCCACGGCTCCGGCGCCCAGGCGGCGTCCAAATCGCCCTTCACAAAGAGCGTGATTTGGTCAGGATTGGCCACCGGAATAACCTGCACATCCCCGCCTTTGTCGCGGGTCTTCAACCCGTGCGCTTTTAACCACGTGCGCAGGGCGACATCCTGAGTGCTACCCGTTTGCGGCGAGGCAATACGCTTGCCATGAAAGTCTTCCCCCGTCTGGATGCCAGCATCCTTGCGCACCACCAGCGCCGCACCCCCGCTGGTGGCGCCGGCCACAATACGCAGCGCTTTCCCACTCGAACGGACATAGCCGTTAATCGCGGGATTGGGCCCGACATACGTCATGTCAATCCCGTCTGCAAATACCGCTTCGATCGCCGAAGGCCCCGCATTGAAGCTTTTCCATTCAATTTTCACTTGCGGCCCCATAGCCTTTTCGAACCAGCCATTAGCTTTCCCCATCATCGCCTGCGCATGTGTAATGTTAGGAAAGGCCCCCACCCGGATCACGCTGCTGTTCGCTTGCGCCTGTGCAACCGTGATGAACCCGACCATGAAACCGAGCAGAACCGCAACCCAATTACGCATCCTGGAACCCCTTGCCGCCGTGCACGATCATGGGCATGACGCGCGGTTCCTTCTTTTTTCTTCGCGATTTCCCTCTACCGGCCCTGGTCTCCGAAGCTTTCGCAATATCGGCCAGGCTGGTGCTTTCCAGGATCCGCGCCGCGGCATCCCGCACTTGCAGAAAAACCTGGTAGAGCGCGCGATGCGGAAGATCCTGATCGATGAGTTCGCGCAGCGACTCGGCATCGCCGAACGGAGCCAGCGGACCGTCAATCACACGAATGATTTCGCTGAGGTAAATCTCGGAAGGCGGATGCCGCAACTGGTATCCCCCCTTGGCGCCCCGCACACTCTCCACGATGCGCGCATTCTTCAGCTCTAGCAAAATCAACTCCAGGAACTTCTCCGGCAGGTTCTCTTCGTAGGCGATATCGCGAATCCGGATCGCCCCCTGGCTGTAATGCCGCGCCAGCATCATCATGGCCTGCAGTGCATACAGCCCTTTTTGCGACACTCTCATCGGGTTCATCTTGTAGCATAAAAGTCTAGTAAGCTAATCGACTTTATTTAGATACATGAGATAAGAATTCCTGATGGGACCTTCCAAATTGTTCCTTAGGACTACACGCTTTAAAATCAGAGACTTGACAAGAAGAGTGGGAACCTGACTCGGCTTGGATTCGCTACAGACAAGATGGTTATGAGTCTTTTCGGGTCAGAGGTTCGCCGCCCCGTTGGCCATCCGCATCAGCTGCACGGTGACGTTATCGGGAGCGCCGCGTTCTTTGGCCAGCCGAACCAGCTCGCCGCAAGCCTCTGCCGCAGTCCCGTGCCCGACAATCGCATGCAACTCCTCGTCGTTCACCAACCCCCAAAGCCCATCGGTACACAGCAGAAGTATGTCTCCCTGTTCCAGTTCGAGAGGAGTGGCGGGCGAATCGGCCGTAAACTCTGGACCGACCCCCAGGGCGGCGGTGAGAATGTGCCTCTGTGGATGTCCTTCCGCCTCTTCGGCGCGGATCAAACCAGACTCGATCAGCCGGTTGACATACGAATGGTCACGCGTCAGCCGCAAAATACTTTCGCTGCGCACCAGGTATAAGCGGCTGTCACCCACGTGCGCGAAATAAAGTTTTGCCCCGATTACACAGGCCGCGGTGCAGGTCGTGCCCATGCCAAAAAAACCGGGATGCAGAATTGCGTATTCCTGGATGCGCTCGTGCGCGGTTCGCAGTCCCTGCAATAGGTCGGATTGCGGATCCTCCCCCGCCCCCTGCTGGTAAATCTCGCAGACGGTCTTGACCGCGATCTGGCTGGCCTGCTCCCCGCCTTCATAGCCGCCCATGCCATCAGCAACAATGGCGAGTCTGCCCTTGCGCTGGAACTGCTCTTCCCTTTCCGGCTCCCAGTAGCCGGAGGAATCCTCGTTCTGCTCGCGCTGGCAGCCGACGTCGCTCAAGTGAGCGAACTCCATTCCGGGCCGAATCTCCATTACCCCTCGCAGCTCATCAATATGTGTCAATGTCCAGTCACGCGAGTCGATAATACTTTGCTTGCGACGAGGTAGCATGCTCGAGTTGCTGAATTCCCGCTGCCTGGGTCAGCGACATCCGAGATGCCCAGAGCGACGGGCATTATATACCGGCTTGGAAGGTGGGGTGGAATTTTGGTGAGCGCGGCAGGATTCGAACCTGCGACCCATGCCTTAAAAGGGCATTGCTCTACCACCTGAGCTACGCGCCCACGATCTTATTACGTTAGCACACACGCGACCCTCCGCGGCAAGCTGCCCCCCAGCTGCAGACGCTGCCTCCTGCTGATCTACCCTCTGTTCCGAAAATGGAACAAAAACGCGAGTCCAGGGCCTGTTCTTTGCGGCGTCCTCCGCGAATTTCCCCGCATCTTGTCATTCCGAGCGAAAGCGAGGAATCTGCTTTTCCCAGCGCTCTCCACAATCTTGTAGAACCTCTATTATCGGCTACCAACCATCCATTGGGTAAGGGTCAAAGTTTTTGAACGGGCAAGATTCGAAAGCGTCAACATCCGAAGTAATGAAACGCTGCTTGCTCTGGCTACACCCGGTGTTATCCTTATGCGCAGCGCATTAACATCACTCCGTCCACTTACGACGATTTTAGCCAGGGGGTGCATTTCGTAAACTCCGTGCCGGATGTCCGCCGCAAACGGCCTTTTGGGGGTGGGAAAATGAAGTCGCTAGGTCGCAAGTCCAGCTGCTTTGTCCGTCTGCTATTGGCCCTCGGCTTGGCCATGATTGTTTCCGGGCTCAACGCCCAGGAGGGCAGCCAAACTCATCAGCGTGTCGGGTTGCCTCACGACTGGACGCACTCCCACGTTCTCTTCAGTGGCAACGCCCTGCTCACCAACCCTGCCCTTGCCGAGGCCGAGCCCAGGGTCGTTCACCAGTGGCTGCGGCAAAACCTGGCTCGTTTCCCCAACTCCGCCGCCCACCGTGAGTCCGAGTTCCGCTCCCACCACAAGTCTCCGCTTCATCGCGACTGGAGCGTTTCGCTGGGCACTGGTCGGGTTGCCGCAGGCATGTCGCCTGCCAAATTTAGCTTCGATACCACTGCCCTCCCGGATTGCGCCAACGATTATGTGGTGTTCGGACTGGCCGTGGCCGGCACCGCCGGACAAGCCAATTTGATCGCCTTCAATGACTTGTACAGCGGCCCTGGTGGGATATGTAATGCGACCAATCCCTCAGTCTTCTTTTCCTATAACACCAGCACAATCGGCGGAACGATAACCACTTCACCGGTATTGTCCCTGGATGGAAAAAAGATAGCGTTCGTAGAAACGACGGGAGGAAGCTCCATTTTTCATGTGCTGACTTGGGCGACGGGCGCTGGAAACGGAACCTCAGCGACGACACCAGCCGTCCCCGGCGTGGGCAACACTGCTTCCATGACCTCCCTGACCTATGCCGCCGCCAACAACACCCGTTCCTCACCCTGGATTGATTACAAGAATGACATCGCCTACGTGGGCGCAAACAATGGCAGAGTCTACAAGATCACGGGCGTATTTAACGGAACGCCGACTCTGGCTGGGGCACCCTGGCCATTGAATGTCGGTGGTGGCAACACCATCACCAGCCCCGTGCTCGACTACACAACCGGCCGTCTTTTTGTGGGCGATGCGGTGGGAAGGCTGAGCTCGGTTAATTATGTGACCCCTGGGACGGTGGCAACCTTGGCCGTCGGATCGGCAACTACGGTAACCAATCGCGCCGTCCGGGACGCCCCCATCGTGGATCAGAGCAACGGTGTGGTTTACGCCATATCCTCTAACGATGGCACCAGTGCCGTCTTGGTTCAGGCGAGCACGGCGACGCTGGCTGAGCTAGCCCGCGCTCGCATTGGACGGGGCAGTACCACAGGCACGACCGTAAATCTCTACGACGGGTCGCCGGATAACAGCTACTTTAACGCTCCCGCTACCGGCTCTTTCTTGGTGTGTGGCACCGGGGCTGCCGACACAACGCCCACCCTCTACCGCTTTGGTTTCGTGGGCACCACCCTGAACACCGCCCCCACGAGCACAGCACAGATCGTGAATAATCAGGGGGCTCGGTGTTCTCCCATCACCGAATTCTTCAACCCCAACGTGGGCACAGGCGGAACCGATTTCTTCTTCTTTGGATTGACCTCTAACTGCGTCGGCAGAGCAGGCTCCGGGTGCGTGATGTCCCTCACCGGTGGCAGCACTATGACGACGGGTCCAGCTGAGACCGGTGGTACCAGCAGCATTGTCATGGACAATGAGAGCCTGTCGGGGCAAGCGTCCAGTATCTATTTCACCACGCTGGCTGCTCCCAACCGTGCCGTCAAAGTCACCCAGAGCGGCTTGCAGTGATGGCTCAGGCTCTTGCTGAAATACGAGACTGGTTCTGTCGCGAGTGTCTATCGCACTACGATATGAAGTAAGACCAGCCTACGCGCCGGTGTTTCCTTTTTGCTCTGTGGAGGCCTTGCTGTGTGGAGGCGGGTCTATGACCGCCTGCTCAGGTTAGACCACGCGCCGCTTGCGCTGGCGTCCAAAATTGGCGAGTCCTGCGAGACGAACCCCCCGCTACACCGCCATGCGGCGGTCGCTCTGACCGGCGTTGCGCAGCAGGATATCGCGCAAGGAAACCAGCCCTTTTAACTGCCTGCCCTCGCAGATCGGCAAGTGGCGGAAGCCGAATTCCCGCATCAGAAACAGGCATTCGTCAATCGTCTCTTCGGTGGTGACCGAGCGAGGATTCGGGGTCATGACTTCTGACACCCTGGTTTGTCCCGGCATGCGCCCTACCGCGACCACACGATTCATGATGTCACGCTCCGAGAAGATACCCACAAGTTCCTCGTTGCGCACCACCGGAAGCGCTCCGATGTTGTGCTCCATCATGAAACGAGCCGCTTCGACCACTGTTCTGTCGGCCTCAATCGAATAAACCCGGCGATCCCTAACCAGATCGAAGATCCTTGCCATGGGCGACTCCTTCTGCAGGCGGGATATTACAGTCCCGGGGGCTCCCACAGGCCCGGCCAGGACCGGCGAATCCGAGTACTCTACCACAGCACCCAGCGGGCGTTGTCGCCAAAAATCCGCTAGTCCGGATAAGAGAAAAGCAGCCTACGGCTGCTTCACAAATTGTGGAGTCGGCTAGTTTCCTAAAAGCGAATGACAGGTCCGAAGCTGGCCTTGATGTTATGGCGCATGCCTTTATCGAAGTAGATATCGTCTCCGCCATCCAGGCGCAATCCGATGGGCCCCCAGAAGCTTTCCACGCCAATACCCGGATACATAGCCAGGCGCGTATCGCCCGTCGTGATGGCCCCCAGCGCACTGGTGAAGCCAGCGGGCGCGTTCTTAGTTGAACTGCTGAAGTTGAGGAACCCCACTTTGAAAGTCACAAAGGCCCGGACCGGCCCCAGCTTCTCATTAAATTTCGGACCAACCAGCCCATGCAGCGGCCGCACCTCGGTGGTCGCCAATGACGTGGTGAAGCCGTTAGAAAACGCGTTGTTGAAGTTCCGCTTGAAGTCGTAGCTCATCTCGCCTTCGAGTTGAAAGCGCGAACCCATATTGAAGCCCGCGCGAGCACCCACTCCCACGAAGTTGATGTGCGGACCCGGGCGGCTCAAAATGAAATAGTCAGCAAACACGCCTGCCTCAAAGCGGTCTCCTCCATTTGCGCCGCTTGGCGCCTGAGCCATCAGCAACGGCCCAGTACAAACCACCGCCACAACAACGAATGCAATCCTTTTCATGTGGGTAACGTTCTCCGATCGCGCGTCTTAGGCCTCGACCAGCAGCGCTGCGAAGCCAACCTTTTGCTGGTGATGTACTACTTACGATGCCAATGCGCGGGCCGCGGGTTGGGTATTTCTCGTGTACCCGCAGCCCAAGCATCGACTTGCCAGTGTACATATCCCGCAACCTGCTCAGAAACAAAAAGGCGCAGACTCTGTAAACAGCCTGCGCCCAAGCCAAACCGGTTGCCGCTATTCCGAGTGACTCACCCCTGTGTTCATATTTTCGGCAGCCTTCCCCTCGCCACGTGGGATCATAGAAACCACGATGTAGTCGCGTTCCTTGGCATCCAGGTCTTCCACCCGCAATTTCATCTTGTCTTTGTCCATCCGGAACTGGGCGCTTTCCCCCACCGGCAGTAACACCGGATGCTTGTCATCTTTTGGACGAATGCGATAAATCACGCGATCCGACTGCAGCAGGTACTCCTGGCACAATAGGGCATGTGTCTTCTTGTGACCCGAGTCCGTGCCCAGCACCTCGCCGGCAAGGCTTTTGCCGTCTTTCTCGTCATAGCCGCATTCCACCGAATCCATCTGCAACAATTGCCCGGACTCGTAATGCTTGACGTCCTTCGCCTGAGCTACCGCTGCCAACAACACGCTAGCAATCACGAGCTTCCATCTCATTCACGTGCCTCCCTCGAAAATTGAATAGGCGGGAAAAAGGCAGAATCACGCCATCCCCAGCGGCAATTTTCATGTCGGGACGCGATATTCAGGAAGGTAACGGTGGTAATTGGTCGCCGGTAACTATATCAAGCACATTGTCGATTGTTGATTTTCGATTGTTGATTAAACCCAGCTCAGAAACAATCGACAATCAATAATCGACAATCCCCTTAACGCTGTATCACCTGCTCCAACGTCGCATAAAACCCCGGATACGACACATCCGCTGCCCCCGCGTTCAAAATTCTGGTCTCGCCCTGTGCCCGCAAGGCCGCAATACTGAATGCCATAGCGATGCGATGATCGCCCTGAGAATCCACTTCCGCACCGTGCAGCGACTGTCCGCCAGGAATCTTCATGCCATCTTCGCGCTCTTCCACGTTCGCGCCCATCGCCCGAAGATTGGCGGCGACCACCGCAATGCGATCCGATTCCTTCACGCGCAGTTCACGCGCGTCCCGAATTTCAATACCCTCCCCGCTGTAAGGCGCAATCGCAGCCAGCACCGGGAGTTCGTCGATCAGAGCCGCGGTATCGGCCCCCGCGATGCTCGCGCCTTTGAGCTTGTCTCCCGCGACGTGCACGGTACCCACCAACTCGCCGTGGTGCTCCTCCAGTTGCGTGACCGAAATTCGCACTCCCATCTGCACCAGAATATCCAGCAGCCGCGCCCGCGTAGGATTCATCAGCAGCCCGCTGATAGTAAGTTCAGAGCCAGGAAACAGCGCCGCCGCACACAGAAAAAATGCCGCACTCGAGATATCGCCCGGAACGCTCGCCTCAATCCCGTGCAACTTCTGCCCACCAGCAATGCGTGCTTCATTACCGGCAACCTTAACCTCCGCGCCAAACGCTCGGAGGGCCAATTCGCCATGATCCCGAGTACGAAGAGGTTCTTCCACCCGGGTCTCGCCCTCGGCGAAAAATCCGGCAAACAGGATCGACGACTTCACCTGCGCGCTGGCGACCGGCATGCGGTAGTCAATTGCGCGTAAGCTCCCACCGGAGATGCGCAACGGCGGACGATCTCCCGCCGCCGCGGAAATTCTTGCCCCCATACTGCTGAGCGGTTTCATAATCCGCCCCATCGGGCGTCGCGACAGCGATTCGTCTCCTACCAGCTCGCTGCTGAACTCCTGCCCAGCCAGGATCCCACTCAGCATGCGCATAGTCGAGCCGGAGTTTCCGCAATCCAACTGCTCTGTTGGCGCCTGGAGCCTGGCCCCGCGCCCGTGAATTTCAACTACCCTCTCTGTGCGCCGCCATTCCACTCCCAGCCCACGCAGGCAGCCCAGGGTGCTCGCACAATCCATTCCCGTGGAATAGTTCTCGAGCCGTGTGGGGCCTTCCGCGATAGCCGCCAGCATCGCGTAGCGATGGGAGATGGACTTATCGCCTGGCAGCCGAAGACTGCCAACTACATTCCGAGCCGGTCGAATGATGATGGATCGGGAGGGATTGGTCATTGCTGATTTCTGATGGTTGATTGGATGAGGAACAAATCGGCAATCAACCATCAGCAATCAGAAATGATTCTCACGCCAGCGACTTCGCCTCGGCGGTAGCTTCTTTGAGTATGTCGGGCGGGACTTCTTTGATCGAGACGCTGAACTCGAATTTCGGAATGCCGTCTCCCCGTCCCCAGCGGTTAACTTCCCAATGCGCCCGCAAGAATTTGACATCCGGCTGGCTGAGATCGAGCAACAAAGGATGCTGCCCGCGATAAAATTTCTGCGGAAAGGTCTCCAGCGGTTTCCCCGGCCACGCCTTTCCATCTGCCGATCCAAAAACCCCGACGTCAAGCGACTCCTGTTCGATGACATCGCTGATCTTCAGCGTCAGAAGAAACACGCGGCTGGAAGCTCCGCTGACCTCCACCGCAGGCCCATCCCCCTTAGCGTTAACAACTGTTTTTTCCGGAACGAGAAAGGTATCAATCATGACGCAAGAATTGTAGCAAAGCACGTACCAGATGATGTCATCATCCTGAGGGAGCGTGAGGTCCCGAAGAGCCTGCCCCGAGCGGCCCGAGCAAAGCGAGGGACAGTTGAGGGGATCTCACGTGTACAACTGTGATGCATTTTGAAAATTTCTGACCACTGACACTAGCCACTGCCCACAGCCACTGTTTCTCAAGCCCCGTGCACCCCATCCACAAACTGCCGCGTAAGCGTCCCCACCTCCGCCGCCTGTTCCCAGACCGCGTAATGCCCGCCCCGCGCAATCACTTTCATTTGTGCCCCCGCAATGCCCTGCCGCATTAATTCCGCATCCGCCACAGGGGAAAGCATGTCCTCGTCGCCAATCACCACCAGCGTAGGAACGTTAATCGTCTTCAGAGTCGGCACCGAATCTGGCCGCTCTGCCATTCCCTTTTGCACTTCGGCGAGGTCCGCTGGCGACATCTTCATCATCATCTTGCGCGCCCCCGCAACTAGGTCAGGGCGAGTATCGAGCGTGGTCTTGCCAAACAAGCGAGGAATCATGCTTTCCACAAAGGGCTCGGTCCCGCGCTTCAGCACATCCGCTGACGACTGCAAGCGCGCCGCGTGTCCTTCTGCCGTATCTGCCGGGGCGCGCGTATCACAAAGCACAAGTGCCGCCACCCGGCCCCGGTACCGCCGCCAGAATTCGAATAGCACATATCCGCCAATCGAGACCCCGGCAAAAACCGCTCGTCCTACCTCCTCGCGATCGCAGATCCTGGCCAGATCGGCAGCATGTTTGGCCATGGTGGCAGGCCCTTGCCCAACCTCCGAGTCGCCATGCCCGCGCAGGTCAGGAAGAATCAATCGATATCGCGAGGCCAGCGCCTCCGCCGCCGGCAACCAGAGCTCATGATGGGCGGGAAAGGGATGTAGCAGAACGACGGGAGGCCCCTGGCCCATGACCTGATAAACAATCTCAGCATCCTCGCTGGTGATGCGCTTCATGCTCTGGATTTAATCACAAAAGGAAATGTACCGTCAGGAATAGGTCTGGTAGAGACGCGGCTTGCCACGTCTCCCGGCGTGCTGAGACTATCGGATTCGTATCAGGGCACCCGTTCACGGGTGCCATCGTTGCTTGAAATAAGGTGCGGTATCCGCCGCTACATTCGGCAATTGGAATTTTTCAGGAGACGCTATGGATTCGTCGCTTGTTGTCCAGCCGGAACCGGCGGAGGCGCAGGCTCCTCCGGCATGACGATCCAGGCAATCGGGTACGCCAGGAACCCGACCCCGGTCATGATGGCGACGATCAGCCACACGATGCGCACGACCGTGACATCGATATCAAAGTACTCAGCGAAACCGGCGCACACCCCGGCGATCTTCCTGCCCACCCGCGGACGCATGAGCCGTTTGCGGGCCGCCACGCTGCCCACCCGGGTTCCGCAATAAGCGCACACGTTGGCGTCATCCTGAATCACTTTTCCGCAATAGTTGCAGTACATAGTTCGCTCCCACTATTTAGGATACGCAACCGCAGCCTGGAAGTTCCAATCTTCTCAGCGTGCTCGGCGCTCTCGGCGCTTAATTCCAACTGGTGCCTTTGCACCGCCCCCTACTCCCGGTAAGCCTCTTTCATGAACTTGCGAGCACTCTCGGCCGGTCCGTTCCCCGAATTCAAAGCAATCACTTCCTCGTACTTCTTGATAGCCATTTCCCGTTTGCGCAACAAGTCATACATCTCGCCCGCAGCCAGGTTGGCTTTCTGCTTCAGCTCCGGATCCGGTTGTGAGATTTCGTTCACCAGTTCGTAGGCCGTAACTGCGCCATCGTAATCTTTCTGGCTGCGCAATAGATCGCCCAACGCCAGGGCCGCCATTTCATAGTGCTGTCCCGGATAATGCCCCTCGCGCCCACTCTGCCATACGCGCCGATAACTCGCGGCAGCGTCCTGCGGCTTGCCCATAACCCGCAGCAAGTTGCCTTCTTCCAGGGCCAACAGGCTACTTTGGGGATATTGGCTGACCAGCCCCCGGTCCAATTGCCAGGCTTCTTCGTAGCGATGCTCGCGGCGCAGAAACACGACGAGAACAATCTTGGCATCGACCGCGGCCTCCCCGCCTCCATTCGCAGCGTCATAGAGAAGCCGGATCCCTTTCTCCCTGTTACCTCCCAAGCCGACCATGGAGGCAGCCACCTTGACTGCCCAGGGGAGACTCCCCAAAACGTAGTTATGTGCTCCCACCACCAGCTTGGCATCACTGTAGTCGGGCGACAGCTCCAAGACCTTCTCGTGATCGTGGCGCGCTCCCACCGCGTTACGCAGAGCCGAAAACCAGGCGTGTTCAATCAGCGCCGTATAGGTTGCGAATTGCGCCCGCGTCACTCCACGCGCATAAAGCGCGTCCACATCTTTGGGATTCGCCTCGAGCCGTTTCTGTTCCAGCCGCAGCGCCCGATTCACCAGTTGCTTGATCTGCTCCTTGGCTTTGGGATCGGCGTTATGATGGGGAGCGTTCAGGAAGCTGTCGTTCTCGTATTCCCGGGTGTTGAGCGCCCCCATCCGGTAAAGCTCTCGGAACAGGACCCCGGTCAGAAGGTGGTTCACGGCAAAGGGATCATCCGGGTACTTCTCCACCACCCGCTCATAGTCCTCGACCGCCCGGTCATAATCGAGGTTGTAGAACCGGTCAAATGCCGCTGCGTTCAACGGATCACGCGGCCGGTACGGGGACTCGGAGGCAGGTTTCGTGACTTGGCCCTCGGCGAGTCCACCCCCCGAGCCAAGCAGGAAAACCACCACCGTTGCCAGCGCTCCTGCTAGAAGGGAAAACCGGGATCGTACGAGTCTGTTCACGACCTGACTACCCCCAGTTTACCTGAGGAAGCCAGGAACCAAGGAAGTCACTTGGTCAGGGCGCGCGAAACGTCTTTTCCAGGCCTATCATCTCAGCGGTTGCGAATGTTTAGCTGAATACAGGTAATTCTTGCCTGCCGGTTTCCCCAGCCGCTGCAGCTCCGGTTCGCAAATGCAACCCTTGCAAGGGGTTAATGCATCTCGTCTTTGGTCACTGACTTGCGTCTGCAACATCTAGGACAAGGAGTGCGTTCACATGGCTGAGGTGATTCAGAACGCCGAAAACGAATTCTGGCGCGCCCCCATGGCAGTCGGCTCGACTGCCCAGGCGCCTGCCGGACAAACATTCGTAGAAGCCTGTGACCGCTGCAGCACGGAGTTTGTCATGGGGGCCGCCTTTTGCCATGTCTGCGGCGCGCCCCGACATCCGCAGCCCGTTATCGTTGCTTCCCGCAGTTGGACTCGCTATCTCGAGTTCCATTTCATCCAGGACCGCCTCGGTCTGCCGACCACTTCCTTCGTCGCCTTCTTTCTGGGAGTTGGGTTTCTTCTAGCCGCCGCTATCACGGGATTTATCTTCTCTGCCTCTACCGTACTGGACTGGCAGGCCGTCCAACTATGGCGGATTGAGTGGCTCCTGGCCGCCATAGCCGCCTTCGTGGCGGGCATCCTCCTCAGGAAATAGTCGAAACCTCGACTAGTCAGCCGCTGTTCTCCAAGAACGAATTTCCGCTTTGGAGGACAGAATCGCGCAGAAACAACCCCAGCGGGGTTTCGTGAAAATAGTCCAGCACTTCAGCGCTGGTCAGCTTGAGAATGGGAACAAAGTCCGGTAGGGACGACAGAAACATTCGCACGCTCACCTCAGACCTCCCGTCAATCCTTCAAAATGGGCGCAGTTTCAGCTGCGCCGCCTGAGGCTTTACCCGTTAACTCAGTTCACCGGATCAGGATCACCCACGGCTCCCCGCCGCGGCGGCTCATGCATGCGGTAGAGATGATGTAACGGACCAGTGCCGTGTCCCAGCGGTTGGGCGTTGACAATCGCCGCCGTCACGTAGGCCTTGGCCAGCAGCACCGCCTCCGGCAGTCCTCTCCCCAGGGCCAGGTGGCAAGCCATCGCACTCGAGAATGCGCATCCGGTTCCGTGGGTGGAATTGGAGCGCCGGCGCTCTGCCTTGAACAATTCATGCTCCAGAACTCCACGCGGCGTCCTGAAGCTCAGCAGATCAATCGCCTTGTCGAGGTGCCCGCCGGTGACCACCACGTTCTGAGCCCCCATCTCGTGCAGTTTCGCTGCTGCCTCTTTCATCTGGTCTGGATTCGTAACTGCCAGTCCGGTCAAAGCCGACGCCTCATCCAGGTTGGGGGTCACGACCGATGCCAAGGGGATCAGCCGCTCGATCATCAGCTTGGCCCCGGCCGCATCCACCATCTCGGCGCCAGAAGAAGATTTCAGAATGGGATCCAGAACCACATTGGCCGGCTTCTCCCTCGCCAGGAAGTCGGCCACCGCCTTAACCACCCTCCCCGAACCCAACATCCCAATTTTCACCGCCGCGATCGCAACATCCCGGGCCAACTCTCGGAGGGTATCAGCGACCGTCTCAGCATTGACCGGTTCTACCCGGCTCACCCCGACCGTAGACTGGACGGTCAGAGCGGTAATGCAGGCGATGCCATAGCAACCATGGGCAGCAATGGTCTTGATGTCTGCCGTCACCCCGGCTCCAGAGGAAGGGTCGAACCCAGCTACGGTAAGCACGACGGGCGGCGCGTCAGCCATGCCTGCAATTTACCAAAAGCTGGCTTTCCGGATACTCCTTTTCGCGAACCAGCCCGCCAGCGGCGCCCCATGAAAGCCCGGCACGGCAGCGCGTGCGTAAGAACGAATCTCCCGCGCTGGACGAGTAGACAGAACCGCTCAGAAACAACCCCGAAGGGTCTGCCCTGAGCGAAGTCGAAGGGGGTGTCGCGAAAATGGCCCAGCGCTTCGACGCTGGGATGGGATGGGAAATTAGAGCAGGTCCGGAGGGACCGCAAAAGTTTACGCACAGACAGCAGTGCCGGGTAATCACTACAACACGAACCGAGTTGCAACGAGCGCCACCCTCTACAAAATCTTCACCCTTCGAGCCACTTCTTACCACCGTAAGTGCATGAACTAACGTGGCTTACCGAAAAACCCAAATGTAAGTCGCTGAAGACAAATGGATTTGAAAAAACTTCACACCGGCGCGAAATGCCTTGTTTACTCTTGGATAATCATATAAGTCCTTTGCCTGCTATCTCGCGTCTCAAAACACCCAATATATCCAGCGCATTATAGAAAATATTAATTACTACATAACAAACAACCTGCCCTATTTCCGAATTGACATGCCTTTGGCCGCCCGTTAGCATCTGTCAATCCCAGCTCGCTGGTAGGAGGACGACTTTAGAGATGCGAGGTGACTGAATGCGACGACGTATAGCTTACGGACTGGCAGCCCTGTTGTTAGCGGCAGCCGGTCTGGGAGCCGGAGCCGCTGGCGGACCAAACAGCTCGGAAGCCGGCAAAACCCAAAGAAAACTCGATCCCACAGCCATTCCGGTGCGCCACAAACGTGGGTGCAAACCCTACCAGGTAGGGGTAGCTTCCTGGTATGGCGACTATTTTCAGGGCAAACCCACAGCCAGCGGGGAGCCCTTTGATATGCATGAATTTACGGCAGCGCACCCCACGTTGCCTCTGGGCACCTTTGTGCGGGTCACCAACCTCCGCAATGGGCGTTCGGTGATCCTCCGGATCAACGACCGCGGCCCCGTGGTCGATGGCCGTATCATCGACGTCTCCTACAACGCCGCCAAGGCCTTGGACTTCAAATCGCGGGGTCTGCAGCGCGTTCGTCTGGATCTGGTTCCTACCCAGACGGTAGCTATGTCGAGGCCGCCGGTTCTGCCATAGCCTTCCAATACCTCCCCTTTTTTGTTCCTCCTCCGCTTCACCTACTGGTGTTCGCGCAGCGCCGGCAGCGCTTTAGTCCTTGTGATGAGCGCCGCGCGAGTGCTATACCTTGCAACGAACTCTTCTCCAGGTAGGTCAGAACGTGGACCAGCCAGCAACGCTGCTCGGCCGGCGATCCGGTGCGGAGCACGAAATGACTGACGCGCGCGGTCGGCTAATTGTGGCCTTGGACGTTTCCTCCGCCACCGCGGCGCAGAAAATCGTGACCGCGCTGGGCGAATCCGTCCACACGTACAAGGTAGGAATGCGGCTCTTCACAGCCGAAGGCCCGCAAGTCGTGCGCGATCTGGTGGCCTCGGGACGCAAAGTCTTCCTGGACCTGAAATACCACGACATACCCAACACCGTGGGCGCAGCCGTGCGCGAGG
This sequence comes from Terriglobales bacterium, assembly GCA_035631655.1. Taxonomy (GTDB): domain Bacteria; phylum Acidobacteriota; class Terriglobia; order Terriglobales; family Acidobacteriaceae; genus Gp1-AA122. Next base: position 168,424 of record DASQIH010000080.1, read on the forward strand.
CCACAAACCTGAAAGTGACCATGCTCACGGTTCACGCCGCCGGTGGCGGCAGGATGCTGCGCGCCGCCGTAGAAGCCGCCAAGCGAGATCCGAACCTCACGCTGCTGGCCGTGACTGTCCTGACCAGCCTGGACGATTCCGATTTACAGAAGATGGGAGTGCGGGGCCGCGCTGTCGATCAGGTGATGCGCCTGGCCGCGCTGGCTCTGGCGAATGGCTGCAAAGGAATTGTCGCCTCTGCCCTGGAAGCCGCCGAATTACGCAGCGAGCTGGGCAGCAATTTCGCGATTGTCACCCCAGGAGTGAGACCCGCAGGAACCGGTTACGGCGATCAGGTACGGGTGGTAACCCCCGCTGAAGCGATGGCCGCCGGCGCTACGCATATCGTCGTTGGCAGACCCATCACCGAAGCCGCTGACCCCGCCGCCGAAGCCAGAGCCATTCTCGGCCAAATCAGCTTTTAGCTCTTAGCTTCCACTTCATGTCAGCATCCTGAGGAGGCGCTAGCCTCCGAAGAGCCTGCCCTAAGCGAGCGAAGCGAGTCGAAGGGATCTTGCGTGCACGACCGAAAAACCTCGCGCTACCAGGTCTCAAACTTGCCAGCCTCTACAGTTTCTCGTAAAACTCACACGCCGAACACGAAATGAAAATCCCGCCCGGCACACCCCGCTCCCTGTCCTTAACCCTTTTCACAATCCGGGTCGGCTTGCCGCATTTGGGACAGTCGGTACTCTTGGAGGTATCCATCACTTTCTTGCGGTCGGCGGTCTTAGCAATCTTGGCCATGTCCTTCTCCTATGCAGAAATGTCCCGCAGGCGAAGCCGCCCCAGGAAACGAAATTAGCTTTGTGGGAGTTGCCCCTGAATCCCGCCTCGGCGGAAACACGAAGAGGAATGCCGATTCAATCTGGCACAACTTTCCTGCTCTCGTCTGTTTGATTTTACATGAACGCCCGTCGACTGTCGTGCGAAGGCCGGCTCCCACGGCGCTCCACATCGGCTTCACAACCGAACGCCCTTATTTAGCAATTCGTTCCGCGGTCGTTTCTCTCGGAAAGGATCACCAGCACAGCCATGGCATAGATCACGAGGCCGCCGACCTCCCACTGTCCGTGCAGCACGTGGATCAGCATGGCCACTCCGAAGATCGCCAGCAGCAAGTAACCTCCAACAACCATCGCCCGCGGAATGAGGAACAGAACCGCCGCCAGGATTTCTGATCCTGCCAGCACCATCCGAATCCAGTCCGGCAATCCAATGTGGCCGAAGGCACGTTTGCCCGCCGGTGCAAAGGCCAGAAGGCAAGACTGGAGCAGCACCACGAGCCCCAGTGACCAGTACAACGCCCGCAAAGCGTTCTTGCTCACTTGCGTTGTCATTTGGCGTGTCCCGCGGCTCGCGTAGACTTCCGGCCCAGCTTCGCTTCCTTAAGACGATGGCTTGCGCTGGAATCCAGATCCAGCCCGTAAAACTTCTTCAGATCGGCGATCCGTTGAAGATTCGCCTCTCCGAACGGACACTTGCCATCGAAAGCGTGCAGCACAATGCCCTCCAGCAGGTCTCCCAGCGTCAGGTCATGATACTCAGCCAATGCCTTGAGCACCTTCAGCAAACGCCTCTCCATGCGTACGCCTGTTTGCACCCGCTCGACTACTAATTTGTCCTCGTCGACCATTAATATCGCCTTCCTTAAACTATGTAACTATGTACCAATTTACCACGGTACGTATGCAAAATCAAAGCTTTTCCGCTGAGAACTGAGAACTGGGAACCGAGAACTTCGCACTGGGTACCGGGTACTCGGTCCTGGGTACTCGGTACTAGCCAGTCCGTTTGACGCTCCCCACCCCCTTTGTTACCTTCTAAAGTTTCCCGTTGCCTGAATTTCTGCGCCTGTCCGCGCAGCTAGAAGCGAGACTCACCATGCCGGCCATCAAGTTTCGCGGCGTAGACTTCCTCCAATTCGACGCCCTGCTCAGCGACGACGAGCGCCTCGTCCGCGATACCACCCGCAAGTTCATCGAAGACAATCTCATCCCCATCATCGAAGAATGCAACCGCGCCGGACGTTTTCCCCGCGAACTCGTCAAGCCCATGGCCGAACTGGGTTATTTCGGAGCCAGTCTGAAAGGCTACGGTTGCGCCGGAATGTCCAACGTGGAGTACGGCTTGGTGATGCAGGAATTGGAGCGAGGCGACAGCGGCGTGCGCTCCTTTGTCAGCGTGCAATCCGCCTTGGTGATGTACCCGATCTACGCCTTCGGAAGTGACGAGCAGAAGAACAAATGGCTGCCCGCCCTGCAAAAAGGCGAGAAGCTAGGTTGCTTCGGCCTGACCGAGCCCGATTTCGGCTCCAATCCCGGAGGCATGCGCACCCGCGCCCGCAAAGCCGGGAAAGAATACGTGCTTACCGGCGAAAAGATGTGGATCACCTCCGGCTCCATTGCCGATGTCGCCATCATCTGGGCCAAGGTTGAAAACGAGAAAGATAAGGTTCGCGGCTTCCTGGTAGAAACGGATCGTCCCGGCTTCAAAGCCGACGACGTACATGGCAAGTGGTCGCTGCGTGCGTCAGTGACGTCCGGTCTATCCCTGCAAGATGTACACATCCCCGAATGCAACTTGCTGCCCGGCAGTAACGGCTTGAAATCGCCACTCATGTGCCTGAACCAGGCGCGCTATGGCATTGCCTGGGGTGGAGTGGGCGCAGCGATGGCCTGCTATGACACTGCCTTGCAGTATTCGCTGCTCCGCAAGCAGTTCCGCGACCAGCCCATCGCCTCGCACCAGCTAGTCCAGGAAAAGCTCGCTTGGATGATTACCGAGATTACCAAAGCGCAGCTCCTGGTGCTGCAGGTCGGCCGTTTGAAAGATGCCGACAAAGTCGAGCACCAGCACATCTCGATGGCCAAGCGCAACAACGTCTGGATGGCCCTGGAGTGCGCCCGTATGGCCCGCGACATCCTGGGCGCCAACGGCATCGCCGACGACTACCCCATCATGCGCCACATGATGAACCTGGAGTCGGTAAAAACCTACGAAGGCACCCATGATATCCACACCTTGATCCTGGGCTCCGCGGTCACAGGCATCGACGCCTTCTAACGAAGATTCATGTCGTCATCCTGAGCCGGGCGTCAGCCCGGCGAAGAGCCTGCCCGGAGCGGCCCGAGCAAAGCGAGGGCCAGTCGCGAGGATCTCGCGTGCACTGTTTTCACCGCAATGACGCGCGGTATTCGTATCGGGGCACCACTTCAGTGGGTGCATGAGAAGTTGTGCTGGGATGGATGGCACACGCGGATTTTAGACACGGCAAACCGGGCCACCGGCCACCCTATCAGGGCACCGCTTCAGCGGTGCCGAAGGAATGCCAGTGAAGGAACCGGCTTTAGCCGCTGTGACTTTGATCAACGAATATCCGCTTTCGAGTTCATGTCGTCATCCTGAGCGGACGCAGGTCCGCGAAGGATCTGGCCCGCGCGCTCCCTACGGCACCGCCCTCAACGTCGTACTCGGCATCCCGGGCGGCCCAAATGACCCGCTATTCTCTCCCGCTTTCTTGCCCGGAACAGGGATGAGCCTCGCCGTCAGCGGCTTGCGCCACTTGAATGCCAGGCTGGCCACATCGCCAATAATCTTTGCGAGCTGCTCTTCAGAAACATCGCCCGGCAGCGGAACTGTATCCAGACCGGTCCCGCACACTGCCGAATACGCCAGCAGAGAATCAATGTCGTAGGTGCCTCCAGCCCACCGTTGCGCCAGCACCGGATCTTCCAGCGGAGGCAGCATGAGTCCCGCAAAACCCGCTCGCTTCGCCTCAACCCCGCGCACCGCACTCGTGATGAGTGCAGCCACACTCATCGTCCCGCTCGAGCCAAATTTCGCTCCATTCAATTTCTCAATCGCGGCGCCAATGGATGAATCAAAACTGGGCGCCGGCGTTGGATCCAGCCCCACATAGCTCCAGCCTGTGTCTTTCTCGATTTTCAGCGCAATGGCCTCGATCGCCCGCGCCTGCTCGTTCAATCCGGCCCCAAGCCGTTCCTCCGCCACTCGGAAATCGCCACCCGCAGCGGCAAAAATATCAAAGACGAAATTACCGCCTTCCAGCCCAACTGAGAACTGGTGCCCTTCCCCGGTATGGTATGAAGCGGGAAAGAATGGAGCGTAGGGTGGCACCATGGCCGAAGCAGCGAAGTTGAAATTGTGTCCGCCTCTTTGGCTGTGGCCTTCCACATACTTGATCAGCCGCGCCGCGGCGCGAATGCTGCTCCAATGAATGCCATCCTCACCAGCGACAACCACACTGCCAAACAATCCGGTGGTGGAAAGAATCTCGCCCAGCAAGCCGTCCTGATTCTGATCATCGGCGTCACTTAACAGCGCCGGTCCGATGTTAATAATCACCGAATCACCATTTGCCAACCGGTCCAGAGCTCCAAACAAATCCAAAGCCTCCTTCCTGGAAAGCCCTTGCGTGTACTGTGGGAAGGGCTGAGTCGTAATCCGCAGAGTCTGGACTTCATAGCCGCTCTTTTCGAACTTGGCCTTCGCCCCCCGTAGCACACTCACCGCCTCTGCGATCTGCTCCTGATACTGCGAGCGGTCGACTTTTATGAACGCGGTAACAGCCCGGATTTTCGGTTTGCGCGGCAATTGGTCACTCCCAACCATTGCTCTCGACCCGCACAGGAGGACGACCAGCAGAGCAGCAGCCGGGCCGAAGCAATGTCTGATTCCTCTCGCCATGATTTGCCTCTTCCAATGCTGAACTCGGTAATTCATGGGCCCCGATGTTTCACAGTGTATGCGGAACCTCGCAGAGGAAAAAAATGACAACAAGATTACCAGCTCTTTTGTTCTTACGACTCTTGTCATTCCGAGCGAAGCGAGGAATCTGCTTTTGCTCGCCCCTTGCCGTTCGTCCTCATTCCGAGAGCGGCGTACCTTCGGCCAGCCCTGTGTGCCATACTCCTCGGATTACATCATGTCGACAAGGCTCGAGACTCGTCGTTTAATCCTGCGGGGTTTTGAAGACGCCGATATTCCGGAAATCGTTCGCCTCGCCGGGGTACGTGAGATCGCGGCTACCACCCTGCGCATTCCCCACCCTTACAGCCACGCGGATGCGGAGAAATTCGTGTCCTATGCGCGGCAAGACAGACGCGCCATCTTCGCCATCGTTCTCAAGGACACCGGGCAGCTCTGCGGCGCGCTCGGTTTGGAATTAGACGCTGCGAATCAGCGCGCTGAACTGGGTTATTGGATCGGTGTTCCGTACTGGGGACGCGGTTACGCCACTGAAGCCGCCTGTGCTGTGGTCCAGCATGGTTTCGAAGTCCTGAAACTGAACCGCATCTATGCCTTCCATTTCAGCCAGAATCCCGCCTCGGGACGCGTGTTGCAGAAAATCGGCATGCGCCACGAAGGACGCCAGCGTGGGCACGTTTACAAATGGGGCCGCTTCGTCGATCTGGAAATGTATGGACTCTTGCGCTCGGAATGGACGGCGCCACGAAGTTGAGGGTAGTTCACCCCGGCGAGCAGTTCACGTGGCGTACAACTCCTCCAACAGCGCATACGCCCGTCGCAGGTGCGGAATCACAATGCTCCCGCCCACGACCAGCGCCACATTCAAAGCCTCCTCCTGCTCCGGACGCGTCGCTCCCAGCCGATACGACTGGATGATGTGGTAATTGATGCAATCGTCGCAGCGCAGACCCGCGGAAACCACCAGCCCCATCAACTCTTTGTACTTCGCCGGAATCGCCCCTTCCAGGTAGGTATTGTGATCGATGTTGTAAAACCGCTTGACCAGGAAGTTGTCAGCCTTATCGACCGTCGTGTTGAGCCGCGCCCGCGTCTCGATAAACCGCCGCGCGAGCTCGCTCTTATCGGAGACTTGCTTCTCGCTAAGTAGGTAAGTGGGCTCTTTCCGTTCCGGAATCATGCCGGAAAGCTTAACAGAAGGTTGTCCCTCCGGAGTTCGACTGCCCTTTCTACGTGATCTCCCTCCTTTCCCTGTCCTGCCGCTTGGGTTTATATTCTCAACCCGGTTTCCCAGGGGGCATCTATGGCTACGCAAACCAGGCCGGAAGCCAAGGCCAAAAGTTTTGGACAGAACATCGAAAGTGACCTCGCGCTGGAGTTCCTGCGTGTCGTGGAAAACGCTGCCATTTCTTCCGCCCGCACCATGGGCCAGGGCGATCGCAAGCTGGCGGATCAGGTAGCTACCGAGGCTATGCGCACCACCATGGACACGGTCCCGATGCGCGGCACCATCGTGATCGGCGAGGGCGAACGCGACGAAGCGCCCATGCTCTACATCGGCGAAAAAGTCGGCGCCTCGTTTCCCGATGGTACCGAAGTGCCTGGGGTAGACATTGCCGTCGATCCCCTGGAAGGCACGAACCTGTGCGCCACCGGGTCTCCCGGCGCCATCACCGTGCTGGCCGCCTCCGAACAGGGAGGCTTGCTGAATGCTCCCGATTGCTACATGGAGAAGATCGTAGTGGGCCCCTCCTGCAAAGGCTGCGTCGAATTGGACGCCCCCGTTGCCGATAACCTGAGCAACATCGCCAAGCGCCTGGAGCGTAACGTCAAGGACCTGGTCATTATTGTCCTGGATCGCCCGCGTCACGAAAAGCTGATCTCCGATATTCGTAAGGCCGGAGCTCGCATCAAGCTGATCAGCGATGGCGACCTGTCCGCTGGAATCGCCGCCGCAGTAATCGGCACAGGCGTGCACGCCGTCATGGGCTCGGGAGGCGCGCCCGAGGGCGTAATCACAGCCGCCGCCATTCGCTGCCTGAACGGCTACATGCTCGGCCGCCTGGTGATCAACAAGCCGGAACTGGAAGAGCGTATCGCCCGCATGGGCATTAAAGACAAGAAGAAGATCTACGAAGCGGAAGACCTCGCGCCCGGCAAGCAACTGATCTTCGCCGCCACCGGAGTAACCGAAGGCGCCTTGATGCGAGGCGTCCGCTTCTTCGGCGAAGGCACCCGCACCTCATCCGTCATCATGACCAAGAACACCGGCAAAGTGCGCTTTATTGAAAGCATCCACCTGGAGAAGAAGCCCGACGTAAAGGTTAGGTTCGCGTAAGAAAGTGGTCAGTGGCCAGTGGGCAGTGCTCAGTTGCGAACCTTGCAAATGCGATGACGGTGGTCGCAAGGTTGACCTGTGAGCGGATTCTTGCTCGACACCAACATCATTTCAGAGTTGGTTAAAACCCGTCCCGAGCGCAAGGTGACCACGTGGATCGAGGCTACAGATGAAAGTCTTCTCTATCTGAGCGTCTTAACTCTGGGCGAGATTCGTAAGGGCATCACTGCCCTTTCAGCCGCTGCGCGCCGGGTCACCCTGGAAGCCTGGCTCGACCGCGACCTTCCGCTGCGTTTTGCCGGCCGCATCCTCCCTATTGACCCAGCCGTGGCCGATCGCTGGGGAAGGATTGCTGGAAGCAGAGCAGCCAGAAAATCACCTCTGCCAGTAATAGATGGCCTGCTCGCGGCTACTGCCTTGCATCACAATCTCATTCTGGTTAAGCGCAACACCCGCGACATCGCCTCCGCGGGCGTTTTCGATCCTTGGACTTGAACCGTGGTCTCCTCGCTGGCCACTGCCCACTGGCCACTGACCACTAGTTCGCTAATCTGGGCACCGGCGGCCATCCCACCGAAGCTCCTTTGAACAACGCCAAGGTATTCTCGGTCCGCTTGGTCCCATCATGCACCGCAATTTTGTGCGGCCTGTCGGGATCGTATCCCTCCCACAGCGACACCCCTGCATAGGCTCCGTCTTTGCGCAAAACGTAATAAGTCATGTCCACAAAACGCAGCTTGTTCATATCGTTGTTGTAATCGCGCACGATCCGCTTGAGCGCATCCATGCCTGCCTCCTGCGGCGACATGCCATGCCGCATGTTCTCGACGATCGTATGCGCGCCTGCGACTTTAATGTTCTCTTCCCCGCTGCCGGTCGCTCCCGCCGAGCCCACATCCTGGTCCGTATAGCAGCCCGCGCCAATGATCGGCGAATCCCCCACCCGTCCCGGCAACTTCCACGCTAACCCGCTGGTGGTCGTGCATCCTGAAATCTCGCCCTTATCATTGAGCGCAGAACAATGAATGGTCCCGGTCGGCGGGAATAAAACCTGGCGAATAGCTGTCATGCGGTGATCGGGCTCAATACCCAACTCGGCTGCAATCCGCTCCATGCGCTCCATTTTCCATTGCCACATTTCCGTGCGCGGCGCAGGAGGCGCGTCGGGCGGCGTCTTCCACTCCGGACTCGCCAGCCCCGGTCCCCACCAATCCTTGTCGGAATTGGTTTCCTTCCACAGCAACCAGATTCTCCGAGAGCGATCTGTCAAGAGATTCTCCCGGGGAAATCCCTGCGCGACGGCGAATCGCTCCGCTCCATCTCCTACCAGCATGACGTGCCCGGTGTGCTCCATCACGGCTTTCGCGACCAGCGACACGTTCTTGATATTGCGCACCCCACCCACAGCTCCCGCGCGTCGGGTTGGCCCATGCATGCAGCACGCATCCAGCTCGACGACGCCTTCTTCGTTGGGCAACCCGCCCAGGCCAACGCTGCTATCATTCGCATCGTCCTCCGGCCCGCGCACCACGCGCAGAGCCGCATCCAGGGTGTCCGTTCCCCCGCGCAGCATCTCGAAGGCTTCATCCAGATAATTAAGCCCATTAGCCGCGCAAATGATGATCGGCCGCTTGGAAGCCAACGTTTTGGTCTCCGCACGCCTGGGATCTTTGGTCTTCTTCTCTTGAGCGTCGAAGCTCAGCGCGAGTGAACCAACGGCCGCTGTCGTTAGAAAATCCCGTCGAGAAAATCCCATGCCGTCCCTCCCAGAAAAACGCCGGAAAGCATACCAATTCCCAAGGTCTTCTGCGAACCGACACTCCAAATCGGTACCCATGTCGTCATTCTGAGCGGACGCCAGTCCAGGAAGAATCCTGCGCGCACCGTAACAAAACTCACCGGCGAAGCGACTCCATTTTGCCCAAAAAAAGGCCCGCACCAGGCGGGCCTCAAGCAAGCTCAGATGTCTTACGACGCTGCAGAAATCCTTGCCGACGTGTTCTGGTCGGCGCGGAAACGTAGCAACGCACCAATATTTCCCACCCGATCCAGTTCTGGATCGTCTTTGACGTAAAACAGCTCAATATCACGCCGGATCGCTGTGGGAATGATCGCATCGCAAACGTCGTCAATTTCCCGCGTTTCCCGGCCGCACACCGGGCAGAAACGAACGATGTGGGAATCCAGGTGCCCGCAAGACGTGCACTCCACCGCATGAGTGTGGAAGTTCTCACCCAGCAGCAGAGTCTGTACCTCTCCCATTTCTAGAGAACGCAGCACCCGCCGCAGCCCGGTCACGCCCAGGCCGTTGCGCTGCGCCTGCCCCAGCACTTCCTTCAGTAGCGCCTGCCGCCGCTTTTCCTGGGCCTCGCGCAGAATTCGGTTGGCGTGTTCCCGGATCTGTTCATTCGTCACTGTGGCCACCTCGGTCGAAAAACGTCCCAGCAGCCGTTGCTTCAAATAAGGATGTAGGTGCGGCTCAAAATCGCTCCAGTTGGCGTCCTGGCAGCCGATAATCAGCTTTTCGAACACTCCTTTTTCCTGTTCGTCTTTCAAGCGCTGCGCCACATCTTTAAAGTGATGCATGGCTTCGTCGGCCACCCGGCGCTCGCTGTGTCCCGCATCATAACCAGCGAATCCATCGCTCCGGCCATGACGCGGCAAGGTGCGAAACAAGCCTTCGCGCTCCGTCAACTCGTCCAATCGCAGATCGAAAAGCCGAGCCCGTTGCCGGTCGACGAGAGCCACACACAGCCGGGGCTGCGCCCCTAAAAGCGCCGCCAGCGGCTTCAGGTGGAAACGCCGGTTCACAAACAACTGCGTACCCCAAAGACGCGGTGGCAGGTCGAATTCCCGCCAGAACTTCCTGGCGGCACAGGCAAAGATGGCCTTCGCCTTGGCCTGGTTCCCGTGTAAGTTGCCGGCAATTTCCAGAATGCGCTGTAAATCGGCCCGTGTGCCCCCGTTCTTCCCGTTCTTTTCCGCTTCGCGCAGCGCATTGCGCACTAGGTCCTTGGCCAGAATGGCTTCCTCTTTATGCGACTTGTTCTGCGGCGTTTGCGGCTGAAAATAAAAACTGAGAGCGCAACCCTCCCCGTTCTCCGACTGGAATTGCGCCAGCTCACGGATATCTTCGCGTGTAATCATCACGATTTCTCCTGAGTGCTGAACTATAAAACAATGTCTGTTTTTTGTAGCAATTTTTCTCGGAACTGGTTGGCTATAGGCGGTGATTTTCGCAGATGTTCCCGGGCCGAGGCGATCGAGGATCGCACCTCCTCCGGCTTATGTTCGATGATAGCGGCGATTTCCTCGACCGAGAATCCCTCCAGGGCATAAAGAATGAAAGCCTCGCGGTCCGTATGTTGGGCACCGCGTAAAGCCAGCTCGACCATGGCCAACATCTCGTCGGTGGAAGCAATATCCTCCGGACTGGCGGTTCGCCGGTCGGCGATGACGTTCTCCGCCGTCAGCATCTCATCCGGCTGGTGATATTGCAGCTGGGGCTCATCACTGCCCCGCACGTTCCTCCGGCGCGCCGAATCTTGCAAGTGCACAGACTCTGATCCTTCCGTGCTCCGAGCCGCCAGTTCGTCCAGCGACCGCAGCGCCAGCCGGTACAACCAGGGCTCCAAAGCCAGCCGCTCTGGCTTTTCAACCCCATCCCCCATGGCGCGGGCAATGGCCTCGTCGATGACCTCCTCCTTGGTTACCGCATCGGCCTGCAGTAAGTCGGAAGCCTCCCGCAGGTAGATCTCCCGTTCCACGTACCGTTCCAGCCTTCCCAAATTGGCATTCACGTAAGAACGAATGTCATCCGACGAGATGGTGGGTACCGGCACCGCCGCGACTGTCTGCTCGAAAGGTACTTGCGGCTCGGGACGGACATCCGACCCCCGGCGCAGACGCCGCCATTTATGCGAGCTGCGGAGCAAGTCCTTGTGCTTGGTGAGCTGCTGCAGCAGGTCGTCGAAGGAGGCCCGAATGGCCCCCGCCGCCACCCCAGCCGTCTTTTGGACAGCCATCTGCCCGGAGGGCAGCCGCAGGTTCAGCGACACGATAAAGCCTTCCCGCGCCGAGTTCTGCTCGATGACGCCCTTCAAATGCACCAGCTCCGGGCGGAACACCTGCAGACGCTTGCGAATCTTTTCGATCTGGTGGTTGATATCTTTTTCAATGTCAGGGGTTTTTGGGACTTTATAGCTGATATGGACATTCATGCTAGCCTCGGGAAAACGGGTGTAGAACCCGTGAAGCCTTAGTCCTCTCTAAGCCGATTCTACACCTGCGGCCAAAGAGCAGAGCGCAAAATAGGATTTCGGTTATAACCGTGATGCTAATTTGATGCTAATTTGTTGACAAATCTCCCCCTTTGGCACACACTTCCTTCCACGTTCCGTTTCGTCGGGATTCGCTGGAGATTTTCCCGGTTTTTCATAAAAATTCAAGATCCCGCGCCACCTCGGGAGCACCGCATGGCCGACTATCCCTCCCCCGTCCTCCGAGAAGGGTACGTGTACCCTCCTGATTTACGCGATCAACCCTCCACAGACCTGAACACCACCAGCCAGGCTCTGTCTGTAGCTCTGGGTGCGTTGACCGACAAGATCAATTCTGGCGAGCTCACCGTCGACGAACTTCTGCACCGCATCGCCGAACAATCCTGCCTGCTCTCAGGCGCTACCAGTGCGGCGCTCGCGCTGCGCAGCCTGGGGGAGAGTGGTGTCGTGTGCCGCGCCAGCTACGGAGTAAGCGCTCCGCCTTTGGGAGCGCGCCTCAATGCTTACTCCGGCATTTCGGGAGAATGCCTGCGCAGTGGCCGCCTCTTGTATTGCGACGATGCCGAAACCGACCTGCGCGTGGATCCTCTGGTTTGCCGCCAACTGGGCATACGCTCCATCGTCGCCCTGCCGTTGCGCGACGAGCACTCCACCGTCGGCATCCTGGAGGTTTTCTCCGACTGCCCGGACGCCTTCAATGAGCAGCACGTCCAGGCCCTGCAAAATCTGGCCTATTTTGCCCGCGCCGCAACCACGGCGCCGCCGGCCGCAGCTCTCATGATGCCGGAGCCGTATTTCCCACCACCTCAGCACCAAGCCGTTTCCCAACCCCTCCGTGGACCCGCGAGCGAAGACGACTCCCTGCTCTTCGCTCAGCAAGGCGAGCAGCACGGCTGGTTCTTCAACCTCTCCGCCCACCTGCACTGGACGGTCGCGGCCAGCATGTTGTCTATAGTTCTGCTGGCACTGTCCGCACTGACGCTGTTCATCTGGATGTGGAAACACACAGACAGCGCCGAATCCTCCACCGCCAAGCCCGCTATCGTGGCACCGAAAGTACCCGCGGCGAGCCAGCCCGCACCCGCCGAACCCGGTACTTTGCTGACCGTCTCTTCCGCCACGAGAATGAAGCCGGAGGCAGGCCTGAGGGCGGTCACCCATTTCAAGCCTCCCAAGGAGAATGCAGCGTCGGTCATCAAGGTGTTGTCGCCGAGCGAGGCTGTTGAACGGTCTGCCACCGGCGCCGAACTACTGAAGCCGACAGCCGCCCCTGAGGCAACCGCTGACAATGATGTGCCTCCGCCGGCGCTCGCTTCGAACACGCAGCCTCCTGGCAGCCTGATCCGTGGTGTTCTCTCGGTTCCAACCTCTTTGCCCACGGTGGCAAGGCCGGTCTCGGAAGGCATTGTCCCGGGAAGGCTGGAGCACCGCGTCAACCCCGTCTATCCCACGCAGGCCCGCCAGATGCGCATTGAAGGCCCAGTGGTATTGCGGGCGGTGATTGGCGAAGATGGAAAGGTACGAGGTATATCCGTGGTGAAGGGTGATCCTACCCTGGCGAAAGCGGCCACGGAGGCGGTCCGCCAGTGGCGTTACAAGCCCTACGAACTCAATCACAAGCCGGTGGCCATCAGCACCGACATCACGATTGACTTCAGGCTGCAGTAATCACCCGCATCTCAGACGGCCACAGTGACCGAGGTTTCCGTGCGGGTCACGGGACGGTACAAAGTGTCGCGCTCCACCGGTTCGCGCCCGGCTTCGCGGATTAAACGTATCAATTCCTGACGCCTCATCCCTTGCGGTGTGGTTGCCCCCGCGTCGTGATAAATCTTCTCTTCAATCACCGTGCCATCGAGATCGTCTGCCCCAAAGCGCAGCGCGATCTGCGCGATCTTGGGAGTCAGCATCTGCCAGTAGGCCTTGATATGGGGGAAGTTATCAAGCACCAGCCGGCTCACCGCAATCTGCTTGATATCCAGCATCCCGGTCGTCTTGGGCAGATGTTGCAACGGGGTATTGTCAGGATGGAAGGCCAGCGGGATAAACGTCTGGAAGCCGTGGGTCTCATCCTGTAACGCGCGCAGCTTCAGCAGGTGGTCGACGCGATCCTCGTCGTTCTCCACGTGCCCATACAACATGGTCGCATTCGACTTCAGCCCCATCTGGTGCGCCAGCCGCGCCGTGTCCAGCCACTGATCGCCGTCAATCTTGTGGTCGCAGATAATATGCCGCACGCGATCGGCAAAGATCTCGGCGCCGCCGCCGGGCAGCGAGTCCACGCCCGCAGCCTTCAGTTGCGCCAGCGTCTCGGCTGTCGACAACTTGGCCCGCTTCGCCAGGTACGCCACTTCCACCATGGTGAACGCCTTGAGATGCACCTGCGGAAAGCGTGCCTTCAGCCCGGAGATCAGGTCGAGGAAATACTGGAACGGCAGGTCAGGATGCAAACCGCCCACGATATGGAACTCGGTGACCGCTTCCGTGTAACCCGAAGCTGCCGTCCGGAAAGCCTCTTCCAAGGCCATGGTGTAAGCGCCGGGCGTATCTTTCTTCCGGCCAAAAGCGCACAAGCGGCAAGCCGCGACGCAGACATTGGTGGGATTGATATGCCGGTTGACGTTGAAGTAAGTCTTGTCGCCGTGCAGCCGTTCGCGCACGTGGTTGGCCAGCCAGCCCACGGCCAGAATGTCGCCAGTGCCGTAAAGCGCCAGTGCATCCTCAGCATCAACGCGTCTGCCGGCCAGCACTTTTTCCGCAATCGGATTCAGTCGCGAATCTTGGGTCTGAAAGGGATGCGCCATCGGCTTCGATGATACCGCAGGCCGGCGCCACAAGTCACAACCAACTGTGATGCCAGCGTCAGGCTGCCTTGTTCCCCCTGCGGCGCGCCTCCAGCTCCGGCGCCATTTTCACTTCTTTGAGATCAATCCGCGGCATTGGCTTGCCCGACACGATATCCACGATGCAATCGAGGAACGCCGCCAGGATCTCTCGCGCCAGCACCGCGCTGGAGATGACGTCATCCCATCCGGCTCGTAGACCCTCGGCAAAGGCGTGACGCATAAAATTTACCCCGACTGGCGGGGAAATTGAGATTCCACGCGGTGCTCGGCAGTTGCTCGGATATAGGCTCTGGGCTCTCGGCTTGTTGCAGGTCTGGGCAGGCTGGTGTGGGAGGCTTTGTGTGGCGTTGTGTGAAGATAGGCTTAGGTGGTGTGGAGACGGGCGTCTCGCCCGTCCAGGCGGAGCGAAGCTCCGCAGCCCTTCCGTAACCAACTTCCCTCCACCGCTTGTCATTCCGAACCGGCTTCAGCCCGTGAGGAATCTGCTGTTTCTCGCCACCCCATAGAAAAGCAGATTCCTCGCTCCGCTCGCAACGACAAACCTGAAAAATCTCGGCGGTGAAGAAAGGACGCCCGTCCACGTTCCCCATTCGGAACTTCCGCCTTCTTGCCCTCCAAATCTTCTTGACATTGCTATAAGCTAATCGGGATACTCTATGTATAGCTAGCATGCAATCGGCCCCGCCTCCTTTCACTCCCACCGTCTCTCTACTATCCCCCTTCACTGTCAAAGATCGTCCCTCTAAGCCCTGCGTTTTCATTCATTTCGACGACATCTCTTCTCAACGTTTTGATTCTTCAAAACCGCAGAGGGGGGCGGGGTCTTTCAATCAATAATCAAGAATCGACAATCGACAATTCAGGAACGAGGCTCATGTCACAATCAGTTGAAATCCCCCGCTGTCAGCACATCGAGGTCAACGGCCTGCAGTGCGGCTCTCCCGCCCTGCGCACCAAGAAGTCCTGCTACTTTCACAATGAATGGCGCCAATCGCACCGTCTTCGATATCCGCGCAAAGGCACGCCCGTCACCTTGTTCGACCTACCCCCGCTCGAAGAGGCCAAGTCGGACTTCACTGCCCACATGATGTCCACCGGCTCCTTCATGCTCCCGCCCGAAGCTTTCGAGGAGACGGAACAACAGCGTGCCGAAGATCAGCGCCTCAGGAATCTTGAAAAGACAAGTTAGTTGCTGGAATGAACCGCCGAGCGCCGAGAGCGTAAAGCCCAGAGCCTAAAGCCTGCGATCAGGGCAGCACGGTCACGATGGCGGGATGCAGTTCCCACTCGGTCGCCACTTGCAGCGTGCCGCGGTTGTGTTCGAAATCCTGAAAGGCGAGCCCGACGACATCGACCGGCAGCGCTGGGGACAACTCGGTCTGGCTTGCATCGCCCGAGACCAGCTGGAATCGGTGCTGGGCAAGGGCGGACTGCAGAGCTTGTCGCGCCGAGCTACTCGCTGTCGCTCGGGGTCTCCACAATCACCCGCGGAGCAGTCTTGCTGGCGCTATCCGAAATCTCGAAGTGAATGTCGCAGTCGTTGGTCATCAGGCGTGCGTTGTGCAGAAAGGCGTGGGAAATGTGAAACAGCTGCAGCTCGCGTCCGCTGCGGGGAGCATCAGCGGCCGGAGGCGGTGGCTGCGGCCAGCTCAGAATCGTGGCGACCGTGATTTCCGTGGACGTCGTGTTAGGCAGGGGAACGTGCTTGGCGTCGTGGCGGAAATCCTTCGATGCGGGCTCGGTGGGATGGCAGTTGCAGATGTTGCGACTGCTGTCTCCGCAGGCGATGAGCAGCAGAAGCAGAGCTGCACCAGCTGCCAGGGCCGACGGCTTCGGGATACTCATGGGGCGGCCTCCCGATTTACGTCTTCTGACCCGCGTGCTTAAGATGCCGAACTACTCTGTCGGGATGTGCAGGCAGAATGCGAGAACGCCCGAAAACCAAAGTGCTCGCTGGTTGTCAACCCTGCCCAGAGTGGCACGATAAATGACCAGGCTCTGGGCTCTAGGCTCCAGGTTTTCGGCTCTGGTGTCGTGCGTTTCTGACCTCGAGCCTGAGGCCCAGAGCCGGGAGCCTGCCTAATGCGCCATGACCGCGCGGCCACGCTTGGGCTTGCGAATCAGGAGGATGAAGGGGAACATCAGCAGGAAGATGATGGCCAGAATCTGGAAAACGTCGTTGTAGGAGAGCATAGCGGCCTGGCGCTGCACCCTAGCCCACAGGGCCGCGTAAGCGCGCTGCATCGCGGTCACCGGATCGGCGCCCTGCGCGATGAACTGGCCCTTCAGCCCTTCGGCAATTTGTTGAACCTGCGGGCTGGTGGAGGTGACGTCATGGCCCAGGTAGTTGATGTGGGTCTGCATGCGGCGGAACTGCAGGGTCTCGACGGTCGAGATGCCGATGCTGGCGCCGATATTGCGCATGACATTGAAGATGCTGGTCGCGTTGCCCAACCGCTCCTTGGGAACCGGATCGTGGGTGACGGTGGTGAGCGGCACGAAGATCAGGCCGAGCGCGGCGCCCTGCAGCATCAGCGGCCACCAGAAATTCCAGAAGCCCACGTCCAGGCTGAGGCGCGACAGCAGGAACATCGCGGTCGCGGACAGAAAAATTCCCGCGCCCAGAAGCTTTCGCGAGTCGATCTTGTTGGTCAGGATGCCGATGATTGGCATGGCCAGAAACGAGGCAAAGCCGCGCGGGAAGTTGGTTACACCCGCATGGGTCGCGGTGTAGCCGAGCACTACCTGCATGAGCAGCGGCAGGAGCACGGTGCTGCCGTAGAGCACGAAGCCGACTCCGGTCATCAGGAAGGTGCCAATCGCGTAGGAACGATACTTGAAGATGCTGAGATCGATGATGGGATGATCGGTGGCGAGCTCGCGGGCAATCAGCCCGCCCAATCCAACGAATGCCAGGACGGCGAGCGTAATGATGAAGTGCGAGCTGAACCAGTCTTCTTCCTGGCCCTTGTCGAGCATGATCTGCAGCGAGCCCATGCCCAGCACCAGCAGGCCGATGCCCCAGAAGTCGATGCCCAGCGATTTCCGGCGCAGATACGGCGGATCGAAGATGAAGAGCTGAGTGAGGATAATGGAGAGGACGCCGATGGGAACGTTGATGTAGAAGACCCAGCGCCAAGTGTAATTGTCGGTGATCCAGCCGCCGGCGACCGGGCCCAGCATGGGCGCAACCACGATTCCGAGCGCCCAAAAGGCCATGGCCTGGCCGCGTTTTTCGGGAGGAAACGCTTCCAGCAGCACAGCCTGGGAGAGCGGCTGCAGACCTCCGCCACAGGCGCCTTGGATCAAACGAAAAATAATGAGAAACGGAAGCGAGGGCGCAAGGCCGCAGAAGAACGAGGCGGTTGTGAAGCCGATCACCGACGCCATGAGCAAGCGCTTGCGTCCGAAGTTGTTAGCTAGCCAGCCGGTCATCGGCAGGATGATGGCGTTGGCCACCAGGTATGAAGTCAGGGTCCAGGTCGCTTCATCGGTGCTGGCGGACAGGCTGCCGGCAATGTGCGGCAGCGAGACATTGACCACCGTCGTGTCCAGAACCTCCATGAAGGTGCTCGACATCACGGCGATCGCAATCAGCCAGGGATTGATGTCGGTCGACGACTCAGGCTCAGGCGGCATTTGCTGTCTTTCAGTTCGTACTCAGAAATATCTAGATGACGGGAAGACAGGTGCGGATGAATTAGTTGTCGTGAGGTTGGCACTGTTTCAGTTTTGGAACGCTATTCACGAAGTCTTTCACCGCGGCAAAAAAGGAGGACTCTGGACAGCTGCGAAAATCGTAATCCACTGAGAGATGTGTTATGCGAACCGTGTTTGGAATTGGAGCGATGGGAGAGACGATCAAGGAAATCCAGGGAACTCTTACGCAGGCGCGCTTCGATACCAACGGCGTCGATGGATGGTATGGTCAGGGCACGCTGAACGCCGTGCGCGCGTTCCAGGAGGCAAACCGTTTGCAGGTGAGCGGGACCGTTGATGATGCAACGTGGCAGTCGCTGATGCAGCGTCCTATCCCCAGCGTGACCGAGCGCAGCTTGCAGCTGACGGCGGCGTTTGAAGGACACGGCTTCGGACTGGCGGTCGGGAACTTTGATGGAGCGCTGCTGACCTGGGGCATCATCGGGTTCACCATCACCTCGGGCGAGGTGCAGGAGATTGTCCTGGAGGTGAATCAATCGCATCCTGAACTGGTGCAGCAGGCATTCGGCACGAACGCCGCCGAATTGCTGCAGCTGGTGACCGCATCACGGGATTTACAGAAACAGTGGGCCGGATGAGCACATGCTGGCCAATCGAGCGCTGGCCGAGCCCTGGCGCTCTCTGTTCGCGGCTTTTGGCTCGTTTCCGGAAGTGCAGCAGCAACAGGTGAAACACGTGCAGAACGACTACATGACTCCCGCCATCAAGACGGCTACCAGCCTGGGCCTGAGCAGCGAGTTAGGGCTGGCACTTTGTTTTGACATCCATGTGCAGAATGGCGGGATCAAGCACACGGCCATGGACCAGATTCAAAAGCAATCCAAGCCTGGAATGGCAGAGAGCGACCTGCGCGTGATTGTGGCCAATGCTGTCGCGGGACTGGGCCAATCCTGCGTGGAGCGATGATGTGCGGCGGCGCAAGTTGACCATCGCGAACGGGCAGGGCACCGTCCATGGCCACACCTACGTGCTGGAGAACTGGGGATTGAGCGCCCAGCAGCAGGCGGTTCAAGTCCTGCAGATGAGCGCGGGAGACTGAGGTGCGGCGAGCGGAACTCGTGGCGGCTCTCGCCGGGGCTCAGTGTATGATTCTGCGATCATGAGAGATCACGGGAGTACCTTCCCTCTGCGGCGGCGGATTTATCACAGCTGGAAAATTGCTTTTGCCCTGCTTGTGTTGGTCTCGAGCAGCTGGCTACAGGCTGCTGAAACCAAGGAGCAAGGTCTCACAGCCATCCGGAGTTACATTTCGTCCGGATGGGATGTGTTGACGCGCTCGATGACGCGATGCGATTCGGTGGTGGATCCAAAGCTGGCCGCGCCTTCCGTGCTGTACCTTCCCGCCGAGTTCCCTGCTCCAGCTTCGGTTGAGAAATTGCAGAAAGCCTGCAAGGTCGAAGTCGAGCACTTGCCGGCGATCATTCACCACCCCGGCGAAATCGATCCGCAGAAAATTCAGCCTCCGGGACTGCTCTTTCTGGAGAACCCCTATGTGGTTCCTGGCGGCAGGTTCAATGAGATGTATGGCTGGGACAGCTACTTCATCATCGCGGGATTGTTACGCGACGGCAGGACTGAGCTGTCGCGCGGAATGGTAGACAACTTTTTCTTTGAAATCGAGCATTACGGGACTTTGCTGAACGCCAACCGCACCTATTATTTGACTCGCTCCCAGCCGCCCTTTCTCACCTCCATGATCATGGCGGTGTACCAGGCGGAAAAGGCCGCCGGGCACGAAGACCGCGCGTGGCTGGAAAAGGCTTATGGGTATGCCAGCAAGGACTACCAGATGTGGATGCGCGAGCCGCACCTGGCGGGAACGACCGGGCTGTCACGCTACTATGATTTCGGGCAAGGACCCGTGGCAGAAGGACTGCAAGACGAGACTGGGTACTATCGCAACGTAGCGGCTTACTTTCTGAATCATCCGGAAGCGGCCGATCACGACCTGGTAGAAACCAAGCCGGGCACGACCAATGCGGACGCGATTGGGTTCGCGTTCAGTGTGCAATTGTGCGAGAGCACGCAGAGCGGGTCCAAATGCGATCCGCTGAAAAGCCTTTTCCTGAGCCCCGACTACTACAAGGGTGACCGCAGCATGCGGGAGTCTGGGTTCGACATTTCTTTTCGATTTGGACCCTTTGGCGCGCAAACCCATCATTACGCTCCCGTGTGTCTGAACAGCCTCCTTTACAAAACTGAAAAGGACCTGGAACAGATGAGCCAGATTTTGGGCAAGAAAGAAGATGCAGATCGTTGGCAGAGGCGCGCGGAAGATCGGAGGGAGCGGATCAATAAATATTTGTGGGACGCGCGGCGCGGGTTGTTTTTTGACTACAACTTTGAAACCCAGAACCGTTCCGCATACGAGTATGCCAGCACGTTTTATCCGTTGTGGGCGGGTTTGGCTACTCCGGAGCAGGCCCGCGCGGTGGAGAAAAATCTGCCGATCTTCGAGCAGGCGGGCGGTTTGGTGATGAGTCACACGGAGACGGGGGTGCAATGGGATTATCCGTATGGCTGGGCACCGATCCAACTGCTGGGAATCGAAGGGCTGCGACGGTATGGGTTCAGCGCGGATGCGGACCGGCTCTCGTACAAATTCTTATCCATGGTGGCGGAAAATTTTCGACGCGATGGGACTATCCGCGAGAAATACAATGTTGTGACCCAGTCTTCGGAAACCCACGTAACCACCGGATACAAGTCCAACGTGGTGGGGTTCGGGTGGACCAATGGTGTGTTTCTCGAGTTGCTGCACGAGTTGCCGCAGGACATGATCAATAGGCTAGCGAGCCAACAGAACGCACCTTCAGTGGGTTCCGCACAATAAGAAAGTAGCTGAAGAAAATTTTCCTGTCGGTATTTCCTTCATAAGGTGTTTTCCGACTTGACAAGTTCATCCCGGCAGTAGCAGTCTTTCAAACTAGCCGCCAGACACGGGATTCAAGCGCCCATCATGCCTTAACGTCAGGCACAAGTGTTGCCACCTCATCTTGCAAGTCGGAGTAGGGACCACGATCGCTCGTGACCCCCTCCACAGATCCGGACGAGCGGAGTTACCGCATCCGGCTCCCACCTTGGGTTAAGACACCCAAGCGCACGAGAGGATAAGGATGACAAACACGAGCCGGCGGAAACCATCGCGCAATGTAGCGCCCCATGCGGCGCCACGGCAGGTGGTTACCCTGGCTGCGACGACGCAGTGCCGTCCGCCACAGATAGCCCACTGCTGTGCTAAAAGCGCAGAGCGCCGGGCCGTTCATGGGCACCCCGTAATAACGGAAGTGGCCCAGCAGGACCGAGCGCAAGTACGCTCCCTGTTCCCGAATGGGCGTGTGCATGCGGCGCTGCAGTTCTTCTTTCAAAGCCCGCAGCTTAGCTTGCCACCTCTGGCGCATCGTCTGTCGCAGTACCGTGAAGTGCCCCTTCCGAGTTTTGCCGCAGCTATGCGTAAAACCCAGGAAGTTGAACGTCTCCGGTTTGCCGGCGCCCCGGTTTCGTCGATTGTGTTCCGCATAGCGGCCAAACTCGACGATTCGCGTTTTGTCGGCATGCAGCTGGAGGCCAAACCGCGCGAATCGGTCGCGCAGTTCCGCCAGAAACCGCTCTGCTTCGTGTCGATGCTCGAATCCCGCGACAAAGTCTAGGGTAAAGGAATGGCTCAGTGACTTTAGAGGAGGCCTATCTGTTGCTGCGGGTTTCCCCTTCTGCAGTGCCTCACTAGCCTCATCGTGGCCGGTTCACCATTCCCTTCCCATCCCACCGGACGTTCAGTTTTCCC
>DASQIH010000081.1:0-32370 GCA_035631655.1 Terriglobales bacterium
ACCTGCGCGACAACATGAAGTTCGACCTCAAGGATTGCGTGCAGCGTGTCCACAATTTTGCGATCGTTGACGAGGTCGACTCGATCCTCATTGACGAAGCCCGCACGCCGCTGATCATCTCGGGCGCCAGTGAAGAGTCGACCGATAAGTACGATCGCGTCAACCGCATCATCTCCAAACTCGAAAAGGGCGAAGAAGTTCCCGTTCCACCCGGAGAGCCCAAGATTTACACCGGCGATTTCGTCGTTGATGAAAAACACAAGAACATCACCGTTACCGACGAAGGCTGGGAGAAGGTCGAGAAATTGCTCGGCATCGGCAACATCGCCGACACTGAAAACTGGGACCTGAAGCATCACGTGGAGACCGCCGTCAAGGCGCAAGCGCTCTACCGCCGCGATGTCGAATACGTCGTCAAGCAGAAGGAAGACAACCCGCGCGAGAAGGAAGTTGTCATCGTCGACGAGTTTACAGGCCGCATGATGCCCGGGCGGCGGTGGTCCGACGGTTTACACCAGGCCATTGAAGCCAAAGAGAACGTCAAGATCGGGCGCGAGAACCAGACCCTGGCCACCATCACCTTCCAGAATTACTTCCGCATGTACAAGAAGCTGGCCGGCATGACCGGTACGGCCGAAACGGAAGCGCCAGAATTCGAGAAGATTTACCGCTTGGAAGTGATAGTCATTCCGACCAACCGGCCGCTGCTGCGGGTTGAGAACTCCGATATCGTTTACCGTACGGAAAAAGAGAAATACTTCGCAGCGGCAGATGAGATTCACAAACTGAATCAAAATGGCCAGCCAGTTCTGGTGGGCACCACCTCCATTGAAAAATCAGAGCGTCTTTCTGATTTGCTGAAGAAAAAAGGGATCAAGCACGTGGTGCTGAATGCCAAGTTCCATGAGCGTGAAGCCGAGATTGTCGCCCAAGCCGGGCGAAAAGGTTCTGTCACTATCGCGACCAATATGGCGGGCCGCGGTACCGACATCCTGCTGGGCGGCAACCCCGAATTCATGGCCAAGCAGGAATGCTTGAAGAAGGGAGTGGCCCAGCCCGTCGCTGCTGCGCAAGGGAAAATCCAGCGCAAGACAGAAGATGGTAAGAGCACCCTCTTCTATTATTCCGGGAACGAATTCATGGTTCCAACCGAGCAGTGGGAACAAATTTTCAGTCGCTACAAGTCCGAGACTGACAAAGAACATGACGAAGTTACTTCCGTTGGCGGTCTTTTCATTCTCGGCACCGAGCGTCACGAGGCGCGGCGTATTGACAACCAGTTGCGCGGCCGTGCCGGCCGTCAGGGGGATCCTGGCGCTTCACGCTTTTACCTGTCCCTCGAAGACGACCTGATGCGCATCTTCGCCAAGGAGTGGGTGTCAAACCTGCTCCAGCGGCTGGGCATGGAAGAAGGGATTCCGATTGAGTCCCGGCTCATCACCAAGCGAATCGAGGCTGCACAGAAGGCAGTGGAAGCGCAGAACTTCGAAGCTCGCAAGCACCTGCTGGAATACGACGACGTGATGAACAAGCAGCGCGAGGCCGTCTATGGCTTGCGCCGCCAACTTCTGGAAGGCCTGGACCAGAAGGAGCTTATCCTCGAAGACTATGTCTCGGGCATCCTCAGTGACCTCATGGACCAGTTCGCGTCGCGGAATGTGCATGCTGAGGATTGGGACATCAAAGGCCTGAAAGATGCCATTTTCACTCGCTTTGGGGTCGACATCCTGGCCGAGGGTGTGAAACCGGAGAGCCTAAACCGGCAAGAACTGGGCGACAACATCTTCGACAAGCTGAAGGAACGTTATGACGCGAAGGAAAAGCTGATAGGCCCGGAGGCCATGCGCCACCACGAGCGCATGATCATGTTGAGCGTGCTCGATTCGCAATGGAAAGATCACCTGCTCAACATGGACCACCTGAAGGAAGGCATCGGCCTGCGCGGCTACGGGCAGCACGATCCTTTGGTGGAGTACAAGCGCGAGTCCTTCGACATGTTCGAAGAGATGATGAAGCGCTTCCAGGAAGATACGGTGCGCTATCTCTACCTGATGCAGATCCTGGAGCGGCCCAGCGAACCGGTGCAAGCACAACCCGAGCTGGCGGGGGGAGACGGCAATGGACGCCCCCCTCGCAGCATCGCTACTTCGGTGGACGAGTTGGAAGAAGCGTTCCAGCGCCGCAAACGGCGGGAGCTGGAAGAAGCCCGCATGGCTGGTTCGGGCGAGTATCAACCGGTTCAGCAAGTGGTGCGCAGCGGAGCCAAGGTCGGCCGTAACGACCCCTGTCCCTGCGGGTCGGGCAAGAAATACAAGAAGTGCTGTGGAGCGAACGCCTGAGTAACAGCTCAGGAGTAGCGCCGGCATCTTGCCGGCCCGAATCGCGGGCGAGACGCCCGTCTCGTATCCATTCCCCAAACGACCACAGTCAAGTGCCTCGAGTACGTTGGCCGTGAGAAAATCTGCACGCCGTTTCTTGGGCCGCGCCTTACAATAGAGCTATACAGAAGTGCCAGGAGGTTGCCATGATCGCGCTTCGACTGGTACATCTCATTGAGAGCCACTCCGAAAAGTTGTCCGCCGACTTGGTTCGAAAAATCCTTCACAATGAACGCACCCGAGACTTCCTGCGCATTCCGTCAGGGGAGTTGCACGAGCGTAGTCACGAGATCTACCGCAATCTGAGCGACTGGCTGGTAAACAAGACCGAGCACGACATCGAGAAGGTCTATCGGAATGTTGGGGCCCGACGCGCCGAGCAGGGGGTTTCTCTGCCAGCCCTGACCTGGGCTCTGATGCTCACCAAGGAACACCTCTGGGATTTTCTCGAACAGGAGGAAGTTCGCAGCTCGGTCGATCTTTTTGGAGAATTGCAGCTGCTCCGCTTGCTCGATCAGTTCTTTGACCGCGCCATTTACCACGCGACCGAGGGCTACCAGCACGCCCGCGTTGCTGCGGCCGTGTGATTCTTATTTCCCGACGCGATTTCCTGCCATGCCTCTTCACCAGGCAGCTCTTTTGTAATCATTTGTAACATCGTGTCACGATATGTTATTAGAGAATGCGCCGCACCTCGAGGCTTGGTGCCGGCATCTAAAAAATTAGAGCAATGTGGGGTGGAGAAAAAGCACACATGATTGCGCTTCGGCTAGTACGGCTCATTGAAGATCATTCCGACGAGCTGGCAGAAGGGTTGTTGCGGAAATTCCAGGGCTCACCACTGACCAAAGACTTTGCTAAGGTGCACGCCCATGAACTGCGAGACCGAATCTATGAAATCCTGCGTAACCTGGGGGACTGGCTCCTGTATAAGAAAGAATCCGACATCGAGCTCCGCTACCGCGAGTTGGGCGCTCGCCGCGCGGCCCAGGATGTTTCGGTCTCCGACTACTGCTGGGCAATTGTTCTGACCAAGGAGCATCTCTGGGATTTTCTGCAGAAACAGGGAATGCTGCGCGGCCCTCTGGAAATTTACGGCGAGATGGAATTGCTGCGACTGATGGATCAGTTCTTCGACCGGGCCCTCTGCTACGCGACAGAAGGTTACGAGAAAGCCCGCATCGCAGATGTAAGGTAAGAAGGCCGGTGTGTGCTTGGGCGGATGCACCGCAACCGATTGGTCATAACGTTCATGCCCTTGCATCGTTTGCCCGGTACAGGCCCGTACAGTTCTTGAGATTATCTCGAAGAGGCAGACGCCGAAAATGTAGGAACTCGGTCGAGGAGCTTGCGGGGTCGGAGTGCACCGGCTTGCCCGGCAATGGCCTTTGCTCAGTCTGCGACCATTCTCAGTGTCCTGCGCGTTTTGCTTTTCTGGTTCGCACAGCCGCAAAAGTCATCTCATTGGCGGGCCTGTGGGTTTGTCGTTTCCATTCACAGAAGAGTCCCGCGTAAGTCTGCGTGATGTAACGATCCGGCGCAATGCCGAGTGCCTGAGCGGTGTGGTCGATCCACCGTGCTGGCCCCTCAATCTCGCCAAAATTGCCGATCGGCGTTTCATCTACCACAACGTGCCCCTTGCCATCGCTCCACTCGGCACGAAATTTCTCATAACGGAAAGTTGGCTGGAAGTCGAGCGCTTGCAGGATCGTCTCCATCTTTTTGCCGTCTTCCACCCCCGTTTCGGTTTCGATCCGCGTCTTGTGGCGACCGGCGTCGCCCTTGCCTTTATGTGTCAGAACCCACTGCGATCCATACCTGCGCAGCCTTAGCAACTGCCCTTTTCTCCGCAGGAGCTGGCCCGGCAGGTCGTACAACATGTTCATCTCGTGCGTGCGCGGGGTCTTGAGGTGAAATCCCAACTTGCGGAGCCGGGCCCGGAGCGCGGGCAGGTCGTTTACCCGGAACTTGATTTCAACTTCTTTCGAAGACATCGGCGAAGAGTATATGCGATACAAGGAATCTACGCGGAAGGCCGCCGGCCAGGAGCCAACAACCAACGACTAACTAAACGTTGGCAGCTTCACCATGTCGTCGGTCGGCACATTTTCCAAAGATTGACCGGCTTTACGCCATGCACTCAGACCTCCGACGATAAGAAACGCATTGAATCCTTTTTCCCTCAGCAAATGCACCACCCGGGCGCTGGTAGCTTCGCGCGCTCAAGTACAGTAAACATAAATATCTTTGTCTTTCGGCAGCGTTTTGATTTCCTCCGAAAGGTTGTTGGGCTCAACGCGGATCGAACCCTTGATGCGGTCGGCACCCGAGTCGTAATAGCCATGGCTGCGTACGTCAATGAGCAGGATATTGTCGGGCTTTTCAGCTTGAAGCTTGCGCGCCAGTTCTTCTACTTGTACATGCGGAACGATACGATACGCGCGGTGTTTGCTGTACAGGTAAACGCGATAGGAGATGTACGCAATCAGGGCGACTACAATTA
Organism: Terriglobales bacterium; assembly: GCA_035631655.1. Taxonomy (GTDB): domain Bacteria; phylum Acidobacteriota; class Terriglobia; order Terriglobales; family Acidobacteriaceae; genus Gp1-AA122. The sequence continues at coordinate 4,882 of DASQIH010000081.1, forward strand.
CGATTTCCACAGCGTGCCCGGCTGTTCGGAATCCACTGGAGAGAGAGGCCACAAGATCGCGGAAGACAAATCCGAGAGTGCCGTAGGCCAGCGTGTACAGGATGGCTGCACCGAGGTCGAAAAGAACAAATTGTGAGTAGCGCATTTTCATGCTGCCCGCCAGGGGCGGAGCCATGGTATTTACGCCGGGAACGAATTTGGCAAACAACACCGTCATTTTGCCGCGCTTGTAAAACGATTCTGCCGAGCGCAGGATGCAGGTTTCGGGGTTGGCGGATACCCTGCAGAGCACTCCCAGAAGCCTCCAGCCCATGGATCGGCCAAGCCGGTAAAGGACAGAGTCACCGAGGACCAAGCCGACTACTGCAATTGCAAATACGAAGGGCGCACGCAGCACGTGCGAAGCGGCTGCGGCGCCGCCTGCAACCAACGCGATCGCGGCGGGCATTGGGATGCCCATCGCCTCAGCGAACACGATTACGAAGATGACAATATAGCCGTGATGTGCGATCAGTGAGACTACATCGCTCATAAAATCGAGACGCTAGACTAAACGGGATTGGATTCGCAGTCCAGTAGCAAAGCTTCAAATCACCACATGAGGAATGTCTATGCCAAGCAAGCAGAAATCTATGCGGCGCTACATTAACCTGCCCACGCGCAAGGCGCCTCTGCCGTTCAGTGATGGTGTCCTGGTTGGAGAGACTCTTTATCTCTCGGGACGGATCGGAATTGACCCGGCGACCGGTATGGCTCCAGTGGATGTGAACGCGGAGCTCAAATTGCTGTTCGATGGTTTTGAGGCTGTGCTCAAGCAGGCGGGCATGAAGATGGATGACCTCGTCTGGGTGCAGGTGTTCTCACCTGATGTGTCGCTCTGGGAGAAGTTCAATGCGGAATATGTAAAACATTTCTCGAAAGAGCTTCCCGCCCGCGCCTTCATCGGATCAGGGCCGCTGTTGAAGGGTGGCCGATTTGAAATGATGGGGATTGCAATCAAGAAAGATTAACCGCAGAGCACGCAGAGGGCCGAGAAAAAGGCGAGTATCTCAGCGAACTCTGTGATCTTCCGGTTAAGAACTATTTTTCTCTCGCCACCACGAACTCAGGCGCCCAAAGCAAAGCGCGTTTAATCTCCGAATCAGGAAATTGGCAAATGGCCTTGCAGGCCGACTCGGCATATTCCACGGCACGGGCGTTGGCGGCATCAAGCGATCCGTAGCGGCTCAAGATATCCAGGATCTGGGGGTGAGTAACGCCATTGAAAGCCCGGTCGCGCAACACGGCTTCGATCTTCTTCCTCTCTGCCGGAGTGCAGTGCTCAAGGGCATGAATCACCGACATCGTGACCTTGCCTTCCCGCAGGTCACTGGCGACCGGCTTACCCAAAACGGTTTCGGATGCTGTCAGATCGAGCACATCATCGACAATCTGAAATGCCATTCCCAGATCGCGCCCGTACTGTCCCAACTTCTCTTCCTGTTCAGGCGCTGCCCCACCCAGTATTCCGCCCAGCCGCATACAAACCGAAAACAGGCAGGCCGTCTTGCGATAAATAAGGTCGAAATGTTCCGGGAGGGAGATCAACTTGCCCAACTTCTCCATCTGCAGCAGTTCGCCCTCGACCATCTGCTGGGTCAGTTCGATCAGAGTATCCAGAATCCGGAAATTCCGCTCCTGCACGGCGATCTTGAAAGCCTGCATGTAGAGCCAGTCGCCGGCCAGCACGCATTTCGAGTTGCCCCATTGCGTGTTGGCCGCCGGACGTCCGCGGCGGGTTTTCGCGTCGTCAATGATGTCATCGTGAACCAGAGTGGCCGTGTGAATGATCTCGACCACTGCTCCCAGCCGCACGGCGCCGCGTCCTTCGTAATTGAACAGCTTAGACGAGAGCAGCAGGAGCGCCGGCCGGATGCGCTTGCCGCCGCCGCCGCGCAGGTACTCGCCGATATCGGTGATGGCGGCGACATTGGAAACGGTGTCGCGTCCGAACTCGCGTTCGATCGCCGCTAGATCGTCACGCAGCAGTTCGAAGATTTCTTTCCCGTTCATGGCGGGGGGCGTGCTCAAGATAGGTCTTCCTTCGGACCCTGAGAAAATTGTCTTCTCCGTGTCTCCGTGGTTGGTTCAATTGGTTCGATAATTCGTGAACTGCATGTCAATCCCGAAATCCTGCTGCCGCAACAAGGCGATGATCTCCTGCAGCGAGTCGCGGTCTTTGCCGTTAACCCGTACAAGGTCGCCTTGAATGGAGGCCTGCACTTTCTTCTTCGAATTCTTAATCAGCTTCACAATTTCGCGCGCCTTCTCGATCGGAATCCCCTGCTGCATGGAGATCTTCTGCCGAACCGTAGAGCCCGCAGCGGGCTCCACCGCCCCATAAGTAAGTCCCTTCAGCGGCACACCACGTTTAACGAGCTTCTGCTGGAAAACATCGTTCACCGCCTTCAGCTTGAACTCGTCCACCGACGACAGGATGATTGCGTCCTTGCCTTCCAGCGAGATATTCGATTTCGAATCTTTCAGGTCGAAGCGGGTATGAATTTCCTTCAACGCCTGCTGCATGGCGTTGCTGACCTCCTGCAGGTCAATCTTACTGACTATATCGAAACTGTTGTCAGGCATGGTCTTAAATACTAACCGATAGATTAACTTTCCCCTACCCAAGATGCATTGGTTAAATGACGTTTACTTTTTCCGGCAGGGAAAAGAAGCGGTAAAAGTTGCTGCTCGTCTGCCGACCGATGTCTTCCCTCGACAGTCCGCGCAACTCACCCACATGCCTTGCCACTTCCGTCACAAACGCCGGCTCGTTGCGCTTGCCCCGATGCGGCACTGGTGCCAGGTACGGCGAATCGGTTTCGATCAGCATGCGGTCGAGAGGAATTTCCTTAGCGGCATCCCGGATCTGCTGTGCCTTTGGAAACGTCACATTACCAGCGAAGGAAATCATAAATCCCATGTTGAGGGCACGCTTGGCGTGGGTAGTGGATCCGGTAAAGCAATGCAGGATGCCACCCAGCCCACTCGAGTTCCAATGCTCCCGGATAAAACTTAGACAGTCGTCCCAGGCGTCTTCACTGCCATGCGAAGGACGACAATGAATGACAATAGGCAACTTGGCGACGCGTGCCAACGCCATCTGTCGGAGAAAGACTTGCTTCTGCACATCGCGAGGCGAGTGGTCATAGAAGTAATCCAGCCCAATCTCGCCCCAGGCAATCACCTTGGGGTGTCTTGCCAGCCGCTCCAGTTCCTGGAAATCGGCATCGGTAGGCAGCCTGGCCTCGTGAGGATGAATGCCAACGGTGGTGTGAAGAAAGTCGTACTGCTGCGCGAGTAGGATGCCGCAATCAAGCGAGCCTGGCCCATCGCCATTGCCAATGGCGACGATGTGTTCGATGCCAGCTTCCCGCGCTCGCGCAATGACCTGTTCGCGGTCCGCCTGGAACTGCTTGCCTTCGAGATGAGCGTGAGAGTCAACGAACATAATGGTGAGGCAAGAAAAGATGCGGGGACGGGGTCTCCGACCCATCCCGCCGAGCGAGGCTCGGCAGCGCTATTTCAGCCGCGTCCCCACAGGCACGTCTTCCAAAAACCCACACAGCACCGGCTTACCGCCTTCGGCAGACGCCGCCACAATCATGCCGTTGGACTCCAATCCTCGAAGCTTGCGAGGAGAAAGGTTTGCAACGATGACCACTTTGCGTCCAACTAAGGCTTCAGGCGCGTAGGCCTCGGCAATGCCGGCCACCACCTGCCGCACTTCCGATCCAATATCAACTTCAAGGCGCAGCAATTTGTCCGCGCCCTTTACTTTTTCTGCCACTTTCACTTGACCAACCCGCATCTCGACCTTGGCGAAATCATCGATGCTGATTCTGCCGTCGAGTGGCGGCGCGGCAGGCTTAGGTGCTGGGGGCGCAGCGGTCTGCACCGCAGGAGCGCTGGGTTGCGGGGCTGGTTCCTGTTTCTGTTCGGGCGCAGCCGACGTCCCACGTTGCTGCTCTTCCATCTTCTGCATCCTTTCAATCGTGCTCTTGTCAGCCCTCGGGAACACCGGCTCGATGGCACCAAGCTTGGTGCCCAGCTTGAGCTGTCCCCATTTGAGGTCCGATAAGCGAAACTGTTTGATGTCTCCCAATCCCAGCTGCGCCCAGATGCGCGCGGTCGAATCGGGAATCACCGGATGCGCCAGCGCCGTCACGATTCGCAGAGCTTCCGCGCTAGTGTAGAGAATCGTGCCCAGGCGGGAGCGGCTTAATTCGTCCTGCTGCTCGCCCAGAGTCCAGGGCTCAGTTTCTACGATGTACTTATTTACCGCGGCAACCAACGACCACGCGGATTCCAGCGCCCGTGAGAATTGGTACTCATCGAAAAGGGTGCCGAACTCGGCGATGGTCTTGCGCGCGACCTCGGCGATCTCGTTATCCAACGACTTGCGTGCGGCGGTATGGGACGGGTAAGGCACTTCCCCGCGGAAATAACGCGAAATCATCGTCAAAGTGCGGCTGGCGAGATTGCCGAGACCGTTGGCCAAGTCGGCGTTGTAGCGTTGAACCAGGGCATCGAAGGAGAAGGAGCCATCCTGGCCGAAAACAATTTCTCGCAGCAGGAAATAGCGCAAGGCGTCGGAGCCCATGGCGTCGACGATGGTTTCGGCACGCACGATATTCCCGCGCGACTTGGACATCTTGTTCTCTTCAAACAGCAGCCAGCCATGTGCCACGATAGCTTTTGGCAATGGCAGGGCTGCGGCCATCAGGAAGGCCGGCCAGTACACACAATGAAAGCGAACGATCTCCTTGCCGATCATGTGCAGGTCGGCGGGCCAGTATTTCTCGAACTCGCTCGTGTCCTCTGATCCGTAGCCCAGCGCCGTGATGTAGTTGGACAACGCGTCCAGCCACACATAGACGACATGTCCGGGATCGTCGGGGACGGGCACACCCCATTTGAAAGTTGACCGGCTGACCGACAGGTCGCGGAGGCCGCCGCGCACGAACGACATCACCTCATTGCGCCGCGTTTCGGGCCGGATGAAGTCTGGCTGTTCAGTGTACAGGCGGAGCAGCTTGTCCTGGAAAGCAGAGAGCTTGAAGAAGTAGTTCTCTTCGTGAACCGTCTCGGTGGGACGCCCGCACTCGGGACAGGGTGCCCCCGGGCCGACGGCATCCACGTACAGTTCATCGTAGATGCAGTATTGCCCGGTGTAAGAACCTTTATAGATGTAGCCGTTATCGCGAATCTTCCGCCAAAGGGCCTGCACACCTTTCTTGTGCCGATCGGAGGTGGTGCGGATGTAGTCGTCATAGGTCAGACCTAGACGATCCCAGAGTTTGCGGAAGGCGGAAGAAACTTCATCGGCCCATTGTTGCGGCGGCTTACCGGCGGCCACCGCTGCCCGCTCGACGTGCACACCATGTTCATCGGTCCCAGTCAAAAAGAAAGTGTCGGCGCCCAGCAGGCGTTGGCGGCGCGCAATCGCATCGCAGACGAGGGTCGTGTAGGCATGGCCAACGTGGGGCCGCGCATTGACGTAATAGATTGGTGTCGTGAGATAAAACTTGCTGCTCATTTCCGATCCCGCGTGCTGCCCAGGTAACCCTGTACCGCCTCTTGCATTACCGTCTTGAGAGGGACGCGATGCTCGACCGCGATGCGGCGGCAATCTTCGTATTCGGGTGCGTAATTGGTGACAGTTCCGTTCATACTAGCAATCTTCAGTCGCACATCGCCCCAGCGCGTTGCCACCGTGAGCCATTTTCTCTGCAAAATCTGGCGGGGTTCGTCGCGATGGCGTATTCCTAATGTAGTGGTCTCTGCGAAGATGAGTTCACTCAGTTTCGCAGCATCTTCCGGCTTGCAGAGCACGGTCAACAACATACCAGGACGGTTTTTCTTCATTTGAACCGGTAAGCCGAACGCCTCAAGCGCGCCTTCTTCTAGAAGCCGATCCATCACGTAACCGAATACCTGCGGATTGAGATCGTCGAGATTTGCCTCGAGGACTGTAATCATCTCTTGAGAACTCTTGAACTCCAGTGCCGGCTCTCCGAGCGTTAATCGCAGGACGTTGGCGTGACCGGCATTGTCGCGGGTGCCCGCACCGTAGCCGGCTCTCTCAATCTTCATCTCTGGGAACAGACCAAAACGTTTCGCCAGAGTCTTGACGATCGCCGCGCCTGTAGGCGTGACCAGCTCGAAGTTCAATCCCGAAGAGTAGACCGGAGCTCCTTTCAAAAGCTCTATCGTCGCAGGCGCAGGAACAGGGAAGGTGCCATGCGCGCATTGCACGGTGCCGCCGCCAACATTAAGTGGCGAGCAGACCCACTCATCGACCTGCAAAAATTCCGCTCCGGCCGCCGCGCACACAATATCAACCATCGCATCCACCGCGCCCACTTCGTGAAAGTGAACCTTCTCAATGTCGGTGTTGTGAGTCTGAGCCTCCGCCTCGCCCAGGGCCTGAAAAATTGCGATGCTCATCCGCTTCACATTCTCGCTAATTTGGGAGCGAGAAATGATGTCCTTAATTTCTCTCAGCCCGCGATCATGTGAACGCCCGTACTCGTGCGACGCGGGCACCCCCGCCAGCGGATGACCATGATCGTGATCGTGTTTATGCGCCTCCTGTTGCCAAAAGACCTCACGGGGCAACTCCTTCTCACCGTGCACCAGCACATCGATTTTCGTCGCCGAAATTCCGCTGCGGGTTACACGGGAAATCTCCAGCTGCGCGCCAAGGTTGAGACCCGCTACCGTCTTTTCAAATACCACGGCGGGCACACCGGCATCGAGCAGCGCGCCCAGAAACATGTCGCCGCTGATCCCGGAAAAACAATCGAGGTAGGCAATGCGCATCGGTAGTCAGTTGCCCCGAGCTCCACAACCTAAAACCTTCATCATAGGGAAGCAGACATTACCCGTCAAACCTGCGTCCGCCCGCAGGTTTGCTACAATCACTATTTTCTTCAATAGCTTAGAGGGACTTCTTGTACCGACATCTGCAACGCCGGTTGGCCGAACACCTGCGTGACTTCCTGCGCCGGACCTACAACCTTGACCTGCCCAATATCGTTATTGAGCAGCCTCCCAAAGTGGAGATGGGGGAGTACGCACTCCCGCTGGCTTTCGAACTTGCGAAGAAGCTCCGCAAAGCGCCACGGAAAATTGGGGAAGAGATTGTCGCTGGCATCGGTCCAATCGAAGGCTTTGAAAAGCTGGAATTAGCCGGGGCGGGCTACATCAATGCACGGGTGACGCGCGCCGAGTTGGCCGCGGCTCTTGCGTCTGACCAGACACCGCCAGCCGAAGTGCCTTCCGGCAAGATCCTGGTGGAGCACTCCAGCATTAACCCCAACAAGGCGGCGCATATCGGGCACCTGCGCAACGCCATCCTTGGTGACACCTTCGTTCGCCTCCTGCAATACGCCGGGCGCCAGGTGGATGTGCAGAATTACATCGACAACACCGGCGTGCAGGTCGCGGATGTCATCGTTGGATTCTTGCATCTGGAGAACAAGTCGCGAGCCGAGATTGAGCAACTCAGCCGCCAGCCCCGCTTTGATTACTACTGCTGGGATCTCTACGCCCGCGTTTCGCAGTGGTACGGAGAGAGTAATCAGAACCTCAAGCGACGCGCCGAGCTTCTCCACGCGATCGAGGAAGGGAACAACGAGACCGCAGCGATTGCCGAGTTGATCTCGGTTGCGGTTTTGCGGCGTCACCTCGAGACCATGGATCGGCTCGATATCGAATACGACTTTCTGCCCCGGGAAAGCGAGATCCTGCACCTGCATTTCTGGGATGCGGCGTTCGAGAAGCTCAAAGCCGGGGCCGTGCTTTTTTACGAGACCGAGGGCAAGAACAAAGGCTGTTGGGTTATGCGTCGCGCCGGCGCTAATTTAACCGCCGCGAACGCCGAGGTTGCCGAGGAAGATCAGAAGGTCATTGTTCGTTCCAATGGAACCGTGGGCTACGTGGGCAAGGATATTGCCTACCACCTTTGGAAATTCGGCCTGCTGGGTCGCGACTTCGGTTATCGCAAGTTCTACCGCTACCCCAACGGGCACCAGTGCTGGATTTCCTCCACCAACGGCGAGCCTGAGCATCCCCACTTTGGAGACGTAAGCGAGATCTATAACGTGATTGACACACGCCAGTCCGAAGCGCAAAACACGGTCATCGAGGCGCTGCGCGGCCTTGGCTACAACGAACAGGCCGACCACTACACCCACTTTTCCTACGAAATGGTTGCGCTTACACCGCGCTGTGCTGCCGAATTGGGGTACGAACTTTCGGAAGAAGACAAGACGCGTTCCTACATCGAGGTTTCCGGCCGCAAAGGTTTTGGTGTTAAGGCGGACGACTTGATCGACACGCTGAGCGCCTCCGCCAGAAAAGAAGTAGACGCCCGCCACGAACAGCTCAGCGACTCGGAGCGAGCCTCGATTGCCAATCAGATAGCTGTTGGCGCGTTGCGTTACTTCATGCTGAAGTACACCAAGTCCTCAGTCATCGCCTTCGACTTTAAAGATGCCCTGAGCTTCGAAGGCGAGACAGGCCCGTACGCCCAGTATGCCGTCGTCCGTGCAACCAACATTTTTCGAAAGGCTGGGATTGATCCCGAAGCTTTCGGCAAGAATGCGAGGTACTCCGTCCCTGCCGAAGACTTTGCCCGATTTCTAAGCGATGACTCCGGCACGGAAATCTGGGAGCTCTGGTTGGCCGCTTCTCAAACTTCGTACGTCGTGGATCAGTGCATCGCGACTACCGAGCCCGCCTACGCCGCCAAGCACGCTTTCCACCTAGCGCAGCTGTTCAATAACTTTTACCATCGTCATCACATCCTCACCCAACCCGACGAAGCTCGGAAGAGATTCCTGCTGGCGACGGTGGCGGTCGTCCGCCGCGAATTGATTCGCGTGCTGGGGTGCATGGGAATCAGCGTGCCCCCGGTTATGTAGTCGCCCGCGCTGTTTCCATTTCGGGACGCAGTCATCCCCATGTTTAGTCAGCCGTAGGGCATGCCTGCGCAACAAAAGTCCTTCCCGAGTCATCTAATTAGTAGGGACACCAAGGAGGCATTCCATGAAACGAGCCTTGGGTATTGTGCTCGTTTTACTGATGGCCGCGGCTGCCGCAATGGCCGGCCCGCAGACTACAGATCAGCCCTTCCCTGGCACGCTGATCAATGCGAAGTACGTATATGTGACCGCTTATGACGGCGATCAGTTCGACCCAAATCTCTTGCCGGAAGATCGCCAGGCGATCGCAGCGGTGCAGGACGCGATTCAAAAATGGGGACACTACGTCATTGTGTATCGCCCAAGAGAGGCGGACATTGTTCTGATGGTCCAGTCACGGCCCTCAGAAGACGTGCTGGCCGTCTATGACGCGCACCTGTGGCCCGAGCAGACTTACCTCTGGCGTGCCATGGGGCGCAACGGTCTGCAAGCAGGTGAGACTCCACTCGTGACCAAGCTGCAGCAGGCATTTGAGAAGGCGAGCAAGAAGGGATAAAAGATCGGCCACGGCTATAACCGCTCACGGACAGACCAAACCAGGGAACGTGGTCGGTTGCAAGGAAGCCGTGGCCGTAGTGTTTGCACAATGCATTTACGATCCGTGTTTGCGGCCACCCGCGATCATGAGGACGATTCCGCCGGCAATCAGCACTGCACTGATGAGAGGAGATACCCGCTCATTGTGATGAGTCTGGATCCCGATATCGATATCGCCGGCTTTGAGTCCTTCCCGTTCGCTTCGAGGGATAGCGACAAAAAGCGATGCGATACCAAGGATCAATACCACTAATCCAACCCACAGCAGAACTCTCATCGAAAGTGGGCTCCTTCCCCGTAGACTTCTAACCGACCGCTGTCACCCGGCAAAATCTTTCGCGAATTCCACCAGCGACCGCACCGCAATTCCCGACGGACCTTTGGCGATCCATGGCTTGTTGTCTTCCATCCACGCGGTGCCGGCAATATCCAGATGGAGCCAAGGAGTGTCTTCGGCAAATTCTTTCAAGAACATGGCCGCGGTCACCGCTCCCCCCCAGCGTCCCCCGGAGTTAACGATGTCGGCAATATTCGACCGGATCACCTCTTTGTATTCTTCGTCCAACGGCAAGCGCCACATTTTTTCTCCGGCTTTATCCAGCGCCCGGGTGAAGCGTTCGTACATCTGGTCATCATTGGCGAAAACCCCAGCGTTCACGTAACCCAGTGCCACAACGCAGGCGCCGGTGAGGGTCGCCGCATCGATAAGATGTGTGCAACCGAGTTGACGGGCATAGTAGAGTCCGTCCGCCAACACGAGCCTGCCCTCGGCATCGGTGTTTATGATTTCGATCGACTTGCCCGACATGGCAATCTGCACGTCGCCGGGCTTCTGAGCATGACCGGAAGGCATGTTCTCGGTGGCACACACGATTCCGATCACTTTCACCTTGGGCTTGAGTAGGGCGATGGCCCGCATGCTGCCAATCATGGCCGCGCCGCCAGCCATGTCGTATTTCATTTTTTCCATACCGTCGGCGGGTTTGATCGAGATGCCTCCCGTATCGAAGGTAATGCCTTTGCCGACGAGTCCTAGGACAGGTTCATCCGGTGCACCTGCCGGTTCATAGCGCATCACAATCAGCGCTGGCGGCTCGTCGGAGCCTTGCGCCACACTCCAAAAAGCCCCCATCTTCAGCTCTTTGATTTTGTCTGCGCCATAGACTTCGCACGTGATCCCAACTTCCGCAGCCATTTTGCGCGCATGTTCCGCCAAGATAGTAGGGGTCATCCGATTGCTGGGCTCGTTGACCAGTTGGCGAGTGAAATTCTGCGATTCTCCTATGATTCGTGCTTCATCGACCGCCTGCTGAAGTTTCCCTTGATCTCCGCGCATAACCACAGTCATCGCATCGATCTTCTGGTCCTTGCGATCGCTTTTATAGGTGTCGGGATCGAAGTTCCCGACGAACGCGCCTTCTACCACCGCCTTGACGGCTTCGTCCGCTTTTAGATTGTTCTCCGGCAGGGAAAACGCAAAGCTGCGAACGCTCTTCGATTTCAGCGAACGCACCGCAGCCCCCGCCACCCGGCGAAGTTCGAAGGCAGAGAAGTCTCTGGCCTTCCCACCTCCCAATATCAGCAAGCGCTTGGCTTTTAACTTCCCGGGATTGTGCACCAGTGTAGTTTCGAAAATCTTGCCACTGACCTCGCCAGACGATAAGACGCCGGCAGCGGCCGCCTTCACCGCTTCGTCGGTCGTTTCGAGCGTCACCCGGGTTTTTTCCTTTTCCCCGCGGTCGAGGGCAACCACAACCAGACATTCCGTTTGAACTTCGGCAGGAAGAGAGAAAGAAAGATTAGTTTTCATATTTCGGCAACTAGTATCGCGGCCCGGCAGGGAAATACGCAAGCCGGAGCAGTAGCCGCGCGGGGGGCTATCTCCCTTTGCGGCTACGGGCGACGGCCTCGCGCGCTTCGCGGTCGGCGGTCTTCCGCCGTTCCGTTTCGCGCTTGTCCCATAACTGCTTCCCCTTGGCGAGAGCAAGTTCCACCTTCACTCGTCCGTTCTTGAAATACATCCGGGTGGGGATAAGGGTGAGGCCGCGCTGCTGGGTTTTGCCAATCATTCTGCGGAGTTCTTCCTTATGGACGAGGAGCTTACGCGTGCGCAGAGGAGCGTGATTGAAAATGTTGCCGTGCTCATAGGGTCCGATATGGCAGTTCAATAACCAGAGTTCGCCATCCTTGATGAGCCCGTAGGCGTCTTTAAGGTTAGCCCGCCCGGCGCGCACCGATTTGACCTCGGTCCCCGTCAGCACGATGCCCGTCTCAAATTTTTCCAGCAAGAAATAGTTATGAGCAGCGATCCTATTGACGGAGGCATCGCGCTGGCCCGCCGCGGTGGGATCCCGTCGCGGATTTTTCTCCGGATTCGGGCGGGTCTGCTGTGCGGGCTGGCGGGCCATAGGCTAGCTGGAAACTTATCACAACGGCGCGAGCGGGGAGGGTTTCGCAGAGGACTACGACCAACGAGTGCAAATGCCACCACAACAGTCACTTCGGCGAGCTAAGTCGCGATGCTATAATCAGCCGCTGTTTACAATCAGCAGGATTATCTTCAAAACCTCAAGCACTAGTGTGCTCTGGGGAAGACTGTGTAACGAGGAAAAGAGATGAGACGTTCGATCCGCCCGGCGGCATTGATGGCCTTGCTCGTCGTGCTCATGACTATGCCAGCCGCCGCTGACAAGTCCAAATCCCTCTACAACAAAGGGAGAGATGCCGAGGCCCGCCAAAACTATGAGTCCGCCTACGACTTCTACAAAGAGGCCTATGATCTCAAACCGAAAGATGTCCGGTACCGTGCGGCCTATGAGCGGATTCGGTTCCTGGCGGGGGCTTCGCACGTGCATCGCGGACAGTTGCTGCGCGACGCAGGCAAGCTCGACGAGGCTTTGGCGGAGTTTCAGAAGGCGGCTGAGATCGACCCCTCAAGTTTCATAGCCCAACAGGAGATCCGGCGCACTCAGAGAATGATTGAGAGCGCCAAAGGCACCACGCCGCAAGCCGCCAAAGGCGTATCGGGGTCCCTTAAGAAGATCATGGAAGCCGGCGGTCCGGTCGAGCTGGCGCCTATCTCCAATGTTCCTATCACCTTGAAACTCACCGAAGATACCAAGGTGATTTACGACACGGTAGGCAAGCTGGCCGGCATCAACGTGCTGTTTGATCCTGACTACACTTCACGGCGCGTACGTATCGAACTGAATGGGGTCACCTTGAACGAAGCGCTGGAGATCGTGGCCTTGGAGTCAAAAACATTCTGGCGGCCCGTCACGCCCAACACGATTTTCATTGCCTCCGACACCCCGGCCAAGCGAAAAGAAATTGATCAGAACGTCATCAAGACTTTTTATCTTTCCAATGTTTCTACGCCCCAGGAGCTCCAGGATTTGGTAAATGCCATGCGACAGATCCTGGAGATAGCCCGTATTCAACAGTTGCCCACCCAGAATGCCATCGTCGTGCGCGCAACCCCCGATCAGATTGCGCTGGCCAGCAAGCTGATCGACGATCTGGACAAGTCAAAGCCGGAAGTGATCGTGGAAGTGGCTATAATGCAGGTGAACCGCAACAAGCTATATAACCTTGGCGTTAACCCGCCCACCGGCACGACGATTACACTCCAGCCGAATGCGACCACTACGACGACCACGGGCGGTACCACCACGACACCGATCAGTTCCGGCGGTGGACTCAACTTAAACCGCTTGGGCAATCTGAACGCCACAGATTTCACTATAACCATTTCATCGGCGACCGTGACTACGTTGTTCAGCAATAGCGACAGCAAGCTCCTTCAGAATCCACAGATTCGCGCAGTGGACGGCCAAAAAGCTTCGCTCAAGATCGGCCAACGCGTTCCGGTGGCTACGGGGTCCTTTCAGCCTGGCATCGGCGGCGTCGGTATCAACCCCCTGGTCAATACTCAGTTTCAATACCTGGATGTGGGTGTGAATATCGACATTACCCCACACGTGCACGCCACACGTGAGGTGACCCTGAAATTGTCCATGGACATTTCTGCGGTCGATTCGTTCCAGAACATCGGCGGCATTAGCCAACCCGTCATCGGGCAGCGCAAAATTGAGCACGAACTCCGGCTTAAGGAAGGCGAAGTCAGCCTCCTGGGCGGAATGTTTGAGAACCAGGACACCAAGTCGCTAAGCGGTCTTCCCGGCCTCTCGCAGATTCCCTTCTTGAAATACCTGTTCTCGACAACCAACACAGAGCACAGAGAGAACGAGCTCGTGTTCGTGGTTATTCCGCACATCATACGCGGCCAGGAACTCAGCGAGTTGAACGAACGGGCCATTGATGTGGGTACTGCCAATTCCATCGAGCTGCGGCAAGTCAGCCGGCCAGCGCAGCCCGCACCGGCTCCACCCCAGTCGAATCCTCCAGCAGCAACGTCTCCTGTGCAGCAGCAAGCGCCGCCGCCGCAGCCCTTGGTGAATGCGCCGGCTCAGCCTCAATCTTCTGCGCCAACTGCTCCGCAGACTGGTGGCGCGAATTTGCAGCCGGCAACGGCACCTGCTACGGCAGCCTTCATGTTTGACCCCGGCACGATCAAGGCTGCGCCGGGCTCCACCTTTGCCGTAAATGTCATGCTTTCGGGGGCACAAAATGTCTATTCCGTTCCCGTACAAATCAACTACGATCCCAACAAGCTGCAGGTGATCAACGTCTCCAATGGGGGTTTGCTATCACAAGATGGCCAGGCAGTGGCTCTGGTTCACCGCGACGACAACACTGCCGGCATTTTGCAGGTGACCGCGACACGTCCCCCAGGCTCGGGTGGTATCTCGGGCCAAGGCGTTGTGATTACTCTGACGTTTATGGCAAAAGCCGGCGGCCAGTCGACACTCTCCATCACCCGCGGTGGTGCGCGGGATGCGGGAATGCAAGCCATCCCAGTTTCGGGTGCACAAGCCCTGGTGAATGTCCAATAAGTGCATCTGACCGGGTAAAATAGTTCTATGCAGTCAGTAGTTCGCAGAGCAACACATGACCGGGGAATCCCACGCTTTGGAAGGGCGCAAGGCTTCACGCTCATCGAATTGATCGTGGCCACCGCCATCTTGGCGATTCTCACCAGCATGGCGCTGCCGCTGGCACGCCTCACGATCAAGCGCGAGAGGGAAAAGGAATTGCGCTATGACTTGTGGCAGATGCGCGACGCCATCGATCGCTACAAAGACGCAGCCGATCGGGGCGCTTTCCAGATTAAGGTTGGAAGTCAGGGCTATCCTCCTGATCTAGACACCCTGGTAAATGGCGTCGATGTTGCCGGCAAGAAAATACGCTTCCTGCGCAGGATTCCCGTCGATCCCATGACAGGCAAGGCGGAGTGGGGTTTACGTTCCATGCAGGATGATCCTGATTCGGACTCCTGGGGTGGGGATGACGTTTTCGACGTGTATAGCAAGTCAGAAGGCACGGCGCTGGACGGGACTAAGTACAAGGAATGGTGAGAAGGTTCAAAATCGGGCAGAGCCGGGGCTTCACTTTAATCGAGCTGATGATCGTGATTAGCTTGCTGCTGATCCTGATTTCGGTTGCGATTCCCGTCTACAACCAGTCGATCCTGCGCGCCAAGGAATCGGTACTGAAGCAGGACCTGTTTACCTTACGGCAGGTCATCGATCAGTACACGCTGGACAAACAGCGCGCCCCGCAATCGCTGCAAGACCTGGTGGCTGCCGGCTATTTAAAGCAAATCCCTGTGGACCCATTTACCTTCCGCAACGACACCTGGGCCGTAGCGCAGGAAGACATCACGCAAAGCCCGGAGCAGACCGAACCGGGAATTTCCGACGTGCACAGCGGCTCGAATCTGACGGGAAGCGACGGCACGGCGTATTCCTCGTGGTGAGCTGTTCAGCCCATCTTGGGGGCGGGTCTCCGACGCGCCCAGTCTGACCGCAGACTGGCTTTCTTCCGTGGTTACGAATTGGGAAGGGTGGGTCGAAGACCCGTCCCACACTGTCTCCTGTCTCATAATTGCTTGCGGCCGCCGATAAGCACTACCATTAACTCATGCCGGTAGACACTGAAATTACCCCGACTCACGGCATCCGTGCGCCGCGCGGCTCGAGCATCTCCTGCAAGGGCTGGCAGCAGGAAGCGGCCATGCGCATGCTCATGAACAACCTCGACGAGGAGGTAGGCGAACGTCCGCAAGACCTGGTCGTCTACGGCGGAACGGGGAAAGCCGCCCGCAATTGGGAGTGCTATCACGCGATCGTCGCTTCCCTAAAGTCGTTGGAGAACGACGAGACTTTGCTGGTCCAATCGGGCAAGCCGGTGGGCATCTTCAAAACGCATAATCACGCCCCGCGCGTGCTGATTGCCAACTCCAACCTGGTGGGTCACTGGTCGAACTGGGACAAGTTCAATGAACTGGAACGCGCCGGCTTGATGATGTACGGGCAAATGACCGCAGGCTCGTGGATCTACATAGGCTCGCAGGGAATCATCCAGGGAACGTTCGAGACCTTCTCGGCTGCCGGCGGGAAGCATTTCGGCGGCAACCTGGAAGGTAAGCTAATCGTTTCCGGCGGCATGGGAGGCATGGGCGGAGCCCAGCCTCTCGCGGCTACCATGACGGGCGCGGCGTTTCTGGGAATTGACGTTGATCCGGAGCGCATCAAGAAGCGCCTGAAGACCGGCTACTGCGACTTCATGGTCAACACGCTCGACGAGGCACTGCGCATCCTGAAGAACGCGGTCCGCAAGAAAGAGAACATCTCGGTCGGCTTGATAGGCAATTGCGCCGACATCATTCCCGAGTTGGCGGAACGTGGCGTTGTGCCCGACATACTCACCGACCAGACCTCCGCCCACGATCCCCTGAATGGATACGTGCCTAACGGCATGACCCTGGAGCAAGCACTGGAATTGAGGAAACGCGATCCCAATGCCTACCAGGAGAAGTCACTGGACGCGATCGCGCGTCACGTAGAAGGCATGCTGCGGCTTCAGGAAATGGGCGCCGTGACTTTCGATTACGGCAACAATATCCGTACCTTCGCCTTCCAGCGTGGTGTCAAGAATGCCTACGATTTCCCGGGCTTTGTTCCGGCCTTTATCCGTCCCCTGTTTTGCGAAGGACGAGGTCCGTTCCGGTGGGTAGCCTTATCCGGCGAGGCATCGGACATTCACATGACGGACGACCTGGTGCTGCGGCTGTTCCCCGACAACCGAATTCTGAAGCGGTGGATCGATCTGGCGCGCAAGCGGATTAAGTTCCAGGGCCTGCCGGCGCGAATCTGTTGGCTGGGATACGGCGAGCGCGCACAATTCGGACTCGCCATGAACGAGCTCGTGAAAAAAGGCGAGATCAAGGCGCCGATTGTGATTGGTCGCGACCACCTGGATTGCGGCTCAGTAGCATCGCCGTTCCGCGAGACGGAATCCATGCAGGACGGTAGCGATGCCGTAGCCGACTGGCCGCTGCTGAATGCTCTCCTCAATACCGCCGCCGGCGCATCCTGGGTTTCGATTCACAACGGCGGCGGCGTTGGAATCGGCTACTCGCTGCATGCCGGGCAGGTAACAGTCGCCGACGGCACTGAAATGATGGCGAAGCGTATCGAGCGCGTCCTGACAACCGATCCGGGGATGGGCATTATCCGCCACGCCGATGCAGGTTATCCAGATGCGGTTGCCTTTGCGGAGAACCGGGGCGTGAAGCTGCCAATGAGAAAATAGTATTGGGCCCTGAGTTTTGAGCGCGGCCCTGGACAATAGGCTATTGTCACGCGCAGCCTCAAAGGGGCGGCATTGAAAGCCTGGCACAGAAGCCCTGGGAAAGCTAGATAAATGAGATCCAAGTCCCAGCGGGACGCCACAAAAGAAAAGCTTCGATCGACCGGAGACAAACCCCTTCTTCTGGCCAACATCCGCCAACTGCTGACCTTGAGTTCTTCCTCGCCTACCACCGGCCCACGGCGAGGTCCGGAACTCAAAGAACTCGGCATTGTCAAAGAAGCTGCTGTGCTTTGTGTCGGCGGAAAAATTGTCTCGGTGGGCACCACCAAAGATGCCCTGCGCGATCCCTGGCTGAAGAAAAACCGTAACAAGATTACAGAAATCGACTGCTCCAAACGTGTCGTCCTGCCAGGCTTCGTCGATCCCCATACCCATCCGGTCTTTATCAGCCCGCGTCTACACGATTTCGAAAAGCGCATCTTGGGAGCCACCTACGAAGAGATTGCGAGTGCCGGAGGTGGAATTCGCTCCAGCGTCGAAGGCGTGCGCAAAGCCACCAGGACGGAACTCGCTGGCCAAGTCGTTTCCGCCCTCAACGAGATGGCCGGGCAGGGTACGACTACTATCGAAGCGAAGTCGGGCTATGGATTGAACTTGGAATCGGAGTTGAAGTCCCTACAGGCGATTCATCAAGCCGCCTCGCTGTGGCCCGGAACTGTAGTGGCAACCTTTTTGGGCGCGCATGTCGTGCCACAGGAGTACCGGAGCTGCTCACAAAAATACGTCGAGCTCGTCTGTAAGAAGATGATTCCCGAAGTCGCCGGGCGGAACCTGGCCGCCTTCGTCGACGTATTCACGGATCGGGGTGGGTTTACGGTCGAGGATACGGAAAGGATTTTCGAGGCCGCAACAAAACAAGGCCTATATGTCAGAGCACATGTTTGTCAATTGACCGAATGCGTCCTATGGCCGCTGTTGCAATATCACCCGGCGTCCTTTGACCACATGGATCACGTGATGGAGGAAGACATCCCGCAACTCGCCAAGCAGGACACGCTCGCGACCCTGCTTCCCGGAGCCAATTATTTTCTGGGATTGGACAAGTTTCCTCCCGCGCGCAAGCTGATCGATGCTGGGGTGCCCGTAGCCTTGGCCACCGATTTCAACCCGGGCAGTTCGCCAACCGCCAGCATGCCTTTTGTGCTTTCACTGGCATGTACGCAAATGAGGATGTCGCCGGCCGAGGCGATTGCGGCCGCAACCATCAACGGAGCCCACGCGCTCCGTCTCGCCGCTCGAAAGGGAACTATCGAGCCTGGGAAAGATGCAGACATCGCAGTCTTTGACGTGAAGGACTATCGCGAGATCTCTTACTGGTTCGCATCCAATCGCTGCGCTTTCACGATTCTTAATGGAACTGTGAGAGTAAATAGCTAACGGATGGCATTTAGGGGCAAGCATGCTGGGAATTCAGGGCATCTTGCGAAACCCTCCTCACAACAATGCGGTTCATCAAAGGAAGCCAATGAAAAGAAGTAGTTTGTTATTAACCTTAGCCCTTATCGCTCTGAGCCTCGTCGCTTTTGCACAACGTCTTCCTAAACTCGTAGAGCCCGACAATTATGGTCTCACGCTGGCTCCGAGCTTCGATAAGGACAATTTCACCGGAGACGAGACGATTCGGGTGCGCGTCCTGCAGCCAACTTCGAGCATTGTCTTGAACTCATTGGAAATTGAATTCCAGGAAGCAACAGTCACGAGTGGCAATGTGACTCAAACGGCAAAAGTTAGCTTCGACAAGGAAAAAGAAACAGCGACGCTATCCTTCGAGAAACCCCTTCCCGCTGGTCCGGCAACAGTTCACATTCGCTACGCGGGCATTCTGAACAATGAATTGCGCGGTTTCTACCTAAGCAAGGCCAACGGGCGAAAGTACGCGGTCACGCAATTCGAGGCCACCGACGCACGCCGCGCTTTCCCGTCTTTCGATGAACCGGCCTACAAGGCAACCTATGATATTTCTGCTGTAGTGGACAAGGCTGACACCGCCATTTCCAACGGCAAAATTGTTTCTGACACTCCCGGCCCAGCCGAGGGAAAGCACACCATCAGGTTCTCGACGACTCCGAAAATGTCTTCTTATCTCGTAGCCCTGGCCGTAGGCGACTTTGAATACGTGGAGGGCTCCGCGGATGGCATTCCTATTCGCGTTTGGGCCACGCCCGGCAAGAAGGAGATGGGCAACTACGCGCTGCAAGTCGCCGAACAGTGCATGCCCTATTTCAATAATTATTTCGGGATCAAGTATCCGTTCGAGAAGCTCGATCTCATTGGGCTCCCAGACTTCGCTGCCGGAGCCATGGAGAACACTGCCGCGATTACTTTCCGCGATGCTCTGCTGTTGCTGAATGAGAAGAATGCGCCAGCGTGGGCATATAAGGAAATCGGCTCCGTCATTTCTCACGAGATGGCGCACCAGTGGTTCGGCGACCTGGTCACCATGCAGTGGTGGGACGACATCTGGTTGAACGAAGGTTTCGCCACCTGGATGGAGAGCAAGCCCCTGGAAGCCTGGAAGCCCGAGTGGCACATGGAACTCAGTGACGTGCTCGAATCCGGCAATGCCTTGAACGTGGACTCGTTGCGGAACACTCGTCCGATTCACCAGGCGGCAGAAACCTCGGCGCAAATACAGGAACTGTTTGACGGCATTGCGTATGACAAGGCGGCCGCGGTGCTGCGCATGTTGGAGGCGTATCTCGGACCGGAAGCCTTTCGCAAGGGCGTCAACGAATATTTGAAAGCGCATGCCTACGGCAACGCCACCGAAGCGGACTTCTGGACCGCGCTCACTGCCGCTTCCCACAAGCCGGTCGACAAAATTATGGCCACCTTTGTCAACCAGCCCGGTGCCCCAGTGGTAAGTGTCAGCACTCAACTGGAAAGCAACCGAACCAAAGTCACGCTTTCTCAGCGGCGCTACTACTATGATCGCTCGCTTCTGGAATCCAGCAACCAGGAGCTGTGGATCATCCCCGTATGCCTGAAGGAAGAGCAGGGAACTGAAGCTGAAAAATGCGAAATGCTGAACGGCAAGGAGCAGACCTTCGATCTTCCGGGACGAAGCCCGTGGGTCTTTGCCAATGCAGGCGCCAGCGGCTATTACCGGACGGGCTACGACTCCTCTGCATTCCACAACATGGGCCACAACGCTGAAAACGACTTCAGCCCGGCAGAACGAATCGTCCTGCTGCGTGACGCTTGGGCGGCCGTGCGAGCGAGTCAGCAGCCCATTGGAGATTTCCTGGAGTTGGCCGAAGGGCTGCGCTCCGATCGGACCAGCGCCCTCATTCAGCAGCTCGATACCGAGTTGGACTACATTGGCAGATACTTAGTGAGTGACCTGGATCGCAGTCAATATCAAGCCTGGGTGCGTGGGTTGCTCAGCCCGATCCTGGCAGAACTTGGGTGGCAACCAGCACCGGGCGAGAATGATAACCAGAAGGCTCTCCGGGCCTACGTGATTTTCACCCTTGGCTATACAGGGCGAGACCCGCACGTATTGGCTCAGTGTAAAGAGCTGGTCATCAGGGCGCTACAAGGGGCCGGCGTTCTCGATCCTTCGCTGGTGGACACGGTTTTTCGTCTAGCCGCCCTCAGTGGCGACGCTACTCTTTACAACCAGATCCTCCAGAAAGTGGGACAGAACGAAGCTCCCGAGCAGTACTACCGGTATTTGTTCACGCTCGCGCGCTTTACCCAGCCCGAGCTGCTGCAGCGAACCCTGGAGTACGCGCTTAGTCCAGCCGTTCGCAGCCAGGATAGTCTCGGCCTGATTGCGACGGTGATGAACAACCCTGCGGGCGAGAAACTCGCTTGGGAGTTCGTGCGATCACACTGGGCGCAGATCGAAAAAATCATGGGAGGGTACAACACAGGTGGACTGGTGGCCACCACCGGTTCATTCTGCGATGCCGGCATACGCGACGAGGTGAAACAGTTCTTTTCCCAGCACCCCATTCCCGCCGCCGAGCGCTCGTTGCGACAGGCGCAAGAGCGCGTCAACTACTGCATCGATTTGAAAACCCAGACGTCGCCGGCTCTAGCTTCCTGGCTCCAGCACAATGAAACGTCGCCGGGTGCCAGCCAGTAGCGTGCCGCGTGTGTCTCGCAGGCAATCGAAATATTATTGCTACCGTCCTGGCCCTTTACGCTGCTGCTCCATCATCGCCCGCCGGGCGCCGTACATGCCCTGCAATAACTGCGCGGGGGTCTGTGCCTCGGGTGGATTGGTCTGGGCCTCAGGGGGATTGGAATTCAGCGGCTGCTGCGCATCGCTGGTGGTTACAGGTTCCGGAGCGCTTGCATTGCTGCCGCTGGCCGCTTGAGCCGCCGCTGCGGCGTCAGGCGTTCCCGTTTCTTTTGCAACGGCAGGATCCGTGGATTCCTGCTGCTCCGGCTCCTGTTGTTGCGCCTGTTGTTGTTGCGCCTGCTGCAGCTCCCAAACAGGAAGCGTGCGAGGAATCAACTGTTGTAGCAGGGCACGCGATGCCGTTTGCGGCGGGGGGTCGCCCTCGGTACTTGGGTTAGTAGCAGCCGACGTTTTGGGCAGCAGGACCGATAACTGACCCGGTTGTGATGCCGCCCGGCTCTCGGTACTCGCCGTAGCAGCAGCCGCCGCATTGGGCGTAAAGGCAAGCGATTGAACCGGCTGCGTCGTGTGTGGTGGTGCTGGGCTGCTCGCGGCAGTCGCCGTCGTAGCAGTCGCCGGTTTGGGCGTCAAGACAAGCTGTGCGAAGGCGTTAGGATCCGCCTCGGTTCCGAGCATCACGTAGTTGAAATGCGAACCATTCAGCAAGGAGGCGAGCACATCGCGAGCAGGCCCGGGACCGATTTGGCTGACCACTCGCTCCTCGGAGGCCCCTTCAGGAATCTCGAAGTCAGTCCCGGTTTTACTACGAACCGCCTCTAAGATGTCACTCAGAGTTGAGTTCCGGGCCACGATCGTCAACTCGCCATTCTGGTAAGTCACTATCGGCGGGACAGCCGACATATCTTCCAATTTTGGTGGCTCGGCTGGTGTTGCCGGTGGTGTAGGTTGCGCTTGGTTGTTATTGTCGACCGAGTATCCGGCCTGAGCCTTTACTGCTGCGATTGCCCCGCAGTTGCCCGTTAGCTTTACCGTTTTGGTGGCCGGATCGCTCGTGAGGACACACGTCCCTTGCGCCATCGCCAATATGCTTGCAAGCCACAAGCAGAGACACAGTCTTCCTAATGTGAGGATGAAATTCATACTTCCTTCCGACGAGTCTGCAATGCGTTGCGAGAAGCTAGCGGCTGGGGGATCCCGACTCCACGCAACGACTGCGGCGGGGGAGAACGATCATACTATGATTGCTGTGCAGGAGCAATACTCAATGGCCGAATGTGGGGAGCCACGGAACATGATGTATTGGAAGGACTTCTCTGATCCCCAAGACGTGATAGAACTGGTAGCAACTATCCACGGCGGAAATCGCACAAACACCCAGCACCACTTTTCGGCACGAAAATACAGGTGTCCAATTCTGGAATCAAATCGCCGAGCTGACGTGGAACCAATCGTTGAGGTGCGATGAAAAGAACGGTTGCGGGACCTTGCACTTGGTGTAAGATATAATTCCCTCCAGAATTGTGGCCCAGAAAGGTAACTTTTTGCTCTCGCTGGTCTACTTGCATGCCTCAGGCTTCGCGACGAACTCCGCTTAACTGGGCGGAAACCATCGCGAGCACGCTCTTGCAACGTGGTTGCTGGCCGGATGTTTATGGCTGATCATTCGCTATCTCCGCTGGATGCTTACGATCCCACGGCGCCTACGGCCGTGGATCTTGTGCTGCCAGGAAAAACCCAGGGTAATGAAGGTGCTGCGGCGCAGTCGTCGGGCTCTGGAAGCGCTTACTCCAAGCAGGACGCCCCAGTATCGCCCGTCGACCTGGCATTGAATCTCGTATTCAACGAGATTGCCGAGCAAGCTCGGTTGGCCACCACTGCAACCGGGGCTGCCATTGCCCTGGCACACGGAACTCAGATCGTCTGCCGCGCCACGACCGGCGCGACCGCTCCCGATGTTGCCGCCTGCCTGAATAATGGTTCCGGAATTTCCGAGGCCTGTCTCCGCAGCGGGAAGGTACACCTCTCGGATGATGCGGAAGCCGATTCCCGACTTGATGCGGCCGCCTGCCGCCGCCTCGGAGCGCGGTCGATCCTTATTGTCCCGGTTCAGCAACAAGAAGAGCGGCTTGGAGTGATGGCGATATTTTCACCGCGTGCCAATGCATTCTGCGATCGCGATGTTCTAACGCTGCAAGCGTTATCGCGGCGCGTGGCTGCTAACATCGATCTTGCTAAACAGACTCTTGCTCAGCCTGGCGGAGCTCACCTGGCTGCGTCCTCCAGCAGCGCACGGCCGTCATTGAAGATGCCCAAACCCCGCCGCAACGTTCTGTCAGAAATCCGAAACGCCCACTGGCTCCGAAGTTGGAATACGTTTTTGATGGTATTGGTGATTGCGTTGTCTCTGCTCGTGGGATGGACGTTGGGACGCTCGAGCCGGCGGCCGGTTAGAGTCGCTGGTCACGCAAGCGCAATGGTGCCGCCAGCCGCCGAGCCACCGCAAACGCAGGCTGTTGTGACGCCGCCTTCTACCGAGCCGCCAGCGCAAGCGGCGGAGGCGCCCTCTTCCGCGGAACTGACAACCCAACCTGAGGAACCGCCGCCTACCTCCACTCCCGATACTTCGGTCGCGCAGGTGACCATCGAAGACAGGCGACCGGTTTCTAGACCGAGTCGTGGAAAAGCGAAGTTGGGTGCAGAAAAGTCGCCAAGCTTGTCCGGCAACGGGCAGTCAGCATCCAAGGCCATAAAGGCCACGGGTGGAACTCCGGCGGACAGCATGCTGGTGTTTGAAAACAAGAAACTGGCCTCGCAAGAGCGGGGATCACAGCCATTGCCTGCATCGGCACAGGATGTGGCGGGCAAGATATCGATCTCAGCTGCTAGTGGCGCAAAGGGGAACACCGATTCCACGCGTCCCATCTCGATTCCGGAGGAGACTGCTCAACAGTATCTGATTCGGAGGGTTGAGCCGGTGTTTCCGGATGCGGCCAGACAACAGCACATTCACGGCCGAGTGGTCGTAGATGTAATCGTTGGGAAAGATGGCTCAGTTCAGGGGATTGGCCAAGTCAGCGGAGATCCCCAACTCATGCGTGCCGCCGGTGATGCGATCCGGCAGTGGCAGTTCAAGCCTTTTCTTCAGAATGGCCAGCCCGTTAAATTTGAGAGCCGCATCACTCTCGATTTTGTGCTGCCGTGATTATTTCCATGAGATTGCTCTCGCGTGTTGTTCTCAAACTTGCGGTGCTGTCGGCTCTTGTCCTGTTCGTAACCGGCTTTAGCGGGGGGCAATCGAGCCCACGGTCGAACCCTGCTCGGTCCAGGCAGGAGGAGCCCGCCACCATATCCCGCGTCAAGATCCTGCTTGAGAAAGATTCGCCGGCGGTAGAGATCCTCGCCACGCGCACGGTAGTCCCCAGCATCACGAAGTTGGAAAACCCACTCCGCCTGGTGATCGACCTCCCCAATGCCAATATGTCAGTGGACAGCAAGCGAATCGAGGTTAACCGCGAGGACATCCGCGCCATTCGGCTGGCCCAATATAAAAGCAAGCCACCCGCAGTGCGAGTGGTCGTGGACCTGCTCAAGCCGCATAGCTATACCTGGGACGCTGCCGGTAATCGGCTCATGGTTCGCTTGCACATGGAAGGGAAAGAGGTAACGGCCAAGCCACCCTCCCTTCCAGTTCTGACCAAGGCGGTGCAGCCTGCCGCCATTCCCGTCGCCCCGCCTGCAAGTTCTGGTACCCCGGTGTGGGCAGATAAGCTGGCGGCAGGTTCTTCGATGTCTACGACCGACGATACGACGGTGTTGCGCTTGACGCGGGGTGGTGAAATACATGTTTGCCCAGGAACGACGGTTTCCATCAGCCACTCGCAAAAAGGTCCCGACCTGCTGCTGGGTATGGGTACCGGTGCGGTGGAAACGCACTACGCGTTGGAAAACTCGGCTGATGCTATCGTCACCCCCGATTTCCGTATTCTCCTGCGCGGTCCGGGCGAGTTCCATTACGCGATCGCGGCCGACTCGCGCGGTAACACCTGCGTCCGTCCCCTGCCGGGCAATACCGCGCCTATCATTGTTTCAGAACTCATGGGTGACGGTGTGTTCCGAGTGTCACCCGACGAACCGTATGTCTTTCATGCCGGGCATCTGAGTGCAGCTGATACCGCTCCGCACGCGGGCCGCCCGTACAACGTGGATTTGGCTTTTCCCGAAGGTTGCGGTTGTCCGACACGTACCGCGCCGCCAGTGATGCTTGCCTCCTTGCCGCCGACCCCTGTAATGCCGCAGCCAAACTCCTCGGCTGTCCGCCTGGCACAGGCTGGCGACCAGGCTAACCCGCTGCTTCCTCGATCCGGGGGTGCGCCGCCGTCGGAGGTGAAGACGCCACAGGCAGCTGCTGTTCGGGACTCTCGTGCGAAGGATGTCCACATCCAAGTGGAGGCCCGCGTCGTATATCCTGCCCCAGTTCAGCCGGCTACAACCCAACTGGGCGCGACTGCACAATCGAACCTCAGATCCGTCGGTTCCGCCCGTTCGGAGTCCTCTTCCACCCTCGTCCTGGGACCTCCTTCTACGGGAGGAAAGCAGGTCTCTATGGACGCAGACCAGCCGCGCAAACCGCGCAAGAGCGTGTTTGGCAAGATTAAAGGTTTCTTCGGCAGAGTGTTCCACTAAGCGACGCCGGTAGTGCCTGCGGACGCTACCTCTTTCGGAGTTTCGCTACCACGGGGAAGTACGGGCAGTGAGTCCCTAGTTCTACCTGCGAGATGCTCTCATCTTTGGCTGATGCTTTCGGCTAGATCAATAAGTCGCTGAGGATCTTGAACCATAACTGCCTTACGTTGTGTTTGGACAACGCCGCGTTGTTCCCACTCGGAAAGCAGCCGGCTGACAGTGAAGAGCGTGGTCCCGGTCATTTGCGCCAATTCCTCGTGGGACAGGTCGATGCGGGTGGCATGGCTGCCATGATTCCCCTGCTCGAGCAAGCGCACCAGCATCCTGGCCAGACGCGGCGCCACCTGCTCGGTGGCCAGCTCGAGAAAACGCTCTTCCAAGATCCGTAGTCGATCGGACAAGATGCTTACCGCATTACGTCGAACTGCGGGAATCCGCTCTTCCAGGGCCACAAAGGCGCGCGCGTCCCAGGCGAGCACCTGGCATTGCCCCAGCGTTTGTGCGGTTAATCTATGTTTGCTGTCGGGGGCCAGACCGAGTCCACCCAGCACTTCCCCGGTTCCCCCAACGCTGAAAATAACTTCGGTACCGAAACGGCTGAGTTGCGTCAGCTTCACGCGCCCCGAAACCAGAACCAGGACAAAGCGCACCGGATCGCTCTCGCGAAAGATGGTCTGACGGTGCGAGAAGCGGCGTTCCTGCGCGATCGATGCCACTTCTGCGCATTGCGCAAGAGTCAGCCCGCGGAAGAGTTGGGCCTGCTGGATACAGGAGATTCGCGCATTCAAAGGAAGCACTCGGGGAGAGATAGGCGCGGGCATCGGCAGCTCGCGTACAAAGATTTTCTCCGACAAAGGCTCTGAAGCGTTACTACTTGCCATACTGGTTTTCCCCAGACAACTCTTTATTTGGACGCCAACCACTGTACTAACGCGTCTAAGCTGCGTTGCCAGCTAACATCTCCACAGTTCGAACACGCCGAAAAATAGATTGAGATTCAACTTCAACCGTCAAGCTGAGT
Organism: Terriglobales bacterium; assembly: GCA_035631655.1. Taxonomy (GTDB): domain Bacteria; phylum Acidobacteriota; class Terriglobia; order Terriglobales; family Acidobacteriaceae; genus Gp1-AA122. The sequence continues at coordinate 32,021 of DASQIH010000081.1, forward strand.
GGGGAGGGCCTACAACTCACATGAACCGTATGTACGCGTGTGAAGTGAGACGAGAAATCATTAATCCAGGAACCCTGCCTCATTGACGCTTGGCGAGTAACCCTGAACCATCGCTTTTGCTTTCATCGCGAACCACGTTGGTGTTGCGATCACGCTTGGAACCTCTATAGTCCTTGGCTGTGACAACGTAACAGGGCAAAGCTGAAGCGGGCTTCATTACTCTTATTTGCGGGGCATCGGTACTATATTGCAAGGGCTGCGCTGCTAATTGTGCCGCGCTAGCATCGCAGTTGCGATCCCGGGTTGCTCGGAAGGTGTGCACGATAGCGTAATCGCGAAGCTCTTCGGGT
>DASQIH010000082.1:0-1530 GCA_035631655.1 Terriglobales bacterium
AATTCTATCCAGAGCCAAACTGGAAGAGCCAAGTCGACGTCCTGAGCCAGATCCAGCACTCGAAGATCGCCATCCTCAGCCACACGAATCTCGCGGAAGGGCAGTCGGGGACGGACAACTGGGGCAAGCCCGTGACCTTCGCGCAGAGCCTTTGGTACGCGCTGGGTTCCTTTCTTCTCGGCAAGAACGACGTGCTGAACAATGCCTACTTCGCCTTCACCTCGGGAACCAACTACAACAACGTTCAATGGTTCAACGAGTACGACAAGATCGACCTGGGCAAGGCCTTGAGTTCCTACACCGTTACGACGATCGGCGGTGCAAATATCTACTCGAGGGAGTTCGAGAAAGGCTACGTGTACGTCAATCCCACCGCCAACATAGCGCCGCTTCCTCTGCCGCGGGCGAGCCTGCAACTCACGCACGATAATTTGCTATCGCCGCTCGTCTCCATCCCGATCGTGATCTCGATCCCTTTGAGGAGCCATAACGCCGCCATCTTTCTAAAATCGGCTATTGCTCCGGCCGACACCGCTGCTCCGTCAACTCCGGCCGGGCTCTCCGCCTCAGCGGTTTCTTCTTCGCAAATCAATCTTTCCTGGACGGGTTCCACCGACAATGTCGGCGTGACCGGCTACTACGTCTACCTCAATGACGTCGCGCTGACCACGACGACGGCGTCATCATTCACGCATACCGGGCTGAGCGCAGGGACCACTTATAACTACCGTGTGAGCGCGTATGATGCAGTCGGTAACAACTCAGCCTTGACCGCATCGGTCCCGGCGACGACGCTGACGCCGGTGCCTGTCACGGATCCCACCCCTGGTGGAACTGAAAGCGGTGGCCGCTGCTTTATCGCCACGGCGGCCTACGGATCGCCCATGGCGAGAGACGTGCGTTATTTGCGCGCGTTCCGCGACCAGTACCTCCTCACCAACAACTTAGGCAAGTGGTTCGTGAAGCAGTATTATCGGCTGAGTCCTCCGCTCGCCGATGAGCTGAGTACGCACGATGCCTGGCGCGCGATCGTACGCGTCGCCCTCGCGCCGCTGGTGGTGTTGAGCAAGTGGCTCGTCGGCGGAGAAACGTTCGAAAAGCAGACGGCCGATCGGCCTTGAAGTATTTCCCTATGCCCGCGAGCCTCATCGTGCCCTTGTAGAGGTTTCTTTACAGACCCCGTTGGGTTTTCCTGACAGCAAACCCGCATTCCGAACAAAAAGGATCAATTTCTAATAGATAACATCACGAAAAGCTTGCCGTTTTTCTCCTGTTACCCTATGGTCGATTCGGAGCAGTTAAAGGTTCGAAGAAACCAGAACCCTAGAGATTTACCCAGGAGGGACCATGGGCCAGGAACTCCGAGTCGTCATGGTGGAAGACGTCGAGAGCGACGCCGAGCTCGCCGAGCGCGAGCTCAAGCGCGCCGGCCTTGCCGTGCTCGCGCGCCGCGTGGAGCGCGAGGAGGACTTCCGGCGCGAGGTCGGCGAATTCCGTCCTCATGTCATCCTCTCCGACTTCAGCATGCCG
>DASQIH010000083.1:0-13882 GCA_035631655.1 Terriglobales bacterium
GCGAACGCAGCGCGCCGGGGGGAAGCGCCTCTCCAGGATCGGAGGCGCACTAGCTGCTCCCACTGTTTTCAAGATTCCCGAAGCGGTTCGAGGTTTCGCACACTCTGAGAGTTCGTGTTCTCAATCCACTTCAAAGCGGCCCAGGATTGATTGCCAAAGGGTGAAACGTAGCTTGGTGCGATGCGTCGAATGGCAGCCGACGGGATTCCGATGTCGGCGAGGAAAAGCTGCCCCGTGGTTTGCGGGTGGAGACCCAATTTCGGAAGAGCGAGCGTCATGGTCCATCTCGGACGAATAAACTCCCCTGGCGCTCGACCAGTGGTGGCATCGATTCCGGATGGCACATCGAGCGACAGGACCGGGATATTTTGCTGATTGGCCCAGGCGATTAACTCTCGGGCCGTGCCACGCGGCTTCTCGTTCAGGCCGTAACCGATTAGCGCGTCGATGACCAGGCCAGACTTCAGGTTCGCAAGTTGGTTCGGTTGGACTTCGGTTCCGTCCGTGTTCTGAAAAATCCTTCGCTGGAGTGATGCACTTTCCGACATACGGTCAGGTGATGCCAGGCAGAGGTTGACAGAAACTCCATGGTTCGCCAGATGGCGACCGGCGCAGATTCCTCCCCCTCCATTGCCACCACTCCCTGCCAGGACCACAACGTTTGCCGCATTCCAGTAAAGGCCCATCAGATTCATTGCCAGAAGCGCCAGGTTTCTGCCGGCATTCTCCATCATCTGCAGCAATGTGGGGCCGGTCTCCTCGGTGGCGATCCGGTCCAGTTCCCTCATCTGCTCGCTGCTGACCGCTGGAACGTCCAGGCCGTTTGCTGCAATGAAATGTCCCGCGCTTGTTTGTGAATTCATGGCTCGATTCAGGACTCGATGATCGGGCGTCCCGCGCCGGGAGCGACCCGGCACTCTACCAACGCAACTGATACTGATGAAGATTAGCGAACTCGTGCTTGGTGACAGTCGGATCAGTTACCGGATCAGATCATTATGCGTGAAACTCATCGATGTGTTCTGCATCATGCAGTTAGCTGTATCAGGCTTATCGGGGCCTCATCCATGAAAATGATGACCAATTTCCTGCTCCAGCACGGATATCTTCTCGTGCTGGCCTGGGTTTTCGTGGAGCAGATCGGAATTCCATTGCCCGCCGCGCCTCTTCTTCTTGCGGCGGGAGCGCTGGCAGGTTCGGGACGCCTCAACATCTGGGTTTCTGCAGCTGCGGCCCTGGGAGCGGCGCTCCTGAGCGACACAATCTGGTACCAGATCGGGCTGCACCGTGGGAATAAAGTTTTGGGCTTCCTCTGCCGCGTCTCTCTCGAGCCCGATTCCTGTGCTCGTCGCACTCAGAATGTTTATTCCAGGCACGGCCCCTCGTCGCTCGTCCTGGCCAAGTTCATTCCCTGGCTCAACACCGCCGCCGCGCCTCTCGCAGGCGCATTCGGCATGCGCTTCAGTGCCTTTTTGTTGTTTGACATACTTGGTGTACTTCTCTGGCTGACAACGTTTCTCGGCCTCGGCTACCTGTTCAGCAGCCAACTGGAAGCGATCGCGTACTACGCCAGCAAATTGGGGAGCCTGCTGCTTGTCCTTCTATCGCTCGGCGTCCTCGCCACCTTCCTGATCCGAAGGTACTTAAGGCGGAGAGAGCTCCTGCTCCAACTTCGGATGGCGCGCATCACGCCGGAAGAGCTTAAACACAAGCTCGACGCACAAGAAGATATCGCCATCGTCGACTTGCGCCATCCCCTCGATTTTCTCCCGGAGCCTTATACCATTCCCGGCGCCATACGCCTTCCGGTGGAGGAATTGCAAAGCCGCCATGGGGAGATTCCCCGTGACCGCGATGTCATCCTCTACTGCACTTGTCCTAGCGAAGCCAGCAGCGCAATGACAGCTATGCGTCTGCGTCAGCTGGGTGTCACACGGGTACGGCCCCTTGCGGGTGGCTACTACGCCTGGCGCGAACGCGGATTCCCCCTGGATTCCCAATTCGGACCAGTTCCCCCGTTCCGTAAGGCCCACCGCTCTACTCGCAACGCGGCGGCTTCGAGTTGAAAACTGCGGTAAGTCGCAACAATTAGCTCCAACCCCATTACAGATGCCCATTCCAGAATGCTTTTCTCCGGGCCCGCGAAACCGACCGCGCATTCGCGAATCATTAGCAGTGAGTGAATAGGATCAGCGTTGATGGAAAGAGGTTCAACGTTATCCATACAGTTCATTCAAACAAAAATCGATCTGGAGGATTCAATGCACCGCAAAGTTGTTTCACGTTTGTTTTCGCTGCTCGCGGCGACCGTGTTCGCCGGAGTACTCACGTTACCTGCAATGGCACAGGAGTCTCATGTGACCGTTGCCAGCCAAAAGTCATTTGACCAGACCGTTGGTCAATTGAAGTCCGCTGTTAGCCAGGGCGGAATGATGATCATGGGAGAAGTCAACCAGGGCAACATGCTCGCTATGACCGGTCTCAAGCTGAAGGCCACGCTCTTCCTCGTGGGGAACCCGACCGTGGGCAAGAAGATTTTCGAACAGGATCCTGCCGCGGGACTCTACGTTCCGCTCCGCGTGTTTGTCTATGAGGGCAAGGATGGAAAGACCTATGTCAGCTATGACAAACCAAGTTCGCTGCTGGCGCCACTCAACAACAAGGATATTGCAATGACAGCCGGCATGCTAGATCAGAAGCTCGAGGGTCTGGTGCAAATGTCGACGCACTAGAACTCCAAACTGCTTGGGGAAGAAATGCGGTAAATCGCATTTCTTCCCGCCAGGGAGTCAACCCAATGAAAATAGTTCTTCTAACTCTCGTGACCTTGGGACTGGCGTCGGTCGGTCCCCTGATTTTCCCGATAGCGCAATCTGGCCATGGAAATCTCGCTACGCTGGCCAGCAACGCCCTGATCCCTTCGATTGTTCTCTTGGCAGCGGTCGCGGTCTTCGCACGGCGCGGTGACGATTGGCTCTCACGCACCATCGTGCGAGGAGCATTGGCGGGAGCGATCGCCACCATCGCGCTCGAAGTTGTACGCCTGATCGGGTTCCATTTTGGATATATGCCTGGCAATCTGCCCCGCTTGATGGGAGTTTTGCTGTTGGACCGTTTCGCGCAAGGCCCGTCCTTGAGTTCCGATCTTGCGGGCTGGGCGTATCACTTCTGGAATGGAGCAAGCTTCGGAATCATCTACAGCCTGTTGCTTGGTACGCGCAGGCGCTGGGTCGGAGCAGTGTTCGGATTCGCGATCGGCATTGGGTTCCTTGTGAGCCCGGTGGTGCTTTCGCTTGGAGTCGGCTATTTCGGGTTGCAGTACTCCTACGGCTTCCCGATCACGGTATCGCTCGCTCACCTCGCCTTCGGCGGATCATTAGGCGTGATCGCGTACGCGTTCCTGGGGCCGCAGCCTGATCGGATCATTTCGGCACTACGCGCCCCGCATTGCTAGACTTGCGGCGCGGCGGACACTGTGCGGTCGCAGGCCGCACGCTAGATTCAACTCAACAGTCGTCAGGCGGAGCCTGACTTTTGCGGAAGGATCTCATGAACGGCAACAACAAAAATGGCACGGCGTTCGGATTCCCCGGCATTCCGCCTAGGTGGAGCTCGAGCCAAAAAGATGCGGTCGGAACAGCGTATGCCGCCTCGAGTCGTGTATGGTTCACCATCTCCCACGGCATTCTGAACGAGATCTACTACCCCACGATCGACCGACCGCAGATTCGTGACATGCAGTTGCTCATCACAGATGGCAAATCCTTCTTTCATGAAGAGAAGCGCGACCTGGATAATCGCGTGGATTGTATCGAGCCCGACACACTTGGCTATCGAATTGAAAGCTCGGATCGCGAAGGGCGATATCGCATTGTCAAAGAGATCATCGGCGATCCCCACCAGCCGTGTGTTCTGATTCATGCTCGGCTCGAAGGAGAAGAGGAGTTTCTCAGAAGTCTGAAGGTGTATGCCTTATTGGCTCCCCACCTTGAGGTCGGCGGCTGGGACAATTCCGCACGAATCCTGCGTATCAATGGCCAAAAGCTCCTTCTGGCCTCGAAAAATCGAACCCACCTGGCCATGGGAGCAAACGTCGGTTTCACAAGGGCGTCTTGCGGCTACGTTGGATTCAGCGATGGCTGGCAGGACCTCAGTGACAATTTCGAACTCGACTGGGAGTTTGAGCGGGCCGAGAACGGAAACGTAGCGCTCGTCGGCGAAATCGATCTGTCGAAAGGAACAGAGTTCACGCTTGCGCTTGCTTTTGGAGACGGGCAGCACGCTGCCGTGACCACGCTCACGCAATCGCTCGGCGTCCCGTTCGCGCAGCACCGGAAGCGATTTGTCGAGCAATGGCATCGAGTCGCCAACAAAGAACAACTCGACAAGCACAGTGGCGACACTGGACGTTTGTATCGCATCAGTCACAACCTGCTGCTCGCCCACGAGGACAAGACCTTTGCCGGTGCTCTGGTCGCTTCCGCCAGCATTCCATGGGGTGAAGCCAAGGGTGATGAGGATCTGGGAGGCTATCACCTGGTCTGGACGCGCGACATGGTCAACAGCGCGCTGGGCTTGCTGGCGTCGGGAAACACCGCGACTCCACACCGTGCCCTGGTTTACCTCGCTTGCTCGCAACGTGTCGATGGCTCATTCCCCCAAAATTTCTGGATCGACGGTACTCCCTATTGGACCGGGGTGCAGCTCGACGAAGTCGCGTTTCCGATCATCCTCGCCTGGCGTCTCTGGAAAGCCGACGCATTACGCGACTTCGATCCGTTTCCGATGGTTCTAGCAGCGGCAGCGTTCCTGGTTCGGCAAGGACCAGTAACTCAGCAGGAGCGTTGGGAAGAAGCCAGCGGTTACTCGCCCTCGACTCTGGCCGCAACCATAACCGCCCTGATATGTGCCGCCGAACTTACCCAGTCACGGGGACACAGCGAATGTGCCGCCTTTCTGGAAGACTACGCCGATTTTCTGGAGTCACATCTTGAACGTTGGACAGTAACTACAGACGGAACTTTGGTCCCAGGAATTACGAGACATTACATGCGCATTCACCCCGTCAGCGTCGATGATCACTCGCCCGAAGAGTATCCCGATGGGGCAAGGCTCGCGATCGCGAACCGTCCGCCGGGCGCGCAATGGCAGTTCCCGGCGAAGGAGGTGGTCGATGCAGGATTCCTCGAACTGGTCCGCTATGGCATTCGCAATCCAGGAGACTCCTTGATTGAGGATTCTCTTCGCGTCGTAGACGCTGTGCTCAAGATTGATACGCCATTCGGTCCGTGCTGGCGGCGTTATAACCACGACGGTTATGGAAATCGTCCCGACGGAGGTCCTTTCCAGGGGTGGGGAAAGGGGCGGCCGTGGCCACTGCTCACGGGCGAGCGCGGGCATTACGAACTCGCTGCAGGACGCGACGTGAAGCCCTACATACGAGCCATGGAGGGCTTTGCCTCGAAGGGCGGCATGCTTCCTGAGCAAGTCTGTGACGAGGTCTATCCGTCCCACAGACTGTGCTTGGGACGGCCCTCAGATCGGCGATGCCCCTGATGTGGGCCCACGCCGAGTACATCAAATTGCTCCGGTCGGTCAGAGATGGCAGGGTCTTCGACCTGATACCCACCGTCGCCGACCGCTATCTTCGGAAGCGTGGACGGAACGATCTCGAGGTATGGAAACCGGTTCGACAGGTGCGACGCGTTCGAGTGGGCCAGACCCTGCGAATTCAGGCGCCTCGGCCGTTTCAGCTTCACTGGTCTCGCGACGACTGGCAATCGGCGCAAGACAAAGATTCCACCGCGACCTTATTGGGAATTCATTTTCTAGATATTCCCGTCGCGGCTCCGCAAACGGCGCCGATTCGCTTCACTTTCTTGTGGTGCGACAACACGCAGTGGGAAGGCCGCGACTATGAAGTCGCGGTTCGGGGCGAGAGCGTTCGCGAAACCAAGGTGAGGCACGCGCGCGCGTAGGGAAAATTTCCTCAAACGGCAATGCAAGCAAGTGACTCCATGCAAAACAGATTTGATCTCGCTGCGATTGACACTGGCTCCGCTACCTCGGCGGTTCCGTCGAAGTTCCGGTGTGTCCCGCGCCATCGACAGCCATGTTCGCCGCACCATCTCGTCACTCGTTTCCTGAGACAGCTGCTGGAACACCTCCCTGTCATCTTCAGCTCTGTTGTGGGGATGGTGCTAGCAGTCTCCATGCCTGCGCTGGGCCAAAACACTCAGATACCCGCGCCCCATACAGGAAGCATTATGGGCACCGTCACCGATATAAACGGCGATCCTGTACCGAACGCAAAAGTTGTTCTGAAGGCAGCAGATGATAATGCCCCTCGTACCTTCGTGACATCCGAAAACGGATTGTTCCAGTTTCACGATGTCCAATCAGGCATTGCTTATCAGCTCAGCATAGGCGCGACAGATTTCGCAGACTGGACGTCGCCCTCGATCACACTGGAACCAAGCCAGTTCAAAATCGTGACTGGCATCCAACTTCGAATCGAGACTCAGCGCACAAGTGTCGACGTTCATTACGATCCCGTGGAGGTTGCGACCGAGCAGTTCCAAGTTGAGGAAAAGCAACGTGTCTTCGGAATCATTCCAAACTTTTACGTGTCCTACGAGAGTGATCCTGCGCCGCTTACGGCGAAGATGAAATTCAAGCTCGCCCTCAAAGTCTCGACAGATCCCGTTACTGCTGCGGGAGTGTTCATTGTGGCTAGGGCAAAGCAGGCTGGAAATACCCCGAATTTCGGCCAAGGTTGGGGCGCCTATGGAAAACGGTTTGGTGCGATCACGGGCGACGGTTTCTCCGACATCATGATCGGCGGTGCCATACTGCCGTCGCTGTTACATCAGGACCCTCGCTACTTCTATCAGGGCACCGGCACAACCGGTTCTCGAGTCCGGCACGCAATGTTCAGTCCCTTTGTCGCCAAAGGAGACAACGGGAAGTGGCAGCCAAACTACTCGAGTTTGGGAGGCGACTTAGCATCATCCGCCCTCGCGAACCTTTATTATCCGAGATCCGATCGAGGCGCTGGGTTGGTGCTAGGAAATTTTGCGATTGGCACAGCTGAGCGGATTGGCGCCAGCCTGGCCCAAGAGTTCCTTTTCGGCAAGTTCACCCGAAGGGGCGGTCACATGAAGTAAGAGCACAAGTTCGACAGCTTTTCAACCAAAGCGAGTGCACATGCGGCTCGCTCTAAATTCCACCAAACGTCTTCGAACGGTGATTTTATGCAAAAGAAATTTGATCTCGTTGCGATCGGTACGGGCTCGGCAGCCTCGACGGTTGCCTCGAAGTGCCGGTCCGCCGGCTGGCAAGTGGCCATCGTCGATTCTCGTCCGTTCGGCGGAACATGTGCCCTGCGCGGTTGCGACCCGAAAAAGGTTCTTGTCGGCGCCGCCGAAATCATGGATTGGCTTCGGCGGATGGAGGGCAAAGGTACTCATGCGAAACAGGCTCGGATTGACTGGGCAGAATTGGTTCAGTTCAAGCGGTCCTTTACGCAGCCGGTGCTCAAGAGCCGAGAGGCGAGCTTTGCCAAAGCGGGCATTGAGACGTTTCACGGCCGCGCACGCTTCGTTGGACCTCGCGCGGTCCAAGTGGGCGAAGACATTCTGGAGGCACGACATATTGTCGTTGCAACCGGCGCTGCACCCAGGAAGTTAAACATTCCCGGCGAGGACTTCCTGACTACGAGCGAGCAGTTCCTGGAACTCGACTCGCTGCCCCGGCGGATTCTCTTCATCGGAGGAGGGTACATCTCCATGGAATTCGCCCACGTTGCCATTCGTGCCGGCGCGCATGTCAGGATCTTGCATCGTGGCGAGCGCTTGCTGGAGGGTTTCGATCCGGAGCTAGTCGGACAACTCACGCAGAAGACCCGCTATCTCGGAGCTGACGTGCACTTGCAGGCGCAGGTCGAGGGTGTCGAAAAAACCGGCGATCATCTGGTCGTACATGCTTCTTCGGGGAGCGAGCGCCGAGAGTATGCGGCGGATATGGTCGTGCATGGCGCAGGACGAGTGGCGGAGATCCAGGACTTAAATCTGGTGGCTGCACAGGTCGAGGCCAGCGAGCGGGGTGTCAAGGTCAACGAGTATCTTCAAAGCTCATCGAATCCGGCAGTCTACGCGGCGGGAGACGCGGCAGACAGTGGTGGACCACCCCTAACCCCGGTGGCCGGATACGAAGGGCGAATCGTCGCCGATAATTTGCTGGAAGGGAATCATGTTACCGCCAGCTACGATGCTGTGCCCACCGTTGCATTTACGATTCCGTCGCTCGCTCGTGTGGGACACTCTGAGGAATCTGCCAACCAGAAGGGCCTGCGCTTCCGTACGCATCGCGAAGTTACCACTTCCTGGTACTCATCGCGCCGGGTGGCTGAAGAGTGCTCCGGGTTTAAGGTTTTGATCGAGGAGGACAGCAACCGCATCCTGGGCGCTCATCTGCTCGGTCCTCACGCGGAAGAAACGATCAACCTTTTTGCGCTGGCGATCAAATCGGGAATCACTGTGCCCGATCTCCAAGAAACGATCGTCGCTTACCCGACGCTTGCCTCTGACGTGCGCTACATGCTGTAGTTCCTAGTTTCCACAGAGATGCCGAATATGCACTCGCCTGTTTGAAATTCGGGGGCGCCAGAATCAACAGAGAAGCGGATTCGCCAGGCCATGGCCTTGGAACGGCTCAGATCAGTCACGGAGTAGTTTGAGAAGACCTGCGTAACCGCCAGATGCCAACCGGACTGCGGCAAGCTCGAAGTAGGCGGCATCACCTGTCAGTCCAAACCCTTCGACCAAACGATTCATAAGATTGAACAAGGCGCAAACCGAAACGGTGTCGTGGAGAGCTTGTTCGTTCCAGCCCGCCGCAAAAACCGCTTGTGCGTCCGCCGGAAGCAAACGGCTTGGCGTGTACGTCAGTTTTTTGACATAGGCGAGCAGTGGCTTCATGCGTTCATCGATCGGAGCCGGTTCGGGAGTTTCAAGAAGCTGCCGCAATAAGCCTTCGGCAACGCCAAACTGCTCGGCCGTTGCGGCATGCACTCCATGACAATAAGTACAGGAATTCAGCCCAGAAACGTAGGCTGCTATCAACTCACGTTCGGCCACCGTGAGAGGAGATGGACCCCGCAGCAGGATCTCGTGATATTCAATTAGAGGGCGATACAGGCCTGGAAACTTCTTGAAAACGTCAATGAGATGGGCATCCTCAGCAAGTGACGAAAGAAGGGGCATGTGCGCCTCCGCGCGAACCTGGCTAGCGACTGTTCTCTAGAACTCCTGTCTGCGGATGAAAATCTTGCCACGCGAACCAGTAAACCGTTGCGGACGGCACCACGTCTCCTGATTCACTGGTAACCCACGCAGTCCTCGACTTCTCATCGAAATGAATGCGAAACGTCTTGTTCCCCACCCGATCAATAAACTCGGGGGGCCTCTTCTTGAGCACTGAAAAGGGGTAGGCTTTCTGGGTGCCGTCAACTTCGACGCCCAAAACTGGCTCCATCCAGCCGATCTTTTCTCTTGTCTTTGACGACTTACGGTCTTCTGAATTGCGAAATGTTGGCCTCCCCTCTTCTACGTATTCCCTGTAAGGGTCAAGCCCATAATCGCGCTTGAACCCGGTGTCCAGCGACAGGACCAAAGTGTCCGGATGCTCTGTCCGCCAATGCTCCCAAGTGGAGTGTTCTGCGGGAAGCATCGCAAGTACGGCACCCGTGAGCGGCCCTGTAATGGCCCTCTGCAGCATCTGCGACCACAGGCTTCCGGTTTCGCGGTCGTACATCAGGAGATTGGATTTGTATATTTTCCCGGAAACCCCGAAGGTCAGGCGGTTGCCTCCATTTTCTGGGTCATAAACAATTCCCGAAAGGCAGAGTGGGCACCAGCTAACAACCACGGGTTTCCCGTTGAAGTTATCATTCACAACTTCGTGCCAGTTCAGAATTCTGATGGGATAGGCCTTGGCAACCCCGTTGTACTCGATGGCCAGGACCTTGTCGTGCTTTTTCAGAAACTTGTCACCATCAGACGCAGAGATGAACTTGGGGTTGTTCAGTGCAGGTATACCGTCCTTCGGAGGACCACCGGGGAGGATCTCCTCAACAGGAACAGAGTGGAGAGTCACGTCGAAAGGCGTTTGGCCTTTTCCAGCATCCAGATACTGTTGTGCCTGTGAGAGAGCAGATCCCTGCGAAAGCGAGCAGAGCACGAATGCTGTAATCCAAATTCTGGTTTTCTCGTTAAACCACATAAAACATATCCATACAGACCGTAATCGCGACTTTGCGCCTGCACGAACTAGGGGCCGCATCGATTTGCGTATGCACTGACCGACGACACCACAAAAGGAATCACAAAGTTGAGGCACATCTTGGCCAAGAGACCGACATGAACTGGACCGCGCAGGATGACATCGAACTGGTTGGCCAGTGTCAGCAGTGTACCCACGACCAATGCGATGAGCAGGTTCCGTTTGAACACACGTCCACTAAACGAATAGCGGATAACGCCGAAGACTTCGTTGGCCGAGGCGGTTTGAACTATCGCCGAGGCTGCAGGTTGTCTGGGCATATCCAACCCTCTGGGCAGAGCGACATCAGACCCCTAGGTTGCTAGATGCGCAGAGCGGGCCACGGTTACGAACGTATTCGGCTGCTCCGAACCAGTTGAAACGGCACGGCGCCGCTTGGAGCGCACTATATGCGCCAGCACGTGCCCACAGAAAGAATTAAGCCTTGTTGGCTTGACCCCAGGTGCTTGACAAACTCGGCGACGCACGCACCCGAGCGCCGCTCTACCTACTTGCACGGTGTAGGTATATATTTCCTGAAATTGTGTGCAATTCCAGCACGGGCCCGCCGCCCGAAAGAGCCCCCTCAGCAGAGATAGTCTGGGGACTATATTCGCCGCCCTTGGTTTGCGCTCCGATCTCGGAAAACTCCGAATATATTTTGTGGCCGTTGGCGACCTCAATTTTGGCGCGAATGGTAATGGCAAGTCCCACGGGAAGGTAAACCACAATATCTCCCACTGACGTTTCCAGGGCAGAATTACTGAGGGAGTGCCCCTGATTTACAAATTTTGCTTCGATAGAGCCCTCGCCAGTCTCCGCTTTTACCCCTTCAGACACATTATCGAGTTCAACTCCGCCGCATCGCGTTTCAATATGAACAAAGCCGGTTGCGGACCCGACTCGGATATGGCCACCGCGGCTTCTAATCTGAGCACGCATAACGTCGCCCAGGTCAATGCTACCTCCCCCTGTAACTGCGCTCAATTCTCCACGACAATGCTTAACATCGATATTGCCGGCGCTGGTCTCTAAGGCTCCGCCCTTTGGACATGAGACTACGGAGACGTCGCCACCACCGCTGCTGGCCTTGATCTTTCCTTTGGCGGAGCGGACGTAGATGTTGCCGCCACCAGTGTGCAATGTCAGGTCAGCTCCAACCTCGCCAACTTCGATACCCTCGCCCGCTGTCTCAGCCACAACCGCGCCTCCGATGTCGTCCAGTCTAATGCGCCCTCCCCCGCTGCGCACCTCAATCCCTCCAAGAACACCCTTGACCGAAATGCTGCCACGCCGGGTAGTTAACTTCACCGCTGATGTTCCTCGAGGTATTACCAAAGAGAAATCTGCGTCAAGCTCTCCCGGACCTCCGCCACTGCCGACTGATGTGAGAGAAGTAGTGTCTCCACGAATAGAAAGTCTCGCGTGCCGTCTTGCGAACAAGCGACGGGCTTCTCCCTCAGTTGATACGCCGGCACGCTCATGGATTGTGTAAATGATGGAAGGCTGAGCTTCGGAGTGAACGCTTATGGAACCTGCGTCCACGTTGACGTCAAGAATCTTCGATGCCGGTAGCGTGCCCACTACCTCCTCTATCCAAGTACCAGCCTCGCGGTATACACGCGTGTTCTGAGGGGTCGCTGGCAAAATCATGCATATGGTGAGCAAGAGGACGCCACAAATTCCCTTCAGGCTTTTCAAGTCAGGAGCCTCCTTTTCCGCCAGCTTTGGGATCTTGATGCGCTCTCGCAGAAGGGAGTCCTCAAGGCATGCCTGAGCTTAACAAGAACCAATTGCGCGGTCGGCGGACGAATTGACGCCTACAGAAAGGAATCTATTTTCGAACTCCCCGGGATCCATCCAACAAACGTGCTACGGTTGGCGGATCGGTCGTGGGCAAGTTACAAACGTAATTCTCGCAGATATAGGCCGTTGCTCGCCCCTGCTTGCGCTTCACGGTTGCAAGCGAAGGCACCCAGTGCACCAATAGTTTTTGCCCTTCTGCGCCATCTGCGAGCAGAAGGACTCGATTCGGGATGTAACGTTGCCACACCAATTGAAGGAGCGCGTGTGTATCCTCCGCGCCAAGCGCCCCGGCAATTACGATTTGCCTGGGCTTCGCGAGACTGAAATCCAAGGCCGACATCATGTAGGGCATAGCCTCCGGCCTCTGTTCGAGGCTCGGGCCGAAAGCGGTCAATGTTTTGTCCGCCTTGTCCCTATAGGTTTGCTGCTCTGTAATTTGCCAAAAGCGCAGCAGATTCATCGCGGCCACGGAATTTGGGGAAGGTTCGACACCGTCGTATGCTTCCCGCGTGCGCAGCAGGATCGAGCGGTCCTGGCCGCTCGTTGTGAAATACCCACCCTGCTTCTGATCCCAAAACAGATGATCCTGCATCTGCTGAAGGCGGATCGCCCACGAAAGCAAACGCACGTCGAACGATGCCTCATAAAGATCGAGAAGGCCCTGATTTAGAAATGCGTAATCATCGAGATAGCCGTCAATGTCTGCACTTCCCGCCCGATAGCGGCGCTTCAGCTTCCCAGTAGCCGCCTGATAAGCATGAGCCTGCAGAAATGACTTCGTCCGACTAGCGGCCTCCAAATACTTCGGCTCGTCGAGGACTTGGCTGGCTTTGGCCAAGGCAGAAATCATCAGGCCGTTCCAGGAAGTGATGATCTTTGTGTCGACCGGCGGGGGTGGTCGCAGAGAACGGCGGGCGAACAGCTTCTGCTTTGCGTCGTTCACAATCTGGCTAGTCTGCGCTTCGGCTTTTCCAAACTTCTTCGCCGTGTCCGCCAGAGAATGGTTTTCGTAGAGGACATTCTTTCCCTTTAGCCAACCCTCAATATCTTGCCGGGATGGAACGTTTCCGCCGGGTTCTACTCCGTAGCGAAAGTCGAAGATGGAAGCCGTTTCTTTGCCCAGCACCTGTTCAAGCTCCGCTGCAGTCCATACGTAAAACACGCCTTCCCCGTGCTCAGACTTGCCCTTTTCCAGCGGACTGTCCGCATCCAATGCCGAATAGAAAGCTCCTTCCGGGCTGCGCATTTCGCGCAGGGCAAAGTCCAGAATGTCGCGCACAACATTTGCGTAAAACGGGTCCTTGGTTGCCTGATAGGCTTCAGTGTAGAGCTCCGCGAGCTGCGCCTGATCGTAAAGCATCTTCTCGAAGTGCGGTACGCGCCATTGGCCATCGGTGGAATAGCGATGAAAACCGCCGCCGATGTGGTCGTGAACTCCGCCGGCCGCCATGGCGTGCAGATTGTTCACAACCATTTCCAATGCCTCTTTCTTCTGTGTTCGTGACCAGTAGCGCAGCAGGAAGTTGGGGATGACCGGCCGTGGAAAAAGCGGGGCTCCTCCGAAGCCCCTGCTTGCTGGGTCGTAGGATGAGCGGATTTGCTCGTAAGTCTTGTCCAGCAAGTTTGCCTGTAAAGGACCGCCCGCACCGACACCACTGTTGACGGCTTCTTCCAATTTGCGCGTGATGCCGTCCGCGGACCGCACGATTTCTTCACGCTGCTTGCTCCACAGATCAGCAATTCGCGGAAGCAGAGT
>DASQIH010000084.1:0-3439 GCA_035631655.1 Terriglobales bacterium
TGCTGAAAACAGCGCAGTATCAGCGCGAGAGCTCGGATGACAACGGCGGGTCTTCGCCTGATTCTCGCCCCGGCTCACGGCGGGCGCACGCTGGGAGCGGCAGGTTACTGTATGACGCCATATTTCTGGCGTCGGACGAACTGACCAAGAAGCAGGAAGGGCGTAAGGCGCTCCTCATCGTATCTGACGGCGTTGATCGAGGCAGCAAAACATCGCTGGACAAGGCGATCGAGGCTGCCCAGCGCTCGGACACCATGGTCTACGCGATCCTGTCCGCCGGTTCTCACGAGCAGGAGCGTGCGGGCTATGAATATCCCAGGAGCGGCGGCGGCGGAACCGGGCAGCCGGGAGGCCGGTGGCCGGGCGGCGGTTGGCCTGGGGGTGGCGGAGGCTGGCCCGGGGGCGGGAGGTCCGGTGGCGGTCGCAGGGGAGGAGGCCAGCGGCCCAGCCAGGAAGCCAGAGTGGATGGCAAGAAAATTCTCGAGCGGATTTCTAAAGAAACAGGCGGGCGTCTTTACGAAGTTTCTAAGAAAGAGCCTTTCGATAAGATTTATGCCAGCATTGCCGAAGAACTCCGCGCGCAATACAGTCTGGCTACACACCCAGCAAAGATGGCTCGGTAGGCGGTTATCACAAGATTAAGTTGGACGCCAAGAACAAAGCCATGTCGGTGCAAACCAGGGAAGGATATTACGCGGATCACTAAGAGCCGCGTCAGGGGTTTGCCGGCTTAATCCTCAGGGCTTTGCCCGATAAGTAATCATTCGCGCTGAATGTTCTTGTTCAGGAGAGCAGCTTCCAAGGTTAGGGTACTGCTTTTTCGTCGCCCATCATGGGTTGATGATTTCAGTCGAGAGTGCCGGCGGCAGGGGCCAGGCTATGGCCTGCTATGGCCTAAAGAGGGCCATGGCCTAAAGAGAGCTTGACTCTGCGCACAAGCTCAAGCTACTCTGCCCGGACTGGCCACTCTGACTTCCTCATGACTCCAAGCTAACTTCGTCGGGCCGGGCGCCGGGTGCCCAGCATCAGGCAAGGCAGGCATCGTCTTAAAGCGGATTGCGATTGTCTTGAATCTTCAAACGGCAGACCTCGTCGGCTCGACGGTGGGGAGATAAAACCGGGAGATCAGAATGTCCCACCGGGCAAGTTCGTCAATATGCAGGCTCGTGTTAGGCGTGGGGCTACCTCTCCTCTGCTCTCTTTCTTTGGCCGCACAATCGTTGATGACAGTACGCGGCGAAGAGCATCATGATGTCTCTCCGCCTCTCCACGACTTGATTCAAACCGCTCCCCGCCAGGCCGTGGTGGTGCAAGAAGCCGAACCGGTGCGGCGTATTCCCCTGCCTCCGGGCCTCACGACGCTGCCGGAAGATCCGATTCGGCAAAGGACAGCCGCTGCCATCGCCGCGTTTGCTCCGGTGGTCGGGCAGGGTTTTGAAGGTTTGGGCGATGCACAGTATGGGTTCACGGTGAACGGCGCTCCTCCGGACACGAACGGGGCGGTGGGCACGACTCAGTATGTCCAATGGGTCAACACGTCTTTTGCCATATTCAACAAATCCACCGGCGCCTTGATTTCCGGACCCACGCCGGGCAACACGCTGTGGTCGGGATTCGGCGGAGGGTGCCAGACCAGAAATGATGGCGATCCCATCGTTCTCTACGACAAGCTGGCCAACCGGTGGGTGTTCAGCCAGTTCTCCGTCCCTTCCACCGGGCCTTACCTGCAATGCATTGCTGTCTCCACCAGCGCCGATGCCACTGGCACTTACAACCGCTATTCGTTCCAATACAACAATACCGACGATTACCCCAAGATGGGCGTCTGGCCCGACGCGTACTATGAAACCTTCAACATGTTTGACGCCCAAGGCGCCTTCCTCGGAGCCGACGTCTGTGCCTACAACCGCACCGCCATGTTGAACGGGACAGCGGCCACACAAGTCTGCTTCCAGCAAGGCACATCGGTAGGTGGGTTGCTGCCAGCCGATCTCGACGGCACCACCGTCCCACCAGCAGGCTCGCCCAACTACATGCTGTTCTACGGCACCAATGATCTGAACCTTTTCAAGTTCCACGTGGACTTCACCACGCCCACGAACTCTTCATTCACCGGACCAACCGTCATCCCGGTGGCCGCCTTCACTCCGCTTTGCAACGGCGGCACGTGCGTTCCCCAACCTGGCACAACCAACCAACTGGATTCCCTTGCCGACCGGCTCATGTACCGGTTGGCTTATCGCAATTTAGGAACGCACGAGTCACTGGTCGTGAACCATTCGGTGGCAGCCGGCGGCGGAGGTGGCGTCCGTTGGTATGAAATTCAGAACCCCGGTGGTACCGCCGTTCTCGCCCAGCAGGGGACCTTTGCGCCGGACTCCAGCTATCGCTGGATGGGTAGCATCGCGATGGATAAAGTCGGCGATATTGCGGTGGGTTACAGCGTCTCTAACAGCATCTCGGTCTTTCCGTCCATCGCTTTTACCGGACGAGCATCCACGGACCCTTCCGGCACCCTGCAGGCAGAAACCAGTGTAGTCAGCGGCACCGGTTCGCAGACCAGCACGCTTACTCGCTGGGGCGATTACAGCGCCATGCAAGTTGATCCAGTGGACGACTGCACGTTCTGGTACACCAATGAATACATTAAGAGCAACGGCAGCTTTAACTGGAATACACGCATCGCGAACTTCCGTTTTCCAAACTGCGGTACAAGCAGTTTTGCTTTAACCGTCACTCTTATCGGAAGTGGGACGGTCACGAGCAGCCCAACCGGAATCAACTGCCCGAGCATTTGCAGCGCGAGCTTCGCCAGCGGGACCACGGTCACTCTAACGGCAAACCCGGCTGCGGGGTCCACCTTTGCCGGATGGAGTGGTGCCTGCGCCGGCACGGGTACCTGCAACGTAACCATGAACTCGGCTCAGTCGGTGACCGCCACTTTCAACGCCGTGACCTTCCCGCTATCGGTCACGTTAGCGGGCAGCGGGACGGGTTCAATTAGCAGTGCTCCGAGCGGCATCAACTGCCCGGGTACTTGCAGCGCGAGCTTCGCCAGCGGGACCACGGTCACTCTAACGGCAACGCCAGCTGCGGGGTCCACCTTTGCGGGATGGAGTGGCGCCTGCGCCGGCACGGGCACCTGTAACGTAACCATGAACTCGGCTCAGTCTGTAACTGCCACGTTCAACGCTGTGACCTTCCCGCTATCGGTCACCGCAACGGGCACTGGCTCGGGTTCGGTTACCAGTGCTCCCAGCGGCATCAACTGCCCGGGAACTTGCAGCGCGAGCTTCGCCAGCGGGGCCACGGTCACTCTAACGGCAACCCCAGCTGCGGGGTCGACCTTTGCCGGATGGAGTGGCGCCTGCGCCGGCACGGGCACCTGTAACGTAACCATGAACTCGGCTCAGTCTGTAACTGCCACGTTCAACGCTGT
>DASQIH010000085.1:0-5010 GCA_035631655.1 Terriglobales bacterium
GCCCGTCGTCCGCCCGTAACCGATCCACTCCATTCGCACACTGCGTGTTCTTGCGTCCTCTCTTACGCAAAAAGTGAGGTGTTGTTCCACAGCTTTCAGAGGAAGCTAGATGACAGATGATGACAATCTTTTTACGTTCCGGTGACATTCGATTCGTTTGGTGAGTTCACGCTTGCGCTGAGGAGGCTGTTTATGGAACCCATATGGAGCAGCATGAAAGGCGCGATCGATCGGCGTTCGTTCGTGAAGAGCGGACTGACTGCAGCAGGCGTCGCGACCGTCGGTGCCGGACTGCTGGCCGATAGCTCATCCCTTTTAGCCCAACAGGGACCTGAAGAACATAGCGGTCGTCTCACTCCAGGAGATGCTGCTCTGCTTCGCTTCGCTGCAGCAGCGGAAATCCTAGAGACCGACTTTTGGGTGCAGTACAACGAACTTGGGGGGATCCAAGACAGCGAAGTTCCAGGTGGCAGCGGGAATCCAGCCTACACTGCCGCTCTTGCGGTGCTGGACGCCGATATGGCGCAGTACGTCCACGACAATACCGACGATGAATTCACCCACCAGAACTTCCTTAACGCGTATCTGGCCTCCAAGGGAGCAGATACCGTAAATCTGGAGCCGTTTCGCACTCTGCCGGGCAGCACGGCGACTGGATCCAGCGGAAAGCTACGGCTCACAAACCTCACACAATTGACGCTGGATACGAGTTGGTGGACGCGATACCGCAGCAGCTCCCACAACCCTGATCTTGATCCGAGTTTCACCTTTCCTCAAGCCATCCCAACCCTGAACGTGGGGCAGCATACGGCAATTCCCAGGACCGATGCTGACACAACAGATCCAAATTTCCTTCAAGCGATCGCGAACACTGCCGCTTTCCACTTTCCCACAATAGAACAAGGCGGCAACAGCCTCTATCCCTCCATGGCACAGAGGGCCACGCACGTGGAAGTGTTGAGGATTCTGATCAGTATCGGCCCCACTGAGACAATGCACTTTCAAACCTGGTCAGACAAGGCGGGGAATGCGCCTCCCTTGACCGCCGTAGATCCTGTGACCGGTGTATCGGTGACCTTTCCAGATCTGAATTCTCCACCGTTTGGCGGCGAAGATTTTCAGACTAACCTGATCATGCCCGAGCCGTGCCCATTCCTCAGCCGCAAGCTCCCACCATGTTCGATCATTCGCCCCACTGAGACAAAGGGCATTGCTATGGGCGTGGTGAACTTCCTGACGGCGATGGGACTCTTTATCGGCCAACCGCCGGCGTTCTTTGAGTTGTTGCGCGATCTGGCGGAGGATGCGGACAAAGCCAGACGCGGGCGCTAAGTAAGGAGGCTATCCAATCCAAGCCATTCGCAAGTGGCTCCGCCGGATCCGGTACCCAGTCTTGCAAGTCATCTACCTCGTACGGGTTCGGCGGGCCAAAGCCTTGTTGACCCGCTTCGCAGAGAGGAGACTGACATGGTTCGCTCAAATGTCACAGAGCTGAGGATTCGCACGCTCGTGTTAGCTGGCTTGTTCGCCGTCGGCTTGCTGGCGACCACAGGCATTCCGGTGCTGGCCGGAAACTCTGGTGTCACTAAGGGCTCAGGCACCTGGACGAAGACCGGAAGCATGAACACTGCCCGCGATTTCCACACTGCAGCGCTGCTACAGAGCGGTGAGGTGCTCGTGGCGGGGGGCATTGGTACAAGCGACCGTCTCACCAGCGCCGAGTTGTACGATCCCGCACACGGCAAATGGAAAGGTACGGGCAACATGAACCACGCTCGCGATGGCCATACCGGAACACTGCTTAACAACGGTCAGGTCCTCGTAGCAGGAGGAACTGACGGGGGTGCGGATCTGGCAAGCGCCGAGTTGTATAACCCCGCGACCGGCAGCTGGACCTTCACCGGCAGCATGAGCTCGCCTCGCAATGCTCACACCGCTACGCTGCTGGCGAGCGGTGAAGTGCTGGTTGCAGGGGGGGAATCAACTTTAAAACCCACTCTCAGCAGCTCTGAGCTATACAACCCTTCTACCGGCGCCTGGACTAAAAGCGGCGACCTGAACGTTGCCCGAGATAGTCAGACAGCAACGCTGCTCCCGAACGGCCAGGTGCTGGTCGCCGGAGGCACCAACAATACGTCAGGAGTACTTAACAGCGCCGAGTTGTTCAACCCCGCCACGGGCACGTGGACCGCCACCGGCAGCATGAACACGGCCCGCTCAGGCCACACCGCCACACTGCTGCAAAATGGGCAGGTGCTCGTCGCCGGAGGAGACAGCTTTGGCACCGCCGAACTATTTAATCCCGCCACGGGCACCTGGACCACCACCGGCAGCATGAACACCGCCCGGTCAGGCAACACAGCGGCGCTGCTGGGCAACGGGACGGTCTTGGCTGCAGGCGGGTTTTTCGGCGTCTACCCAGTTAATCACAGCCTCAGCAGCGCTGAACTGTATGACCCGGCCACGGGCGTCTGGACAAGCACCGGCAGCATGAACACCTCGCGCGGGTTTCACACTGCGACGCTGCTTCCGAACGGCCAGGTGGTGGTTGCTGGTGGTTTCAGCGGTTCGGGACGCACGTTCACCGTGATCGCCAGTGCCGAACTGTACACGCCTTGACGCACTGAAGGAAAGACGCCACGACAACGCAACAGCCCGGGCGTGTTCGCACAACAGGGCCGCGGTTCAACCCCCTGCGCCAAGACCCGCGCTTCAAAGAGGTACTACGCCGTATCGCCTTAGCTGACAATCTTCCTTCATCCAACACCGCCAAAATAGCGCAGGGAACCGGTTCCGAGCGGGTTGTCGGCAACCCTTCCCTAATCCAGATAAGGTGAGGATTGCCCGAGACTTCGCCGCATGTATGCACAATGCCACACAGGGCGCAAGCCTCACTGAACAGCGGCGTTCGAAGGCCTATTGTCCAGATGGCCCGTCCGGGTACTCGCTCGGGACCCAGTGGGTGCCGGCGCAGGGCTATCCCCGATTCTCCACAAGAAATCACAAGTAGGTCAGCCACCAATCATGCCGATGCTGTTTGAGTCGCGCAAACCAAAGGCATGCTGGATAGAGAAGCAGCAGTACCACAACCCAGACCGCATAAACCGTCCACAGCGGGAACCCGTAGTCAGCCGGGAAAAGTTCGCTCGAGCTTCCCATTGAGGGCGGCGCAATGAGCAGGAATGACTTTCCACCGTAGCGCGCGAAGTTCATCCCAATCGCAATCAGATGAGCCAAAAGCAAGTGCGCCCCGTAGTAGAAGAACGGTACGCGCCCGAATACGATCAGCGGATTGGTAAAACGAAAGGGAAATTTTTCCAGCCACGCCATGGCGACCATCGCCGGGCCGAGTGTCATCAACAAGAAGTCGAGTGAAGGCGGATATTTTCTGACGTTTAGAAAAGACAGCACCGTGAAAACGGGTGATGCTTGACGACTCCAAGGGAGAGGATCGCCATAGATATTAAGGGCGCGTACCACAACGAATGCCGCGGCAAGCGCCAGTCCCATACGCACCAGAAAACTGCGCCGGCGACGCGCATCCCACTCAAAGGCCGTCCCCGTGCAATAGCCACCGGCCATCACCCCGATCCAGGGCAGTACCGGATATCCGGTCACGAAGTTGATTCCATGGAAGGTGAAAACATTTTGCTGGTGCAGGATGTCCCAAATCCACGCCGCACGCCCGAAGTGCTCGGCCGAGACAGGATCGAGTAGATTGTGCAGGGCAATAATCGCGATACTCACGGCCGCAATTACGCGCATCGGAAGATAGACCAGCCCGGCAAGCGCGACCATGGAGATCCCAATCGCCCAAAGGATGATCAGGATCACAGGATTCGCCGTGAAGCTTATCTGCGAAAAAAAGATCAGCCGCAGGATCGTGACCTCAAGGACAATTAGCCAAATACCACGACTCAGCAGCAGCCGCGACAGCTCGCGTTTCGAGTGATGCCCGCGGGTCATCCAGAGAAATGCGCCGATGCCGGCTGTGAGCACGAAGACTGGCGCGCAGAAATGCGTGATCCACCGGGTAAAAAAAATAGCAGGAGTCGTGCGTGTCAAGTCAGTCGGCAAGAACTGCTGCGCACTTCGGGCCACGTAGTCGCGAATGTGATCGATCGCCATCAACATCATGATGGCCCCACGCAGAGCATCCACCGACTGAATCCGAGGCGCCGGTACAGACTGGGTGGGAATCGCGGAAGCAGCCATGATTTCGCAATTTTATTCTTTATGCCAGTTAGCGGCGCCGATCCTTGGAAGAACCGCCCTCCGTCGAGGTCGAATTCGGCGACATCGTATGGGACCTGTCTAGTCTGGTGGGGGCAAAGTGCTCGCGCCTGAAGGGGTGTCACCGGCCGTATCGTCGGCAAACCGGAATCTACGTTGCAAGCAACCGTGTCGAGGACCTCAGATTTGCGGCCCGACGGTGTATGAACCCCTGGCTAGGGTTGCCATTGGAGGGTTTACAAACACCCCAGACTGGCGTGATTGAGCAGGAATGAGAAGGATGAAGCACCACTTTATGAGATTGAAAACATTGAGCACGACAACCTAATCCCATTTTCGGGACCAGGGGGTCGGAGGTTCAAATCCTCTCTCCCCGACCAAGATTTTTCGGCTCTGAGCAGGAATCTGTAACTCGTCCAGCATAAATGAGGATTTTGATTTTCTGGAACTCTGGGTACACTCGGCAGGATGAGAGAGACCGACTGGACGAAAGTCCTGGGATGGCCCGGGTATCGGGTGTATCGCCATGAGATCAACGAAACCGCTAAGACGCTGAAGCTGTGGGTACGGCGGAAACGAGGGAATCGGAAACTGGTGTGTTCGGGATGCGGGCGGAAGCTGAGCGAGGTGTATGACACCTACGAGCGGGAAGTGCGCGATCTGCCCTGCTTCGAATTTCGCACCACGGTAGTGATCGAGCTTTATCGCGTACGCTGCCCGGATTGTGGGATAAAGACCGAGAAGGTACCGCAGTTGCCAAGCAAGGCGCCATTCAGC
>DASQIH010000086.1:0-6924 GCA_035631655.1 Terriglobales bacterium
ATCGGGTCTTTTGGCATGGCGAGCATTCCTTTCTGTGTTGCAGGGCGAGTCAGGAGGACTCGTCCGGAGGGATAGACAATTATCGAGTCATGGTTTGTGACACATAAACTACGACAGGTTGTGAGCGCGGTCAACTGCCCAGGACTGGTGTGCCCAGGACTGGTGCAGCCGATGAAAAGGGAACAGTATTTGGAGCGCTTCAAGCCAAGATCGGCGCCTGCCGCTACCTGCGGGCAAATACCTCAGCCGCAAGCACCAGCGGGTTTTTCCTACGGGCATTGCGGCTGACGCGCAAAATCTCAACATCCCAGAACCCAGCTGCCTTGAACTCGCCCAGGAAGGCATCTCCTTCCTTCGCCCCAGCGATTCACGCAAACCAGTTTGTTTCGCTGTTGCGAGTCTCCGGCGGCAGAGGCTGCGAAAGTATCAATTCGGCCGCGTAGACCCTTCCGCCGCGGCAAATTACTCGCGCAAGTTCGTGGAAAATCCGATGTCGGAAGGGGTTCAGATTGAAGATACCGTTGACGAGTGCTACCTCGATCTTCTCGTCTTCGATCGGCAGTCGCTCGGCATCGCTGGCGCGCAATTGCACATTGCGCACGCCAGCTTCGGCCAGAGCTTCGCGCGCGCGAGATAGCATGGCTTCGCTGAAGTCAACGCCGATTACTTTCCCTCTGCGCCCCACGCGCTGGGAAGCGATCAGCGTGTCCGTGCCTGAACCGCAGCCCAGGTCGAGAACCGTCGCTCCGGGGCGCAGGTCCGCAAAGAGCGACACGTTCGAGACGCCGGCGAATGCATCGACAGCTACGCTCGGCAGGGTGGACAGTAATTTATGGGGATAGCCGATGCTCTTCGCAAACTCCCGGCCGACGGGAAACGGGTGCTCCTCTCGGGGCCGCTCGGCGGCGGCAGAGTATGCGCCACGAACCCTGTCGCGTAGCTGCGCCGCACCAGTACCGCTGGCCGCCATGGGACCCCCGAGCAATCTTAGCTCTAACAGCCCCGTTTCAACCATTGTCCTAATCAGGCGGACCTGTCCAGGCGTTGTATTTGTTCCATGATCTCCTTGCGCCGTTGCTGGCGCGCTTTTCGACTATCAATTTCCTCCCTGCGCAGAAAGCCGTTGGTGTAATCCTTTTCCCACTTATCGAGAAGAGCCAGTTCCGCGAGCAGCGGAGCCCACTGCGCCACGCCAAGCCATTGGCAAGCTTCTTCCAGCGTGTGAAAAACAGCGAACTCTTCTGTCTCGCCCCGCAGGATTTCGTACATTCGAGCGATGCCAAAAGCCAACTCTGAGGACGCAAACATCGCCCGGCGCGCCCCAAGAGAAAACGGATCATCCTCCTCGGAAAAGTAACTCAGGTCCGCAGCTGTGGCATTGGTGCCGGAGAAATCGCGCAGGTCGATCAGTTCCGAGAACGTCGAATCAAAGTCGGGGTCAACACACAACCGCTTTGCGTTTTGAACGATCTCATCGACAGTAACGTATCCGCTCCAGGTAGTGAGGACCACGCGCCGAGCACGGCAAACGACGCAGCGAATAGGCATTGCAATGACATGGTAGATAATCCGGCACTGCCGCAAGCCAGTTTCTGATTCTTGTTACGAAAATGGAACAATCGGGCAGGGACAATTGTTCATTGCTGGAGTCGCTAGGCAGGTAGACAGGCTGCAGAAACATCACAATCCTGCGTTCGAACTCTTATCGCTTCTTGCTCTCGGACGAGGCTTGCACCGGCTTCTCGAGGTCGTAGTAGGTCAATCCATTCCAGCCAAGCCGATGTTTGGTTCCGACTGAAAGCAGGGTCTGGTCCTTCGAGATCTTCCAATGCTCGATCTTATGTTCGACCTTGAGCCGCGGATAGCTCTGCCGCTGCTGAATAAGAGGCGGTAGGTCCAGAAGCCTCCTATGCAAAGGGCAAGTATGGTGAACAGTGACTGAAGGGCGCTAATGCGGTCTTTTTGTCTGTCCAGAAATGCGGAAAAACCTGCGCCGAGGAACCGCCTCGGTGGCTTGGGAGAGATAGTGGGGGCAGGGACTTCTTCTGGTTTCGTCCCCGCGTCTGTCATTTAGCCTCACCCTTCTTCGCGGCTTTCTTCGCTTCCTTCACCCCTTTCGATCCGGACTTCTTCGCTTTGTGAATCTTCTTTTCTTTCTTTTGTTTGCTGGCAGCCTCAAGCTCGTCTGACGGCTTTTTACTGGGTTGCTTCTCCTCCGATGCCGGAGCAGATTTCGATGGGATGTCTGCGGGGGGCTGGCCCTGGCCCGCACCGGCCTGGCTTGCTAAAAACAGCTGCGCGACGGCGCCCTG
Organism: Terriglobales bacterium; assembly: GCA_035631655.1. Taxonomy (GTDB): domain Bacteria; phylum Acidobacteriota; class Terriglobia; order Terriglobales; family Acidobacteriaceae; genus Gp1-AA122. The sequence continues at coordinate 2,313 of DASQIH010000086.1, forward strand.
GGTTGCGAAAAACAAGAGCAGCGAAAGAGTGAGGAGAATTCTGAATCGTCTGCTCATAGTTGGCTACCTCCATGGGAGGATTGGGGGGACCGGGGGCTTCCTCGGGTATCGTCCCCGTGCCTGACACTGGTGTTCCTTCCTCAACTCACTTCGGAGACTCGGCTTTGTCGCCTTTCGAAGCTGAACGTTTCTTGCTCTTTTTAGGCTTCTTGTGTTTCGCAGTCTTCTTGTGCTTGCTTGCACCCTCAGTCTTGCCCGCCTGCTTCGTGCTGGTTTGCGCACTCGATTCCGGGGCCGGCTTCGGCGGGACTGGTTCAGGGGGCGCTCCCTGCTGCGCGGCGCTTTTGCTTTTGCTTGGCTGCGCGGTGGCGCCCTGGGTTGTGAAAAACAAGAGCAGCAAAAGAGCGAGTAGAATCCTGAAACGTCTGCTCATGTGGCTTACCTCCGGGCGGGACTTTCTCGAGCGCAACTATATGCTAACAATGTCACGATTCCAACTAGTAATTAGCGAAGATCGAATCTTCAGAAAGTCTAGAATCCTATGACTCAGCGCTGCACGCTTACCGCGTCTTTGCTGCGATGTACGTCCACAACGTTCTACAAGAGCGCTTCAGCCGGCGATTTTCTTTCGTTGTGGCACGGCTGCGCTTTGCGGCGGACGACGTTCGGCATTGCGCAAGGCGCAAATGTCGATATCCAACGCTCGAATGGTTCGAACGAGCGTGTTCCGGTGCATTCCCAAAGCCTGCGCGGCTCGGCTCTGATTCCAATGAGCGGTCCTGAGGGCGACGAGAATGAATTGCTTTTTGAATTCTCTGATCGCCTCGGAATAGAGAATCCCCGTCTTATGCATTCGCAGAGCCAATCTCTCGAGATCCGCTTTTGTCGCATATGCGTGTTTCCGACCCATGTTCAGCCTGGCCCGACTATTCGAATTGAGGCGAGGAGCTGAAGCATCCTGGCCTAGTCCGATGGAAGCCCTTTCCTAATTTCGTACGCTTGGTCGGCCGCCTGGTCAATCGCCTAAGAATGGTGCAGCCCGGTGGCAATCCTGACGTGGCGGCCGGGCGTACACTGCTCACCATATGGAGCCGACGATTGAATCAATTTCCGCGGTGACTATTCGAGTTGCGCGGATGAATGAGTCGGTGCGGTTTTACCGAGATGTTCTGGGTATGGAGCTTCTCTACGGGGGAGAAGGTGCGTGTTTCTCTTCGCTTCGTGGGAAGGATGCGCAATCTGCCATCCTCAACCTGGAACTTGGTGATCCGGCGACTGGGTGGGGACGGCTCATTTTTCATGTCGCGGATGTGGACGCGTTCTGGAGATATCTGAAAGGAAAAGGATTCGATCCCGAAGTCCCGCGGGATGCCTTATGGGGTGAGCGGTATTTCCATATGGCTGACCCGGAAGGGCACGCGCTGTCGTTCGCGCGTCCGCTAAGATGAGTTGGCAAGAAAGATGACTCGATTAGATGAGGGTCTGGCGGTGACGGTCGAAATGCACAACACCGGCGATCAGGTTTTGCAAAGAGATGTCGCCGCAATGATAGAGCACACGCTTTCGGATCGGCCTGGGGACTGGCGCGTTGTCATTATCGGTTCGCTGGAGAGTGACCGATGGGAGATGAAAATCACCGGTCCGAAGGGATTCGAGCGGTCGTATCCACTCGAAGGCGCAGCCGGAGAAGATGAGCCTCGTGTGATTGCGTTGCTTGTCACGAGGATGATGCCAGGAAGGTTCTAATCAGGACTGCCTGCCTCAACTTGGACGAAGTAGCAGAAACTGTACAAGCCTGCATTTTTGCAGGAATACAAGCGTGTGTTGCGAGGGAAGCCGGCAAAACTGTGACATCCTATACGGTTCTCACACGAAAGTGGTCCACCCCATCGAACTAACGAAAGGCCGACTCGTGCGCTCCCAGAAACTGTCCGGTTTCTTGTTCCTAACCTGCCCCGTGCTTTTGCACGCGCGGCTCATTTCGGAAAACCTCAAACAGGAAGCCGATTGAGCATGTTGAAGTGCTCGGCTGTCTGAATCACAAGTGTTCTTGCGACGGCTGACAACAACAGTGCCGTGGCTCGGCTGTTTGCGGTATCCGACCTTGTATTCTTGTGGAGAAGGCCATCGGCCTGATTAATCAGCTCCACAGCTTGAAAAAGTTGGCTTTGGACTTTTTCCTGTTCCGCATCCAGTGCTGCATGTGACGCTGGTTTGTGCGGCGGCAAGTGGTGTGCCAGAATCACACTGGAGTTAAATCCCATTCACTGGCAGCGGCTCCAGATGCCGCAAGGAGGTCATGCATGAAAACAAATACCCTATCATTAGCCACGCCCGCGATCCTCGCTTTCTAGCCATCCGTTCCCTTCAAACTTTCCAAGGGCGATTCCGCACTGGACTCTACATAATCGTGAGCTACGGGCAAACCAGCACAGCTGCGACGCTGGCAACCTCTCTGGCATCGACCATCAATAACAGTCCAGGTGCGCTTGTAACCGCTTCTGTCTGGGGCGCAACTGTCAATTTGACGGCTACGTCGGTGGGTTCCGGCACAAATTACACTTTGTCGGCTGGTTCTTCGAGCGGTGCCGGTTTCTCGCCGCCATCGTTCAGCATGTGGGACTCCGGGGCTTCGCTGACGGGCGGAACCAATACGACCGCTCCAACCGTGACCATCACCTATTCTTATGACGCCCATTACTGCCCAGGACTCGGCGAATGGAATCACCTATGCCACGGCGCCGGGCACTCCCCTCAGTGGGTGTCCCACCGGTGCGGTTTGCTACACGGCACAGGGTTCGATCTACAGCATGAGTCTTGGTATTTCAAGCACCTTCACGGGTCTGAATGTTTCGGAAACCTTCAACAACCGACTCCAACCCCTGGAAATCAAGGCTTCCTCGACGGCGGGAAATGCTCTGGACCTCTCTTACAATTTTGTCGATCCAGCGAGTGCCCACAATGCCAGACACGTCTACGGCATCACCAACAATCTCAACAGCATCCGCTCTCAGTCGTTCACCTACGACCAGTTGAATCGCATCGTCTCTGCGGGCACGACGGCGACCACTGGAAGCTATTGTTGGGGCTATCTGTATGCGTACGATGCTTGGGGCCGCCGATTTCGTCGGCACGACTCACGCTTGACCGCCATATGGACCTTCCATAGACATGGCAGTCTCCTCTGCGATCAAGACCGAGCGCCCTTCGGCGGCCAACTTGGGGCCTCGACGCCGAACTGCTTGGCGTATGAGGCAGGTGCCGAAGCTCTTCCCCTATGGGAGGAGATATGGCCGAGACCTGCGATGAAGCTAATCGGCCCGCTTGCTGGTGGCTCGCCGGGGCTTCGGCTTGGGCTTCGGCTTGCTTTTGCCCTTGAGATTGAGCGTCACTGCAGCGCGGATGAGATCCTTCAGGGCCGCCTCATCGACCTTGTCGCCTTCGTGGATGTCGATGGCGCGCCTGACATTCCCGTCGAGGCTGGAGTTGAATAGACCTGAAGGGTCCTTCAACGCAGCTCCCTTGGGAAATGTCATCTTGACGACGTTCTTGTACGTCTCTCCCGTGCAGACGATGCCGCCGTGGGAAAAGACGGGAGTCCCCATCCACTTCCACTCTTCGACGATCTCAGGGTCTGCCTCGTGTATGATTTCGCGCACTTTCGCGAGCGTCTTCCCGCGCCAGTCCCCAAGTTCCTTGATCTTCGCGTCCATGAATGCAGAGGCAGATTCCGCCGAAACGGGCCTTTTCATGTAGAGCTCCAACTCTCGCACCTAATTTAGCTGCGCTCAGCGTAACCTGCAACCTCCGCAAGTGGAAGCCTCTTCTGGTTCGATCGCAGTTCGGGAGGATGGCGGCAACCCGCGTGCGGGCTTAATAGGTGGTTTACGTGCCCACCCTTCGAAAACCGCGAAGGATGCGGCAACCTCGTTTGAGGCGATGTAAAGGTCGGCCACCCCGCCCGCAAGCTCCGTGGCATCGTTTGAACTTCTTGCCACTGCCGCAAGGGCAGGGTTGATTTCTCCCTATTTTTTCTCCGTCGAATGTCATCAGTTTGCCTCGAAGATGACTGGCTAGCTTCTCCATTTCGGTGTCCTTCTCCCATTTGTATTTAGCGAAAGCAATGTCGTCTACGAGGTTAGAGCTCGTCGAAAGGCAACCAAGAGCCAACCATACGTCGGCCTTCGATTTGTATTTTGCTACCTGAGCAAGCGACACCAGCTTTCGCCTCAACGTTGGTCTGGATTGTGGCTCGCAAAGAATCGTTATTCCGATGCTTTCTCCTGGAAAAGCAGGCGACCGTCATGGCTGCGGTGGTCTGCAATCGCCTTTTGTTTCGTTATCTTCAGCAAATCGATGAGCCTGTTCGCTCCCTCGCCGACCAGATCGTAAAGGAAGAAAAGAGAACTGAGAGGACCGTTGAACTTGCGTTCGTGGAGCGCCTTCAACTCTCGGGCGATCGTAGCCATTTCACTGATGTCGATACCGATGTGCTCATGTATCCAACCAGCGTCCCGGCGATATTTGTCGACCGCAAAGTCTAGGTATTGAAAGTCGTATGCTCCTGATGCCGAATAGAGTATTGGCTCGGTCATCATCGTGCCGGCGCCGA
>DASQIH010000087.1:0-5281 GCA_035631655.1 Terriglobales bacterium
TTCTTCAAGTTCCTGCCCGGTGAGCAAAAACATGCATTTCTAGAACAGGTGAGTCAGAGTCAGAAGGCTTCATGAGTCAGATTTGGCCAAAGCCTCAGCGATCACCCAAAACCGGCCAATGCTTATCACCTGAAAACCGGCCAACGAGAATAGGGGCCGTGACATTGACGCCCGCGGAGGCTTGTAGCCTCCGGGGGCATGGCCAATGTCTTGAACGAAGAGAAAAAACAGCAAGTCTTAGCTCTGGGACGGCTGGGATGGCCGCTGCGGCAGATCCAGAAGGCCACGCGCATCCGTCGTGAAACCGCTAGCCAGTATCTGAAAGCGGCTGGGATTGCGGTGCGTCCGCCCGGAGGTTGGGGGCGGCGCGCGGCAAAACCGGCCAACGAAGTGATCACCGACTTTGGCGCGGAAAAACAGGCCATTGCGGGGATCGCTGACCCCAACTGCAACCCCAAAACCAACCCCGAAAACCCTTCTACTAAGGGAAAAGCAACTTCAAAACCGGCCAACGAGGAGATCTCCGACCCTGAGGTGATCACCGACCTCAACCCTTTCCAACGAGACGAAGTGGGCGCTCTTTCCTCGGAGCGAGTTGACTCTCCACAGTGCAGTCCCAGCGCCAGTGCCTGCACCGTGTATCGGGAAGCCATCGAGTTGGGACTCAGCCGAGGCCGCAATGCCGTGGCCATCTGGCAGGACCTGGTGGATGAGTACGGTTTCGCCAGCAGCTACCAAAGCGTGCAGCGCTTCGTGCGCAAGCTGCGCGGCGCGCAAACGCCCGAAGCCCGCGTGGTGATCGTCACCAGTCCCGGCCAGGAGGCGCAAGTCGATTACGGCACGGGCCCGATGGTGCGCGATCCCGACACCCGCAAGTATCGGCGCACGCGGCTGTTCGTGATGACGCTCGGCTGCAGCCGGAAAGCGGTTCGTCTGTTGACCTTCCGCTCCAGCACCCGCATCTGGGCCGAACTGCACGAGCGAGCCTTTCGGAGGTTGGGCGGAGCCACTCGCATCGTGGTCCTCGACAATCTGCGCGAAGGCGTGCTCGTCCCCGACATTTACGATCCCGCGTTGAATCCACTGTATCGTGACGTGCTCGCACACTACGGCGCGGTGGCCATGCCCTGTCGCATCCAAGATCCAGATCGCAAGGGCAAGGTCGAGTCGGGTGTGGGCCACGCGCAGAAAACGCCGCTGAAGGGTCTGCGTTTCGAGACTCTGGAAGAAGCTCAGGCTTACCTGGATCGCTGGGAAGAGCGCTGGGCCGACACTCGCATCCACGGCACCACCAAACGCCAGGTCGCGGCCATGTTCGCGGAGGAAAAGCCATTCCTGCTGCCCATGCCGATCGAACCCTTCCGCTATTACCAGTACGGCGAGCGCGTGGTGCATCTGGACGGTTGCGTCGAAGTCGAAGCCGCCTACTACGGCGCACCGCCGGGATGGATCGGGCGCGTGGTGCGCGTGCAGTGGGATGAGTTGTTCGTCCGCCTGCTCGATCCCAAGACCGGCCAACTGTTGCGCGAACACGTGCGCCAGAAACGCGGCTGGTATCGCATCCAGCCGGAAGATCGCCCGAAGCGAACCCCGCTGCGCGTTTCCCAACTGCTGTGGCGGGCGGGCCGCGCCGGCGCACACATCCGTGCACTCTGCGAGGCCATCCATCGCCAGCAAGGCGAGGTCGGTGTGCGCCGCATCCTGGGCGTTCTCTCGCTCGCTAAAAAGTACGGCGCTGCCGCGGTCGATGAAGCCTGCGCCGCTGCGCTGGAAATGGGCGTTCAGGAATACCGCTTCGTTCGTCGCTATCTGGAACGCTGTCCCCAAGCCCCACTCAGCTTGCACCAAGTCGATCCCCTGATTCGCGAGCTGGTGCAGTACCGCGATCTGATCAACCACCGAACCAAGGAGATGGAAGAATGAATCTCATCGAACTCGATCGTGCCCTCAAACAACTTCGCCTGGGCGGCATGGCCGCCGTACTGGAGACCCGTCTGCGCCAGGCGCAAAGCGAACCGCTCGCCCCCATCGATCTAATCTCGTGTTTGGTCTCAGACGAGTTGGCCCGTCGTGGCGAGCGTCTGCTGGAGCGGCGGAAAAAGCAAGCCCAGTTCCGCGACGCCCAGAAGACCCTCGATAACTTCGACTTCAACTTCAACAAGAAAATGAATCGCAGCCTGATCTTCGATCTGGCCACTGGCGCCTTCATCGGTCGGCATGAAGACGTCTTGTTCTTAGGTCCGCCCGGCACTGGCAAAAGTCACTTGGCGCAGGCCATGGGACAGGCCGCGATTCAACAGGGCTACCGCGTGCTCTATCGCGAGACCCACACGCTGCTCGATGATCTTGCCGACGCCACACTCGATGGCACACGCAAAGAGCACATGGAGTTCCTGGTGACCGTTCCCCTGCTCATCATCGACGATTTGGGAATGCGCAAGCTGCCACTCACTGCCGCCGAAGAACTGCTGGAGATCATCATGCGCCGCTACGAGCGCGCCAGTACCATGCTGACCTCCAACCGTCCCGTGGATGACTGGGGCAAGCTGCTGGGCGACGCGGCCGCCGTCAGTGCCATGCTCGACCGCTTACTGCACCACGGCCATGTGCTCAAGTGCGGTCCACGAAGTTGGAGAACCAAACTGGACGCGCCGGAACAATAAAGCGCTTACTTGTTCTGCATCGGGAGCGGAACTCTGTTGAACCTCTTTGATAATGTCCCCTTCTCTCCTCGTTAGAAATGTCCCCATAGACTAGAGACCTCCGCGACCTCCGTAGGAGGTCTCATTGACGAGGACAGCCATGAGCAGGCGCGAGCTGGAGCGGGTAGAGGTCATGGGGCGGGTAGCGAAGGAGAGGTTGAAGCTGGTGAATGCCGCGGAGATCCTGCGCTTGAGTTATCGGCAGGTGAAGCGGTTGTGGAAAATCTACCGGCAGGCCGGGGCCGCCGGACTGAAACATGGGCATGCGGGAAGGCCCTCGAATCGGGCCCAACCGGAAAAGTTTCGTCGCCAGGTGTTGCGTTTAGTGGCGAAGAAGTATTCCGGCTCGGAGGAGGAGCGATTCGGGCCCACGCTGGCGGCGGAACATTTGGCGGAAGAAGACGGGCTGCTCATCGATGAGGAGACCTTGCGTCGCTGGATGTTGGCAGAAGGCTTATGGACGCACCAACGAAAACGCAAGGCTTTCCGCAAGCGGCGAGAACGCAAGCCTCACTTTGGCGAACTGGTGCAACTGGACGGCAGCTTCCATGATTGGTTGGAAGGACGAGGCCCGGGGGGCTGTCTGATGGACATGGTGGATGATGCCACCAGTACCGTCTTGTGTCGGCTGGGGGAGCAGGAGACGATCTGGGCAGCCGTGGGAGTGCTACGAGCCTGGATCGGCCAATACGGGGTGCCGCAGGCGTTGTACACCGATTGGAAGAACGTCTACAAGCGGCCGCCGACCGAAGCGGAGCGTTTGCGCGGGGAGGTGCCGCTGACGCAGTTTGGCCGGATGTGCCAACGCCTGGGAATCGAGATTATCGCTGCCAGTTCGCCCCAGGCCAAAGGGCGGGTGGAAAGAAACCACGGCACCCATCAGGATCGCTTGGTGAAGAAGTTACGGCGCAAAGGACTGACGAGCCATGCCGCCGTCAATGACTACCTGGAGAGGGAATATCTACCGGAACACAATCGGCGTTTTGCGCGAGCCGCGGCGGAGCCGGAGGACTACCACCGACGTCGGCCGGGCGCCTCCCAGCTGCGCCAGATCTTTCGCCTGGAGACCGAACGGCGGATCAGCAACGATTGGGTAGTGCGGCACGAGGGACGTCTCTTGCAATTGCAACCCAAGCATCGACACTACGGCCCGACTCGGGCTAAAGCGCTGGTTTGCGAGTGGGAAGACGGCACCCTGGAGGTGCACTACCGCGGGGAACGCCTGGCTTACCAAGGGCTGGCCGAGCCTCCCAGAAAACAGAGCCTGGAGGGCACGGGGAAACTGAAGGTGATTTCGCGGGCACGGCCGCGCAAATGGAAGCCGCGCCAGGATCATCCTTGGCGACGAGCTTACGGCACCATGAAGCCGAGTTGGCCGGCAAAAGTACAGATGCCGGTGCGCATGGTCGCTGGCATGGAAGCTGGGTTGTGAATTCTCCAGCGACCATCACGAAGGCCAAAGCTGGGGATACGTTGGGTCCAGCCCATCGGGAATCGTTTTCTGCGGCGATCCTAACGCGAATTTTTCTCCGAAAAAAGAGCGAGAGAGACAGAAACATCAATTCAGGGGACATGCAGTTCTAGCGAGAAATCAAGCAGAGAAATATTCGCGCTGTGCACAGTGGAGTTCAATACAGCGATGGGCGGGGGAGAAGGGGCTCAAGTGGAGTGCACCCTTAGACTGAGACACTGCCTTAAGGGGGTTGTTACCGTTCGATGAAAAGCCATTGTAAGCGCGAGGTGCCTGGATTGCACTCTCGTGTCCATGGCCGACCACGCATTCTTCTTCACGTTGCATGCAGTGGGCCGCCAACTCGCGGCCATGCCGAATGATTTCTATTTCATCCGCTTGATTCATCGCGCCACGCGCAGGCCCTGTCCAGGAGAACGTCTCTGGGATGCGGGCCAGCTGACACGCGGATCCGTGCTGCGCTTCCTGCGCGCACGCAACCTTCAGGGCTTTGACGTCTATCTCTGGCCTTATACCGAGCATGGCAATGCTGGCTATATTCTGCTCGACCTGGATCACGTCGCTCCCGATGTTATCCCGCGCATGCGCAGCAATGGCCACGAGCCTTGTGTCCTGCTCGAGACCAGCCCCGGCCACCTGCAGGCCTGGATTCGCGTCAGCCCCACGCCGCTGGCACCTGCCCTGGCCACCCTCGTCAGCAAGCAGTTGGCCCACACCTATGGCGGCGACTTGGCTAGCACCGACTGGCGTCATTTGGGAAGATTGGCGGGCTTTACCAACCGAAAGCCCTTCTATCGCGCGGCCTTCGGTTCTGCCCCCTGGGTAAAAATCCTCCACGCAGATGCCATCCTCGCCAGCACCTCCCAGGATTTGCTGCATGCGGCTGCGGAGCGGCTTGCGCAGCCATCGATGCCTACCACACGCGATTCGCGCTGCCCCGTCTCTCCTTCTGGCGACCCTCCCCGCGCGATCACCAGGCAAGGCGCGAGACGTATCTATCAGCGTTGGGTGGAGCGTTGGCACATTCGCGATCGCTTTGCCCAACCCGACTGGAGCATCGTTGATCTCTGGCTCGCTCGGAAACTGCTGGCCATGCACATCACGCCTG
>DASQIH010000088.1:0-8622 GCA_035631655.1 Terriglobales bacterium
ATCAGTCCCACAACGATCGTCGGACAAGAGCAAGGTCCGGCGGCGGGGGGCGAGCGCCTGGCGGCCGACACGCCTAAGACGACGGTGCTAGGCAATCCGTTTGTTGCGCCGAAGGACTGGTCGATCCGGGTGAAGGGGCCGGCGACGATCCTGGAGGCGCCAGAAGGCGGGTCGTGGATCGCGCTGGTGGATCTGCAGGCGAAGACGGCGGACGAAGCGCTGAAGGCGGCGTGGCAGGCCTACCGGCCGGAGGCGACATGGCCGGTGAAGGTGGCGAACGACCTGCCCGATCGGGATGGCTGGAGCCGGCGTCGCAGCTATGACTATTTGACCTCGCCCAACGAAAAGCGCAGCGTGGACGCGATCGTTTATTACTCTGGGTCGAACTGGACGGTCATCATTGATGATTTGGCGGACGCGGTGGCGGAAAAACGCGGCGGGCAGGTGGCGCTGGTGTTCGGACGCCTGCTGCCGAAGGGCTACAGCCGCGAATCGTTTGCCGGGAAGAAGGTGAACAAACTGGATGAGGCCCGGATTGCGGAACTCGGCCGGTTTATCGAGCGCGGAGAAAAAGAGACGGGTGTTCCCGGAGTGTCGCTGGGGCTGATCCAGGATGGCAAGGTGAGCTTCGCGGGTGGATTTGGCGCGAAGGAACTTGGCGGCAGCGAAAAGCCGGACGGCGACACGCTGTTCATGATCGCGTCAAATACAAAAGCGCTGACCACGCTGATGCTCGCCAAACTGGTGGACGAACATCGGCTGACGTGGGACACGCCGGTGACGCGACTGTTCCCCAGTTTCAAATTGGGCGACGCCGAGACCACGCGCAGCGTGCTGGTGAAACACTTGATCTGCGCCTGCACAGGCATGCCGCGGCAGGACCTGGAGTGGTTCTTCGAATACGGCAAGATGACGCCCGAGAACTCGCTCACCCTGCTGGGAACGATGCAGCCGACGTCGAAGTTCGGCGAACTCTTCCAGTATTCGAACCTGATGGCCGCAGCCGCCGGATACACCGGCGCGCACGTGCTGTATCCGCAGATGGAAGTGGGCGCCGGGTACGATGCTGCGATGCAGTCGTACGTGTTCGATCCCCTGGGGATGAAGGCGACGACCTTCGATTTTGCGCGCGCTCTGGCGGGTAATCATGCGACGGCGTATGCGCCTGACGTAGACGGAAAGACGGCGAAGGCGCTGATGGCGGTTAACTACGCGGTCATTCCTGTGCGTCCGGCGGGAGCGGCGTGGAGCAGCGTGCGCGAAGTAATGAAGTACGTGGCGATGGAACTCGCCGAAGGCAAGCTTCCCGACGGAACGACCTATATCTCCAAGGAGCCTCTACTGGAGCGGCGTAAACCGCAGGTTTGGATGGACAAGGACAACTCGTATGGCATGGGCTTGATGGTGGATACGACATACGGAGTGCCTATAGTGCATCATGGCGGGGATATGATCGGGTATCACAGCGACATGATCTGGCTGCCGGAGCAGAACGTGGGCGCGGTGGTGCTGACGAATGGCGATCCCGGCTGGCTGATTCGGACGCGATTCCGGCGCAAGTTGCTCGAGGTATTGTTCGATGGACGCGCTGAGGCCGACGCTCAACTTGAGGCGGGTGCCAAGAGCTTCTTCGCAGCGCTGGCGGCGGACCGCAAGCTGCTGACCATCCCGGCGGACAAAATCGAAAGTGCCAAGTTAGCGAAGCGCTATGCGAATGCCGCGCTGGGAGAAATTGCGGTGACCCAGTCGGGGCCGAGTACGATCTTCGATTTCGGCGAGTGGAAGAGCGAGGTGGCGAGCAAGAAGAATCCGGATGGCACCATTTCTTTTGTCACCATCGAGCCGGGCGTGAGCGGTTCGGAGTTTGTCGTCGGATCGGGCGCGAAGCGGACGTTGACGATCAGGGACGCGCAGCACGAGTACGTATTTGAGGAGCGGTGAGGGAGAAGGAGCGCGTTTTTCTTCCTAAGATCGCTTCCAGCTGCCAAAGATCCTTCCAACCCACATTCGGCGGAAGTTCTTCTCCGTCGCCAGGAACGAGGCCGCGGCCCAGCGCGCCACCATGGCCGGGTCTCGCCAGCGACACACACGACGCGTCCGCATACGCACACCGGATTGCGGGCTCTCAATCAAGTTCGTCGTGGCCAAGCAGCGATGCAACGACGGCGGAATTCTCAGGCGGTTGATCGTGAAACATTCGTCCAGACCTTCCCGCAAACTGTTCGCGGCGGCGGGCTGTTCCTGCTCCAGCCAGTCGGCCAGCTTTCTTAGCCGAGCCATGCCTTCTTTGGCCTCCAGCTTATACGAGGCGCGCATCGCAGCTTTTACCAGGTCCTTCTGCTCCTCGGGCAGCCGCTCGACCACGTTGCGAATCTTGTGATTGCGGCAACGCTGGACCGGATGTTGCCGGCCAAAGACTTTGCAGATGGCTGTCCGCAAGGCTTTCGCGCCGTCGATCACGAACAACCGTTTCACTTTGGAGTCCACGCCGCGCGCAACTAGCTGCTGCAGTAGGTCCTCGACCGCGGCTGCATTTTCCGTCGCTCCCGGTTGGATGCCGAGCACATGCTTGTGCCCGGCACCATCAACGCCCACCGCACTGATCACGTGGTGCTCGCCGAACATCATGCCATCGATGTAAATCACTAACAGATCCACGTCATCGAAGCGCCGTTCCAGCAACTCTTTCAGCGCTTCTTCGCTGGCCTCGGTCGCTTCCCGGCTCACGTTCGACTTGGACACGCCGCAGGTCGAGGCCATCTCCGGCAGCGGACCGTGGAACCGCCGGACCAGGGTCGTGTGTTTGCGATTCCTCAGGTCGGCGGACTCCATCACCGCTACCCGCGTCGCGCTGCCTAGTCAATCCCAAGCGACCGACGCCGACGCTTGGCTTGCTGACTTGGATACCGCTTCCCCTGAATCAGGACCGGATGCTTTTCGCGACATGAATTCTATCGCCGGGTGTATTCGCCGATTGGGACGCATCAGATAACCTCCACTCCTTCCCAGGAACCGACCCTCTAAGTGAGCACATGAGTAAGGTCACGCGGATAGAGTTTTCGGTAATCACAGGCGGCGTAAGTCCTCTGTGGGCAATAACTTGAGGAATTAGGGTGTTTCCCATCGCCCCGGTCTGCAGCGAGATCCCCCGTGTCGTTTTTGAGAAGGCGGCTTCTCCACCACCAAGAGAAAAGCCCCACTCAGGTCAAGCAACTACAGGGCGAGGTGGCCCGTGGGAATCGCCTCCGTGTTGAACGACGATGCGCCCGGAACTGCGCAGCGCGAACGCACAGCCACGCATAGTGCCTTAAATACGTCCAAAATGATATGACTCACCGACTCTGAGCGTGTCCCAAGGAGGGTGCCCCGATTGAATCCGCTTGACAACTTTCGAGAGCTGTTGGTAGCTAGTACCGCAAAAATTCGCGCACCCCTGATGACGGCAGTTGGCCAATCCGACCAACAGAGAAGAGGACCAACATGAGAAATGTGACACGACGGAGATTTCTGATCGGTGGTAGCGCGCTGGCGGTGTCGATGCCCTCGCTTGTTTCAGAAGGGTTTGCTGCGCCACCGAAGGCGATCAAGCTTGGCGGCCTCTATCCCCTGACAGGCAATCTGGCCTCAACAGGTCTCGATTGCAAGCGGGGCGCCGAACTGGCCGTGGGTATCATCAACGGGAAATACGATCTCCCCCTCCCCTTGGCGAGCACCGAAGGGCTGCCCAATCTCGGCGGAGCCAAGATCGAGGTGATATGGGCCGACACCAAGGGCGAGCCCAAGAACGGCCAGGCTGAGGCTGAGCGCGTCGTGACGCAGGACGGGGTCGTCGGCGTGATTGGCGCGTATCAGAGCTCCGTGACGAAAACTGCCAGCCAAGCGACCGAGCGGTTGAGGATTCCTTACGTATGCTCGGACTCCTCGTCTCCCACGCTGACCGAGCGGGGGTTGAAATACTTCTTCCGGGTCAGCCCCCACGATGGGATTTTCGCCCGCGACCAGTTCAACTTCCTGAAGGATCTCGAGAAGGTCAAGAAGCAGAAGGTCCAGAACCTGGCCCTGTTGTATGAGAACACCGAGTTTGGCTCCAACGTCGGCAAACAGGAGAACAAATACGCTCAGGAGTACGGATATAAGGTGGTTGCCGACATCTCCTATACGGCTAACGCGACCGATGTCACCAGCGAGGTGGGCCGCCTTATCAAGGCCAACCCGGGCGTCCTTATGCATGCCTCCTATATCACCGACGCCATCCTGTTCACGAAGACTTTCAAAGAGATGGGCTTCAATCCCAAGGGCATGCTGACGATGGCAGGCTACATCGAGCCTGGATATCTGCCGGCGGTGAAGGCGGACGGAGACTACATCATCGTTCGCTCGACTTTTGCGCTGGACCTGGCCAAGCGCAAGCCACTGGTAGCGAAGGTCAACGATCTCTTCAAGAAGAAATACGGAACGGACATGAGCGAGAACGCCGCCCGCAGCTTCACCGCGCCCTTCGTTTTCGCGGACGCGATCAACCGTGCCAAGACTACCGAGCCCGAGGCCGTCGTCAATGCGCTCCACGACACGAACATCCCCGGCGATCAGGTGATCTATCCCTGGAAGGGCGTGAAGTTCGATCCTCAGACCAACCAGAATATTTACGCCACGGGGACGCTGGTGCAAATCCAGAACCAGCAGTACGTCACTGTCTGGCCCTTCGAATCCGCCGCCAAGGATGTGGTGTGGCCTTTCCCGGCGTGGAAGTCCCGGAAGTAGCTTCGGTCCGGCGGCAAAGACGCGAGCCGGCCTCTGCCGCTGGGCGCGTCGGAAAGGGGGATGATGGGCAGCGACGTGCTGCAGCAAGTGGTGAACAGCTTCCTGATTGGTTCCGTTTACTCCCTGGTCGCCATCGGGCTCACCCTCATCTGGGGAGTCATGAACATCATCAACTTCGCCCATGGCGACTTTCTGATGCTGGGCATGTTCATCGCGTTCTGGTTATACACCCTGGTGCATCTGGACCCGATTTTTTCGATCCCCATCTGCGCCGCGATCCTCTTCATCCTAGGCGCAGCGATATATCGGTTCATCGTCAGCAAGGTGATGAACGGCCCTCTCCTGGCGCAACTGGTCGTCACGTTCGGAGTCAGCATCTTCCTGGCCAACCTGGCCGTAATGCTCTGGACACCGGATTTCCGCCTGATCGAGAAGCCGCTCCTCTCTGGCACCTGGAGTCTGGGTGCCGTCCAGTTGAGCATCCCGAAGTTCGCGGCTTCGCTGGGGAGCGTCCTGGTGTCGGCGAGCGTCTTTCTCTTCCTCAAGAAAACCAAGACCGGCAAGGCGATCCTGGCAGTGGAGATGAATCGCGACTCCGCTTTGCTCATGGGGATTAATACCGATCGCATTAACGCGCTGTCTTTCGGCGTGGGCTCCGCCTTGGTGGGAATTGCCGGGGCTTTCCTGTCCATGTACTACTACATTTACCCGCAGGTGGGAGGACTCTTCGGGCTGATCTCTTTCTGCATCGTCGCTCTCGGTGGATTCGGCAGCATCGAGGGGGCGTTCATCGCGGGGATCCTAATCGGGTTCGTCCAGACCCTGGGCGGCTATTACTTCGACCCGGCCTACAAGTACGCCCTCGTGTTCCTGGTCTACTTGATCACGGTTTGGATTCGGCCGCAGGGCCTCTTGGGATGGTGAGCGTGCGAACTCTCACGCGGAGACAGATCTCCTTGTTCGCCTTGGTGCTGGCCCTCCTCCTTCTCTATCCTTTATTCGTCAAAGGCTCGTTTCCGATGCACGTCATGATCATGGTGTTCCTCTTCGCGATGATGGGCGTCGCCTGGAACATCATGGGCGGGTACGCCGGGATGTTCTCGTTCGGCCAGGCGGCCTTCTTCGGGATTGGCGCGTACACTTCGTCGTATCTGCTAATGACTTATCATCTCAGCCCGTGGCTCGGGCTGCTGGCCGGAGGAGCGTTTGCCTCTCTTGCCGCTGCCGCCATCGGCATCCCTTGCTCCAACCTCCGCGGGCACTACTTCGCCATCGCCAGCATCGCCTTTGCGGAGATCGTTCGGATTCACTTCAACAATTGGAAGCTGGTCGGCGCTGCCGAGGGGCTGACACTCCCCATCTTAGACCAGTCGTTGAAGAATTTCGAGTTCCACTCTAGCAAGGCGCCGTATTACTACATTCTCCTGGGTTTTCTCATTCTCTCGTTGCTTGTATGCTCATGGGTCTCGACCTCGCGGATGGGCTTCTACTTCCGCGCCATCAAAGAGAGCCACGACTTGGCGAAAGTCGTGGGGATCAATTTCGTTCGCTACCGGCTGGCGGCGATCATGATCAGCGCCTTCCTCACCGCCATGGCGGGGACGTTCTACGCACAGTACATCTTGTATCTGGATCCGGAGAGCGTCCTGATCCTTCCCATCTCAGTCCAGGTCGTGCTGGTGGCCATGCTGGGCGGATCGGGCTCCATCATGGGCCCGGTCATCGGCGCGGCCATCCTGTTGCCGATTTCCGAGGGAACGCGCGTTTGGTTAGGCCCGAAGGGGACCGGCATCGACATGATCGTTTACGGGACGCTGATCATGCTGATCTCCGCCTATCGCCCCCAGGGTGTGTGGGGGCTGCTGTCGAGAACCGACAGGAGGAAGGCATGAGCGCGGCACCGTTACTGGAGGTGCAGGGCATCACGAAACGCTTCGGCGGATTGCTGGCGAATGACAAGATTTCCTTCACCGTGAACCAGGGCGAGATCGTCGGTATTATCGGGCCGAATGGATCCGGGAAGAGCACGCTCTTCAATTGCATCACCGGCTTCTACCGGCCGGAGGGCGGACGGGTCCTCTATCAGGGAAGGGACATTACGCGTCTCACCGCAGATCGGATCTGCAAGTTGGGGATCGCTAGGACCTTCCAAATCGTTCAAGTGATCAGTGACATGACCGTGCTCGAGAATGTCATGACGGGGGCATTCCTGCGCAGCCCCAGCAAGGATGTGGCGCGTACGAAGGCCGAGGAAGTTCTGCGATTCACTGGGTTGTGGCAGAAGCGAAATATGGTGGCGACGGCGATCACGATCCCCGACAAGAAAAGACTGGAGGTGGCGATGGCCCTGGCTACCGAGCCGAAACTGCTCATGCTGGACGAAGCAATGGCAGGTCTGACCCCCTTCGAACTGAAGGAGATGCTGACTCTGGTCCGCAAGGTACGCGAGAACGGCATAAGCCTGGTGATCGTGGAGCACGTCATGGAAGCGGTGATGGCGCTGTCGGACCGCGTCATCGGAATCAACTCAGGGCGGAAAATCGTGGAGGACGTGCCGGAAAAAATCGTCGTCAACCCTGAGGTCATCCGAGCCTACCTGGGAGAGCGGTACCATGCTCGAACTTAAGGGGATGTCCGCCGGATACAAAGGCGTCCTTGCCGTTCAGGACGTCTCCCTTACGGTGCGGCGCGGCGAAGTCGTGAGCCTCGTCGGGTCCAACGGCGCCGGTAAAACCACGCTGCTGCGCGCCATCTCCGGGCTGCTCCGGCCTTGGAGCGGCGAGATCCTGCTCGACAACGAGCCCATCCACCTCGTGCCTCCTTATGACATCGTCAAGAAGCGGATCGCGCTGGTTCCCGAGGGGCGGCAGCTCTTTGGCCGACTGTCGGTCTGGGACAATCTCATGCTGGGAGCATACGCCTTAAATTCGAATGAAGCGGTCGCGGAGTCGCTGGAGGCAGTCCTGCAACTGTTTCCCTGGATCGGAGAACGGAGGAAACAGCGCTCCGACACCTTGAGCGGGGGTGAACAACAGCAAGTGGCGATCGCCCGCGGGTTGATGTCACGCCCATCTCTGCTGATGCTGGACGAGCCGTCCTTGGGAATAATGCCGAAGCTGGTCTCTGAAATCTTCGAGCGCATCCATGTGATCCGCGAGAAGGGCATTACAGTATTTCTTGTCGAGCAGAACGTCTACGAGGCACTGAGCATCTCTGACCGAGCCTACGTCCTGCAGACGGGACGGATCGTTCTGGAGGGGACAGGCCAAGAGCTGCTCAAATCCGATCTCGTGAGGCAGGCCTATCTTGGCATGTGACGGCCTCTTCGGAGGAATACCTGTTCGGAGGAATACCTGCCAGCAAGCGCACCTCCTGAAAGGTTCAGAGCCATCGCCGAGGCACCACCAGCAGATTGAACGACCAGTTGATTTCGATAGGTCCAGCGAGAAGTGGGAAGTCGATATGCGCTTTGCGCCGAGTACGGGGCGAGTGACGGGTATCCGAAAGCAATCCATCTGTCTTCGAGGGCGACTGAAATCTGCAGGTCAAAAGTAACAGATGGGTGCTGCCGTGGGTTGCTGAAAACCGCAGGCGGATTCTGATTGGTCGGCCCTAGCAGACGATTTGAGAACTTTTCTGCTGAACGGGAACGTTTTTGAACTCGCGCTTTCAGCAGCCTAAGCTTGAACCGCGCCGAATGGGCACACTCTAGCCTGCAGACAATTTTTGAACTCTTTCAGGCCGTCCGAGAGACCATCCAGTGCGATCGGCAGTTGATGGATCAGGATCTCACGGCAGATCCACGACGGTGCCGGCGCCGGCGTACACGTACTTGTCGCCGAAGGCTTTCTTTAGCGCCGT
>DASQIH010000089.1:0-4891 GCA_035631655.1 Terriglobales bacterium
ACGAACCCCGCCGGTTCTCCACGATGCTCCAATAGTTATGCTCCTTGCCGTCCTTCACGCGAACCGTGCAGCGGAGAAACATACCGCCATTGTGCACGGCGCCTCGCAGCAATCAAGGGGTTAGGTCTTCACTACAACGCGCTGCGGGAAAAGTGCTACTGAAAAGCAAATACTTATCGGCAGGAAACCGCCAAAGATCCGTAAAATCAACCCTCGGTTGTCAAAGTCGGGTTAGGGCTTTTTTGTTCCAAATTCGGAACAAGGAAAACATTCCTGAACGAAACTGTCGTCGCTAAGGAAGAATAGCTTCAGTTGTCGTTTGAGTGTATGCCACACGCGATGGCAAAGAGGCCTCCCATTTTCGTTGTGCCGGTGGCCCTATGTCAGACAAACCATTCCTCCCCGCCCAGGCTTGTGTTATTGGACCTCAAGTTCCCGGGTGTTAACGGGCTTGAGGCGCTGGCACAGATTAAGAACGATCTAAGCATGAAAGTTATTCAGGCGCAGTTGTGCCTAGTTTATCGAAGCCAGACAGAGATGTGTTGACGAGCTTATGAACTCGCAGCCAAAAGCTACATGCAGGCCGGTCGATTTCCGCGAGTCTCGCGAGATCATTCGCCGGATCGCCCCTACTAGCTCGGGTCGGACCGGGCTCTCGTATTTCATTGGTAAAACACGCCCAACCCCGGATTAGCTGGCTCAAGGGCCAGTTGTCACGACAGGTTCTGCATGACCGAACCGAGAGCGGATGAGGATGGGACAATTCGAATTTTGATGCTTGAAGACAATCAAGCCGACGCGGATCTGTGCACTCGCAAGCTGAGAAGTGCAGGGCTCCCAGTCGACGTGGATGTGGTTAAGACATCCCAGGAATTCATAGAACGCGCAGCCGCCCAAGTGTACGACATCGTGCTGACTGATTACCGACTGTCCCACTGGAGTGGACTGGACGCCGTACATTGGTTGCGATCATCAGGCCGCGACACTCCTTTAATCCTGTTCACGGACACACTGGACGCCGAACTTGCCATTGAGTGCCTTAAGAACGGAGTTAGCGGCTACGTTCTCAAGGACAACCTGGACCGGCTTCCGATTGCGGTCCGGAGAGTACTGGAGCAACGTAAGCTCCGTGAGCAGCGCGATCGAGCCGAGCAGGAGCTTCGCAAGTCAGAAGAGCAATATCGGTTGCTGTTTTACGCCAACCCACATCCTATGTGGGTCTTTGACTCCGAGACCTTGCGTTTTCTGGCAGTCAACAATGCCGCGCTTCAGCATTATGGCTATTCTCTGCGCGAATTCCTTTCCATGACGGTCAAGGAAATACGTCCTCCGGAGGACATGGAGCGCTTTTTGAAAAGTGCAGATCGTAGGGTGGACTCGGGAGAGACTTATAGGGCGCTGTGGAGACATCGCAAGAAAGATGGCACCGTCATTGACGTAGAAATCAGTTCTCAACCGATCGTGTTCGGCAGTGTGAACGCACAGCTCGTGCTGGCCCATGATGTTACCGCACAGCGGCGAGCCGAGGCGGAACTTCGGGACAATAAAGAGCAGCTGCAATTGCTTCTCGACTCCACGGCAGAGGGCATCTTAGGAGTGGACCTGCAGGGCAATTACACTCTTTCGAATTCCGCATGTTTGCGAATGCTGGGGTACGACTCGGCAGAGGTGCTGCGCGGAAAGAATTTGCACCGCCTGATGCATCACACGAAAGCAGACGGGAGTCCCTACCCGGAAGACGAATGCCCAATCCTGAAAAGTCTGCGCAAAGGCGTGCCCTTTCAGTTGGCCGATGAAGTTTTCTGGCGCCGCGACGGAACTTCCTTCCCGGTGGAATACTGGTCCTACCCCCTGCAGCGCGATGGACAAGTAGTCGGGGGGGTTGTCACCTTTTTCGATATCAGCCGGCGTAGACAGTCGGAAGAATCGTTGAGGCGGTCGGAAGAGCAATATCGCTCCATCATCGAAGGAGCGCCCTACGGCATTTTCCGCGTTGATAAGGATGACCAGGTGGTTATGGCCAATCCCGCCTTTGTCGCTCTGCTCGCTTACGAAAACCGGGAGCGCGTCGTGGGACTGAATGCGGTTACTGATATTTTCCTGGATTCCACGGAATACCGCAGTGCAATTTCCGCTTTTGAGGTGGGCGGCACATCCACTCGTTATGACACCAAATGGAAGCGGGGCGATGGGACCAGCATCACGGTGCGGCTGGCGGGGCGCCAATTAGTCGACGAGCACGGAAACTCTCTTGGATTCGAAGTTTTCGTCGAAGACATTACCGAACGGAGAGTGCTCCAGAAGCAATTTGAACACGCTCAGAGGATGGAGGCGGTTGGACGACTGGCAGGTGGAGTAGCTCACGATTTCAATAATCTCCTGATGATTATCAGCAGCTACGCACAGCTGCTCGAAGAAAGCCCCAGCGATCCTGAGATGGTCATCCAATATGCACGACAGGTACGGGAGGCTACGTCCAGGGCTGCCAGCGTGACTCGCCAGTTGCTGGCTTTCAGCCGGAAGCAGGTGCTGGAGCCAATGACTCTCGACTTGAATAATGTCGTCGTTGACCTGGGCAAGATGTTGCCCCGGCTCCTGGGAGAGGATATCGAGGTGGTGACGGTACCTGCGCTGGCTCTGGGCAAAGTGCGCGCGGATCGCGGCCAGATTGAGCAGGTCATTATGAATCTCGCGGTCAATGCTCGCGACGCCATGCCCGAGGGGGGCCACTTGACCATTGAAACAAGCAATGTCGAACTGGATGCTCAGTACTCCCAGCGTTATGCCGCTGATGTCCCTCCCGGAAATTACGTGATGCTGGCAGTCAGTGATACTGGAACCGGCATGGACGCGGAGATCCAGGCGCATATCTTCGAACCGTTCTTCACCACCAAGGATGCGGGTAAGGGTACGGGGCTGGGTCTGGCGACGGTCTATGGCATTGTGAAGCAAAGTCGCGGATTCATCTGGGTGTATAGCGAACTGGCTAAAGGCACTACCTTTAAAATTTACTTGCCGCGGATTGATGTTCCCACGGATACCGAACAGGTTTCCCCGGTTACTAAAATCGCTCCCGGCGGTAGCGAGACGATTTTGCTGGTGGAAGACGAACTGGCTCTTCGCCTGGTTAGCCGCGTGTACTTGGAATCTAAGGGATACGCCATACTCGAAGCCGGGAACGCGACGGAAGCTTTGAAGATCTGCCGGAGCTATAAGCGGGAGATTCAGGTTCTGATCACCGACATGGTGATGCCAGGATTAGGGGGAATCGAACTGGCAAAAGCGGCGCTGGAGTTGCGCCCGGAGCTCTCCATCATCCTTGTATCTGGATACGCGGATCGCACCCCGAGCGATGACGCGAGGGCAATCGGAGCACGCTTTCTGCAAAAACCCTTTAGCTTGGACGCGCTCGCCCGGCTGGTTCGAGCCCGAATAGAGGAACCACGGTATAGGAAATTGTAGATGGGTAATGATCAGCAAGCCTACTAAGAATACTGTTGCGACCACCACCAGGGTACATGGGGGAATAGTGGCTAGAAATAAAGTTCTGGTTGTCGACGACGATGCGGAATTTCGTTCGGTAATCTGCAATTTCCTCGACACCAAAGGATACGAGGTAAAGACCGCAGGAACATGTGCCGAAGCGGAACGCGTGTGGCGGGTAGCGGAACCGGATGCCACGGTGCTGGATTATGATCTGCCCGACGGCAACGCCATCGGATTGCTGCCCCGGCTCAAAAGCATGGATCCGACTGTCCCTATCATTATCCTTACCGGCCACGGCTCGATTGACCTGGCGGTTGAAGCCGTCAAACTCGGTGCCGAACACTTCCTTACCAAGCCGGCAAACCTCTCCGCCCTGGTACTGCTGATCCAGAGAAGCCTGGAGAACCAGCGCAACCAGCAAAAGCAAATGGTCGAGAAGGTACGCCACTCCCGGGGAAGGATGAATCCTTTTCTCGGGACTAGCGCCGCGATCCTCAAGTTGGCTGAGCTATCGACTCGTATCGCTGCCGCGGACAGCCCGGTTCTCATCCAAGGCGAAACCGGCACCGGCAAGGGAGTGTTGTCCCGCTGGATGCACGACAATGGCCGGCGTTCGGCCGAGCCTTTTGTGGACTTGAATTGTGGCGGTCTCTCCCGGGACCTGCTGGAAACCGAGCTGTTCGGCCACGAGAAAGGGGCCTTTACCGGGGCTGTCCAGAGCAAGAGTGGGCTTTTGGAGATCGCGCACAAAGGCACGGTCTTCCTCGATGAAATTGGAGATGTGGACCTGAACGTCCAGCCTAAGCTGCTCAAGGTACTGGAGGAAAAAGTGTTTCGCAGGTTGGGCGACGTTCGCGACCGGCGGGTGGATATTCGCCTCATCGCCGCCACTCACCAGGATCTGGCCAAGCTGGTAAAGCAGAAAAGTTTTCGTGCTGATCTCTATTTTCGGATTAGCACCATTCCTTTAACTATGCCACCCCTGCGCGATCGGGTGGAAGATATTCCAGTTCTGACCGAAGACATTCTCGATCGTTTGGCGGTTGATCTCGGGACCGGGCGAGTCGAAATAACTTCGGACGCGGTGCGCAGCTTGCAGTCCTACAAATGGCCGGGAAACATAAGAGAGCTGCGCAATGTGCTGGAACGCGCTGTTCTACTGAGCGGGAGCCGGGTTCTCAACGAAAAGGACTTGCACTTTGATGTCCCGGAACTGGAGCCGTTCGCCGAAAGCGAAGGCGTGAGAACGCTGGAAGAAATGGAAAAGCACTACATCGAAGAGGTGCTCTTGCTGGAGGGCGGCAGGGTGGAAGCTGCGGCAAAAAGGCTTGGCATTCCACGCAGTTCGCTCTACCACAAGATAAAGCAATACGGCATCAGTCGCCCGGGACTGGGTACGTTTTAA
>DASQIH010000090.1:0-8091 GCA_035631655.1 Terriglobales bacterium
TGCCATTGAACATGCGGACGCGTGTGGTAGTGGTAGTCGCGGCCTTGTTCTTGGCCATCGCCGTCCTGTTGCCTCTGTGGCACATGACCCTCTACTCCAACCAGTACACGGATGGGCTTAACCTTTATATCTACACCCACAAACTGGTGGGAGGAGCGGTTCAAGGCGATCGTGACGATTTGAAGGAGATTAACACCCTCAACCACTACATTGGCATGCACCCGCTGCAAAGCGAGGACTTCCACGAGTTCAAGTGGATGCCCCTGGCCCTGGGAATCCTGGTTCTGCTGGCCTTGCGGGCGGTTGTGCTGGGCAGGATGTCGAACCTGGTGGACGTGACAGTCGCCATGGTGTGGTTCGGCTTGTTCTCGCTGTGGAGCTTTTACAGCAAACTCTACACCTACGGGCACAACCTCGAACCTGATGCGCCGGTGAAGGTGGCGCCCTTCACGCCGCCCATGCTAGGTTCCAAGCAACTGGCCAACTTCACAGTGTTCAATTACCCGGCGACTGGGTCGTATTTGATCCTGTTGGCACTGCTGCTGCTGGTGGCCGGGATTTTTCTTTCATCCCGGCAGCGGCACACGAAACTCTGAATTGGTAAGAGCGGGAGAAACCAGGCGTATGTGACGGGCGTGATCGCGAACCGCAGAGCTACGATTTTAAGACGCATCGCGGTAAGGAGCGCGTTGCTGGTATGGGTGTACGCCCTCGCCGCGCAACCCACTCTTGCCCGCACCTTGGTGGTCAGCGAAACGGGCCCATTTCAGTCGCCATCTCAGGCGATTGCTGCAGCGCAGCCCGGCGATACCATCGAAATCGGGCCCGGTGTTTACCCCGGCAATCTACTTTTAGACCGGAATCTATCGCTCGTTGGCAAAGGCCGGCCAATAATCCGCGGTAGCGGGACCGGCAGCGTCATTACGCTGACCGCCGATAACTGCACAGTCCGTGGCCTGATTATCGAGCATAGTGGACCCATGCTGGCCACCGAAGACTCCGGCATCCTGCTCAAGTCCGATCGCAACCGCGTGGACGATAACGACCTGCGGGACATTCTTTTTGGAATTTACCTCTATCACGCCAACGACAATCTGATCAGCAACAACCGCATTACCGGCCGGCCCTATCTCGATTTGGGAGGCCGGGGCAGCGGCATCCATATCTGGAATTCGGAACGCAACCTCCTGACCGGCAACGCCATTACAAAGGTACGAGATGGCATGTACCTGCAAAACACCTATCACACCGTCATCCGCGGCAACCGCGTCTTCAACCTGCGCTACGGACTGCACTACATGTGGTCCGACGACAATATCTTTGAAGACAATCTTTTCTATGACAACGTGGCCGGCGCAGCCGTCATGTACTCGCATCGCGTGCAGATGCGGCGCAATGTCTTCCGCCACAACCGCGGCTACAGCTCCTACGGGA
Source organism: Terriglobales bacterium (assembly GCA_035631655.1). Taxonomy (GTDB): domain Bacteria; phylum Acidobacteriota; class Terriglobia; order Terriglobales; family Acidobacteriaceae; genus Gp1-AA122. The sequence goes on from DASQIH010000090.1 coordinate 1,435, forward strand.
TTCTCTTCCAGGAAAACGACGACTGCATCTTCGAGGACAACATCGTTAGCGACAACGCGGTGGGAATTTTCATGGAATCTATGCGCCGCGGGAAGCTCCGTCGCAACCTGGTTTCCGCCAATGACGTTGCCATACAGGCGTTCGGCAGCGCTACCGAAAATCAATTTGAATACAACAACTTTGTGGACAACCTCAGCCCCATACTGGAGGTTGGCGCTCCTGCCAACACTCGCTGGAATGGGGAGTCGGCAGGCAATTACTGGAGCGACTACGACGGCTATGACCTAGAAAACGACGGCATTGGAGACGTGCCTTACAAAATTGTCAACTTGTTTGCCCACCTCGAGGGCAGCTATCCGCGCCTGCGCTTGTACCTCGACAGCCCAGCGGCACAAGCCCTGGCACTGGCGGAGCGCGGCTTCCCGCTGCTGGAGCGAGACGTGGAGCAGGACATGAAGCCCTTGATGCGCCCCGCTGATCTTAGGTTTGTTCCTCCGCAAATTCGCACTCCAGTCTCGCAGCGAGCTGCTGCCGCACTCCTGCCTCTTGCCATGCTGGCGCTTTCAGCCCTGGTCATGGTCAAAGCGGGGCGCGCATGATTGAGATTACCGGTCTCGGCAAACGCTATGGCAACTGCACCGCTCTCGCGGATGTCTCGCTACAGATTAGCGCGGGAGAAACCTTCGCCATACTTGGCCCCAACGGCAGCGGGAAGACAACACTGCTCAAGTGCGTGGCAGGCCTGGCACGACCGTCTGCCGGCCACATAACGATCAATGGTCTCGATCTCAACCCCGATAGCCAGGTCGCCAAGAGCGCTTTTAGCTACCTGCCCCAACAAGTTCGCCTGCCGGACCAATTAACCGCACCCGAAGTGCTGCAGTTCTACGCCCGGCTGCGCGGGATCTCGAATGGCCGGGTCAATCATCTGTTATCAAGTTACGCGCTGAATGGCTTTGGCAAGAAACGAATCCGGGAGTACTCCGGAGGCATGTTGCAGCGCTTGGGGCTGGCGATTGCTTTGCTGCCGGACGCTCCCATTCTGCTGCTGGACGAGCCAACCAGCGGGCTCGACCCGGACGCCTGCACCCGGTTGTGCGAGCTACTTGCAGAATTGCGCTCGAAGCACAGGACGATCGTGTTCTCCTGCCACGTGCTGGCAGACGCAGAATCCATCGCCGATCGGGTCGCCATACTGTTGGATGGCCGCTTGGCGGGAATCGAACAGATTGGCGGCCTGCGCGAGAGATTAGCGGCCGCCGCCAGGATGCGATTGAAGTTGCACGCGCCCACTCCGCGGGCCTGCGAGGCCGTGCGGCGTGCCGGCGCCGCTAGCGCGGAGATCGAAGGCGATTGCCTGGTCGTGACCTGCCGACCCGAACACCGCCGCGACGTGATACACGCGCTCGAGTCCGAAGGCGCCCACATTGAGAGCTTCTCCACCGAGGAACCGACTCTTGAAGATATTTATGTGAGGTACATCCATGAGGATCATGATGGTGGTGCTTCTGCTGCTTTCGATGGGCTGCCAGGCCGACCAACGTCCTCAAGCGATTGAGTCACACGATGTCTGCACGTCGTGCAAGATGGCCATCTCTGAGTTACGCTATGCCGCGCAACTGGTGGATAAAGACGGCAACGCCTTCAAGTTCGACGATATCGGCTGCATGCTGCGATACCTGCGCGAACATGGGCTGCCACAGCGACGGGTTTATGTCATGGACTTTATAAACCAGCAGTGGCTGCAAGCGGAGAGCGCCGTATTGGTGAAGTCGGATGCGATCAAGAGCCCCATGGCCAGCGCGTTGGCAGCATTTCGCGACCAGCCGGCCGCACAACAATTTGTCAAGAAGAACTCCGGGCAGGTGATGAGCTTCTCGGAATTAATGAACCGAGAGGCGGCAGCGACACAAGCCAGACGACGACCGTAACAGCCGCTGCATGAGAGATCCATGAACGTCCGACCTATTGCGCTGATTGCGGGCGAGGAATTTCGGGTCAATTCCCGCAACCGCTGGATCATTGCCTTCGGCTGGCTATTTGCCCTGCTGACGCTGGCCGTCTCTTACTTCGGCATGGTTACGACGGCCCAGGTCGGCTTTCAGGGCTTCACCCGAACCACGGCCAGCCTCCTGAATCTTGTCTTGTACCTTGTGCCCATGGTAGCCCTGGTCATGGGGGTCCTGAGCTTCAGCGCTGAGGGGGGATCGGAACTGCTATTGGCGCAACCGGTCACACGCACCCAAGTCCTGGTTGGGAAGCTGGCTGGCATCTACTCCGCGCTGGTCGTCGCATTGTTGTTTGGCTTTAGTGCGTCCGGTCTGGTGATAGCCCTGCAAGCCGGGGGCGAAGGGATCGGGCACTACGTCTTCTTTGTTGCTTACACCCTTCTGCTGGCCTTGGTTTTTGCGGTGCTGGGTAGCCTGGTGTCCATCGCCGCCAGCAATCGGGCGCGGGCTATTGGCGCGGCCTTGGCCATCTGGTTTTTCTTCGTGGTTTTCTACGATCTGCTCATCATTGGGGCAGGATTTCTATTCCGCGAACGCACCGCCAACCTGATAATCTTCCTCTCGCTATTCGGAAACCCCGTGGACCTGGCACGAGTGGCGAGCCTGATCTCGCTCGGCGGGGCAACCATTTTCGGTGCCGCGGGCGCGGCCCTGCTGAAGTTCTTGGGCGGTGCGGTGAGCAGCATGGTGATCCTTGTTGCGGGCTTGCTTGCCTGGGTTGCGCTGCCTTTTCTGGCTGCCTCGATGATTCTCCGCCGGCGCGATGTGTGAGCAGAGCGACAATTAGCGTTCGAACCCGGATGCGCGCATATCACAAGAAGTTATCAGGACAAAACTCATGATCCGCATGCCTATCATCCAGCATCGGCGGCCCCACCATGGTTGCGGCCTGATTTTCACCACTGTACAGCACTTATCGACTCCCTGCCGAAGCAGCAGCGGCTCTCGCCGTTTGTCGGAATGTCGCCCGATTCCGTTAAGCATTCGTTGAGCCCTCGGCACTTCCGAGAAACCTGCGTTTGGATTGCGAGCTTGTGTCATCTGACCTCCTGGTGTAGCGCTAGAGAGTCATTCGTCCAGAAAGACTTGTGTTTAACTGATTTCATGGGAAGAACGCAGCCAAAATTTTGGGTTTCGGCTCTCGTGCCTATAGGAGAGCGATCTTCGCAAGCGGTTGAAAGGACTGGCTAGGAGACAGGATCCAGCATCTCAGTTGTACCGAATGTACCGAAAACGGCGAATAAATAATAATAATGATGCAGCAAAACCACTGTAAAAGGTTGAGAGAACGAGAGAAAGGTTGGTCGGCCCTAGCAGACGCAATATAAAAGGGCGCCCCTTTTGGAGTAAGGTTTGGGTGCTTACCACAAACCATCGAGAAAGGAACACCCCGGCGTCGACATTTCATGTCCTGCTGCGGTTCGCGGGGTACGCTACGCTAATCGGATCGGCGTACGCGGCGCGGTCGAATGTTGGCGGGCGCTCTTTGCCGTCGGAGCAGCAGCGCTCTTGCTCCTCTCCGTCGGCATTCGATGATCAGCATTCTCGATGGTCAGGTCTGTCACATCTGCTGGCGCCAGGTGAACAGAAGCCGCCTGCATTTTGGCGTGGTTTGCTCTTGCTTCCTCGACGGTGGTCTCCCACAGATGAGGACTCTCTTCTCGCTCAAGCTCCTCGACAAAGAGCTGAATGATCGGATCAAGGGTGGCTTGTTCCGCTCCTACGCTGCTCGTCCTTACTAGATGTTGCGTCATTTTCCACTCCTTGAATATCGTTTTGCTTATTTTCCGGATTGCGCGTCATTCGTCAGCAGAAGGCAAAGGCACGCTTCGCTAATGCGTTCGCCCGTGGTAAGGTGTAAGAGGTCGCAGGTAGTGCCCCGAATCTTATGACTGAGCCGAAACAATCCGAACCTCCGAGTACTCCGCACGAACGTGCTCCGTCGCCAGTGTTTGCCTGACTTCGTCATCGGCCACTCGCTTCGACGGGGTAAAACCTGAACCCGAGCGAGTGAATCTAGGCCAAGCTTCCAGCCGTAACGTCTAGCCTTCACCCTCCAAAAATCGCCTGCGCTGAGTGACGCAGGCCGTGCTCGCAAATTCCGCGAGCAGGAGGCATCCATGCGTCTGAAGGAAATTCGCCGTCCCGCCAAGTTGCTCCGCTATCGCTTACTGGCGTTTTTTGCGGTGTTTGGCCCCGGTTTCATCACTGCCAACGTCGATAACGATCCCGGAGGAATCCTCACCTATTCCCAAGCCGGTGCAAAGTTTGGCTATGCGCTTCTCTGGACTCTGATCCCGACGACCATCGCGCTGATCGTCGTGCAGGAAATGGCCGCCCGCATGGGCGCGGTCACGGGCAAGGGTCTGCACGATCTCATCCGCGAAGAATTTGGAATTCGCGCCACTTTCTTTGTCTCCTTCGTCTTTGGGCTGGCTGATTTGGGCAATATCGTCGCCGAATTTGCCGGACTCGCCTCCGGCATGGGGCTGTTCGGAATCAGCAAATACATCGTAGTGCCGATCGGTGCCTTCCTCGTATGGTTCGTTGTCGTGCACAACTCATACAAGCCCTTCGAGCGCATCCTGATCGTGTTCTCGCTCGTATTCTTCGTCTATCCGGTGTCGGCTTTGCTCGCGCACCCCGACTGGCACGCTGCAATTCACGACACGTTTGTGCCGAAGGTCATCAGAAGTTCCGACTACCTGGTCATGGTGATTGGGTTGATCGGTACCACGATTACTCCGTGGATGCAGTTCTATCTGCAAGCGTCGATCGTCGAGAAAGGTATCGGCAAAAGGCAGTATTCGCTCGCCAAATGGGACGTCATTTCCGGCTGCATCATAACCGACGTGATCGCATTCTTCGTTGTGCTTGCGTGCGCTGCCACGTTGTATGTATCCGGAGTTCGGAACATCTCGGACGCGACCGAAGCGGCGGTTGCATTGCGCCCTCTCGCGGGTGATTTTGCCTATCTGCTCTTTGCTTTGGGATTGGTCAACGCCGCCTTGCTTTCCGCCGCGATCTTGCCGCTGGCGACGGCGTACAACATCTGCGAAGGAATAGGTGCGGAGTCGGGCGTTAACAAGCGATTTTCGGAAGCTCCAGTCTTTTACTGGCTGTACACGTTCCTGATTGTGGGCGGAGCAGGCGTCGTACTTATCCCTGGGCTTCCCTTAATCAAATTCATCCTTTTCTCTCAAGTCGCCAACGGTGCGCTGCTTCCGTTCTTGCTGGTCTTCATGTTGATCTTGGTGAACCGCAAAGAACTGATGGGCGAGTACACAAACTCCAGAATTGCGAATGTGACCACTTGGGGAACGAGCATCATTATCATCGTCCTAACGATTGCCATGATCTGGACTACTTCAGTGGGGCAGCAGCTCCAGAACAAGAATCGAAACGGAGTGTTTATTTGGCCGCGCGTGCGAGAATAGGCCCAGCAATAGCCATCAGCAAAACCTAAGCAGCCGACAATGGGCCGAGACGCGGTTCTGCCGCCGCGCCCAGCCCCGCAATGACAATCGAGAACTCTCCACGCGCAACGAGTTCGGTACCCGCCCGGATACGCCCTCGTGTGTCAATGCCCAAACTGCGACCTGCCCAGTACCCGGTCAATACCTTCGTCAGAGTCGTGACCGCTCCCAGACCCAAAGCGAGCGGCAGTGAGGGCAGGAGCACCGCCGGATCAATCTCCAGCCCGAAGAAGAAAAAGAACATCGCGGCAAACAGGTCTCTTAGTGGACTGACGACGCGCTGCGACTTCTCCGCGACCGACCCGGAGAGGGCGATACCGACCAAAAATGCTCCGATTGCTGCTGAAACTTGGAACCGCTGCGCCACACCAGCCACCAGCAGCAAGGCACCGACCGTCGTCAGGAGAATGATCTCGTCGGATTCGTGAGCGACGAGTCGGCTTACTTGGGGCCCCCACCGCAATGCCGCCAGAAGAGCAACCGAAACAACTGCAATCGCAACGCACACCGAAAGAGCAATTCTTGCTGGGCCACCTCCACCGAGCAACACGGCCACGAGCGGAAGGTAAACAGCCATCGCCAGGTCTTCCTGCACTAGCACGGAGAGCACCAGTGGCGTTTCCGGTTTGTCCCTGCGTTGGAGTTCGGTCAGTACTTTCGCGATCACGCCGGAGGAGGAAATATAGGTGATGCCGCCCAGTAAGACGGCAGGCAGCAGTCGCCACCGAAACAGGAGCCCTGCAGCAACGCCTGGCGTGAAGTTCAACACAAAATCAATAACACCTGCCGTGATGCCGAGCCGTAGGCTCTTCTTCAACTCGTCCCCGGTGTACTCCAGGCCCAACATGAACAGAAGCAGAAGCACGCCGATTTCGGCCCCAATACGAACAAAATTCTCGCTGAGCCTAAGGGGGGCGAGACCGCCATTGCCGAAGGCAAGACCGGCCAAAATATATAAAGGAATCGCCGAAAAACCCCAGCGGTTTCCGAGCCTCGCTAGGATCGCGAGACCAACAAGCACGAGGCCAAGCTCGATGAAAAGCCATGATGCGCCGTGGGCGGTAGTCATCGCTTGCCAGCTTACTCCTGTTTGTCCGTGCGGATGGCTTGCATCAGCGGCGTGCCATCAACTCACCACCGCGCCGATTAGAGCATTTCGTGGATGGTCGGCA
>DASQIH010000091.1:0-4003 GCA_035631655.1 Terriglobales bacterium
GATGCGGTACACCACGTCTGCCGGCACAGCGACGACTTCGTCCAGCGACACGCCGGAGAGCGAGCCCCCCAGAATAGCCGCAAGCGCCATGGCGGAAATCCCCTGTGGGTTCTCCACCGCGAAGTGATATGTGAGGGTCCCATCGGGGCGCGGTTCCGCCCAAACGTACGCCTCCGATTCGCACCCAGGCACGAGGTGTTCCTTCGGATACGGACGGACGGCAATCCGTTCCGGCACGCGCGGGAAGCGCCGCGCCACGTCGACCAAGATCTCGATTCGGTCGCCCCGGTCGAGAGCTTCCAACGTGGCGAGTAGGCGCTCTAGTCGATCAGGCAGCCGCTTCACGCCGCTCCTCAACACTTGGGTTTTCGATCGGCACTTGGACGAGATTCCCCCACTCCGTCCAGCTGCCGTCATAATTCCGCACTTTCGAAAAGCCGAGCAGATCGGTCAGCACGAACCACGTATGGCTGCTCCGCTCCCCAATTCGACAATAGGCAATAACATCGTCCCCGGGCCGTAGCTTGTTTTCCTCGATGTAGATCTTCCGCAGTTCGGCAGCGTCCTTAAACGTGCCGTCCTCCTGGTTGATGGCGCGTCCCCAGGGAATGCTCAGCGCACCCGGAATGTGTCCGCCGCGAAGGGCCCCCTCGTTTGGATACTCCGGCATGTGCAGCCGTTCCCCGCGATATTCCTCGGGACTGCGAACATCGACAAGAGGGAGTTTCCGCTCCACATGTTGGAGCACCTGGTCCCGGAAGGCGCGGAACGGGCTGTCGTCGCGCGGAGGGGCCTTATACTGGGTGGCCTGATATTTGGGAACCTCGCGCGAAAGCGGCCGATTCTCGTTAAGCCACTTCAAGCGGCCGCCATCCATGATCTTGGCCTGCGTGTGCCCGAAGAGCTGCAACACCCAGAACGCATACGTGGCCCACCAGTTGTTCTTATCCCCGTAAAGCACAATGGTGGTATCGCGCGTGGCTCCGATCCGGCGCATCAGGCGCTCAAACGCAGGCTGATCCAGGTAATCCCGCCGCACCGGATCGTTGAGGTCTCGGGTCCAATCGATCTCCACAGCGCCAGGAATGTGATTGGCACTATAAAGGAGGGGATCCTCGTTTGATTCGGCAACCCGAACTCCTGGGTCTTTGAGGTGCTCTTGGACCCAATTCGTCGAGACTAGGACATCGGCCTTGCTGTACCCACGCTCCTCAATGCTCTTGCTCATATGACCTCCGACGGCACCTTGCGGCCGTGATTCGCGATTAGGATGCACAGATCACGAGGCAGGATTTCAGGTTCAATCCAGCACGTCTTCTGAACTGTTCTGGGCAGTCTTATCGAGTGCCCAGTTCAACTGCTTTGGCCAAATAAAGAGATGCAGCTGTTAACCTAACGCCCACCACCTCTCTGCAGCTTTCGGTCTGCCGGCAAACCGTCTGTTTCTGGACCTCACACACCATACGCCACTCCGCCCCATGCATCGGCACATAACATTCTTTGCTGCGCTGACCCCGTGGGCATTGTGAGTTGGCGTGTGCGGGAACCGCCGAAACAATCACCGAGCATTGGTCGGCAAAAAATTCATCAGAGATTACCCGCTACCTAACCTCATTTCTTGAACGTTTCGGCCTGGAACTGCCCTCCTACGACATAACTTGCATCGATCTCAGCAAAGTGACGCCACTTCTCCGGCAGATCATCTAGCGCGAAGATCGCGGACACCGGGCAGACAGGCACACAGGCGCCACAATCAATGCACTCTACCGGATCGATGTAGAGCTTTTCGACTTCATCGAAGCCCGGCCGGCCGTCTTCGTAGGTTGTATTTTTCTTCGGGTGAATGCAATCCACCGGACAGGCATCGACACAGGCAGTGTCTTTGGTCCCGATGCAGGGCTCGGCGATGACATACGCCATACAACACCCCTTCCTCCCTATTACAGGCCTGCGTACACCGCCCGCCAGACACGCCACTGTAGCGTTCATGCCATGCAAGCCTGACGTTGACTTCTAATAACCCACTCGCATTCGTTGCTTTGTCGCGCTTCGTGACCCTCGCGGGTCTTCCGCTTTCAGGCGGCCGCCAATAGCCTTGCACATTAGTCATCTCTACAAATGCCAATCCGCGCCGAAGTCTCTCTCGAACCCTGATGATATGGATCTGCTCGACCCGTCCGTAGGTCTCGAATAGACTTCGCAGTCCTCCTCTGTCGTCCCAAAATCCAGGTTGCCGACAAAAATACTTTTCACGTGATTTCTTCACTGGCCCCACCCATCCGAAGTCGTTATGTGCTTGCGCATGTTCGCGACAATGGTTGGGCGAGTCGCCGCGGCCGTGGTAGCTGCGCTCCGGGGCGTGCTCCACTTCTCGTCCATTTGTCAACCCTCGATCAGCAGCACTTCCTCCGGCGCGGCGAAATCCTGGGCGCAATTGCGGCCCAGAACTCGGCGGGGCAGCCTCTCTAACCAACTTCGACTTCCACATCATTCCCGGTGACTCGAACTGGGAAGATCTTCACGGCTTGTCGGGACGGCGGGGCTACAACGGCGCCTGTTTTCACGTTAAAGCGGGAGCCATGCCACGGGCAGATGACCTCACCAGCTTCCACCCTGCCCTCTGACAAGGGCCCGCCACGATGAGGACACGTATTCTCGATTGCGTAGTAGTTCCCGCCCAGATTAAAGATGGCGATTTTGTGCCCACCGTTCTGCACAAGCTTTCCCCCTCTAAACCCTCAAAATCCGCTCTGGTACCGACCTTAGCGAACTGAGCCATGGCAATCTCCTGCTTCTTCGATACATTCGGGTCGATCATAGGCATTTACGCAAGCCACGGTTCGTCGGTGACGTATGTCTCAGCTGCGCTCTTCTTAGGGTTCGCCAAAAAATATGATAGCGAATTTAATCAATATAGTAAACTAATAACTTTACTAAATACCCCTCAAGCGCAGGACCAAACGATGAAAAGCCTGAACTCGATGACGCCCGCCCAGATCCGCATTTTGCAGTATCTAAAGCGTGTTGGAGCCTCAACCCCAAAGCAAATCGCCAGCTCTCTAGAGGTCACTCCTATGGCGGTGCATCACCAGCTCGCGGTGCTGAAGGAACTGGGGCTGCTTGCCACAACCCTTGAGCGACGGCGTGCAGGACGGCCTTCTTGTCTATATTCACTCAGCGACGAAGCACAGACGTTTTTCCCCAACGAATACGGGGAGCTAGTGCAACGTCTCCTTCGTAGCATTACTCACGTATTAGGAGGGGCCACGGTCGAGGGGGTCTTTACACAAATGAAGCAAGAGGCCGTAGTCAAATATGCGCCCCGAATGGTAGGCAAGAACCTGGAGCACCGGGTTGCGGAGATGGCGAAAATCCAGAGCGAGTCGGGCTACATGGCCGAATCGCGACGCTTGAACGATAACAGTTTTGAGCTCACGGAGCACAATTGTGCCATTTTGCAAGTGGCTCGGAACTGTTCTCAAACCTGCGAGTGTGAACTCACGATGATGCAGGAGTTACTGGGAGCAACTGTTAGTCGCAAGGATCACATCGCGAAGGGAGATTCGTGCTGCCGCTATTTGATTCAACCAGCCTCCAGTCCGTGACGCAAGCGGATTCACAACGGAATGGCGTTCGGCTTCAGACCGGAATCGCGTTCACCTTCGACCGGATTCCCCACTGAGGAAGGGGTTTCTCTCGCTCCGCAGAAAGCGTAGGGGAAAAACCAATTTCTGTTTGCCCTGTTTCTACAACTGGCAAGGGCAAAAATAATTCAGGAAAGGGATTCCCGCTTGGCTCTTAACGACATCACGAAACTCATTGATGCAGGAAAGGAAAAGAGTTATCTCACCTACAACGCGGTGAATGACCTGATTCCCCATGACGTCCATTCCCCGGAGGACCTGGACGACCTGCTCACCACCATCAGCAGGCAGGGCATCGACGTGCTTGAGGGCCAGCCCAAGCTCCCTTCCTCGGCCCTCGAAAAAAAGTTTGAGAACGA
>DASQIH010000092.1:0-23637 GCA_035631655.1 Terriglobales bacterium
GCGCCAAAGTGGGCGGTGCGGACGGCCCGGCTCAGAATCCGAAACCAGCCCCGCAGTTTTCCCGCCAGGGAGGCGGTCGACTCGTTCGACAAGCGGTAAGCAACTTGCAAACCTAGCGCTCTCGTGCGCCCCGGAGCTACACCCACCGATGCTGGGAACTGCGGCGGCACTCGCTTACGGCTAGAAGCGGAACTCCTGACTCAATTGTTCAACACTTGACAACTTGAACATTCAAGTGCAAGATGACGCGCAATTTTCCGTGGGGTTTCACCCGTCGCATGGAGCGCTCACAAATCCATCGAGTCAGTGTCGCCGACCAGGTCGCCGGGATTCTGCGGCAAAGAATCCTGGAAGGCGAGTTGCGCCCGGGAACCTCCCTTCCGGAAATCCCTCTGGCCACTTCGCTGGGCGTTTCCCGCAACACCATGCGGGAGGCGGTGCGCATTCTTTCCATTGAGGGATTGCTGAGGCGCAATATTCACCGAGGCGTCACGGTTGCCCAGTTATCGCTGAAGGATGTCCAGGAAATTTACCACCTGAGGCGGATGCTGGAAATCCCTGCCGTTCTTGCAGGGAAACCAGGGCGTACCGATGTTTTTCAGGAGTTGCGGGCGGCGGTTGACGCCTACGAGGAAGCCATTCGTTCGCGGGACTGGGCCAAAGCAGTCAGTTGCGACCTTCAGTTCCACACCCTCTTGATCCGCTTCCATGGCAATCGGCGCCTGGAGAGCTTCTACCAGAAAGTCATCGGTGAGTTACGCATGGGCATGGTTCTCGTGGATCGCAGCCATGACAACCCGGGCGGATTGGTTCCCGTACACCGGAAACTTTATCAATTGCTCGTTGCTGGCAAGCGCAAGCAATGTGCTGCGATTCTGGCGCAACACCTGGAAGATTCTGAAGCGCGATTAGGACGGGTTATGGCGGGACAGGGCCCAAAACCCGGAGCACGAGCAACGCGCGCCAAGTACTCCCGTGCCGCTAAGTTGCCAACCCGCGCCGACGGCCGCGGGAACTCCGCGGTTGCTGGGCGGTAGACCTGACGTCCGCAGGATAGATTTGTGGTGCAGGCTTTATACAGAGAGCGCTTCCAAGTTTTAAGGCAAGCAGGGCGGTTGTGCCGGAATGTTGTGCAGAGGCTTGTCCAATAATCCGTCGTCGCGGAGATCAAGTATGAAAGTGATGCATCTGCTCGCGTGCGTGTTATGCGTGTTGATGGTGCAGGTCGCCATGCTATTGCCGGCACCAGCACAAACGGTATCGGTCACTGTCCAGGGCCGGGTATATGACGCCAGTGGCGCAGCGATTCCGGGCGCCGCCGTCACCGCGACCAACGCTGCCACCGGTCTCTCCCGCTCGACCACCAGCAGCGCCATGGGCGACTACCAGATCACCTCGCTGCCACCCGGGGATTACACCGTGAGCGCGGAGAAAACCGGCTTTCAGAAATCCGCCAAGAAAGTTCATCTGAATATCGGCGAGGTTGGCACCTTGGATTTCAACCTCCCGCTCGGTCAGATTAAAGAAGAAGTGACGGTGCAGGACGTGGGCGAAGTGGCCGAACCCACCCGTACCATGGTGAGTTCCGTCATTGACGAGCAGAAGATCGAAAACTTGCCGGTGAATGGCCGCCAGTTTATCGATTTCGCGCTGTTGGCCCCGGGCGTGACCATCGGCGACACGACTTCGGGCAGCACGGACGTAATCATCGAGCCGGTCACCAAGCTATCCTTCGCCGGGCAGAACATCCATTACAACTTCGTTGCCATTGACGGCGCCGACAACATGTCAACCGCCTCGGGCATCCAGAAAACCACGCCTTCCCAGGAGGCGGTGCAGGAGTTCCGCGTCGTCAACAGCAGCTACAGCACCGAGTTCGGAAGAGCGGTGGGCGGCATTGTGAATATCATCACCAAGAGCGGCAGTAACAATCTGCATGGCTCGTTATACGAATATTTCCGCAACGACAAGATGGACGCCAAGAACCTGCTGGCCGCTGCGGGAGGTTTCAATAAGCTGCGCCAGAATCAATTCGGGGCAACCCTGGGCGGACCCATCCAGAAAGACAAGACATTCTTTTTCGGAAATTACGAAGGCCAGCGGCACAGCGAATCGCCTTACTACAATCTGGCCGTGCTGCAGAACATCGCGGCGATTAACCATGTCAAGGTCAACACCTTCGGGCTTCCCGCCGAGAACCTGTTCGTCAACCGTACCATCAATTATGACAACTTCCTGGCCAAACTGGACCATAACTTCAACCAGAAAGAATCGATGTTTGTGCGGTATTTCTTCAACGATCAGCGTTCCACCAATCTCTCCCCTCTCAATGACGGTTTTGACCTGCCCTCGGGATTTAAGAACAACACGTTCCGCGATCAGTCGCTGGTCGGCAATTTGACTTCGGTATTCTCAACCTCGCTGGTCAACGAGTTGCGCGTGCAATACGCACACAGATTTTTCGATTTTCCCACCGTGAGCACGCAGCCTCACTTGGAAGTGTCCAACGTGTTCACCATGGGCGTGAACCGTGGCAATCCAGACTTTTATGAAGAGGGCCGCGCGGAGATCGTGGATAACATCACCAAAACGACAGGACGGCACACGCTCTCTTTCGGCGGTGACTTCAACCATGTGAATACCACCGAGTCGTTCCCGCTCTTTTACCCTTTTGAAGCGGATTTTGGGAGCTTGAGCGCATTCCTGGGGACCGATTTCGTGGGCGCCCCCCATCCCTTCGTGATTTTCTTCGAGCGCTTTAACGCCGCTCTGGGCTTCAACGAGCCCACTTTTAGTACGTCGGTTTACCAGGGCACAGCAATTTCCTCCGCCGTCCGCAACCAAGCCAAAGGAGAAATGGGGCACACCTACGAGGGCCTCTTTGTTCAGGACAAATGGCGAGCCACGAGTAGTCTGACTCTGAACTATGGCTTGCGCTGGGAGGGTGAGACCTGGCCCAGTGCCGCCATCAACAACCCGCTAAAGAATTTCGATCCTCGCGCAGGTTTTTCGTACGCCCTAGGCGGTAGTCGCAATTTCGTGATTCGAGGCGGCGCCGGACTGTTCCATGGCACCATCCCCTCGCCTTTGCTGATGTGCCAGATTCCATCCTGCGGCGGAATTATCGGCAAATTTCCGGGACGCGAAAACAAGCAGGATGATCTGAATGCCAAGACCCGCCTGTCCGCAGCCGGCGCTGCTCCCAACATCATGGCGTTCCTGCTGAGCCAGATGCTGGGGCCAGGGCTGACCACCGCGACTTATCCCAATCCCTCGCTCGACGCCGTAATCGTGCGTTTTGCCAAAGATCACAAGCCTCCGTACGGTGCCCAGGCCAGCTTTGGCGTTGAATTCCAGCCTTTCAAGGATGCGGTTCTTGATATCACCGGCATGCATGTCCGTGGCATCCACTTGGGCAGCTTCTACAACGTGAACCAGCCCGATCCTTCCGGCCAGTTGCCGTTCCACGATTCTCATGGAAACGTGGGAATGAAGGATCTGTATTGCGTAAATTTTCCTTGTACTCCTCCGGTGATCGCGCCCGGAGTGCGCTGCGCCGTTTTCAATCCGGTTCCCTGTCCAACAGGGTCGCTGCCTCCAGGTTCGCTCGGCTTTGCCGTCGACTTCGAAGCTGATTCCAAATGGGATTCCGTATGGGATGGCTTACTGGTGGATTTCAACAAGCGAATGGGGCATCACATCGGGTGGGGCGTCAGCTACACCTGGTCTAAAGGAATCGACAATGGTCCCAACCCAAGCTTTGTGTTGATTCCCCAAGACAGCTGCTGTTTCGGCAAGGAGCGGGCCATCTCCTCCGACAGCGTTGCTCACCGGTTCGTAGCGAATGCGACGCTGGAAGGTCCGACGCATAAGAACGCCGTCGTGAATGGCTGGCAATTGTCCACCATTGTCACGCTGGAATCGCCTCACTACTTCACCAAGTTCGCTGGCTTCGATTCTAACGGGGACATCTTTGGAAACAACGACCGCGTCGGGATTGAGCCTCGTAACACCTTCAAGGGCGACAGCTATCAGACGGTGGACATGCGTCTGGCCCGCACCTTCGCGATCACCGAAAAACTGAACCTTCAGGCAATGGCGGAGGGCTTCAATCTGCTGAACACGCTCAACATTCACTTCTTTAACACGGCTTATGGCGCGTCGGATTTCTGTCCGGCAGGCGGCGTTACGTATTGCGGCACTGGTCCTTTCTATAAGGAGGGTTCGCCCAATCCGTCTTACGGAACACCGCGGTCCATCTTTAACCCGCGCCAGGTACAGCTGGCACTGCGCTTGACTTGGTAAGAAAGCGGGAGTGGCGAGATCGATTCCGCCGCTCGTCCGAAAGATAAGCCCCACGAGGAGCCCGCATGAGGTTCGGCATTTATTGCGAGATGCAGACGCCGCCCGGCAAGTCGTATTACGACATGACCTGGGAGATCATGCGTCAGATTGAGCATGCCGACGAATGTGGCTTCGAAGTGTACTCCGTCATCGATCACCACTTCTTCCAGAAATTTTCAATTTCCGCCAACCCGCTGGCCATGTTTGCCGCCGCGGCCCAGCGGACCAAGCGCATTCGTTTCCGCACCGCTTTGCACACCCTTCCTCTCGAAAATCCCATGCGCCTGGCGGGCATGATTGCCGAAACCGACATCCTGACCAACGGCCGTCTGGAATGCGGCTTGGGACGCGGCCACGCGTGGCTCTTCGGCCCCTCATCGGTTCCGCTGGAAGAAAGCCGTCCCCGCTACAACGAGGCCATCGACATCCTGGAGCTCGCCTTCACCAAGGAAAAATTTTCTTATGATGGCGACTGCTACAAGGTTAAAGACGTTAGCGTCGTGCCGCGCCCGCTGCAGAAGCCTTATCCCAAGCTCTACACCGGTGGAACGAGTGACATCACTTATCAGATGGCGGGTGCGAAGGGTTGGGGCATTTTTGTGCCGCCGCTGCTGCCATGGAAAGTCCTGGAACCTCCACTCAATATTTACAAAAAAGCCTGCGTCGAGCATGGCAACCAGCCGGACATCGTGTACATCCGTCCCGTCTACATCGACGACGACGAGAAGCAGATCAAGAAAGAAGTCGAGCAGGCCCTCTACAACTTTCTCGCTTTCAATGCATCTCCTATCGAGTCGCTGCAAGACGAATCGAAGAAAGCAGAGTTGGTGGCCAAAGGATACGGTTTTTATGCCAGCGGCGCTTTGGAGTCGCTGACCAAGCTGACTTACGAGCAGATCGTAGACCAGGAGATCGGCTTCATCGGTACACCAGAAAAAGTCATCCGCCAGATCGAAGCCTTGCAGGAGAAGGGCGGAATCGGAGAGTTGGCGATCGTTTCCAACTTCGGCGGACTGGAGCACTGGAAGAGCATCAAGATCCAGCACCTGTTTGCCAAGCACGTCATGCCTGCTTTCCGAAAGGAGAGCGTGGCGCAAGCAGGAGACTAGCGTTAACCGTGTGGGCACGGGTTCTGTGTGGGCACGGGTCTCTGACCCGTGCAACCGGAGGCCCAGCAATTGGTAACAATGGCAACCACAGCCTTATCTTCCAGCCTCACCGCGGCTTTCGCTCCCATGAGCGCACGCCGCCTGCTGGTTTTCGGAGGCATCGCGCTCATCGCGGGTGGCATGTTGTTTGGCGACATCTTTGCGGTGTTCGTCCTCCACCAAAACGGAGGACGCACAGGCGAGACGCTTCTGGCCGCTGCGCAAGCGGCCGCTGCTCAGGATCCGGCAGGGGTACGCGCCGCCTTCACGCGTATCGGCAGCCTGCTGGAAGACCGCGGCACGAAGGTAGACACGCACGTCCACATGACTGATGCTGGCTACCTCGCGTTGCTGCTGGCCCTGGTGCAGCCTTACGTAGCCCTCCGCCAGCAACGTAAAAAGCGTCTCGCTCAACTTTTCATCACCGGCGGGGTGCTCTTGCCGGTAGGCATTTTCCTGATCCATTACGTAGGTCTGGCTTACAGCCCGTTTCCGGTGATTGGATGGGCCAGCGTGCTGGCCGACTCGGCAGGCGCGTTATTAATCATTGCCTCACTGGGAGAAGCGTGGGGGTTCTGGAAGTACTTGCGGGGCACCCGTGCCGAATCACTAGAACCCAACTTGGCCGCTGACGACAGTTGGGCAAAACGCGCGCTGCTGAGCGGTGGAACGGTCCTCGTTCTCCTCGGATTCCTGTATGGCGCCTGGTACGCAGCCTTCGACCTCTATCCGCAGGAAAAGCAAGAGACGGCGATTCTGAATTCGCTCGCCGAACAATCTGCCGCCAACAACACGGCGTTGATGAACCAATCCGTCAATGACTACGGCGGACTCGCCGGTGCAAAGGCAATATCCATTGCCGCCCACTCGCACGCCATCGAGTTCGGCCTGTTGGCGATGCTTCTGTCGTTCATTCAGCCGTATGTCTATCTCAACGAAGTTTGGAAGCGTCGCTGGGTGCTTGTGCTGCTGGCAGGTTCGATCATCCTGCCCGTCTTTGTTCTTCTGGAATTGAAACTCGGCCTGGTGGCGGGCGGCATCGCTGATGTCGGGGGTCTGCTGGTGATCATCGCCCTCATCGGCATGCTGGTCGGCGTTCTTCGCCACAGCGGACGTCTGGACGCAGGAGTCACGCAATGAGCCGCTCCAGCAAGTTGCTGGTGTTCGGAGGGCTCGCCCTCGCGGCGATAGGCATGTGTTACGGCCTGTCTTACGCGTTATTCACCGAGCACCAGACCTTGGACGGAATGGGAGGCGCCCTGAGCGCTGCTTTCGTGCAAGCCGCGCAGCGCAATCTTCCCCAGGCTCATGCCGCCATCGACAGGTACGGTCGTACAAAGTACGACTATGTCCGCCAGGTGGATCTGCACTCCCATTGGATCGGCCTTGCCATGCTGATGATCGTTCTCGGCGTGGTGTTCGACAAAGTGAACTTTGAGGAAGCCACACGCCGCTGGCTGTCATTGGCCTTGCTGGCTGGTTCCGTGCTGTTCCCATTTGGAGTGATTCTGCAGACCGCCAGTCTGGACGCGTGGTTCCCGTCGGCGCTGGCGGTTGTGGGTTCTGCAACCGTGACGATCGCGCTAGCAGCCGTGGCGTGGGGATTTGCACGCGCATTGTAGCGCCGCCGTCCCGGCGGCTGTCGTGCGGGCGTCCCGCGCGCACCGGGCGAGCGATATGGTGGTAGCGCTTTTGTTAATCTGTTGTGCCGACTCAATCTGGTTGGCGGACAGTCTGGAAAGGTGAGCATGTATCCCCGGGCATTTCATTACCACCGCGCCGGTTCGCTGAAGGAAGCGGTGACCATGCTGGCGCAGCTGGGAGAAGATGGCAAGCTCCTGGCCGGCGGCCAGAGCCTCATCCCGCTGATGAAGCTGCGCTTCGCCAATCCGAAGCACTTGGTGGATCTGAACTTTGTCCCCGGCATTTCTTATATCAAGGAAGAGAGAGGAACACTTCGCTTCGGTGCCTTAACCCGCCATGCGGAAATTGAATACTCGGCAACCGCGGCCAAGATTCCCATCCTTCACGACTGTGCTGCGGGCATTGCTGATGTGCAGGTGCGGAATCGAGGCACGATCGGCGGCTCGATTGCCGAAGCCGACCCGAGTGGGGATTGGGCGACTGTACTCTCTACGCTTGAGACGACGGTGCGCTGTCTCGGGAAAAAGGGCGAGCGCACCCTCCCGCTCAGCAAATTCATTATGGATGCCTACACTACCGCGCTGGGTCCAGAAGAGATCGTGAGTGAAATCATCGTGAAACATCCACCCAAGGGAAGTGGCGGTGCATACCTCGCATTCAAACGAAGCGCACCGGTGTATCCCACGGCCAGCGCCGCCGTGCAACTCACGATGGAAGGCGACGCCTGCAGAGGCGCTGCGATTGCTTTAGGCTGTGTGGGTTTAACCGCAATCAAGGCAACCGAAGCGGAAGCCGCTTTACGTGGTCAGAAGATCAACGACAGAACCCTGAACGCTGCGGCAGAAGCCGCCCGCGCTGCCGCCGATCCGCAGCCCGACATGCGGGGCTCCGCCGAATACAAGCGCATGCTGGTAGGCTCTCTCGTAAAACGGGCAATCGAGGCGGCGGTTCGCCGCGCCCGGGGAGAGCAGGCCGAGGTGAGTCACATTTATGCCTAAAACGCCAGTGAAAGCGAAGAAATCCGCAAAGCCGAAAAAAGCCGCAGAGCCTGCGATCGCCAAAGTCCCGATCACGGTGAAGGTGAACGGCCGGCCGTATTCGCTTACTATCGAACCGAGAATGTTGCTGGTAGAACTACTGCGTGAAGCGCTCGATCTCACTGGTACCCATGTTGGATGCGATACGACTTACTGCGGGGCCTGTACGGTGCTGCTGAACGGGGCCAGCGTGAAGTCCTGCACGGTTTTCGCGGTGCAGGCCGATGGCGCCGAGATCACCACCGTCGAAGGCCTGGATAAGGATGGCCAGCTTGGTCCCATCCAGAAAGCTTTTGGCGATTGTTACGGCCTGCAATGCGGCTACTGCACGCCCGGACTGATGTTGTCCACTTACCAGCTGCTTTCACGCAACCAACAGCCGGGCGACAAAGACATTCGCAAAGCGATTGCCGGCAATACCTGTCGGTGTACTGGCTATCAGAACATTTTCAAAGCTATCCAGAGCGCTGCGCAGAGCATGAAGGGGGCATAAAAGAATGGCAATCAAGTTTAATGGTGAATTCGAGGTTAGGCGCACGCCAGAACAGGTGTTCGACTTTCTCACCGATCCTCAGAAATTTGCTCCGCTGCTGCCGGAATTTCAGGGCATGACGGTGCAGGATCCTACCCATTTCACGGTCAAAGTGAACGTGGGCGTCTCCCACATCAAAGGAACGGCAAACGTCAAGATGGAGCTCGCGCAAGCCGAGCGTCCGACCCGGGCGCAATACAAAGGGCAGGGAAGCGTAGCAGGGGGCAACGTTTCCCTGGTAGCGGGTTTTGACGTCTCGGCCAACGGCGACGGTTCTAAGGTCGCCTGGCAAGGCGAGGCGCAGATTTTTGGACGCCTGACCTCCGTGGCAGGAGGTTTGCTCGAGCCGCTAGGGAAGAAAAATGTTCAGAAACTGATTAATGGACTGCAGTCAGCATTGTCTTAGCAGTTCTCTGCGTTCAAGGTTTTAAGTATTAAGCCGCAAAGCTCGCAAAGGGATGGTCGAGGAATCGTGAAGGATAACCACCGGAACTGGGTAGGCAAGCCGCTTCCTCGAAAAGAGGAAGGTCGGCTTCTGCGCGGCCGCGGCAAGTTCGCCGACGACATCAAAATCCGAGAAATGCTGTATCTCCGTTTCGTGCGCTCACCATTCGCGCATGCGCGACTGCTGAAAGTTGACACCTCGGCTGCCGAGGCCTTGCCCGGCGTTGTCTGCACGCTGACCGGCAAAGAAATCGAGCCGCTTACCCAGCCTTTCATTGAGATCGGCCCCGAGCCCTGCGCCAAGATTCGGGATTTCCCGCTCGCCATCGAGAAGGTGAGATACCAAGGTGAGCCCGTTGCGGCCGTAATCGCGGACTCTCCCAGCCTTGCCGACGACGCTGCGGAACTGGTCCAGGTCGAGTACGAACCCCTCGATCCCGTGCTCGACGCTGAACAGGCTCTGAAAGACGAAAGCATCCTGCACGAAAGCGCCGGCACCAACAAAGTGTGGAACGGCGTGTTCGAGTATGGCGACGTCGAGACAGCCTTTCGAGAAGCGGCTCACATCGTCAACATAGACCGGCTGCACTTCCACCGCTTCTCCTCGACGCCCCTCGAAAACAATGTTGTGATCGGCCAGTGGGATCCGAAGAACGACCACATCTATTATTGGTGCAATAATTCTTTCCCGTCGTTTGCGATCCAATTCTTAGCCGCGCACCTGAACATTCACATCGATCGCATTCGTGTTCAGACGTTTGATATTGGCGGCAGCTTCGGCATCAAGATCACCAGCTATCCCCAGATGGCGGTGTGCGCCCTAGCTTCCAAGAAGTCGGGAGGGCGCCCGATCAAGTGGGTCGAAACCCGCTCCGAGCACATGACGGCCAGCGCTCACGGCAACGAGCGCACCTTCCGCGACACGCGGGTCGCGCTCGATAAAGACGGCGTCATTACCGCTATCAGTTCGCGCCATATCGATGACTGCGGTGCTTATCCTCGTTATGAGCCGCTGGGTTGCGTAATCTGGGCACAGGTTTTTCCCGGCGTGTATCGCTTCAAAAATGCTCGTATCGATTTCACACAGGCCATGACCAACAAGTGTCCTGTGGGCCCAAACCGTGGCTACTCGCGCATGCAGCACCTCTGGTTCCTGGAGCGCGTGGTAGATATCTGCGCCTACGAGCTGGGAATTCCAGCCGACGAGATGCGCCTGCTTAACTACATCCGTCCGGAAGAATTCCCTTACACCACGCCCAATGGCTGCGTCTACGACTCAGGTGACTATCCCAAGATGCTGGCCATCGCCAAAGACCTGATCGGCTGGGATGAATGGAAGAAGAAGCAGGCGGAAGCTCGCAAGCAGGGACGCCTGCTCGGAATTGGCATTGGCACGACGCTCGACTCGGGCACCAACAACTTCGGCCAGTCCCAGATTGTCAATCCCGATGCCCCATTCTCCGGCAATTCTCAAGGGGCAAACTGCAAGCTCGATATTTATGGTGAGGTGGTGGTCGCTGTCGGTTCCTGTCCGCAGGGCCAGGGACACGAGACCACCGCCGCCCAGGTGGTCGCCGACGTCCTGAACATTTCGCCCGACATGATCACAGTGCGTACAGGTTTCGACACCGAGCGCAACGTGCATACTGGCTTCTCGGGCACTTACGCCAGCCAGTTCGCGGTTTCCGGCCTGTCGGCGGTCCACGGTGCCGCGCAGAAGCTGAAGGCGGAAATGCAGCGACTGGCGGCCTTTGTCCTCGAAACCAACGAGGACGACATCGAATTCGGGACGGGAGCACAGGGGCCTGAGCTGCGCGCCAAAAGTACCGGCAAATCCATCAACTACTGGGGACTGGCCAACATCGTCAACGTGAACAGCGCCGTCCTGCCGCCCGAGATGCACGACGTCACCCTGAACTGTCGTTATATCTGGCGTGCCCCGTTCAAAGTCCCCGACAAGAAGAAAAAATACGGCAATCTCACCCTGACCTATGCCTCGCAGCTCCACATCGCGGTGGTCGAGGTCGAGCGCGACACGTTCATTCCCAGAATTCTCGACTATGTCGCGGTAGATGATTGCGGCACAGTAATCAATCCGCCGATTGTGGAAGGACAGGTCTATGGCGCCACGGCCCACGGAATCGGCGCCGGGTTAATGGAAACCTGCGTGTACGACGCCGTAGGAAACATGCTCACCAGCACGTTCAGCGACTACACGCCCATCACCGCGCTGAATATGCCGAAGGTGAAGTACGCCCATATCCAAACGCCATCGCCCCACAGTTACAGCGGAGCCAAAGGCATGGGCGAGGGCGGCGCCGCGCCGGTGCACACAATTTCAGCGGCTTTGCAGGACGCCCTGTTCTCGAAAGGCATCATCATCGGGGACTCGTTCAACAACGCCGACACGCTTTTCCGGGCAATCGCAGGGAAAGAAATCTACCAGGCTGACCAACTGGTGAAGCTGGAGCGGAGAGCTTAAGCGAGTTGCATGAAGCGCGTCTGCATTGTCGGCTGTGGGGCGATTGGCAGCCTTTATGCCGCACATCTGGCGCGCGTTGCCGAAGTGTGGGTCTTTGTGCGGCGCGAGGATCACGCTCGTGCATTGAACCGCGATGGCCTGCGCGTCTCGGGTAAGCACAATTTTTCCGTATCCGTGAAAGCTACAACCCGCGCTGACGAACTCCCGGAGTTCGAGCTGGGAATTGTGGCCACCAAAGCTACCCAGGTGGAAGACGCCATGGCTGAAACGGGTCATCATTTCGATCACGGCGCCGTCATTTCTGCTCAGAATGGCATGGGCAGCGAGGGGATCATTGCGGAGCACACGCGCGGACAGGTGATTCGTGCAACGACTTTCATGAGCGGAACTCGCCACAGCGACACGCATGTGCAGTACGAATTGGATACCCCAACCTGGCTCGGACCCTTTGAGCCGCGTGCTACGCCGCTTTCTCTTGTGAAAGAAGCCGCCGAGCTGATCGTGGCCGGTGGCCTCAAGGCCGAAGCCTTGCATGATGCACGCCCGGCGCAGTGGTCGAAACTCATTTTCAACTCCTCCGTAAACAGCGTATCTGCTCTTACCGGACTGCCCCACTCACCCCATTTCGCACAGGAAGACGAGTTTTCGGATCTCGGCCATCTTCTCCATGAGCTGATCGAAGAGGGCAAGCGAGTAGCCGAAGCTGCCGGCGTGAGGCTGCACGAGGATCCCTGGGAGATGAATAAGATTGGCGCGATGACGAATCATCCGACTTCCATGCTTTACGACGTGCGCCATCAATTGCCCACGGAAGTGCATTTCCTGAGCGGTGCGATCGCCCGGGAAGCGCAGCGGCTCGGCGTTCCCGCGCCTTTGCATACGGCGCTTTATCGATTGATCAAGGGCAGGGAAGCGTCCTGGTCGTTTGCCGACGAGAACCGTGCGGTCGCCGCACACAACGAGAATCGAGGTTAGAGACGCGGCTTGCCGCGTCTCTAACGCATAGATGCCTTGGCCAATGGACAAAACGAAACTGGACCGGGTGCGAGCCCTGATGAAAGATCAGGACGTCACCGCCCTGGTAGTTCGTGCCCCTGACAATATTCTTTATCTGACGAATTACTGGTGCATGAAGGGTTATGACGCAGTCGTATTCCCCCAGCAAGGTGATCCGGTCTTGATTGCAATCGAGCCACAACTCGCCGACGCCCGGCGCAATTCGTGGACCGACGATATCCGGCTCTTCAAGAGCTATGACCCCAGCGATCCGCGGCCGCCGCAGTATCGCGCGCTGGATATAGCACTTCAAATGCTGAAAGAACGTCATCTAACGGACAAGGTAGCGGTCGAGCTGAATATGGGCACGCAGAGCGCCGATCGCATGGTCGGCGAGCCCACCACGCCCACGCAGAATTATTTCGACGCCTTCCGCAAAGTTTCGGGCCAGGTAGTAGACGCGACGCCGCTTCTCAGCGACGCTCGCGCGATCAAGACCTCCCAGGAAATCGAGCGCATGCGCTTGGCCAACGAACTGGCTGCACTGGCAATGGAGCACACGCGTGAGCACATGCGTCCCGGCATGAAGGAAAGTGAAGTGGGCGGCATGTATGAAGGCTTCGTGCACGGGCTAGGCGTCGGCTACCAGGGCAAGGTCGAGATGGCCCGGGCCTTCACTCTGGTCTGGTCGGGAAAAGGAATTGCGACATTTACTGCTACTGGCGATCGTCCTATCCAAAAGAACGAGCCGACGTTGTTTGAAATCTGGGTGTGTGCCGATGGCTACTGGACCGATCTGACCAAGAACGCCTGCCCCGGTGACCTCGCGCCGGAATACCACAAACTCCTCGATCTGTTGTTGAAGGTATTCAACGAAGGCGTCTCTTACGCGCGTGAGGGAGCAAGTTTTCCGGAGTTGGACCGGCTGATTCGTGCGCGAATTACCGAAGGCGGATATCCCGGCCAGCCCTCCCACCCGATCTGCCATGGTGTTGGCGCGCGCGCTCACGAACCACCGTACGCACACCAAGCGGGCATAGGAACTATAAAGAAGGGAATGGTGCTGGCAATCGAGCCAGGAATTTATTGGCCGCAAGGCGGCGGCCTCCGCCTGGAAGACAATTTCCTGATAACGGATAAAGGCAACGAGAAGCTGTGCAGGTACCCTGATGATTTTCGTTTAGCCGTTCGCCACTGAGAACTGAGAACCTTGCATACGACCATCAAACGACAAACGCTCGCACTCGACCCCAAACTGGTCGATCGAATTCTTGCCGAGGTACGGGAAGAAGAGATCGTCGCCATGAGTTGCGACGTCATCAATATTCCCAGCCCCACCGGCGAGGAGCTCCAAATGGCGCAGTACATGCAAGGCGCGTTTCAGCAGCCTGGGCTCAACGTCACCTGGCAAGAGGTCGAAGAAGGTCGGGCGAATGTTGTTGGTAGGTGGACGGGTATCGGGGGCGGCAAGAATCTGATGTTCAACGGCCACATGGATACGTCCAACACCGGCCGTGAAGAATTTCTAACCGGTATCGGATACAAGCCCCATGCGGTCGTCAAGAACGGCATGATCTACGGCCTCGGTATCTACAACATGAAGGGCGCGCTGGTCTGCTACACGCATGCCGTGAAAGCCCTGCAGCGTGCGGGCGTAAAGCTGAAAGGCGATGTGATCATTGCCGCGGTCGCGGGCGAAATTGAAAAAACCCAGTGGGGCGAGTTCAAGGGCAAGGAATATCGCGGCTATGGTTTCGGAAGTCATTACTTAGTGAACCATGGGGTTCTGCCCGATATGTGTATCCTTGGCGAACCCACCGACATGCATGTTGTCCTGGAGCACTTTGGTTCGATGTGGGTGCGCCTCTCCTGCACGGGAATTTACGTGCACACCGCCTTCTGCGAAGGCCGCGAGGAGATGAATTCCATCCGCCGCATGCATGAGCTCATTGACACGATTTTGAAATGGGTTGCCGTCTGGGAAAAGAAAGCGGCCTACGGCGGCAAGAAAGCGATCGTGAACCTGGGCGGAATCCGTGGCGGACACGCCTGGCGCGCCAGCCGCACTCCAGAGAAAACGGACCTGTTCCTGGATGTTCGCGTGCCGCCCAACATCCCAATGAATGATGCGAGACGTGAAATCAACCAGGTCTTTCTCGATCTGGAAAAGAAGCATCCCGACTGGGGTCTGGAATTCGAGACTTACGTTTCCGTGCCGGGCGCGCGTATCAGCCCGGACCACGAATTGATCAAGGCCATCGACGCAAATCACGAATACGTGATGGGCAAACCGCCGGAGCGAGAGGTAGTGACCTGGTGTTCCGATGCCAGCGTGCTCAGCCGCTATGGGGTAGAAACCGTTAACTACGGCCCATCGAGCGGTCCGCGCGATAAAGAAGGAGAAAAAGTCTCGATCAAGACCCTAGTCGACATCACCAAGATTTATGCATTAACGGCTGCCGAATTGTGTGGCGTGCAATAGGGGAGGGCACGACTTCAGTCGTGCCGAAAACAGCGTTCTGGATGTGGGGGCTTAGCCCCTGAGGATCAATTTTGCCGACTCAACAAGAGATTGAACGGCGTTACAAGAATGTCCGCTCCCGCATGCAGCAGGGGCACCTGGACGCGCTGATCGTTTGCGGCAATCAATATGCCGGCTTTGAAGGTGCCGTGCTCTACATGTCAGGCTTCGAGATTGTGCACCGCTACGTTTATGTCGTGCTGCCGCTCGAAGGTGAGCCCACGCTGGTTTTTCCTCGCGAAGCCCGGTGGATTGGCGACAAAGCGAAGCCGTGGGTGAAGGACCATGTCTGGCCCGACATTCCGGGCCAGTGGATTCGTGAACGTGCCCAAAAAAGGACATGGAAGCGCATTGGCGTCTACGGCATGAATTTCATCATGGCCGTGCGTGACTATCGCGAACTAGCTCAAGGTCCGTTCGAGTTGGTGCCCTTCGATTTCCAATTTGACATGGCGCGTGCCGTGAAAAGCGCGGAAGAACTTGTCGAGGTGCGTGACGCCATGGATGTCATCCTCGAGGGGTTTTGGGCCTTGATCGAGGCCTATGAGCCGGGAAGGACCGAAGCGGAGATCCTCGCGCCCGCCGTGGAGCGTTTTTTTGCCAGAGGAGCCGGCCCCCACATGATGAATATCGTGCTCTCCGGCACCCATGGACAAGCCGAGGCCCACTTCAAAGTGCCCAGCCTGCGGCCGGTGGCAGCTGACGATCTGCTGCTCTATTCCCTCGAGATCACCGGTGCTGGCGGATACTGGGTGGAGTTCTCGCGTCCCTTGCTACGTGGCAAGCCAAGTGACACAACGCGCAGAATGGGTGATGCCTATCCGGATGCCTTGGAGAGAGCCCGCAAGTTAATGCGTGCCGGCGAACTGGCCAGCAACGTACACCGCGTGATTGCCGACACTTTCGCTAAGCACGGATTCAAGCTGGGTCATCTCTCGGGCCACTCGATTGGCACAACCATGATCGAGCACCCGGCCATCGGCGCCAAGAGTGACGTGCCGCTAGAAGAAGACATGATTTTTTCGCTGCACCCACAAGTCGTCGATCAAAACGGCAAAGTTTGTCTTTACACCCAGGACACGTATCGCATCGGCAAAACCGAGGGTGAGTCCCTGGCCTCTGTACCATGGCAGTTCTTCAACGGCCAGGAGTCGCGCACCTTAGCGGCCCGGTAGAAATCAGGAACGCTTTCATGAGGGTTTGTGTAGTCGGCTGCGGAGCCGTGGGAAGCCTGTTTGCAGCACATCTCGCCAAAGCGGGAGAGGCCGAAGTGTGGGCCTACGATGTCTGGAAGGAACACGTAGATGCGATTAATAAAAGTGGTCTGCGGCTCTCCGGTGCCTCGGAGTTCACCGCGCGCCTGAAGGCGACCAGCAATCCGGCTGAGATTCCTCGCTGCGACTACGGCATTGTTGCCACCAAAGCCATTCACACCCGAAGCGCCATCACCCAAGTTGCGCGGGCATTCGATGCTGAGAGCGCGGTCTGTTCGGTGCAGAACGGCGTGGGCAACGAGGAGATCATTGCCGAACATGTGAAATATGTCATTCGCGGCACCACGTTTCCCGCCGGCCATCCCATCGGGCCGGGACACATTGGTTATGACATCAAGGGCGATACGTGGGTTGGCCCCTTTGAGCCAACCAGCACGCCCATGAACAAGGTGGAAGAACTTGCTGGCCTCATTACGCGCTCCGGCATGAATACGATCGCGATGAAAGACGCACGCGGCGCACAGTGGACCAAGCTGATATTCAACGCTTCCACCAATCCTGTAGGCGCTCTTACGTTGTTGCACCACGGTGCCGCGACGCGATTCCCGCCCACCGGGCAGCTGTTCAATGACCTGATCGCAGAAGGGGAGGCGGTCGCGAAGGAATTGGGCATTGAGCTGCACGGAGACCCGCGCCAGTTAGTTCAAAAGGGAGCCAGCGCCCCCGGGAAGCACCGCGCCAGCATGTTGCAAGATGTGCTGGCAAAGCGTCAGACGGAGGTTGACTTCATGAACGGCGCCATAGTGCAGTGGGGCGACAAGGTCGGAGTTCCCACACCGCTGAACAAGGCTCTATGGGAACTGGTCAAAGGCCTCGAGCATTCCTGGAAAGGCCCTGATTGAAAGCATTCATTTTCCTTTTGGTAGAGACGCGGATTGCCGCGTCCCGCTAAGTGCTAACAGCCAAGAGCTAAGAGCTGAACCCAGGAGCGAATACTAACTTCATGTCCATCCCGTTCAACATTGGTGTCCTGCAACTCAGCATGGAGCCTGTCCGCGAAACCGTAGCCATGGCGAAAGCCTGTGAACAGGCAGGCTTTGACGCGTTTTGGATCGCCGAAGCTTATCCCTGGTGGCGCAAGCACTCCTTCGAGGCGCGTTCTTCAACCGCCGTTCTGGCTGTTATCGCGCAGGAGACCCGGCGCATTCAGCTGGGCTGGGGCATCATCTCGCCCTACACACGTCATCCCGTGCAGATCGCCATGGAGGCCCGCGTGATGCAGGATCTGGCGGGCGATCGCTTTCTGCTCGGGCTTGGTGCTTCCAAGATTTTCATGAAGGAAATCGGCGAAGGAGAAGGCGAGAAAGTTGGTCCGGCCACGGTGATGCGGGAAAGCATCGAGGTGGTAAGGGGCGTCTTGAAGGGCGACGCCTTCGAATATCAGGGCAAAGTGTTTGCCGCATCGGTGCCGCCGCTTAAACCAGATGCGCACGCCCCCCGAGGAATTCCGCCCGTATATGTAGCTGGAACTGGGCCCGTCCTTCAGAAGATGGCGGGCTCTGTCGGTGACGGTCTGTTGACCGCCAGCATTACGACGCCCGCGTTCGTGCGTTACTCCAAAAAGAATCTGGAAGAGGGCGCGCGCAGGGCAGAAAAAGCTCCCCATACCTTGATTCTCGGTTCCGTCATCGTGGGCAGCATTGGACGCGATTCCGTCAAGGGCAAAGAGGGCGCGCGCGAACAGGCCGCCATGTACCTGGCCAACAAGGTACAAAACATTAAAGGTTCCGCCGACGTTCTACTGGAGTGCGCCGGCCTGACCTTCGATGAGTTGCGACCGGTTGCCGACGCCATGGAGAAAGGTGGCCGAAAAGCCGCGGCCAGAGCCGTCACCGACCAGATCCTCCAGAAGGTTTGTGCAATTGCGGGCACGCCCGACGACTGCATTCGGCAGATTGAAGAATATCGTGCCGCGGGCTGCACGCACATCATGCTGGAGATCTGGGGCGATGACCGGACCGGGCAGGCGAAGCTTTTTGGCGAGGCAGTGCTGCCGCATTTTAGAAGCTAAACACCACCGAAGCCCGGAATCGTGGAACTCCAGGATTATGCCGAAGACACCAGAGAGGATATTTCGCGAACCAGCTGCCTGAACTCCTCATCGCTCACCAGGCCGCGCTTGGCGATCGCCCGTTTCTTTACCGCTGCCAGAATCGGCGCCCGCTGCTCGGGACTGATGGGCAGACCCAGTTCTTTGCATTTGAGATCTATGCTGTCTAGTCCGCTCTTCTTACCTAAGACAATACTTCGTCGCGCATTCACCAGTTCCGAAGAATAGGGCTCAATGGCTTCCGGGATATGAAACTGCGTAGCGACTGCTCCACTCTCGCGCATAAACAGATTATCGCCGACCAGAGGCTTCCAGGCTTCGAGCGTATAGCCTGCCTGCCTGCAAACCAATTCTGATACTTCACGCACTTTGGCAAGGTTCAGGGCGACCGGAACGCCGTAGAGGCATTGCAGAGCGAGGGCGATCTCGCCGATGTCGGAATTGCCCGCGCGTTCGCCCATGCCGTTGATGGTTCCCTGGATCCAGGTTGCCCCGGCCCGGACGGCCGCAACCGCGCAGGCGGTGGCCATTCCGAAATCGTTATGCCCATGCCAGTGCAGCGGGACTTCCGGACCGACCCAGCGCCTCACTTCCGCGACCAGGAACTCGGCGGCTTCCGGCCCGCAAGCGCCGATGGTATCCACCACCACGATTTCAGCGGCGCCGGCATCCAGTGCAGATACGTAAACTTTCTTGAGAAAATCCAGCTCTGTGCGCGTCCCATCCACAGCGAAGTAAGCGACCTTGATCCCATTCTGTTTGGCGAAAGAAATCGCCTCCACCACACGGCGCAATACGTCGTCGCGCGACATGCCGTAGGCTTTCAGCTTGATGTCGCTCGTAGGCGACTCGATCACCGTGGCCCGAATTCCGAGCCGCACCAGTTCTTCCAAGTCGCCCTTGACCGCCCGCGAGAAGCCCCACAGTTCTGCTTTCAATCCAGCTTTCGACATGAGCTGGATTGCTTCCGCATCCTCGGGAGAAACCTTGGGAAACCCAGCTTCAATACGGCTGACACCCAATTCATCCAGCTTGCGGGCGATCTCCAGCTTCTGCTGCGGAGAAAGGGTGATGCCGACAGTCTGTTCGCCGTCGCGCAGCGTGGTGTCATAAAAATGTATGGTGGAACGCGGAAATGCGGAGCGGATCTCCGGCCGCGCGTTAAGTTCGCTGACCCAAATTTTGGAATTGCTATCCATGAGAGTTATCAAATCAGATCCACGGAGGCACGGAGAAGAGAATTATTGACTTCTGATTGCTGATTATGTGATCTAACAGCAATCAGAAATCAACAATCCTCCGTGCTTCCGTGTCTCCGTGATGAAAACTTCGTCACTTCAGCGTCTCTTGCGTCGCCATCGCCGCTGGTTTTTGCCCGTAGGCGTCCTCCCATGAGATCACGCGATTGCGCAGAACTCCAATCTTCTCGATTTCGCATTCCATCACATCGCCGGGTTTCAAGTACCAGGCTTTGGGATCGCCACTGAAGGCCGCCACCCCCGAAACCGTGCCGGTTGAGACCACGTCGCCGGCGCTGTACCCCATGGGCGAGTAATGCGACAGGATCTCGGGAATCTTAACCGACATCTTGCTGGAATGCGACCTTTGCCGTGATTCTCCGTTGACTCGAAGTTCCATGGCGAGGTTGTGCGGATCGCAGATTTCGTCAGCGGTGACGATCCATGGTCCGAGCGGGCAAAACGTGTCTATGCCTTTGCAGAAACTGAATACGCCCGACTTCATTTCGTGGCGTTGGATGTCGCGGGCGGTGATGTCGTTGAAGATGACATAGCCGCCAACAAAAGCGCGAGCTTCTTCCGGCGTGAAATGCTTCCCGCTCTTCTTCAGCACGACCGCTAGTTCCAGTTCGTAGTCGAGTTCCCGGGTAAGGTGCTCGGGGTAGATAACCGGCTCGTCGTGCCCGATAATCGCGTCCACGTTCTGAAAAAAGACAATCCACGGCAGGACGGGATGAGAGAATCCCGCCTTGATTGCTTCCTCATGATGCTCACGAAAATTTCCTGCTGTGTGGAAGAATTTTTTCGGGATGATCGGCGCCTTCAGACGAACCTCCGCCGCCTGATAAAAGATGCTCTCTCCCCGCGGGCCTTGAAGTTCACCTTCGTGATGGAGCGCGTACTCGAGAGCCTTGTGCGCGGCTTCCAGGCTGGTATCGCCACCTTCGAACAACTGGCGCATGTCGGGCGGTACGAGCGCGTCCGCCAACCGGTAGAACGCTCCCTCCCCCTCCACATCACGCAGATAAAGAGCGCACGCCGAATTGAGATCAGCGATTCGTTCATCAGCCGCTACTGCGCCTATTCGCGACTGCTTGGCAGCATTCTCAAAGGTCACCAGACGCATGGGGTCGTGAGTTCCGTTACTGAACAGGTTTTTCGAGCACTAAAAGTTTATTGACAGAAGCCGGAGTTGTCTAGAAAGCAGCAGCGGGAAAAAGCCTTAACCGCGAAGCTCGCCAAGGCATCGCAGGTTAGCAGAGGAAACCCTCTCGGCGTTCTCCGCGCTCTCGGCGGTGAATCTTTTCTTCGCCTTGCGATACTATAGATGGCTTTCCCAAGCTGGATGAGGAGGCTTCATGGCAAACCGGAGGCAGTTCCTGCACACGCTGGCTGGAGCGGCGGCGCTGAGTGTCACGGCGGACGTAAGCAGCTTAGGTCGCGCCCGAAAATTGCGCATGTCGGCAGCTATGCCGGATACCGCCGCCCACGACCGCCTGCAACCGGAGTGGTACCGGCACAAGATTCGGCAGGTACAGGAGCAGATGAAGAAGCAGAAACTGAACGCACTGGTTCTTCTAAACTCCCAAAACGTCATCTACACCACCGGTTACTTCCATCTTTCGACCGAACGTCCGCTGGCAGCGCTCATTCCAGATTCCGGCGATCCGGCGCTGTTTATCCCCGAACTGGAATCTGATCAGGTGAAGCTATGGTGGGTGAAGGATTACCAGTCCTATTTCGACTTCCCTGGACCGGTAAACCGGGTGCAGTGGATTTTCGAACGCGTGGCCGAGCGTGGCCTGGGCAACGGCCGCATTGGCATTGAGGAAGCTACGCCCAGCCGCTTGGCGCATATGAAACGGGGTGCGCCTAAGGCGACCTTCGTGAATGCCGGCGATCTGGTCGAGCACCTGCGCTGGGTCAAGGACGATGACGAGCTGCGCGTCATGCAGCGCGCCATGTATTTCGCCGATTTCACGGTGCAGGCCGGGCGCGAGTTCGTACAGAAAAATGGCGCCGTGACCGAAGATCAAATTCTCAAAGCCACCGCCAACGCGCTGGCCGACAAGATGTCGAAAGAGCTCAACGATGTCGTGGGCGTGGGCATTGATCCTCCCTTTGGCGGACTGGTGCCCTTCGGCAGGCGTTCCGCTTTCCCGCACGCCGTTCCCAGCAAGGACCAGTTGAAACCCGGCGACGCCCTCATCCTCAGCTTCGGCGCTCAAGTGGGCGGCTATAACGTGGAGTGCGAGCGCTCCTTCTGCGTAGGCAAGCCAACGGATTACTCTAGACGCCTATACGACGCCATGCTGGCCGCGCACGATACCGGCGCGGCAAACATGAAGGAAGGCGCCATTGCCGAGGACGTGGACAAGAAGAGCCTGGACCAGATTCGCCAGGCTGGCTTTGAGAAATTCCTCAAGCACCGTACCGGCCACGGCATCGGCCTGGAAGGCCACGAGTCGCCCTGGATTGCGGAGGGCGATAAAACTGTCCTGAAAGAAGGCATGACTTTCAGCTGCGAGCCGGGCGTCTACGACCCCAACTGGGGCGGCTTCCGGCATTCGGATACGGTAGTTGTCCGCAAAGACAAAGGCGAAATCCTCAACAAGTATCCCACGCGCCTGGAGGATATGATCATCGAGGTCTGAGTGCCACTTTTGCTGCTCACCTGCATCGAATAGTCGTTAGCCAAAGACCAACGACAAGGGACCAACGACCAAAATAATGGCAGACAAGATCACCAAAACCGACGAAGAATGGCGCAAACAGTTATCGCCCGAGCAGTACTACGTAACCCGCAAGGCCGGCACTGAGCCAGCTTTCACCGGAAAGTATTGGAAGACAAAAACCGAGGGAACCTACGTTTGTGCCTGCTGTGGCGAGCCGCTGTTTAATTCGGAGACGAAATTCGATTCGGGTACTGGCTGGCCGAGCTTTTACCAGTCGCTGAATCCCGACAGCGTGGCCGAGCACACGGACCAAAGCCATGGCATGATCCGCACCGAAGCCCGCTGTGC
The DNA here is from genome assembly GCA_035631655.1 of Terriglobales bacterium. Taxonomy (GTDB): domain Bacteria; phylum Acidobacteriota; class Terriglobia; order Terriglobales; family Acidobacteriaceae; genus Gp1-AA122. The sequence continues at coordinate 22,734 of DASQIH010000092.1, forward strand.
CCGGTGCGACGCACATTTAGGACATGTGTTTGAAGATGGGCCAGCGCCCACCGGGCTCCGTTACTGCATGAACTCAGCAGCGCTGGAATTAAAAGATAAGAAATAGGAACGTGTGGAGGCGGGTCTCCGACCCGCCGTGTATAGGTGTGTGTGGGGGCGGGTCTTCGACCCGCCTTGCACGGGTCGAAGATCCGGGCCCACAAGCTTCAGAAACCGCTCGCTATGCTAGTTCGTCTTGCCGGCGGTAGCGGTCATGGCCAGCGAAGCCGGGACGCTGTGCACCGCTTCGGGCTTCGCATTTTTGGCGGCGTCGGCATTCAACTTCTGCTCGGATTTCTTCAGGTCCACGCTGCCTTTGAAGTAAGCGCCGTCCTCGATGCTAAGCCGATGTGCGATCACGTCGCCGGTCAACGAGCCCTCGGCGCGAATGTCTACCCGGTCCGTCACCTGCACGTTGCCGTGCAGTTTGCCCATGACCACAACTTCCTTGGCGGTCACGTTGGCGGAGACGCTGCCGTTGCGCCCAACGGTGACGCGGTTGTCGGACAGGGTGATACTGCCCTCGACCCGGCCATCAATATAAAGCGGCTCAGAACCGCTGAGTTCTCCCTTGATTACCAGGGAGCGCCCGATAGTCGCCTGTTCGGCGGTGGTGCGAAGCTGGGACGAAAGCGGATTGCCATTCGCCGCCGGCTGTGGAGCTGAATTTTCCTTCTTGGGGTTAGTGTCCAGGGTCTGCCACATGATGAAAACCTTCCTTGATCTCTACAACGCGCACCGCGTATGGGGGCTGCCGCGTGCGGTTGGTATGGTGTTGGCCCAAAGGCCAACCTGACTATCGCACGAGAGTAAGCAGAAGCGCAGGTTACGGAAGAGCCTGTCCGGCTGTCGCATTGGGACGGGG
>DASQIH010000093.1:0-4848 GCA_035631655.1 Terriglobales bacterium
TTCGCTGAAGCAGCTCGATAACGTCTCGGAGACGACGATCATCGGCGGGCAGCCGCGGCAGTTGCGAGTGGTGCTCGACACCCAACGCCTGGCCGCCTACGGTTTGACACCGGGTGCGGTTACCGCACAACTGGGGAGCGCAAACACTCGCGGGCTGGCCGGCAGCTTCGCTCGCGACAACCGTGAATTCCAGGTCGAGGCTGGGACTTTTTTTACTCGGGTTGAAGACTTGCAGCAGGTGGTCGTGGGGGTACACGCCGGGCGCCCAGTCTACCTGCGGGATGTGGCTGAAAAGCTGGAGGACGGTCCAGCGGAGGCGGACAACTACGTGATGTTTGCCACGGCGCGGCGCGCGGGGAACCAGGCAGGCGTGGAATATCCCGCAGTGACGATCACCCTGGCCAAGCGTGCGGGCACGAACGCAACGATCATCGCTGAGCAGGCGTTGGGGCGGGTCAACTCGCTGCGCGGCTACATGCTCCCGAGCGACCTGAACGTCACGGTCACCCGCAATTATGGCGAAACCGCCAAGGACAAGTCCGACGAACTGCTTAAGCATTTACTGATTGCGACGCTTTCGGTGACGTTGCTGATTGCACTGGCTCTGGGGTGGCGCGAATCAGGTGTTGTCCTGCTGGCCGTACCGGTAACGCTCGCACTCACCCTGGCTATCTTCTATTTATATGGATACACGCTCAATCGCGTAACCCTGTTCGCGCTGATTTTCTCCATCGGCATACTGGTGGACGACGCGATTGTGGTAGTCGAAAACATCGTCCGCCACTTCCGCCTGCCGGGCAGTCGCGGACGCTCCCTTGCCGCGGTGGCCGTGGAAGCGGTGGACGAAGTCGGGAATCCGACCATCTTGGCTACGTTCGCGGTGATCGCCGCCATTCTTCCCATGGCCTTTGTCCGCGGTCTGATGGGGCCCTACATGCGTCCTATTCCTGTGGGCGCATCGGCGGCGATGATCTTCTCGCTAATCGTCGCGTTCGTCGTCTCCCCGTGGGCGGCTTTGCGGCTGTTGCGGCACTACGCCACGGCTGGAGGTCCCGCTGAACACGAGACCGAAGGCTGGACCACGCGCCTTTATCGCCGTGTGATGAATCCCCTGATTCTGAATCCGCGGCGCCGCTGGATGTTTCTGGGCGGCGTTGTGGTATTGCTGCTGACCGCAGCGGCATTCGTCCCGTTGAAATGGGTCCGCGTGAAGATGCTTCCGTTCGACAACAAGAGCGAGTTCCAAATCATTATCGACATGCCGGATGGAACTCCGCTTGAGCAAACGACGCATGTAGCGCAGGCATTAGGGCGGTATCTGGGTCAGCAACCGGAGGTCACGAATTACCAGATTTATGCGGGCACGTCGGGGCCTTATAACTTCAACGGCCTGGTGCGGCACTATTTCCTGCGGCGTCAGCCGAATCAGGCAGACATCCAGGCTAACCTGCTCTCGCGCCATGATCGCAAGGCGCAGAGCCACGAAATCGCTCGTCGCGTGCGTCCGGAGCTGGACAAAATTGCCGATCAGTTCGGCGCCCGCATCAAGGTCGCCGAAGTGCCGCCGGGACCGCCGGTGCTGCAGACGCTGGTCGCCGAGGTCTACGGGCCAGATTACAAGCGGCAGATCGAGTTGGCGGCGCAAATCAAGAAGGTATTTCACGACACTCCTGGCGTGGTGGACGTCGACTGGTACGTTGAAGATCCGCAAACCAAGTACGATCTGAAAGTCGATCTCGACAAAGCGGCGCTGCACGGAGTTTCCCCAGCGGATGTCACGCGCACGCTGCAGATTGGCTTGGGAGGCGCCAATGCCGGGCTGCTGCACGATCCGCAATCGCGTGAGGATGTGCCCATTGAAGTACGGCTGTCCCGGCCTGCTCGGTCAGGCATTGAAGAGCTCGGCCGCCTGAAGCTGCCGACGCCCACCGGCGGGCAGATCGCCTTGCAGGAAGTAACCAACCTGCAACAGACGACGATTGACACCAGTGTTTACCGCAAAAATCTGCAGCCGGTCGTGTATGTGACCGGCGACGTTGCCGGCGAAGAGGAAAGCCCGGTGTACGCCATCATGAAGATGAGCGACGCCATCAACAAAATTCAGTTGCCCCAGGGCTACGCGGTGGAGCAGTACAAAGGCACGACTCTGCCGGAACGTACCGACCGCTTTTCCATGAAGTGGGATGGGGAGTGGCACATAACGGTGGAAGTCTTCCGCGATCTTGGACTGGCTTTCGCAGCCGTGCTGGTGTTGATCTACGTGCTGGTGGTGGGCTGGTTCGGATCCTTCAAGACGCCGCTGGTGATCATGGCGCCCATTCCCCTGACGCTGGTCGGCATTCTGCCCGCGCACGCTTTGCTGGGTGCATTCTTCACCGCAACCTCGATGATCGGTTTTATCGCGGGCGCCGGAATCATTGTGCGCAATTCCATTATTCTGGTGGACTTCATCGAACTGCGGCGTTCGCAGGGCATGTCGCTGGAGGAGGCCGTGGTCGATGCCGGAGCCGTGCGGTTCCGGCCCATGCTGCTGACTGCAGCGGCGGTCGTGGTGGGCGCCAGCGTCATTCTGTTCGACCCGATCTTCCAGGGTCTGGCTCTCTCGCTGATGGCCGGTGAGGTGGCGTCAACTGTGCTGTCCCGCATGGCGGTACCTGTTCTCTACTACCTGAGCCAGCGCGGCCGCGAGTCCAAGCCTGTACCCAGCGGCACGTTAGCGCACGCCGCCGATTAAGAACTTAGGAGGTAGAAATGACCATTGATCGTTATTTGAGAATGATTGCCGGAGCTTTTGTGCTGGCGTCTTTAGCGCTGGGACATTGGGTGAGTCCCTATTGGTACCTGTTCACTGCCTTTGTAGGTCTGAATCTGTTCCAGTCGGCGTTTACGAACTGGTGTCCGATGATGTCCTTCCTGCGGAAGCTGGGCGTGTCGCAGTAGGGTCATCGAGTTTGGAGAGTTGGCAGGCACTACGACCCAAACTGAAATCGAATCGACAAACCCCGGCTAATAAGGTAGCTTAGGCATCAGTAGCGACCGGGTGGGGCTTGCATGCGAGTATGCGGGCAGGTAGCGGGTGGACAGCGTCAAAGCTCTTGGCGCTGGCTCCTGGTGTGTCTGGGCAGCCTGGCTCTGATCATAAGCTTAGCCAATCGTACTTTTCATTTCTCGAGTACCAGGACCACTACCGTTTCGTCGAATTCTCCTAATGCGAAGGTCCAGCACATGGATAAGGATGCGGTTCGCTGGCTGCGACCCGTCGCCAGATGGATGCCGCTGGCGCCCTCTTCCCGCGGTGAATCTACTGTCTATATCCAAAGCCCTCTTATTTTTCTGCATGTCGATCAGTGGTCCAGTAACCGTCCTCCTCCCATTTTCTGACGTCTTACTAATTGCAGATTCTTAGTGCTCGAAACTGGTTCACCCCGGTCTGCACAATTCACGAACTGCGGAGCGCAGGCGCAGACCATTTATGGTTGGATGGCATTTGCTTTCCTACTAACAACTGGACGGATATAAGGGGGATTAAGATGAAGATCCTGGCTAAAGTGAAGGTTGAAGGTCTCGCCATCGCGTCGTTGATGGCTATAGCAGTTCTGGCCGTGATGATGCCGCCTGTCGCTCAGGCAAAGGACAAGGCCAGTGAGCAAGTTTCCGTAATCGCGCACCTGGCTTTGCCGGGCGCATCGGTAAGCAAGATTTTCCTGCAAGAAGAGGGTGGCCGGCAGTATCTCTATATCCAGCAGCCGTCGAAGGAAGGATATACGATTGTTGACGTCACCAAGCCAAACAAGCCCAACGTCATCAAGCGCAATGCCCTGCCGAACACGGCGGCCAGCGGGAACTTGCAGATGGTGGAGGGCAGCATTGCCATAGCTGAGGCTCCGGACAAGAGCGTTGCGACGGAGGGTTCTTCCCAACCACCTGCTCCGGTCAAGGCGCAAGGAAGCACCAAGGCTCACGTCCCTGAAACCATCCGGGTGCTGGATATGAGTGATCCGGCAAATCCCCGGACGCTCAAGACGTTCGACGGAGTCACTAGCGTGCTCTCAGACAGCGGGCGCCATTTGATCTACATCACCAACAACGAAGGACTGTGGATCTTGCGGCATCAGCAGGAACGGCCCAGGCACCTCTGCGATTCGGAAGAAGTCTTCTCGCCGATTGCAAACTGCGATTAGGGTCGGAAAGCATTTGGCCAATTCGTGACTTCTGGCAGCTATAGGGAGCCCGGGTCGACAAGCGATCCGGGCTCTTTCCTTTCTGCGGCGAACCTCGCTAATTGGCTTTGCTCACGACATGGCAACTTTGACCATAAGGACGGCGGGCTTGTAAGATTCGCGACGATTCAAAAGGGGGATCCATGCGGAACTGCATCGTCGCCGGCCTGGCACTCGTGCTTACAGCGGTCGCTTTGGGGGCACAGCAGCCGGCAAGCCAAGAGAAGATGCGCTCGGGCAAGCCGTCCAGCCACACATCTGGCCCGGCGGATCTGCAGCAGGTCTTGGAGTCGAAGGTCAAGGCAGAGTGGGAAGCATTGAAAACCAGGAATAAGAAGGCGTATGGCGAGCTCCTGGCCGACGATTTTGCAGGAGTGGAAGATGACGGCAACGGCGAACGCAACAAGATCCAGGCTATAGCCGAGATCGACCGCTCAAATATCTTTAATTACTCAATGTCCTTTTTTAATTCGTTCTCACTGGCGCCCGATGCGGCTTTCGTCAGGTACGAAATCACCATGGAGTTTCCGCCCAAGGCGGTATTCCGCTACAAGAGAATCTATATTACGGAGATTTGGCTGAAACGGGACGGGGAATGGAAGGCCCGCCACTATCAGGAGACCCGCGT
>DASQIH010000094.1:0-5443 GCA_035631655.1 Terriglobales bacterium
GCTGACTAACAGCACGACGCATAAGCACCCTGCGGTAACAACCCAAGTTGATTTCTTTTCAGACATACCTCACCTCCTTGGTGACTGGGGTGTGAAGGAACAATTCGAGGGAGAAGGCGAACCGGGATTTACCGACGTAGCCTCGCATTGCTGCCTCTTGCTGCCTCGAAGCGGGATACAGTGATTTCGAAAGCTGACCGCCTTGGGGGTTAGGCCGATCCGTCGGAGAGAGGGAGCGTCGGAAAAGCTCCCTAGAACGGTGCAGATTATGCTTCTGCCCAGGGCCGAAGTCAAATTCTCATCTGCCGAATTCTCAACTGTCGCCAACAGGCGATGTCACAACCTTGCGCCTTTTATTCGCCAGACAGGCGAAGGGAAAGCGCACGCTTGTGCTACCGCGATATTTCGTCAGTTGATCACGCAAAGCTGTTGATCACGCAAAGCTTGACAAGTCCTATCTAGGAGAGCAGTCTTTTACCCTATAACGTGGGCGGTTCGTACTCACAATACGCTTCGCCGCTTCACACGACGGTTCCGACCCTAGGGTTTCGACTCCAGAGACAGACAAAAGCTCGTCGTCCGCAGGTTGTCTCCAACGAAGCTTGGAGACAAATACGCACCTTGTGGTAAGGAATACGGTTCCTCGCCTGTGTTGGGAGGCACGTCATGAATCGAGACGTTCCGCATTGTCAAATCTCTTTCCTGAGGGGAATCCCTTCGCAATTAGTGCTGTTCCTTGCAGAAGATTGCACCAGCAAGGTGCTCAGCTTGTAACACGGCCCCATGGCATATCTTGTAACACGGCCCCATGGCATATAGGGAGGAGGATATCGAGATGATTGGTCTGAAGATAAGTTTGTGGTCTGGTGCTTTTCTCGGCGCACTAGTCATGGGCATGGGTAATGCCCACGCAACCGATATCGGTGGGACCATTTCCACCACACTTACCATCACGGAAGACAGCCAACTGGTGGACGATGTTACCTGCACTGTCACTGGCGCCCCCTGCATTGCCATTGCGGGGCCGAATGTGACATTGGAGTTGAACGGCTTCACCATGACAGGACAGGCCGACGCACAGACTGCCTGTGCTGGCGGTACGCCAACTTTCTCCGAGAATGGCATTGACGTAGAATCGCAAACCGGCGGGGGCATCGGCATCCGCGGCCCTGGCCTGATTCAACGATTTCGCGGACCCGGCATCTTCCTGCATAACAGCACCGGCGTCACAGTAACCGGCGTGACCGTATCCACCAATTGCTTCTCCGGCATCCTCGTCGGCGGCGGATCCGACCACCAGATCAGTGGCAACGTTTCGGTGCGCAACGGAAATCCCGTCGCTCCCTGCGGCGGCATATGAATGTTCGGCGGCGCCAGCCGCAACCGGCTCCGTGGGAACCGGCTCAGTGGAAATGGCTATACGGCCCAGGGCAACAACTTCGGCATCGGCATTGAAGGTACCGGCACGAATGACAATGTCGTCGAGCACAACACAATCACCGGCAATACGAATGGCCTCTATATGACTGCGGGTGTCCAGGGCAACATCATTCGTCGCAATCTGATCGTCGGCAACCCTCCGATACAAGTCGACCTGGACCATCCTTCAGCCAAAGGAGTGGATATTAAGAATCAGGCTCAGAGCGGCGCCAACACATTCCAGAGCAACAGGTGCCTCACCGCCGTCAATGCGCCTTGCCCTGCAGTCAAGCGCCAACCCGAGGAGAAGAACAAATAGATTCCGGGGGGAGACCATGAGACACTGCTGCATGATTCTGCTCTCTGTCGGCATCCTGTCATCCACGGCTTGGAGCCAATCTTCCACCGCCTCGCTGGACCAGATGATCGCTGCCGGAAAGAGCCAGCGAGAGCTTGCCCAGCACCTGTTCGACAGTCAGGGTTGCCGGAAGTGCCACACCATCGGCCAAGAGGGAAAGCTCGGCTTTACGAAGGAGGGCCAGGAAAGGGCGCGGGGATTCGAAGGATGCATTTCCACCCTGAAGGCGATGACCATCATCGCGAAGGTGCCCGAAGATAAGCGTTCGCCTACGCAACTTCGAAGAGTTCAGCGGTTCCAGGAGTTCGGCTGCAGCACCTGTCACAAGGTCAGCCCCGGAAAAATGGGCCTGACCGAGACAGGAGCAAAGCTCGCCGGTTTGCACTTAGGCTGTGTGGAGGTCGAAAAGTTGGTGGCCGGTGGCCCGGCTCCGAATCGCTGACTATAAGTTGGTCGTTGCTCGGCTAAAGCCCAGACAAGCAGAAGAAGACCGCTCTTAAGACGCGTTTCATCTTCGTTGACCGTTCATGCCACAGCGGATTTTTGCACGCGCCAAAGGGATTCGATAACTGACGTAGTCAGGCCTTAGCACATCAAGCTGGCGCCGTTTCTGCGCCACATCGGGTTACCCGAACGGGAACGTGTGCTGAAGGTGCGCGAAGACGTGCGGGCAGGCTGGTGCGCCCGTTTCTCAATTCTTCATGTTCTTGTTTTGTAGGTCGTGGATAGCCCTTGTCAACTTTCGGAGAGATAGCGGCCTAACCTCAGTGATCACCTGAAAACTGGCCAACGATTATCACTTCAAAACCGGCCAATGAAGGTAGACCATCCGGAACCAACTTGTTCTACCCTACTACTGCCCGCGGAGGCAAGTCTGAATCTTTATTGGGTCTAAGCCAGCGCGTCAGCAACGGACGGAACTTTGGGGTCGGGGGGTTCGTATAGTTTTCTCGTCGCCACAGATCTCTGGATAGGACGGTGCGCTTTTGAGCAATCGATTGTTTGTCAGAGTACTCACTGCGCTGATCGTTCTCAATGTTGGGTCCACCGCTCACGCGCAGCGCGTTGTTGATCAGGGCATAGTGATCGAGAATGTCACTCTGATTTCGCCTGAACGGGCCACTCCGTTGCTTCGTGCAGATGTCGTCATTCGCGACGGCCAGATCGTTGAGGTCGGCAAGAATCGGGTTGCCGGTCCGCACGCACGGCGAATAGACGGGAGCGGGCGATTTCTCATACCCGGACTGATCGATTCGCACGTGCATGTGGGCCACTCCGCGGCGCTAGATGACGACGCAATCGGTGCGCACCCGGAGCTTTGGACTGCCTATCTCGCGCAGGTTCCGCGCGCCTATCTCGCATTCGGCTTTACCTCCGTCGTTGACCTCGACACGACGCCAACCGACCAAGCGTGGTTTGAAGGTACGCGGTTGCATCCCCACTTCTATCCGTGCGGCAGAGGAATAAAGGTCGCCACCGGTTACATGGCATTCAATGTTCCACCGCCCTCGTCGCCGAACTTTCCCAACTTGATTTACGAACCGAAAGAAGCGGACCACTGGCCCAAATCGCTGAATCCTAGCGACTACACGCCCGAACGCGCAGTATCAAGGGCTGCAGATGCTGGCGCCATTTGTGTCAAAGCGTTCGTGGAGTCTGGATTCGGCATGTTCAACTGGCCCTATCTGCACACCGAGACGCTGCAAAAGATTCAAGCCGTCGCTAAGGAGCGCAAGTTGGCGCTCATCGTCCACGCCAACAGCGTTGACAGTTGGCGGTCGGCGCTTGATGCCCATGCTGATATCATCGCGCACGGTCTCTGGGTTTGGCCGGGCGATTTCGGGAATTCCGCGCCGCCCCCAGCAGCAAGCAATGTGATTGCCGCCGCGGCGCGCCTCAAAACGCGTGTGCAACCGACAATGCAGACAGTCGCCGGGGAGCGCGCGATGGTTGATCCAGTGCTGCTCGCTGATCCCAGGCTCACCATGGCGCTGCCGCCGGGAGTGACAGCTTATTTGCGGTCGGGTGAAGGCGTGAAGGCCCGCAATGCGCTGCTAGACGAATATCGGAAGGCCTCCCCACCACCGGGCTTCGAGCCATTGCTCAAGGCAACGATTGAAAGAACCCGAGCGACGTTCAAAATCATGTTGCAGGAACATGTGCCTCTCATTTTCGGGAGTGACACGCCCGGGGTCGACGGCTTCGGCAATCCACCGGGGCTGAATGGACGGCTTGAGTTGCAAAACTGGGCCGACGCCGGTGCTCCATTAGCGTTGATTCTGCGGGCCGGGACGCTCGATAACGCAATCGCTCTGGGACTGTCGCACGAATTGGGCTCGATCGAGGTCGGCAAGCGAGCTGATTTGCTCCTACTCAAGGAGAATCCGCTCACGAATGTCTCGGCCTATGACTCGATAGAGACCATTTTTCTCAATGGCGAGCCAATCGCCCGAGAAGAACTGCGCGCGCAAAACTAGCGAACACCAACCCACAATCCGATCTCACTCGAAACCCTGCTATCCGCACCCGAGTGACGTGCGCATTCGGAACTGAGATTCAGTGTTCCAGCACTTCCATTTTGGTTCTCCAACTTCGAGGACCGCACTTGAGGAGGTGCCCGTGGTGGAGCAGGCGGTCGAGCATCGCACTCACAGCAGCGGCATCGCCCAGCAGCTTGCCCCAGTCCTCCACCGGTCGATTAGAAGTCAGCATGGTGCTGGCCCGCTCGTAGCGGCGCATGATGATCTCCAGCAGCTCTTCGGCGGCCGTGAGCGGCAGCTTGCGCATTCCCAGATCGTCGATGATCAGCAGGGGCACGGTCTGCAGAAACTCCATGTGTTCTTTGCGCGTGCCGTCCAGCGTGGCTTCGGCCAGATCGTCGAGCAGGGAGTGAGTTTCGCGATAGAGCACGCGATAGCCTTGTTGGATGGCGGCCTGTCCGCTGGCTTGTGCCAAGTGACTCTTTCCCGTGCCAGGCGATCCCGAAACATGATGCACATCATCCTGAGTTCGCAACGGTGTTTTACCGTTGGCATCCGCTTTACGGCCAGTCCTTGCGCGTATGGCGACGGATGAAGAACCGCTACGGCGAGCAGCTTTTCTGCCAACTTGCCGACCGGACGATTTGTGCACTTCCCGACTGGATGTTTGATCCCGAATGCGCAAAGTTCTCGATTGGTTCGCCTCTGGTCTGTGCTGAAGCAATGCGCGAACTGCGCGACGTACTGAGTACTTGGCAAGCTGCGCACGATTGGGATAAGGCTTCCCAGGAACAATCTCCTCGGGAGGTAATGCGTGAATCGACCGGTGAAGCTACCGCACTCGCAGTTACACCTGCTGCTCGTCGATGCCCCCAAAGCGGCAATACCCGACGAACAACAGAAAGAACTAGCCATGGCTCTGATGGACCTGCTGATCCAAGCCGCCCAGGAAAGAGACGCGGGCGAGGCAAACGGAGGCGGAGATGAACGCGAAGCTGACTGCTGAACGTCTCAGCCGACGTGCCATTGTCTATGTTCGCCAGTCCAGCCCAGGCCAAGTCATGCACAACCAAGAGAGCCAGCGGCGCCAGTATGGACTGGTAGATCACGCTCGGGAGATGGGTTTTGCCAATGTTAGCGTGATCGATGACGACCTTGGGCGCTCCGGTTCCGGTCTCACCGAGCG
>DASQIH010000095.1:0-34674 GCA_035631655.1 Terriglobales bacterium
CCGCGAGCGGGAACCGATTCGTGACGTGCTGGGAGATCGCCTGGCACGTGAAATCGTGCTAGAACCCCGGCCGTAGGCAAAGCTTCGATCATCGCGCAGCACAAACAAGCGCCCGTCGCATCGGCGGGAGGCTTTCCCTCTAGCGCATCTATACATTCAGGGTGCCCCGTCCAAGCTCCGCTTGGGCGGGGGTTTCGTCCGTCACTGATTCCGCTGCAGACTTCCATGCTAATGTCGTTCCGAGTTTCTTTCCCGCTTGGCACTCCGAGGAATCTGCTTGGGGGACACGCAGCCACGACTCTCAGGGGTCGACCTCGTTGTTCATCCGTGCTAATCCGTGGCCGACTTCCGCTTAAATCAACCATCAAGAACCAACAACCGCAAAGGAGCGCCACACACAGAGAAAGCGCCGCCCAAGCGGAGCTTGAACGGGGCACCCTCGAGACTGGAAATGCGCTAGGCAGGGACACCCGCCGGTCACCGCCGGGTCGCGTAATAGCCTCTGCGGCATTGCACCTTTAGGTGAGGTTTACGCGGAAGAATTTCGATGGTGTGGAAACTCCCATCCGCCTTGAATCCCGCAGGCGTGTAGCCCAAGACATACTGGCTGCGAAGAGCCTTCTCGATACTGCTAAACGCGTGATTGATTTCAGAACGCTCGTGCGCCGGCAGAATACTGCCCCCACTGGTCCGGCTCAATATGTCCAGGACGGCCTCACCTCGCGGGTACCGAGAGCTGGGGTCCAGCTTGTTGGTGCTCAGAGCAAACAGGACGCTGTCGGCGCGGATTGCCGCCTGCTCCGCATCGTAAAGGATGGCATGGTGCTTAGTATCCTCGCCGTCCGTGATAACGATAATTACGCGGCGGGTGACGGTGGGTTCCGGATAAGTACGCAACTTATCAGCAGCGAAGACGATGGCATCGTACAGTGCGGTGTTTCCGTCCGGCTTGAGCCGGTTCAAAGATTCCTGCATCGCGAGGACGTCGTCCGTGAAGTCGTTGAGCAGGTGAACATCATCATCGAACGCGACCAGGAAGGCCTGGTCCAATCCGGGACGCAGCATCTTCTTCAGAAAAATGCTGGCCGCCTTTTTCTCGAAGCCAAATCGTCCCGCGATCGAAGAGCTGGCATCAATTAGCAGAGCGACTCGTAAAGGCAGCAAACTCTGCCGCTGGAAATAGCGGATTTTTCCCGGAGGCTGGTGATTGTCCAGCAAAGGAAGGTCTGCCGCGGAGAGATCACTCAGCAGGCGACTCTTGGAATCGGTCACGGTGAACATGAGGTTTACTTCGTCCACCTGCTTAATAATGCTGAAGGCGGGCTCGTCCGGAGCGGCGGCTGGAAGAGCTGAGAATGGGATACCTCCGGCCGTTAGATAGTCCTGTGCGAGGGCAGCAGCGACCAGTGTAATCGCCGCGAGGAATATGAGAGCGGCGTGTCTAAGCCAAAGCCTCCATGTGCCGGGTCTCCACATGACGTATCTCTCTCCTTGCAGCAACTCTTGGGTGATCCCGCCGCGTATGGAGCCCCTCGAAGAGAAAAGACCTGCTTTGCGGCGAAGATCTCGCGCACTGCCCCACTCTTTGGCGCGGATTGTAGACCAGTTTCCTCAGCTCCACAAGAAGGCTCTTGGGGCTTCCGCGGAGGCCCAGCGGCATCCTGCCCCAAGGAACCGATTCGCCAAACTTGGTCAGTGGGAACGCAGATTGGCGATGCGCTGTCTGGGGAACCCAGGCCGACCGCACGCAAAATGGTGCAACATCGGGCAGGAGGGCCTTCGGAGCGCTGGTCTCCATCCCTTCAAGCGCCCCTCACTTTTCCTTGACAAGCTGCCCCGATCACTTTAATATGCGACTTAGAGTCATATATGACTAATAGTCGATTATTAACGATCGCGGAATCTGCTTCACAGCCCATGGCCGGCCGTCGAGAGCGCAGACGTGCGGAAACTCGCCAGCGAATCTTCCGAGCCGCCATGCAGCTTTTTGCCGAGCACGGTTTTTTCAACACTACGGTCGAGGACATTACCGAAGCCGCCGACGTGGGCAAGGGAACTTTCTTTAATTACTTCCCCAGCAAGGAACACGTCCTGACGGTGCTGCACGATATCCAACTCAGCAAGGTGGAAAACGCAGTTCAGGCGGCCCGTACCGGCAAGGAGAAAATCCACAAAATCCTGCGGGAACTGATGGAGCGCGTAGCCGAGGAGCCCGCGCGCAGCCAGCCTCTGGCCCGCGGCCTGATTGCCACCTTGTTCTCGAGTGATGCCGTGCGCGAAGCGATGGCGGGGACCATGGCGCGCGGCAGGAAAATGCTTGAGGAAATTCTCGAGCTGGGGCAGGAGCGCGGAGAAGTCCGCGGGGACCTGAGACCCGAAGAGATGGCCCTCGCCTTTCAACAGTGTGTGTTTGGCACAGTCCTGCTGTGGAGTATCAGCCCACCGTCGAGTCTCAAAAAGCGGCTGGATACCGCTTTCGCGGTTTTCTGGTCGGGAACCGGCAATCATTCACAGGGAGTTCGGTAATGCAACGCAGAATTCCTATTCTCATTCTTCTTGTGGCAGTGCTTGCCGCAGGTTACTACTTCTACCTTCGTCCCCGCTGGGCCGATAAGGAGACCAACGGCAAGTTACTGAAAGTGTCGGGCAACATCGAGACCCACGAGAGCGTGGTCGGTTTCAAAGTACAGGGACGCATTGTCGAGCTGCCCATAGAAGAAGGCCAGTGGGTGGAGCGGGGAGCGCTTCTCGCGAAGCTCGACAGCGATGACTACCGGCAGCAAGTCGCCATGGACGAGGCCGCCTTGCGCGTTCAACGCCGGCAACTCGATCTCGGGCTGGCCGGAACTCGGCAGCAGGAACTCCAGGCGACCGAGCAGGTTCTGCTGGACGCGAAAGCCGATCTGGAGCAGAAGAAACTCGATTTCAAGCGCGCTGACACGCTTTTCAAACAAGAGGTCGGCTCGCAGCAGGCCCGTGATCAGGCCGAAACAAACTTGAAGCGGGCGCAGGCCGCGGTGGACCGAGCCCAACAGCAGTATGACGAGGCGGTCGAAGGCACCAGGCGCGAGCAGCTCGACATCAATCGCGCCAATGTCGTGCAGGCCGAACAAAAGCTGCGCATGTCGCGCATCAATCTGGAATACGCGACGCTCACGGCGCCGAAGTCGGGAGTGGTGCTGGTTCGTCAGGCAGAACTCGGCGAGGTGGTTGCCCCCAACACCCCGGTAGTTACACTTGGCGATCTCGATGACGTCTGGCTGCGGGCCTACGTGAGCGAGACGGACCTGGGACGCATTCGCTGGGGACAGCCGGCGGTCATCCGTACCGACACCTATCCGGGCAAAACCTATCGGGGCCGGATTTCTTTTATCTCTTCCAAGGCCGAGTTCACGCCCAAGAGCGTGCAAACCTTCAAAGAGCGGGTGACGCTCGTCTATCGCATCAAGATTGATGTCGAGAATCCCAATCATGAATTGAAGCCCGGTATGCCCGCTGACGCGGAGATCGAACTGGCGTCGGCGACCCAGGCGGCAAGGCAATGAGCGTTGAAGTCCAACCCGCCATCCGAATTTCGGGACTGACGAAGCGCTTTCCCGATGTGCATGCGGTCGAGCAGCTCAGCTTTGAAGTCCGGTCGGGGGAAATCTTTGGCCTGGTCGGGCCGGATGGCGCCGGCAAAACCACAACTCTGCGCATGCTGGCAGGCGTTCTCCCGCCCGACGCGGGAACCGCTGTGGTGGCCGGCTTCGATGTCGCTCGTGATCCGGAGGGCGCAAAGCAGCACCTCAGCTACATGCCGCAGCGGTTTGGGCTTTATGAAGATCTCACTGTCGATGAGAACATCGGTTTCTATGCAGATTTGTTCGGAGTAGAGAAAGCCGAGCGCAACCTGCGCTCCCCACAACTTTTGCAGGCGGCGGGCATGAGCGAGTTCCGCGCGCGGCTGGCGGGCAAGCTTTCCGGCGGCATGAAGCAGAAGCTGGGATTGGTGTGCGCCCTGATCCACCGGCCGAAAGTGATTCTGCTCGACGAGCCCACCACAGGAGTAGATCCAGTTTCCCGCCGCGATTTCTGGCGCATTCTTTACAACCTGGTTGCGGAAGGGGTGGCCATTCTCACGTCCACGTCCTACCTGGACGAGGCAGAACGTTGCCATCGCGTGGCGCTCATGCACAAGGGGAAGCTCTTATTCTGCGACACCCCGGCAAACCTGAAAGCGCGCATGCGCAAAGGCGTGTTGGCGGTGATCGCGCCTGATCCGCGACAAGTGCGAGAGGCATTGGCCGAGAGCCAAGGCATCTCCAGCATGGTCCTGACCGGCGACGGCGTGCACCTTGTGGTGGACGAAACGCAGCGCCGAAGCGCAGACTTTTCCGCCCGCTTGCGCGCGGCAGGAGTTCCGTTCGACGAAATTCATCAAGTCACGCCAACCATCGAGGACCTCTTCGTGGATGCGGTGGCGGCGGGAGGGGCGGCATGAACAACTCCAACCGCTCCGTCCTCATTCAAGATCTTGTGAAGCGCTTCGGCGACTTCACCGCCGTCGATCACATTAACTTGGAAACTCGCAAGGGAGAAGTCTTCGGTTTTCTCGGTCCGAATGGCGCGGGCAAGTCCACGACGATCCGGATGCTGTGCGGGTTGCTCCGCCCGACCTCAGGGCGCGCGCTGGTGGCGGGGTTTGACGTGGGGCGGGAGCCGGAAACGGTGCGTCAGAACATCGGCTACATGTCGCAGAAATTCTCTTTGTATAACGATCTCAGGGTCATCGAAAACCTGCGGCTTTTTGCCGGGCTTTACAACGTTCCGCGCCAGCTGGTGAAGGAGCGCATCGATTGGGCGCTGCAAATGGCTGGCCTCAGAGAACACCAGGAGATGCTCACCGGCACGTTGCCGGGCGGGTGGAAACAGCGACTGGCGCTCGGTTGTGCTGTCTTGCACCAGCCGCCCATCATCTTCCTCGATGAACCGACTTCTGGCGTCGACCCGATTTCCCGCCGCCAGTTTTGGGATTTGATTCACACCATGTCCGCCGAAGGTGTCACCGTGTTTGTTACCACCCACTACATGGAAGAGGCGGAATACTGCAACCGGCTGGCTCTGATCTACCGCGGCCAGATAGTCGCGCTGGGCACGCCTACCGAGCTGAAACAGAAATCCATGAAAGGAGAGTTGCTGCTGGTGGAATGCGAGCCGCTCGGGCCGGCGGTGGAAGCGCTGCAGTCCGCGTCCAATGTCCTGGACGCCGCTGTTTTCGGCAGCGCTTTGCACCTGGTGGTTCGCGAGGCTGCTTCGGCCATCCCGGAGATCAAGAACTATCTGGGGCAGCGGGGGATCACGGTGGCGAAGATCGAGAAGATTCGTCCCAGCCTGGAGGACGTGTTCGTCTCCCTGACAACGGGGCGCGCAACGGCGCGCCGGGAGGCGAACTAGGCCATGAGCTTCACCCGGCTGACTGCGATTGCTCGCAAAGAAATCATTCAGATCCGGCGTGACGTGCGCAGCTTAATCATCGTCGTAATTATGCCGATTGTGCTGGTGCTGCTGTTCGGCTACGGCGTGAACCTGGATCTTAAGCACCTCCCCATTTACGTTTACGACCGCGAAGGCAGCCAGGATAGCCAGGATCTGCTTAAGCGTTTTCAGGCTTCGCAATATTTTCACATCGTTCGCGCGGTCAATAGCTACCCCGAGGTCGTACACGCTATTGATGACGGCCAGGCGAAAATGGGACTGGTCATCCCCCACGATTTTTCCCATAAGCTGCGCACCGGAACGACGGTAAAGGTCCAGGCGCTCATTGACGCCTCCGACGACAACACCGCGAATGTTCTGACCGGCTATACGCAAGCAGTCCTGCAAAACTACTCGAACGAGGTGCAGCTGGAGTGGCTGGAGCGGCGCGGTCAGACGGACCAGCCGGCGCCCCTGAGCGTCGATGCCCGCACTTGGTACAACGAGGATCTCGAGAGCAGTTGGTTCATCATTCCGGGAGTTCTGGCGCTGGTCATGTCGGTGATCGGCGCGTTTCTGACTTCGCTGACCATCGCGCGCGAGTGGGAGCGTGGGACCATGGAACAGTTAGTTTCCACCCCGGTCACGCCCTTCGAAATCATGCTGGGCAAGCTTGCGCCCTACTTCGTGATCGGGTTGTTCGATGCCGGACTCTGTGCCGTCATGGCCATCTTCTGGTTTCATGTGCCGTTCCGGGGGACGGTGGCGGCTTTGTTTATCAGTTCGGCATTGTTCCTCATAGCGCTGCTCTGTCTCGGGTTCTTCATTTCGGTAGTCGCCAAGAATCAGCTCGCCGCCAGCCAGATTGCGCTGATTGCGACGTTCTTGCCGGCGTTCCTGCTCTCCGGTTTCCTGTTTGCGATCGAGCAGATGCCCATGGTGATCCAGATCGTCACTCGCATCATCCCGGCACGTTATTACGTCTCCGCGCTGAAAATGATCTTTCTTAAAGGCACGCCCGCCAGCATGCTCTACGCGGAGATGATTCCCCTGGCGATTTTTGCGGTGCTGATGGCCCTGCTGGCCACGCGCGTGTTTCACAAGAGGCTGGCTTGAGGAGCGGATATGCTGTCGCGGCTTAAGCAGATGCTGATCAAAGAATTTATTCAGGTGTTTCGCGACAAGCGCACGCGCTACATTTTGTTTGGGCCGCCGCTGTTCCAGATGTTGATCTTCGGATATGCGGCGAATTTTGAAATTCGTCACGTGCCGACAGTGATTGTCGATTTTGATCACAGCCAGGAGAGCCGCGAGCTGATTTCCCGCTTCTCCTCCAGTCCGTATTTCGATGTGCAACGCCAGCTCACGAATCGTGAGCAGATAGTGGACCTTCTCGATCGTGGAGATACGGTCGTAGCTCTCGAAATCAACGCCGGTTTTTCTGAAAACCTGCGCAAAGGCCAGACAGCTCCCCTGCAAGTCATTGTGGATGGCACCAACTCCAATACCGCCCTGATCGCGTCGGGGTACGTGAGCCAGATCGCGCAGGGCTTTGCCCAGGATTACCAGCAGGACCGCCTGCAGCGCATCTCGCCCATGCTGGTAGAACGCATACCGCGGGTGGAACTCGAACCGCGGCCCTGGTACAACACCGACCTGAAGAGCCGCTGGTTCTTTGTGCCCGGCGTAATCTGCAGCCTCACCCTCGTTCTGGTGACCACACTGACCGCCTTCGCCGTCGTTCGCGAGCGCGAGATTGGCACGCTGGAGCAGATCATGGTCACTCCCATCCGTCCCTTGGAATTTATTTTGGGAAAGACGCTGCCCTTTTTCCTGATCGGACTGCTGGACGTCGCTCTGATCGCAGTCGTGGGGACACTGTGGTTTGGTGTTCCTTTGCGTGGTTCGCTGGCGGTGTTGTTCGCAGGCACGGTTGTCTTCCTGTTATGCCAGTTGGGCGTGGGTCTGTTCATTTCGACGGTGTCTTCGACGCAACAGCAAGCCATGATCACGGCGTTTTTCTTCATCATGCCGGCGATCACCTTTTCCGGCTTTGGGTTTCCTATCAGCACGATGCCGGGGTGGCTGCAGAAAATCACCTACCTCAACCCTCTACGCTATTTTCTGGTCGTAGTGCGGGGTGTGTATCTCAAAGGAGTAGGTTTAGATATTCTGTGGCCGCAAGTGGCGGGCATGGCCGTGCTTGCCTTGCTCGTTCTGAGCCTCAGTGTGATCCGCTTCCGCAAGGCGCTGGATTAGGCAGATTCAGGATGCGGCGTCCTGCTTCAGACCCAGGCGGGACAATTGCGAGTCGTCCAGCTCCATTTCTCGGCTGAAGATTATGGAGGTGTGCTGCGCCTGGCTTGTTTCCGCAGACACAATTCCGTTGAAGTTGGGCGCCACGGAACGAAGTGCTTCCTCCAGTTGCTCAAGCGTACCGAATTCCGATGGCCGGTAGGTTTGTCCGTCCCCATACGCAACCAGACGATAGAAGAAGCCTCCCGGCGAGTAAATACGCTGTACCACCACTCTGACGGAATGACGATGGGAAGGATCCACCGTGAGATAAGAACCTTTTTCCATCACATCCGTCTGTGACCTGCATCACACGCTGACATGCGGGCCCGGCTTGCCCGGGTCGAAGACCCGGGCCCACTGCCCTTCTTCGCTTACTTGCTCGACGGTTTGGCCGGTTTAGTCTCAGCTTCGCTCGGAGGCGGGGGGATCGTTATGTCAATCGGGGTTACCGGACCCAGGGAAGACAACGGCTTATCAAACTCCGCGGCGTTACCCACTACCAGTACCGCCATCTTGCCTTTGTGGAGGTACTTGGCAGGAATGCGAGCTACTTCCTGGTTGGTGACCTTTTCAATACCGGCTCGATAGCGCTCCAGGAAATCCAGGGGGTAGCCATAGAACTCATAAGCCATCTTTTCGCGCAGCACTTTTTCGGGGGTATCGAAGTTGAAGATAAAAGAGTTGAGGATGGAATCCTTGGCCCGGCGGATTTCTTCTTCGCTAAGCGGATACGGTTGCAAGTCGTCAATCTGAGTGTAGAGGGCCTGGATCGACTCGACCGTGCTTTGGCTCTTGGTGCCCACGCCCAGACGAGTGAGGCCGGGATGATCCCACGCGGTTCCGACTCCCCCACCAACCGAATAGGCTAGGCCGAGTTGGGAGCGGATGACGGAGAACAGACGCGAGGAGAAGCCGCCGCCGAAGGCTTCGTTGAATACCTGGATGGCGTAGTAGTCGGGATTCTTGCGGGTGGTTCCCAACTCGATCAGCCGGATCGCGCTCTGGTTCACATCTTCTTTCTTAACGAAGTAGTAGCCGGGCTTGGCCGGATTGATGGGAATTTCTTCCTTCTTGAACGCGGGACCCTGGGGCCAGGAGCCGAACGCCTGCTGGAGCTTGGCTTCCATAGCGGCAGAATCGAAGTCGCCACTAAGCCCAAGAATAATGTTGTTGGGGTAGACGTGATTGCGATGCCAATTGATCAGGTCCTGGCGCGTCACCGCGGCTACGGTGGCATATTCGGGAATGCGGGTATATGGGCTTTGGGAGCCATATCCCAGCTTGGCCGCTTCCCTCCCGACGATTTCGTCGATCTCGTCGTTGCGGCGCGAAATAGCGTCGAACATACCTTTTTGGGCAAGTTCCAGCTTGTCGGATCGGAACTCCGGGTTACGCAGCAGATCGAGAAAGACTTTGAAGACGTCATCGAAGTCGGCCTTCAAACAGGACAGGCCAATGCTGGTGGAGTCCAAGCCGTCGCCGGTTTCGACTTTGGCGGCGCGAGCTTCCAGGAAATCGTCCAACTGGTCGCCAGTCTGCGTTTTGGTACCGCCCGTGCGCCACACCTCGCCGTAAATATCCACCAGGCCGGCTTTGGCGGCGGGCTCGTCGCGGGACCCTCCACGAATGCGGGCAAAGCCATCAATGAGCGGAAGCTCATGGTCTTCCTGGAGGAAGATCACCATGCCATTGGGAAGCTCGATGCGCTTGGGCTCAATCGGCTGGAACGCGGGTAAGGGCGGAATCTGGATCTTCTGCCAGTCCGCAGCTTGCCCAGAAGCGAAGATGCTAGCGAAAATGAGCGTAAGAACGATTAGGACTCGGCGTATCGCAACGTTGTTTTTCATCACTTGCCTCCCTGCGACGTCGCCGGCTTGTTGGTCTCGATGATTCCGACCGTGCGATTGGTCGGCACGAAGGTCTGGTTGGCAACGCGGCGGATATCCGCCTTGCTCACCTTGTCAATGCGATCGACCTCATAGAAAAGTTCGCGCCAGTCCCCATAACGGGCCACGATGATGCCTAAATGCAGAGCCAGGCCCTGGTTATCAGCCAGGCTGCGCAGCAAACTCGCCTTGGCGCGGGTCTTGACCATCTTAAGCTCTTCTTCCGTCACATCCAGAGTTCTGAGGCGCTCGATTTCCTGGTGGATCGCGTCGGCGATTTCTTGCGGCGTGTGCCCGGGGAGCGGCACTCCGTAAAAGGCGAACAGGTGAGGATACTTGTTGCCGGGCAGGCCGCTGAAGCCACCCGCCATGGATGCGATCTGTTTGTCACGAACCAGGGACCGGTAAAGGCGCGAAGTGCGGCCGTTGGACATGACGTCGGCGATGGCGTCGTAAACCGCGTCGTCTTTAGTCAGGTAATCGGGACGATGGTAGCCCTCGAGATAAACCGGCTGTGAGGGATCATGGAGAACTACCTCGCGGACAGCGTTCTGGGATGGCTCGACAGTTGTCTGGTCGAGTGGTCTGGGTTTGGCAGGCAGCCGGCCAAAATATTTTTCGATGATCGGCATGGCCTCCAAGGCTTTGATATCCCCGACCACAGCCACAACCATGTTGGACGGTACGTAGTATTCGTGGAAGAAGTTTTCCGCGTCGGTAGCGGAGAAATTGTTCAGATCCGATAGCCACCCCACGGTTGGACGATGATAAGGATGGGCCGCGAAAGCTTCCGCGGTGAATTGCTCCAGCAGGCGGCCTATGGGGTTGCTATCCACCCGCATGCGGCGCTCTTCGATCACGACGTTGCGCTCCTTGTAAAACTCGCGCATGACCGGGTGCAAGAAGCGCTCGGATTCAAGATAGGCCCACAGTTCGAAGCGGTTAGTCGGCAACGAGTAGTGATAGCCGGTCTCGTCATCGCTGGTGAACGCATTCAAGCCCTCGCCACCGTTCTTTTCGATGATTTCGCCAAACTGGTTAGGGATAACGTATTGCTGCGCTTCCTGGATGGCATCCTCCCAGGCTTTCTCCAGCTCTTTAATTTTCTGTTCATCGCGTCCTACGCGCTTGTGGCGCTCGGCGTTGTAAGCCGCATAGGCCTTCTCCACTTTCTCGAGCGCCACCTTCTCCGCCGCATAGTTCTTCGTGCCAATCTTGTCGGTGCCCTTGAAGGCCATGTGCTCCATCATGTGCGCCAGGCCCGTTTCGTCGAGTGGATCCTGGACCGAGCCGGCGTCAACATGGGTAAAAAAGGAGAAAACCGGCGCCTCGGGACGCTCCAGGATGAGCACCGTCATGCCGTTATCCAGTTTCTTGACGGTAATGCGCTTCTCAAATGAAGCAACATCCTGGGCAGCAGCCAGTCCAGTCAAAATAAAAATGACAAGGATGCTTTGGATTATGCGGCGTTTCATGGCACCTCCGGGCTGGATGGGGGGAAACATGCAGGAAGGATTTGAAATTACGCGGAGGGAAGGGAAGTTGTCAAACCAGCACCAGGCAACCCCTCTTGTCATTCCGAGCGGCCCTGGCCGCGAGGAATCTGCTTTTACAAGCCACACCGGCGCGGTTCCCGCGTAATATCAACCGTGCCACCAGACTCGGCATCACAGTGATGTGCCGCCAAAGGAAACAATGAGCAACTCTCCCGTGGTCGAGATTGAAGGCAAGCGCCTGAAGCTGTCCAACCTGGACAAGGTGCTCTATCCCGCCACCGGATTCACCAAGGGCCAGGTGATCGACTACTACGCCCGCATCGCGCCGGTGCTGCTGCCGCATCTGAAAGGCAAGCCCCTCACCATGAAGCGCTATCCCGGGGGCGTCGACGAAGAATTTTTCTTCGAGAAGAACGCGCCCAAACATCGGCCCGAATGGGTCAAGACCGCGCCCATCTGGAGCTACGGCAATCAGCGCAACGTCAATTACATTCTTGCCGATGATCTGCCTACCCTGATCTGGATCGCGAATCTGGCGTCGCTGGAGCTGCATCCCTCGCTGTCGCTGGCCAAGGACATTAGCTGCCCCACCATGATTGTCTTTGACCTCGATCCCGGCCCACCCGCCGACATGGTGCAATGCGCCAAGGTTGGCCTATGGTTGCGCGAAATCTTCGAGCACTTCGGCTTGAAAAGTTTTCCCAAGACTTCCGGATCAAAAGGCCTGCAGATTTACGTGCCGCTGCACACGCCCACCAGCTACGAGAAGACGAAGCCTCTGGCCCATGCCTTGGCTCGGCTGCTGGAAGAGGAGCATCCGGACCTGGTGGTATCGGACATGAAAAAAGCGATGCGCACCGGCAAGGTGCTGGTGGACTGGAGCCAGAATGACGAGCACAAGACTACCGTCTCGGTATATTCACTGCGGGCGCGGGAGCGTCCCACCGTCTCGACTCCCCTGAAATGGGACGAGGTCGAGCGCGTCCTGGCGAAAAAAGATCCCAAGCTGGTGGTGTTCGAAGCTCCGCAGGTACTTGAGCGGGTCGAGAAGATGGGCGACCTGTTCGAGCCGGTGCTCCAGTTGAAGCAGAAGCTGCCCGATGTCGGCGGAATGATGGCTGCCCGAGAATTGGACGAAGACGAAAAGCTGAAAATCGTGGCCCAGGCCGAGGCCAGAGCCGCCCAGATGTCCCGCAGGGCGCAACGCCGGGCACCGCCTCCTGTGACAAGCGAGAAAGCCGCCAGGAGCCGCAAGCATCCGTCCAGGAGTGCCGCATCACCTCGCTCCTTGGCAACGAGGAAGCGTAAGCTCTAGTCCGACCGCCGGGCCGGGCACAGCGCGGAAAAATCTCACCGCCGAGATCGCCTAGAGCGCCGAGACCGCCGAGGAATCTGCTTTTTTGCACCCGCTCTGATATACATTTCCACGCAGAATTACACGCGGGAGCCACTATGGCGCAACTTTATGCCGGCACCTCGGGCTGGGCCTACCCCAGCTGGAAACCCGATTTCTACCCCGACAAGCTGGCGCAATCCAAGTTTCTCAGCTATTACTCCACCCAGCTCAACACGGTCGAGGTGAACTTCACGTTCCGCCAGCTGGTCAAAGACACCACGGTGCAGAAGTGGCTGGCCGAGACACCGCAGACCTTCCGCTTCGGCATCAAGGCGCACCAGGTGATCACCCACATCAAGCGGCTGAAGGGCACCGAGGAGTTTGTAAAGCGTTTCCTGGGAACAATCGAGCCGCTGGCCCAGGCGAAGAAACTTGGTCCGATCCTGTTTCAGCTCCCACCAAACCTGAAAGCTGACCCAGTGTTGCTGAAGGATTTTCTGGTTGTTCTGCCGCGAGGCGTGCCGCTGGCTTTTGAATTTCGCCATGTTTCCTGGTTCGTGGACGCAATCTATGACTTGCTCAAATCCCACAATGCCGCCCTGTGCGTAGCAGAAACCGAGGAGCGCGTGACTCCTGACGTGACCACCGCGGATTTCGGCTATTACCGCTACCGCAAGCCCGAGTATTCTCCCGACGAACGCAGTGCGATGATAAAGACCATCCGCGACCACCTGGAGCAGGGCCGCGACGTGTTTGCTTATTTCAAGCACGAAGAGACACCGCAGGGGGCCCTGTATGCACTCGAGGTACTCCAGACGATAGGGGGATAGCTGGCACAGATCTCAGCTTCTTGGAGCACGCCAAAGGGCGACGCGCCAGCACAATGAAACATCCAGCCACAAATCGTCTGCAGGCAGCGATCGATTTCGGTATTTCGCTGGGAGTTGTACTTGTGAGCCTCGCCTGCACACCAGCCTTGATTCCGATATTTCGGCGCCTGAGCGGGCTAGCCGCCCTTCTGGCACTCGCAGCATTTCAGTTTTCGGCAGAAGGGCTGGTTCCGCTGCCTCATTGCAATCCGTCGTGAACGTGTGTCGGATTACGGCTTCAAGTGGCACAAAATCGGCAACTCTGTTGGGCTCGCTGTATTCCTCGTGGCTGTCTACGATCTTGCGCTTTCATTTCATGCTGGAACTTGGGTATGGATACCCCTACGCCGGCACAATGCGGTGCGCACTTCATAGGCTGCGGGTCTCCCCTTAAGCATCGTTGGCCTCTTAGTCGTCATCGCCGCATGGGGCTTCTTTGAGGCATTCTTCGGTGTGTTCTTCGCGAAGAAGCTCAACCAAGTCGTGGGTAATTTCGGTGAGGGATGGTTTACTCCCGGCGCACTGGGATTCGCCTTGTTCAACGGCTCACTTCATGCCGCTATCGGCCAGGGGCTGGAAGGTTTTCTGACGAGCTTCGCATCTGGGTATGCTATTGCTGTTATTCCTGCGGTCACTAAGAATGCTTGGGGTAGCACTGTGTTTCAAACGGCTACGAATGCCGTCGGCAGCCTATGAACATTTTCCACCGGGCTCTCATCACTTTCCCCAAAGTCTGATAATGCGCATACTTCACCGCTGCTCTCCAACCCTGCCAACCAGCGCATCCCGCTTTCATTTCTCAACTACAGCTGGCCGCTGCATCAGTTCAAGTCTGCCAGCACTGCCGACGTAAATCCTCCGGACTGCGAATTCAGCGCGACTAGGGTGCGGATTTGTCCGGCGGTGAAGGCAAGCGCTCCGCTGTCGAGATTCACGAACTTCTGCCCCGGCGACGTGAAGTACACTTCGTAGCTCCCGGGTGCCAGCGTGCTGTAGCTGGAGGCTGCCCCGAACGCCAGGTTGGAGAAGGTTGGCGAGACCGAAATAATATTCGTGTTGGGCGCCTCTACGTAGACATCTTGTGCGCTCAGCCCTGGCGATGCGTTTATGATGCGTAGTTTGAAGTTCCCCGAACTGGGTGCGGAATTATCGTCGGTGAGCAGCGCGCTGCTGATGTTGAAGGAGTAATTCAGCGAAATCAGGGTCAGGTTAGTGCCGGAGCTGACGGTCTGGGTGGTATCAATGAGTGGGGTTGAGCTCCCGCTGGGCTCCACTTGCAGGTGGCGCGAGCCGGAGCTGATCGAATTGTATCCGGAGGCCGTCCCGTAGCTGACAGTGGCCACGCTCTTGCTGTCCACCAGCAGGTTCAGGCTGGATTGATCCGGGGTGGCATTGACCAGGCGAATCTTCGCGCTGCTGGATCCACATCCCATCATGAGGCCAGCCATCCCCAAAAGAACCAGGCCCGCGCCGAAACACATCCACACACGGCTTCGCATCACTGCGCACTCCTATCCAAAAGAATTTTGTGACTGAATGAGCGAATGGATGCGTGCGCGTCTAACCAGAGTTGCTGACCATCTGTAAAGAGTCTGTCAAGGACGGTAAATTCTCGTAAAGCTCCCAAGTAAAAATTCGTAAATGGTGAATGTCCACCCGTTTGCGGATGCTAGAGTGCTCCCATGCATGTCTGTTTGCAGCGATGGCTGAAGATGCTTGCGTTGGTTCCCCTCGCCGCGGCGATTCTGGGGCCGCAGGCCTTCTCTCAGGCGCAAGGACCACCGACCGGCGGAGCCACGACCGCGCAGCTCACCCGAGCGGCGGGCGCGATCAAAAGCGTTCAGGCTGATTCGATTACTCTGACTTCCGATTCCGGTGCCGAGATGATCGCCCAGCTCTCCAGTTCCACGCGAATCTTGCGCGTGCCGCCCGGCCAGAAAGATCTCAAAAGCGCGACTCCAATCCAGCCGCAAGATCTGCAACCGGGCGACCGCGTACTGATTCGCGGGTCGCTGGCGGCGGATGGCCACTCCATCACCGCCTTGGCCGTGATCGTAATGAAGCAGTCGGATGTGCTGGCGAAGCGGGAACACGATCGCGAAGCCTGGCAAAGGCACGGAGTTGGCGGCCTGGTCAGCGCCGTCGATGTACCCAGCGCAAGCATCACCATCTCGACCGGCGGCTTCGCGGAAAGCCGGAGTGTCGTAGTTCACACCAGCAAAGAGACGGTTCTGCGTCGCTACCCGCCCGGTTCGGTGCGATTCGACGAAGCCAAGCCCGCTCCGCTTAACCAGATCAAAACCGGGGATCAGTTGTGGGCGCGCGGTATGCGCAGCGAAGACGGCAGCCAACTGACCGCTGCGGAAATCGTCTCCGGGACCTTTCGCAACATTGCCGGAATCATCACTGCGCTGGATGCGTCAGGAAACTCTGTCACCGTGCAGGATGCGATCGCCAAAGGCACGGTTGTCGTCAAAATCTCAGCCGATTCGCAGATGAAGAAGCTGCCTCCGGAAATGGCGCAACGCATTGCCACGCGGCTGAAGGCGGAAGAGACCGGCGAGCAAACCTCCGGGCTCCCACATGCCAGGCCTTCTGGTGAGGCAATGGCGCATCCACCGTCCCGAATGCCGGGCGCACCCGGTGCCATGCGCGAAGGGCAGAGCAATGGCGCACCAGATTTTCAACGGTTATTGAACCGCTTGCCCAGCAGCACGCTGGCGGATCTGCAGAAGGGGGAGGCGGTCATGATTGTTGCGACCTCGCAAGGAGAGCGCGAGCCAGTCACGGCGATTACGTTATTGGCGGGAGTTGAGCCGATCTTGACCGCAGCGCCCAACCGAAGCGCATCCATGATGCTTTCCCCTTGGACCTTGGGTTCGTCTAATGCAGAAGCTGCCACCGAGCCCTAGTTAACTGATGTGAACGTCGCGGCGCAAATTCGTACGGGTCTGAATTTGAAATTTTCGTTTGCTTTGCTGTTGACCGTGCTGTTACTGCTGACCGCGCTTTCTCTGGCCCAGGCGCCGACGGGGAGCTTACGCGGACAGGTTACCGATCCTTCCGGTGCAGTCATCCCGAATGCCAAGGTCGTAGTAGCTGCTCCCGACGGCGCCAAGCGCGCCGCAACCACGGATGCAGCCGGCGCCTTCGAAATTGGGAATCTGCCGCCTGGCAGATACACCGTCACCGCCAGTGCGCGTGGCTTCGCTACCTTGGTGAAACCGGATCTGGACGTGCCGGCGGCGCAGGTCGTGCAGTTCAACATCTCCCTGGAAATCGAGGTGGAGAAAGAGAAGATCGAGGTCCAAGGAGAAGAGGGAGCGCAAGTCCAAGTCAATCCTGCCAACAACGCGAGCGGGATCGTGATCAGCGGCAAGGATCTGGACGCGCTCCCCGACGATCCGGATGAATTACAGGAGGACTTGCAGGCGCTGGCCGGCCCCTCGGCAGGACCCAACGGAGGCCAGATCTACATTGATGGCTTTACGGGAGGGCAGTTGCCTCCGAAGTCCTCGATTCGCGAGATCCGCATCAACCAGAATCCGTTTTCCGCGGAATACGATAAGTTGGGATATGGCAGAATCGAGATTTTCACCAAGCCCGGCACTGATAAGTTCCACGGGCAGGTCTCCGTGGTGGGAAATGACTCAGCATTGAATTCCCGCAATCCTTTTGTCAGCGAAGAACCGCCCTATTACTCGACCATCTACATGGGAAACGTCGGGGGCCCGCTGAACAAGAAGGCATCTTTCTTCTTTGCTTTCCAGCGGCGAAACATCAATGAGTTGGCAGTCGTGAACGCCGTCGTGCTCGATCCCAACCTGAATCCCACTCCATTCAGCGAAGGCGTCTCCAACCCGCGAACCCGCACCAATCTCAGTCCGCGGTTCGACTACCAACTCACGCCGAACAACACGCTTACCGCTCGCTACCAATACTTCCACGACACCCAGGAGAATGCGGGCGCGGGGCAGTTTGCCTTGGCGTCTACCGGCTATAACGCCGCGTCCTCGGAGCATACCCTGCAGATCAGCGATACCCAGATCTTCGGGACAAAGGTTGTGAATGAGACCCGCTTCCAGTTCATGCGTGACAGCAACCGACAAGATCCACTGAACACCGGGCCAACCATTAACGTCATCGGTGCTTTCACCGGCGGCGGCAGCAGCGCCGGAAACGAGGTGGACCACACGGACCACTACGAACTCCAGGATTACCTTTCGCTGGGAGTGGGCACGCATTTCCTGAAATTGGGAGGCCGCGTGCGGGGCGTGCGCGAAGTGGATACCTCAGGCTCAGGTTTCAACGGAACCTTCATATTCTCCTCCCTGGCCGCGTACCAGAGCGCGGAGCAAATCCTGGCTGGCGGCGCGACCACGGCCCCGGGTGCTAGCCAGTTCTCCCTCAGTGCAGCGCCCAGCGGCGGGATTCCGGTTGTGCACGCCAGCATGTTGGATACCGGCCTCTATGCGCAGGATGACTGGCGGCTGCGTCCGAACATAACCCTCAGTTACGGCCTGCGGTTTGAAACGCAGAACCAAATTCACGATCACGCTGACTGGGCGCCGCGCATTGCTATTGCCTGGGGAATCGGCGGAGGCGGGAAGAACGCACCCAAGACGGTATTACGCGCCGGGTATGGCATCTTTTATGACCGCTTTGCCGAGAACTTGATCCTCAACTCAGAGCGTTTGAACGGCTTCACGCAGCAGCAGTACATAGTCACCGCCACAGCGAGCACGCCGATCAATTTCTTCCCGCTCGTGCCACCGGCAAGCACTCTGCCAGCTTTACAGACAGTGCCGACCATTTATCAGATCGACCCGGCTCTGCATGCCGCCTACATCATGCAAGCCGCGGTCAGCGTGGAGCGCCAAGTCACGCGGAATGCCACGGTGACTGTTTCTTACCTGAACTCGCGCGGCGTGCACCAGTTTCTCTCGCGGAACGTGAACGCGCCGCTGCCGGGCACACCATACTCGGCCGGCCCGCGCCCCGATCCAACCCAGGGCAATATTGATCAGTACACGTCGGAGGGAACCTTTCGCCAAAATCAGCTGATCACGAATTTCAATGTCCGCGTAGGCCAGAGGCTCGCATTATTTGGTTATTACTCTCTGAACTACGCCAACAGCGATACCCCAGGCGCGTCCAGCTTTCCCTCCAATCAGTACGATCTGTCCGTGGATTACGGGCGGGCCTCGTTCGATGTACGACACCGCGTCTTCCTAGGCGGTACGATCAGCCTGCCCTATGCGTTTCGCCTGAGCCCTTTCATGATTGCCAGCTCCGGCTCGCCCTACAACGTCACCGTAGGCCAGGACTTGAGCGGCGATTCGCTATTCAACGATCGGCCTGCCTTGGCGGCGAATGTTTCCGGCCAATGCCGGTCGGTGACTGCGGCCTGTCATTACATCGTCCCCGCGCAACCCTACATTCCCATTCCTATCAATTACCTGACCGGTCCGGCCCACTTCACGCTGAACTTGCGGCTCAGCAAAACGTTTGGTTTCGGACCCGAAAATACGAGAGCTGGCGGCATGCCGCAAGGCGATCGTCCACGTGGAGGCGGCCCACGGGGTGGCGGGAGGTTCGGAGGTCCCATAGGTGGACCCTTCACCTTGGGGGCCGCGACATCGCGTCGCTACAACCTGACCTTCAGCCTCAACGCCCGCAATGTGCTGAACCGGGTGAACCTGGCCACTCCCATCGGCAACTTGACCTCACCTCTGTTTGGGCAATCGAATGCGCTGGCCGGTGGTTTCGGTCCGTTCTCCAGCGCGGCATACAATCGGAGACTCGAGTTGCAGGCTTCCTTCAGCTTCTGACGCAGACGCAGCCGGGTCCAGCGTGGCACTCCGGATACAATAGCCAAGGTGCCGATTTCCAAGCTCAACCCCGGTCAGACGCTGGCCAAAGTCCCGATTTTCTCCGGGCTGACCGAAAACGAGTTAAGTTTCCTCGCCCAGCGTACCGTGCCGCGCCACTACTCGGCCGGGGAAGTCGTGTTCAGCGAAGGCGAACCTTGCTCCGGCCTTTACGTCGTGGAATCCGGCCATGTAAGGATTTTCAAGAGTTCAGCCAGCGGACGCGAGCAGGTACTCAGCATAGATGGGCCCGGCAGTTCGGTCGCTGAACTGCCTGTCTTCGATGGCGGAAGCTATCCGGCGTCGGTGGCTGCCATCGACAGTGCCACGCTGCTCTTCGTTAGCAAGCAGGATTTCCAGGCATTGTGTCTGGCACATCCCCAAGTGGCACTTAAAGTCTTACGCGTGGTCGGGGCTCGCTTGCGGCGGCTGGTCGGGATCATCGAAGAACTCTCGTTTACTACCGTGCGCCACCGGCTCGCTTCCTTTCTATTACGGGTTGCCCAGACCCAAGGCAAGCACACTGCCGAGGGCATCGAAGTCACCCTGCCGGCGAGCAACCAGGAGTTGGCATCGCAGATCGGCACCGTCCGCGAGCTGGTCTCCCGGAATCTTTCTCGGCTGCAGGCGGAAGGAATGCTCAGAATCGAAGGGCGCAGCGTGATCATCCCCGATCTGAAAGCCCTCGAAGCGGAATTACGCTCTGCCGAATAAGCCCCTTTTCAAGAATTTCACCGCCGAGACCGCCGAGCTTCCGCCCATCCACCGATTCCTGATGGCCGTGACAAAAGTCATCGGCACGCCGCAGCCTCTCCGGTAGCTTGAGAGCATGAAGCGCGATCGTCGTGGCACAGACCACGCGCCAAGGAGGATGAAATGAACGTTGCTACCGATAAAACTGTGAGGGAATTGGCTCTGGAAAACCCTGCCGCGACTCGGATTTTTGAAAAGCTGGGGATCGACTATTGTTGTGGCGGCGGCCAGTCCCTCGAGGAAGCCTGCCGGACGGCAAACGTCCCCGTCGAGCAGGTGTTGGATTCGCTAGAAGTGGCTGAGCAGTCTGCACGTGCTTCGCAAAAAAATCGCAATTGGCAAACCGAGCCGCTTGCCGAGCTGGTTGCACACATCAACAATACGCACCACAAGTACACCCGCGAGGAGATCGCTCGCCTCGGTCCCCTGTTCGACAAAGTCTGCACAGTTCATGGCAAGAACCATTCCGAACTGCCGCAGATGCGCTCCACCTTCCGCGGTCTGGCGCAAGAGCTGACCATGCACATGATGAAGGAAGAAATGGTGCTTTTCCCTTACATCGTAAGAATGGAAGAGGCGGTCATTCAGAAGGAACCAGTCCTGCCGCCGCCCTTCGGCAGCGTGCAAAATCCGGTTGCCATGATGGAGCACGAGCACGATTCCGCGGGCAACGCTCTGCGTGCCATGCGCGAAGCCAGCAGCGGATATGCAGCCCCTGCCGATGCCTGTGTCAGCTATCAGACTCTGTACAAGGCTTTGGCAGGCTTCGAGACCGACTTGCACCAGCACATCCACCTGGAGAACAACATCCTGTTCCCCCGGGCAATCGCCATGGAGCAGGCGAACTGAGAACTGACAACTGAGAACTGAGAACTGGACGATGTCCACCTTCCCAACCCGCATCGAGAAAGAGGCAGACCGTCCGCTCACCCCGGTGCAGATTTTTCAAATCACCGCAGCGCGTGAAACCAGCCTGTCACGACTGCTGATGCTCTATATCACCTCGGGACTGGTGTTCATGTTGCTGCCCGGAACATTCCTGGGCGTGTGGAATCTTCTGGCCATCAGCAGCCATCGGGCAGCAAATTCCGTGTCGCCCGCATGGATTCAGGCCCACGGTCACGCCCAGATCTTCGGCTGGATTGGTTCGTTCATCCTGGGAATTGGTTTCTATTCCATTCCCAAGCTGCGCCGGATGGAACCATTCGCGCTCTCGGCCGCATGGACCTGCTGGGGCTTGTGGACTGGGGGCGTGACTCTGCGCTGGCTGGCGAGCATCTATCAGTGGCAGTGGAGGTTCATGTTGCCGCTCTCGGCGGCTCTCGAAATTGCTGCTTTTGTTATCTTTTTCCGCTCGGTTTCAGGTCACCGTTCACAGGATTCCGGAAAAGAAAAGCTGGATGACTGGATATTCGTGGTCATTGCGGGTTCGATCGGCCTCCTGCTCACGCTGCTCGTCAATTTTGGATCGGCGGTGTTCCTCGCGATTCGCGGCACATCGCCTGATCTGCCTGCCGGTTTTGATCAGCGCTTTCTCGTGCTTCAGACCTGGGGATTCCTGGTCCCATTTGTCTGGGGATTCAGCGCGAAGTGGCTGCCCGTCTTCCTGGGTCTGCGCGCCGTACGCGGCCGTATTCTGCTGGTAGCGGTCGGGCTGAACTCCGCGGGTGTCCTGACCGCATTATCCGGCTTCTTCAGCGTTGCGGTATTCCTGCTGCTTGCAGCAATTGTCACCGCAATATATGCGCTGGGGCTTCTGGTGCGGCCGGCGCGCCCAGGCAAGGTGAAAGGCGTTCACTCGACCTTCCCCTTTTTCATTCGGACCGCGTACGTGTGGGCGACGATCGCGGCTTTGCTGGCGATCTGGGCTGCCCGGGTGGAGAACTCCTCCGGCATTTGGGGTGCCTCCCGTCACGCGCTGACTGTCGGCTTCCTGGCAACGATGGTGTTTGGGGTGGGGCAGCGGATTCTGCCCGCGTTTTCCGGCATGCGGCTGCTGTTCAGTGCGCGGCTCATGTTCCTGTGCATGCTGCTCTTGACCTTGGGATGCCTGCTGCGCGTCAGTTCGGAAATCCTGGCTTATCAGGGTTTCGTACGTTCCGCCTGGTCGTGGCTTCCGGTCTCGGCCATTACGGAAATGACAGCGGTAACGCTTTTTGCCGTGAATTTGCTGGCTACGTTTGCGCACCGCCGCCAGCCCGCAGCGGACAACATGTCGTAAAGAGAAGAGACGGTATGGAACCAAAGCTGGACTTCAATGAGCGCCCATTCATTGTGATCTGGGAAACGACGCAGGCCTGTGACCTGGCTTGCGCCCACTGCCGTGCCTGTGCTCAGCCCCTTCGCAGCCCCCTTGAACTGAGCACCGAGGAGGCCAAGCATCTCATCGAGGAGGTTGCAGCTCTGCAGGCGCCCGTTTTCGTGCTGACCGGCGGAGACCCTCTGAAGCGTCCAGACACCCTGGAACTGGTGGAATACGCTTCAAACCAGGGGGTGCGGATTTCCCTGACGCCCAGTGCCACGCCCCTGCTGACGCGCGAAGTCATAATCCAGCTCAAGCAGCGCGGGCTGACGCGGCTGGCCATAAGCCTGGACGGACCCACCGCGGAAATCCACGACGCCTTTCGCCGGGTTGCCGGTTCTTACGACTGGACCCTGCAAGCAGTGCGCTGGGCGCGCGAAATCGGGCTTCCCGTCCAGATTAATACTACCGTTACCCGCCACAACCTGAAGCATCTGGATTCCATGATCGCCCTCGTCGAGCAACTCGATATCGTCCTCTGGAGTGTCTTCTTCCTGGTCCCGACCGGGCGTGGTTCTGCCATCGACCTGATCTCAGCGGAAGAATTCGAGCACGTGTTTGAAAGGCTGTACGAGACGTCTCAGCGGGTGAAGTTCGACATCAAGAGCACCGAAGCGCAGCATTACCGCCGTTTTCTCCTGCAGCGTCGAACGGAACAGAAGCGCAAAGGGAACGGTGAACGGCCCTCGCCAATGCTCGGCATGTCTACACCAGACGGAATTGGGCGTGCGCCGAGAGGCATCAACGACGGCAAAGGATTTGTGTTCATCTCGCACGTAGGGGAAGTGTTTCCCAGCGGGTTCTTGCCGATTCCGGCCGGCAACGTGCGCCGGCAGTCACTGACTGAGTTGTATCGCCACTCTCCTTTATTTGTCTCTCTGCGTGACAGCGCAAATCTCAAGGGCAAGTGCGGCGTTTGCGAATTCCGGGAAATCTGCGGCGGCTCTCGAGCCCGAGCCTATGCCCTCACCGGAGACCTGTTTGCCGAAGAACCCTGCTGCGTCTGGCAACCGAAGGTCCTGGAACGCGGTAATCACGAAAGCTCCGCCAAACCAATCAGAACTCACAGCCCGGTGGTCTGATAACGCAGTGCCGCCAAGGCCAGCCGGTAGTCATAACCGGCTTGCGCGTTGCCGATTTGGGCTTGCGTCTGCTGCAGCTGCGCCTGGCTTAACTCCACAATCGAGCCCAGCCCCAGGTTGTAGCGCGTCTGGGCAAGGTCCAGCGCCAAGTTGGCCTGGTCCAGCAATTGCTGAGTTACACTGACCCGCTCGTAGGCAGTGTTCGCGTTCAGCCAGCTCGTGCGTACATCGCGGGAAATCCGATTTCGCAGGTCGAGCAAACGGTCGCGGGTAGCTTCTGCCCGAAGGCTCGCTTCGCGGGATCGTGCGGGATAGAGAAAGCCGTTGAAGATGGGAATTTCAACGTTGGCCCCGACAGCGCCGTACCAATTCGAAATAACTGGATTGCGTACTGGAGCATCGCCCACGACGCCCAACGCGCGAATACTGGGGAACAGCAAGTCGCGTTGCGCAGTCTGAAATTTTCGCGCCGATTGGTACTGCAAATCGAGTGACAGGATCTCCGGTCGCTTGGCAAATGCCTCCGCGATGAGTTGGTCGATGTTGCCGGGAGGCGGCGCAATCGCGGTCGTGTCCTCGACCAGTTGGAAATTCTGCAACGTTGGGTACCCTAAGACCGCCGAGAGAGTTGCCAGAGCCGCGTTCTCGTTATTTTGGGCGTCTAAGAGAAGCAGCTTGGCTTGCGCGAGGTTCACATTGGCGAAGCTCAAATCCAGCTGCGATTTCAGCTTGCTTTTGAACAGCGCTCCCACTTGGTCAGCCACGCTTTGGCGGGCAGTGACCGTTTGCTGCGCTACCTTCAACACAGCCTGCGACTGCAGCGCCCCGTAGAAAGCCTGGTCTACGGCCAGAAGGATCTGCTCTTTGGTGGCTATGGCATTCTGATCCTCCGCTTTGGCTGCCAGATTAGCGCTGGAAACCAGGTTGGTGGTGTGACCGAAATCGGTGATCAATTGCGCCACCGTCGTGCCGACAGCCGCACGTTCATAAAGAATAGGGTTGTTCAGTGCGCCCGCAGTGAGGCGACTCCCCGAACGCGCATCCACGCCGGTAAGATTAGCGACCGCCGTCGGCCACAGGTTGGAACGGACTTCGCGTGCCACTTGCTGGGAAGCCAAGGCCGTCAGCCGTGCCACAGAAATCTGAGGATTATTCTTTAGCGCAATGGCTTCCGCATCTTTCAAAGAAAGCTGCTGGGGGGCAGGCTCGGAGGCTTGTCCTGGTACTGCCGCCTGCCCCCAGCTAGCCAGTGCAACGGAGACCACCACGAACCAAGGGAGAAACTTGTTCATCATGCAGTCACCTCTGGGGATTGCGCCTCTTCTTTCCGGTGCAGCCAGAGGTAAGCAGCAGGCACGAGGTAAACCGTTACCACCACCGAGACCAGCAACCCGCCGATGATGGATCGGGCCAGGGGAGCATAGGCTTCGGCGCCGGTTCCCAGCTTCAGCGCCATGGGAATCAGGCCGATGATGGTGGCCAGCGACGTCATCAAAACCGGCCGCAAACGGATACGGCTGGCTACGGCGACAGATTCTTTCAACGTCTTTCCCTGACGCCACAGGATGCGCGAGAAGTCGACAATCAGAATGCTGTTGGAAACCACGATGCCCACCATCATGACCAGGCCCATCAGCGACATGATGTTCAACGTCGTTCCCGTGAACAATAGGATCAGCAGAACACCCATCAACCCCGGCGGTATGGCGAACAGAATAATGAACGGATCGAGAAAGGATTCGAACTGCGCCACCAGGATCAAATAAACCAGCGCAATCGAGAGCAGCAGTCCGAAGCCGAAGCTCTTAAACGATGACCGCATACCCTGCACCGATCCCCGCAAGTCCACGCGAACCCCTTCCGGCAGCTGGGTATCCGCGACGATCTTTTCTATGGCACTGGTGACTTTGCCCAGGTCTTCACTCTTGGGCGAGACGTACAGGTCAATGACTCGTCGCAACTGGTAGTGATCCACCTCGGTAGGCGACTGAATGGTCTTGATATTAGCGACCGCATCCAGATCGGTTGGATGGGAACTGCTTGAGGCTCGGACCGGAATCTGTTTCAGGTCGTTCAGAGTGCGGATCTCATCTTCCGGATATTGCACGGTGAGCATGTAGTCGTTGCCGCTCTTGGGATCGACCCAATAACTGGGAGCGATCATCTGGTTGGAAGTGAGAGCCGTAATGACGTTGTCCACCACTTCTTTCTGGCTGAGTCCCACCAGGCTGGCACGCTCGCGATCAATGTCGATGCGCAGCGCCGGATAGTCAATATCCTGGGGCACGAGAATGTCGCTTACGCCTTTCAGCCGGCGCACACGATTCGAAATCTGGGTTGCCGCCCCGTAAGCCTTCTCCAGGTTCATGCCGCTGATTTGAACATCAATGGGAGCCGGCAACCCCAGGTTGAGAACGGCGTCCACCAGACCACCGGATTGAAAGTACGTACCCATTTCCGGCAGATCATTCCGCAGTGCCGCCCGCACCAGGTTCATATATTCGTAGCTGCCGATTTTGTGCCCTTCTTTTAAGCTCACCTGCACGAAAGCCGTATTCTGCGCAGAGTTCGGGGTGTACATCGCCGAGAAGCCAGGCGTGATACCGACGTTAGAAACGATCATGTCAAGTTCGTTCGCGGGCACAATCTGGTGGATATCGCTTTCCGCGCGCTTCACGGCCTGCTCGGTTAATTCAAGCCGTGTTCCCGATGGCGCCTTCAGGTTGACTACGAACTGGCCGGGATCCGTACGCGGAAAGTAAGCCACTCCGAGCAGTGGATACAGCGCGAAGCTGAGTAGCGCCACTCCTACCAGGCCCACCGTCGTA
The DNA here is from genome assembly GCA_035631655.1 of Terriglobales bacterium. Lineage (GTDB taxonomy): Bacteria > Acidobacteriota > Terriglobia > Terriglobales > Acidobacteriaceae > Gp1-AA122. The sequence goes on from DASQIH010000095.1 coordinate 26,178, forward strand.
GCTACCGGCCGCAGCAAGGACCGATTGAGGGTGTGATCGTAGCGGTGCACCATCTTTTCGAAATAACGGTTAAAGATGGTGACTACGTGGCCGAAACGGGAAGCACTGACCTGGTGTTCATGGACGAGGTGCGGCGATTTGATCAGCTTGGCGCAGAACAGCGGCACCACGGTCATGGCCACGAAGTACGAAGCCAACATCGACAAAACCACCGCTACTGCCAGCGCCGTGAACAAGAACCGGCTTACTCCGTAGAGGAACACGACGGGGAAGAACACCACAATCGTGGTTAAAGTTGCCGCCAGCACCGCCAGCGCGACTTCTTGTCCGCCCTTCTCGGCTGCGACCTCCGAAGGCTCACCCCTTTCCATATGGCGGAAGATGTTTTCCAGCACGACCACCGAGTTGTCGATCAGACGCGAGAAAGCCAGGGCCAGTCCGCCTAACACCATCGTGTTGACGGTGCCGCCGCCGGCGCTGATGGCCAAAAACGCTGCCAGCGCGGAGAGAGGAATCGAGAGAAACACGGCTGCCGTTGCCCGCATGCTGCCGAGGAACAGAAGAATCATCAGCCCCGTGAGCAGCAGTCCTATGCCCCCCTCATGCAGCAGGTTCTCGATGGCCATCTTTACGAAAATGGATTGATCAAAAACTACCTTCGCAATGAGTTGCTTGGGCACATCCGTGAGGCCCGCTACCGCCTTCTTGATTCCGTTTACGACCGCAATGGTGTTGGTGTCGCCGCCCTGCTTCAGAATGGGCAAATAGACCGAGCGTTGCCCATCCACTCGCACCAGGTTGGTCTGAATTTCGTGAGCGTCCTGAGCTTTGCCGACGTCCTGCACCAGTACCGAAGCATGGCCGACGGTTTTAAGCGGGAGGTGATTGATCTCGTCGGTGGTGGGCAGTTGGCTGTTGGTATAGAGGTTGTAATCGATGGCGCCGATGCGCACGTCGCCCGCCGGCAAGATCAGGTTGCTGTCATTGACCGTGCGCACCACGTCCATAACGCTGAGCTGGTGCGCTTCCAACTTGAGCGGATCGACGTAAACCATGATTTGGCGGTACCGTCCGCCGAAGGGCTGGGGGACGGAAGCGCCCGACACATTCGCCACCTGGTTGCGCACGTTGTACTGCCCCAGATCGCGCAGTTCGGTTTCATTCAGGCCCTGTCCTTTCAAGGTAATCAAACAGACCGGAAGACTCGACGCGTCGAATTTCAGCACCACCGGCGGCAGCGTGCCCGGAGGCAACTTTCTCAAGTCGGCCATCGCCAGGTTGGAGATCTCACTGAGATCAGCATCCGCGTTCGTGCCCGGCTGAAAGTAAATCTTGATAAGACTGACGCCCGGGAGCGAGCGAGACTCGATATGGTCGATATTGCTGCCCAGGGTAAAGAAACGCTCAAAGCGGCCCGTGATGTCGGTTTCGATCTGCTCCGGCGGCATTCCGGAATAGAAGGTCGCCACCACGACTACAGGGATGTTGATCGGAGGAAACAAATCCACGGGCATGCGAGCCAGCACCGTGACTCCCACGATCGCAATCGCCAGACAACACACGATGATGAAATACGGATTCCTGATCGCGAACCGAGACATCAGACCCCACCTTCCGCATTCTTTTCGCTCGCGTGAACCGGCTTGGGCGTGACCCGCTGACCGGGGCGGAATTCGCTACGGCTGCCGATTACGACACGATCGCCCTCTTTCAGTCCGGAGAGGATCTCCAGACGCTCTGCTCCTTCCATACCAATTGTCACGTTGCTCTCGTAGATGCGGTTGTCGGAGCCGACCACCAGCACGCTACCATCGTTTCCGTTGCGCGAGACCGCCTGCACCGGCACCGTTAGCGGCGCCTCTTTGTGGGTCAGCACCAAAGCGACTTCGGCGTACATTCCCTGGACCAAAGTGCCGTTCTTATTAGTCACGTCGACTTCGGTTTCCATAGTTCGGGTCTGTTGATCAAGGGAATCGGCAAAGCGTGCCACGCGGCCCTCGAAGGTGCGATTGAGCGCGGCCACGCGAACTTGCACGCTGCTACCCAGATGGACCATGGGCACAGCCGACTCGGGAACCGGCAGGGTCAGCCGGAATTTGTCGGTCTCGGCCAGGCGAACTACAGGCATGGCTTGCGTGTTCGAGGAAGTACCCGCCTGAATCAGCGAGCCGGTATCCGCGTAACGCTTGGTGATAACCCCCGCAAAGGGCGCAGTGATGCGCGTATACGCTTGCATTGCGGAAAGCTGCTTCCGGTTGGCTTCGGCAATCGACAACTGGCTCTGAGCTTCGGCGAGCGCCGCTTGCGCGCTCCCCACTTGCGCCTCCGATTCCTTGTCCTTGGCAAGCGCATCATCGAGTTCCTGCTCAGCGATCAAGCCACGGCGCTGCTCGGAAGCTTCCTCTAACCTGCTGTAGGCAGAGTGGGCAGCGGCATGCGTCGACTCGGCCCGTTGAACTTCACTCTGGGCACGGCGGATCGCATCCTGGCTTCGACGAATCGCAGCTTCCGAACCCAACACTTCGGCCTGCAGTTCTGGGACTTCCAGGATAGCCAGGACTTGTCCTTCTTTTACCTTGTCGCCTACATCGACGAAGATCTTCTTGATATATCCTGCGACCTTGGCATGGACGTCCACCTCCTGGAACGGGCGAAAGTCACCAGACAGCGTCACCGAATTGTCCAGGGGCTTGCGCTCCGCGAGTGCCACCGCAACCGGCCGCGCCTGAGAATCGTCTCCTTGGCTCGCCTTGGCTTTCCGTCCTGAAAAACCTAGAGCCACGACGATGCTGACTAACACGAGTGCGGCCAGCGCGAACAAATACTTGCGTTTTGATTTCATTTTTCTTACCAGCTCCGTTGCCTTGATCATTCCAACACCAGTTTCGCCCAGCCGAGTTTCACGCTCGAGCTAAGGCTGCTACCCTGGGGCGCGGCTGGCGAAACAGCGACTATGAGCTCAGCCTGCGAAGTCCGCGTGACTCCGGCATCACGGTCGCTGACAACGGGGGAACCCTAAGCAGAGCTCAGGTTGTGGGCAGAAGCGCATCCGCGCGAGGGAAGGTCAGCAGGAGGGAGGAGGCCGGTTGTACAGCCAGTCCTGGCTGTAAAGCTCTTTTACCGGAAAGGGGGCAGAAAGTGTGGGCGCGGCAGATCGCGGATAGATAAACCTCATGAGCGCCGCCCGCGGCGCCGTCCAATGCAATCCGTCGCTAAGAAGGTGCTGTCTCTTGGCCTGGAGAGATTGGCATTTTACGGAACTGGTAGTTTGGAGTTCAGAAGCCGCTGCCATGTAGCGAGTCGCCAAACTGATCGCAAGAGAACACATGGCGAACCAAACCAGCGTGCGGCGCCATAGACTGCGACGCGTGCGAAAATCGGGATGTCCCAATAACGACATCTCGAAACCGTCCGCCGCTCCAAATTTGGCCGGATTATACAATGGCACTAGGCTACAGAAGTGAGATTACCCCGAACACCAGAATCATAATACCCCGGCTTTTTCGATCGTTCTGATTACCGAAGTTTGCCGGCAGCCTCACTCGGGCTGTTTAGCTTACCATCTTTCGCGGCAAATCGCACCGCGTCCGAAGCCAGGCTGTCCGAAGCCAGGCTTTTTTCAAAACTTATTGAGTACGATTTCTTCAACATCTTCGATGTGTCGTCGCATGGCCTTGTGTGCGGCTGTGGCATCGTGCCGCTGGATGGCCCTCAGGATCCGCCAATGCCCGGCGCTGGATTTCTGTGGCCGGCCTTCCACCTGCAAAGAGCGCTCCCGCACCTCCAGCAAGAGATCCATCAAAGCGTCAAGCACCTTTAGCACCACGGTATTTTCCGAGGCTCTGGCAATGGCATAATGGAATTGCGAGTCTTCCTCAATCGCTACCTCTCCCCGGCGGACCTTCTCTTCCTGTCGGCGCAGGATCGCTTCCATCTCGTGAATTTCCTTGCGCGAGGCATGCTTCGCTGCCAGCGCGGCCAGGGGCGGCTCCAGTATTTTTCGGAAATCCAACAGGTCGCCCAGCAGCTGCGGCTTGCGTACCAGCACGTTCGCGACCGGACTCATGATCCAGTCGGCGGACATCTCGCGCACGACGGTTCCTGCCCCGGAACGAGGCTCGACGGCGCCCACCAGTTCCAAACTTCGAATCGCATCCCGCACAGAGCTGCGGCTTACCCCCAATCGCTCCGCGAGCTCGCGTTCGGGAGGAAGTTTGTCTCCGGGATTTAGCTTGTTCAGAACTCTGTCCCGGATCTGCCTGGCGACTTGCTCATAAATTTTGCGCTTCCGAATGGGCCCCAAGTCGGAGTTCATCGCGCTCCTGCCGCCCGCTTCCATTGCTGACGAAAAGCGGACACATTGTACTTAACGTGTCAACACCGCTGGTTAGGGCTCACGGGGCGAACTTTGGAGGCGCAACTATGGTGCAGCTGCTGAGCCGTGACGCCATGAACGGTGAGCAAGCCTTCGGATCGGACAGCCTGCGAGAAGCGACACGTGTTCCCTTCATTCATTCTTGTAAGAGATTTTCTGTAAGAGATTTTCTTGACATGGCTTCTTGAGCGTGATATACAGACGCGCCGAAACGGTTGGTCCGCTTTTCATATCTGCATTTTCATATCTGCAGGTACGCATTTACATATTTCGCCCATAGGACATTCGTCAGCTTTTCGTTGCCCTGGTGAAGAAGCGAAAGAGCGTTTTTCGCGTGCTGTCGCCTTGGGGCAGGCCCTGTTTTGCCAAATCATTCCGGGAGAGTAACAAGATGCGCTCGCTAACCATGCGGCTTCTGCTTGTATTGTTTTTTGTTGCGCTAGTTTCGCTCGCCCTGGTGCAAGGCCAGGAAACTGCTAATCAAAGCGGAGGGTCGGCCGTCCCGGGCGCAACCAGGGAGGAGGTCGAGCAGTTGCGCAAGGAAGTAGCGGCACAACAGCAGACCATCGAGGAATTGAAAGCGATGGTGCAACAGCTCGCTGATAGCCAGACGCAAGCTGCCAGTGCAAACCGGAACCTCGACCCTGGGGCCGGGGGCGCCCACTTAGTGAATGCGACCTACGTGCAGCCTGAAGTCTTGATCGAAACAGCAGAGCCGGCTCAGGCGGCAACGGCTGCCCCGAAAAAGGATGCCGGCGCACCCGTAACGGCCGGCTGGAACGGGGATCACTTCTACATCAAGAGCTCAGACGGCCAGTTCCAGATCATGCCTTATGGCTACGTGCAGAACGACTACCGCGGTTACAAAGGTGACGGCGCACCCTCCAACACCTTTACGGTCCGGCGTGCCCGCTTTGGCTTTCAAGGCAATTACGGCAAGCACTATGACTTCGCCCTGTTGATTGATGCTGCCGCCAGCAACGGCATTTCCCTCCGAGACCTTTATCTCAACGTCAAGCCGGTTAAGGAATTTCAAGTCCAGGTTGGCCAATTCAAAGAGCCTTTCGCCCAGGAGACTCTCACTGCGGTTACCAACATTGACTTTATAGAACGATCGCTGGCCTCGCTGTTGTATCCGGCTGCCGCTACCGCCTATCGCAGTCCCGGCGTGACGATCCACGGCGATCTGTCCGACGGCGTCGTTCAGTACTGGGTAGGAGCCTTCAATGGCAAGGGAATTCTCGCTGCGGACACGACCAATGAGCCGGAAATTATCGGGAGACTTCGCTTCTATCCCTGGCGGAAGAAGAAAGACAACATATTGCAAGGGTTCGCTTTCGGCGGATCAATAGGTCGTGGCCGCACGCGGGGCCTTTCCAATGAACAAAGCATCAATGGCACCCTGCCCGATGCCGCCTATAACTTCTTCCCCTCGTTCCCACTCAACGGCAAGGTGGAGCGCTACAACGGCGAATTCACATGGACGCACAGCAGTTGGGCGCTGCGCGCCGAATACGATCAGCTCAACCAGTTCCGCAAAGGAATTGGCTCAGAACAGGTGGGCGGGCTGGGATTCTTTGATCTCCCTGGAGTTATTTCGAAGGCCGGTTACGTCCAAGCGACGTACCTCTTAACGGGGGAGACGCGTCCGGAAAATGGCACGCCGAAGGTGAAACATCCATTTCTGGGACCTGAGGGTGGAGGAGCCACGCGCGGATTGGGAGCCTGGGAAGTGGCCTTCCGCTACAACTACATCCAGTCGAAAGAACCAGGGGCTAGCTTCCTGAATAATCCGTTTACCCCGGGCTTCGTGCCGACCTTCAGCGAGCACACCGACGAGTTCACTGCTGGGCTCAACTGGTATCCCAACTACTGGGTTAAGTATCAGTTCAACTTCAATGTGGATCGCTTGAAGCAACCGAGCACGATCGGGGCGATTCCTCAGAATTATTTCGTGCTGCTCAATCGCTTGCAATTCAGGTTCTAGGATTCCGGCAGGGTTTAGAAATGGATTTCAGGATTAGAGGAATCGCAAGTGGACGCGCCCAGTAGTTCAGGGAATATCGCAGGAGGAAATCGATGAGATTCAGGATTCTGCTTTCTGTTCTCGCCATCTCGCTTTTTGTGTTGGCCAGCGGTTGTGGAAGCGTGAAGAACTGCCCGGTGTGCGGTACCACGACGAACGGCCCCTATGGGGTGATCGATGTCATGCCGGTGCCGGAGCACAATCCCACCGGCGAGCCCGGCGGTCCGTTCAACTCCTTCGATATCAGCGTGGCGGATTCCCTCAACCACAGGTTCTACGTCTCAGACCGCATCGGCCTCGATGTGGCTGTGTTCGATACCATCAACAATGTCGCAGTCAACATCATTGGTGGGGATAACAGCGTGGCTGGTGCTGGCGATTTCCCGGCGCCGTGCATCAAGGATGCCAGCGGCAATGACATCATTCCTCCTCTGGTGAGTGCCTTGGGGAACTTCACCCGCTTTGGCTGCAGAACAGCCGTACCTGGAGGAATTCCCTTCCATATCCCCGGATTTGGCGCCAGCACACACCTCGGCGGATTCCCTGGAGCGCAATGTTGTGCCGCACGTGCGAATGGCGTGAATCCTTTGTCCGCTCCAGATGGGGAGGTACTGACCGCGGATGGTAAGACGCTCTTTGTCGCGAACGGCAGCAGTTCCGTGGTGGTTTTTGACCTGACCACTATGGACCTTACCAAAAACCCACCCACGCCGCCGACCGTCATTGCCGATTTTCCGACTGGCCAGGGGCCCGACTATGACGGATGTACTGCAACGCCTTGCGGCCCTGGCGGTAATGGTACTGGAACTTTGAACCCGAACGGCATCGCACCCTGCATTGCTTCTGCCAATGGACGCGCATTTTCCGATCCCACGTGCGGCGACCTGCGCGCCGACGAGATGTCGTATGACGAAAAGGATCACATACTCCTTGTCGCCAATGGCGATCCTGGGTTCCCATTTGTAACCCTGGTCGACGTATCCCACATCATCGGGCGCACAGGAACACCCCAACAGCAGCATTGCCTCCCCGCTACTCCCAATCAGCCTTATGGTCCCAACAATTTCCCCACCTGCATCCTCGGCCAGATCTATTACGACGGCGCGCCCGCCAACAACACTAACGTTGCGGTCGACGATCAGACTGCCGCAGGCTTTTCGTGCCCCGACCCCTCGACCAACGCGCCCTCTGGCGTGTCTGGATTTGCTAGCGCGGCCACCGGTGGAAGGGATGTACCCTGCCACCATGGGCCTTTTAACAGTGCTTTTGGATCGACCACAGTTGCTCTGGCTGGAATAGGCGGGTCTGCATTCAATCCCAACACCGGCCATTTCTTCGTGACGAACGCGAATGCCACTACGGATTTGACCGTCGGTACTGTAGACGAGATAGACCCTGGAATTGGGACAACCCACGGGCCGATAGTTGTCAATAGCTTTATCATGCCGAACTGCATGCCTACCAGCATTGTCCAAGGCCCCGGAAACAATTTCCTCGTCGGCTGCGGCGACCATGACGGCGTGGCTTTTCCACCAAATGAATATGTGATCGACGGTACTTCCGGCGGCATGATCGCCACCATCGACAAGGTCGGTGGCGTTGACGAGACCTGGTACAACCCCGGTGACAACCGCTACTATCTTGCGGCCCGAGATATGCCCACTGGCGCCGTAATGGGTGTCATTGATGCCAAGACCAACCAATGGCTAACGAACGTACCGACCGGCAGCAACTCGCACAGCATTTCTGCTGACTCCGTGACCAATCACATCTTTGTTCCCTTGCAATCGGGTCCACGGTGTACCACGCAGAGCGCGAACGGTTGTGTAGCGGTATACGCCCAGCAGTAGGAGTAGGGCGAGGTAGCTGAGACTGGGAAGCCCGGGCCGGTTAGTGGTCCGGGCTTTCCTGGCAGCGGCTCACGATTATTCGAACAGGAGCGAGCAGGCTATTTGACGCGGGTCTCCTGATAGTGGCGGGCCTTCCATTCCCCGTCCCGTTTCAGCCAAATCTCCGTAATATAGATTCTCTTGTAGCGGAATACCGCCTTGGGCGGAAACTCCATGGTGATTTCGTACCTGACGAAAGCCGCATCG
>DASQIH010000096.1:0-8036 GCA_035631655.1 Terriglobales bacterium
CCGCCCGGTGCAACCACCGAGGGCACGGTAGTGTTCGAGCGACCTGCTTTCAAGGAATCGCGGGAGCAGTTGCGGCTTCAGATCGCACAAGCAGAGGAAGTAGACCAGCCAGTCTTAGCGCCGATTGCGTTTGTGACCCCAGCGAAAGGAGCAGCCAAGTGATCCATCCAAACGGCCACGACCCCTCAACCGCGACCATTCCTGCACCCGTTCGGAACGAGACCATCCAGGCCCGGCCGGAAATGCCACCGCCCGGTCAGCCCCTCGACATTGCCACCAGAGCCAAGCTGAGGGCAAGGCAGCATTTTCAGCAGAACCGGTTCGTCATCATCGGCGCCGGCGCGCTTGTTGTTGCCTTGCTCGTCTTTGTGGCGACATCCATCCCGCACAAGAGTCCAGTGCAAAAGACGAAAGTTGGCGCGTCGGCAGCGAAAGAAGAGCCTACGCAGATGGCAAATGCTGGCGCAGATCGCAGCCTTTTCCCGATCACAGATTCTGGAAGACCTTCAGCCAAAGAGGCGCACGAAGGGTTTCTGAACGAGAAGGACCTGGAGCGTTCCGTTACCCATCGGTCTCACCCAGGCTCAGCACAGGCAGGGCCATCGAATGCCCCGGGAAGCCTTGGCTCCATACCGCCCTTCGGCCCAGATCAGCCGGGATGGCAGGCGCCGCCATATCAAGCCGGTGCGGCTCCGACTGCCGTTGACGGCACAGATCTCGGAAAAGCTGAACGCGAGGCGATGGAGAAGTCGTCGTTGATTTACGTACGAAATGTCTCAGGCAGTGGAGTTAATCCCCAAACCCGAGAAAGGACGAGTGTCGACACGCCAGAAATCGGCCTTGGTTTGTCCACCGGCACGCGCTTGCGCGCCCGTTTGGAATCGGCCGCCAGCACTGCAGTTCGAGCTCCTGTCTTGGCAGTAGTCGAATATACCTACGAACGTAATGGACAAATCATCGTTCCTGCTGGAGCCAAAGCCGTGGGGCGCATTCAAGAGGCCGATCGATCGGGCTACGTCCGCATTCAATTTGAGTCTTTGATGATGCCGGACGGCGCTACAGTCCCGATTCAGGCGGTTGCGACTGACTTGGACATGCGACCTCTCAAGGGCAAGGTAGAGGGCAAGAACACGGGCAAGAACATTTTGGTCAGATCGCTTTCCGGAATTGGGCAAGCAGGAGCGCTAATGTTGGGACAAGGCAGTCTGAACCAGCCCCTGAGCGAGTCGGACCTCATGCGGGAACGACTGAGCAATAACATCGGCGAAGCATCGGATGAGGAAATATCCCGAATGGCGATAACCTCGCGCATTGTGGTCACTGTTTCTGCCGACACTCCGATCTATGTTGTTTTGGAGCGGACGGCCAACGGACAAGGAACTTCAGGACTGGCCGGCCCTCGAAGCTCGCAGTCGCTGAACAGCGACACTGAGGAACTTAGGCAACTGTTGCAGCTGAAGCGAGAATTGAATCAGGCGAGTTCGGCACCTCAATGAGAAATTGCGGTCGTGAAGCCAGGCCCACCCAAGCAAGAGACCCTCGGTTGGACGCGGCGGCGATTCGACTTCCTCGTCAGCAATGAGCAACGGGCCAGTCCAGGATCGGCTTCCACACAATTGTTTTGGCATTAATCGTGGAGACCGGATCGGAGGCCGTCCCCGCGCGTGGGCACGGCCCTCCGGAACCGGTGCTGAGGCCAGGGATGCAGCGAGAGCGTGATTACTGGACGCCGCAAATTCTGCCGCTTAAATCAACATTGCCTCGCCCGCTCACCCCATACGGACTGTTGGGATCGGTCCAAAGAATAAATGGGCCTTCGATCTCCAGCTGTCCCGAAGCTGACGCGAACCTGCCGGTCCCTTTCACAATATTCGCGGTGGCCTTGTAGGTGCCCAGAGATTTCCCGGCGGGCCAGATCACGAAGGCCTGAGGAACTTTATAGGTAAAACTGTCCGAACAGTCATTCGGTCCGCCCCACGCAGGCGCAGAAGTCAAGCACGCCTTGTACTCCCCGCCCTTAAAGATCGAAATCGGGCCATGTGGGTACTCGGTCCCGTCATCGCCCGAGAGACCGCCTTGGAGGAACTCGCCGCCAAGGTTGACAAAGATCGGGCCACCCCATGTGTCGGTAGGCGCGAACTGATTTGTGGTGGGAAGGCTGAATTGCTCTAACGCGTGAAACGCCTTGCAGCTCCGCTGCGCCTGTACCTGTGAACTGGCCACAGGGAGAAGGACGGCCGCGAATGCTACGGTGAAAACGAAGGTTAACGCAACAACGCTTTTCCTTTTCATGGTCAAACCTCCTTAGTCTAGATTTCGTCGATTTCTTTGATCCTGCATACGGCTGTTTCTTGTGCAAGCGTTGCACGCGCCAAGCGTTTTTGAAATGAACGGCGTCTGACCATTGCATGAATTCTTATGCGCAAGCACTTGCTAGAGAAGCACATCAGCGCGGTACGCTGCCAAGTAATTGCATTTTCTTCAACGGGTTTATACTCGTTGACGGTAAAGGACTTCGCCATGCCTGCTCCTGCCAAATCGCCGCCAGCCGTACGTTTCGGCAGCTTTGAGCTGGACTTGACCTCAGGCGAACTGCGCAAAGACGGTCAGAAGATCACCCTCCCGCCCAAGGCTTTTGCGGTACTCAAAGCGTTGGTCGAACGGCCCGGCGAAGTGGTGACGCGGGAAGACCTGCGAGCCCGCCTGTGGGCTGGAGATACGTTTGTCGAGTTTGAAGACAGCCTGAACCATGCGGTTAACAAACTCCGCCGCGCTCTGGGAGACTCGGCTGAGGAGCCCCAGTGCATCGAGACCCTGCCCCGGTTTGGCTATCGCTTCATCGCGTCCGGGAACCGCGCCACGAAGCCGGAGCCAGCGATTCGGTCTCTGGCCGTGCTACCCATGGCTAATCTTTCTGCCGACCCGCACGAGGAATACTTCGCCGATGGAATGACCGATGCCCTTATCACTGACTTGGCGAAAATCCGGGCAGTGAAAATCATCTCTCGCACCTCCGTGATGCGATACAAAGGGGCAAATAAACCGCTGCCGCAGATCGCGCGCGACTTAGGGGTGGACGGAGTAATCGAAGGAGCGGTCCAACGCTCGGGCGAGCGAGTGCGTATAACGGTTCAACTTATCCGGGCTGCAACCGATGCACACCTGTGGGCGGAAAGCTATGAACGCGACTCTCGGGATGTATTGAGCTTACAAGGCGAGGTGGCCCGGGCCGTGGCCGGGGAGATCAAGGTCGTGCTCACTCCCGAAGAATCAGCCCACCTTGCCCGCATCCGCCCTGTAAATCCTGAGGCCTTCGAGGCTTATCTGAAGGGCCAGTCGCACTGGTACCATCTTTCGCGCGGGCAACTCGACACCGCGCTTGAGTACTTTGGGCTCGCCCTGCAGAAGGATCCCACCTACGCCCTCGCCTACGTCGGCGTCGCCAATGTTTGGATCGCGCGCGGCGATGCCGGGTCCACGGCGTCCGGCGAAGCGTTCCCTAAAGCAAAAGAAGCCGTCTTAAAAGCCTCGGAACTAGACGACTCCATTGCCGAAGCCCACATCACCCTTGCCAACATCGCTAGCCTTTACGAACACGACTGGTCCGCCGCCGAGCGCGAGTTCCGGCGTGCCCTCGAACTTAACCCGAACAGCGCCGATGGCCATTTCATGTACGCCGACTTCCTGATCTCGATGAAACGCACGGACGAATGGAACACCGAGATTCACAAAACACTCGAACTGGATCCCTTCAATCCGTTTTTCCGGTGTTTCTACGGCTGGCACCTCGTGTACCTGCAACGGTATGAAAAGGCGATCGCGCAATTCCGCAACGTTCTCGCCACCGTGCCGGACTTTTCGTCGGCGCACATGGGGCTTTGGGGGGCCTTCTACAAGAAAGGAATGTGGGAGGAAGCTCTGGCGGAAGCCCGGAAGTTTTTTGCGGTACTCGGCGATCGCGAAGTGGAAGACGCCCTCGCGCGCGGGCATGCGGAGGGTAGCTACGCCAGAGCCATGCATCGCGGGGCGGATGTCTTGGCAGCGCGCTCCAAGAAATCCCATGTTCCCGCCGTGCGCATTGCCCGCTTGTATGTCCACGCCGGAGACAAAGAGCAAGCTCTGCAATGGCTTCAGACAGCCGGCGAGCAGCGTGAAACGACCTTGATCCACCTTGCCGTGGCTTGGGATTGGGACTCTCTGCGTAACGACTCGCGTTTCCAGGATCTGTTGCGTCGTGTCGGATTGACGCCCTGACTATCTGTTCGAGTTTGGTTCGCCCGCAAGCGATTCCTCCCGAGTGGTCGCTAGCCTTGATCGGAAACGCCTCGGCATGACACTTCGGGTTGGAAGAGGAGGTCGTTCCGAGGCGTTTTCGATGAGGAGACTAGGAGGAAGCCGCTGGCGTTTGCGGCGGACGCGGTGCGCTATGGGATTTGAACGGCGGTTTGGGACGCAACAGGTCGATGAGTAGGCACCGGAAAAGCCGATCGAGACCGTGTGCGGTGGTGCAGAGAGCTGCCGGAGGGTTGGTGGAGGGTGGTGAGAGATGTCGTGGACTTCGGGTGAGCACACGGATGTATCGGCGTGCCGGAGCACATCCTCGAGTCGTCGGTGATGAAGGCATCAGGAAGAATCGAAGTACATGCATGCTGATAGTTCCGCAGCAGTAAATCTCTCCCGCAGGTAATTGCGCGTGGTGATTGCAGAGTAGTTGCGGCGCTGGAGTTCTTCCAGCATGATTTTTCGTAAACGGGTCACGGGAGTCTCCTTTCTCCGTGACCCAAACTACGTCAGCCGTACCGAAAATGTCCGGGTTCACCACGCGGTAGCGTCCGCCGCGCCAGCGGCTTGGTCCTGGTCGGCAATCCGGAGGTTGGACAATTTTGTCCTCTGCAGAGCTTTCTTTACCGCCCACGGTGTTGATCCGGCCGAACTACAGGGAGTTGTAACTACACCAAAGTCGTCCAAATTTTCATCTCATTGAGCGCCATTCGCTCTTCAATCCTTATCCTTGGAGTACCTCTTGATCGTGTCTCCACGTTCAACTCTTTGACTTCTCACAATTTCCCGAACACGCCGCCATGCGATGAAACTTGCTCGTGGCTTGAGTGCATTTGTTACCCAGTCATAGTCCTTCACGTTGTCTTGCTCGAAATTTACGATCAGCCTATTTTCTCGCTTGCGACACGGGTGGACCGCTCACCGATCGCAGGAGAGAAGCACTATGCGAGTTTTCAGTTGGGGTGATTGGCGGCAGCACCTGGCTCTTGCCGGTCTCCTCGTAATCGTCTCGCTTCAACTCATGCCGCTGACTTCCTACGCCCAGAACCTCGGGCAGTCCCCGGCCACAGGTCAGGCAGTACAGGGTCAAACTGCTGCTCAGCCGGAAGGCGCCGTACTGAACCTCGTCAACTGGGTGGGCAATGTGATTGCGCCAGTGGGCGCGGCGCTGGCTGTTGTGATGGCTGTCGTCGCCTATTCTCAGGGCCGCGGAGTGGCGCGCTGGGCCATTACTGCCGGCGGGCTACTCGTGACCTCGGGTCTGACGCGGCTGATCGAGTTCTGGATCTCGAACGGAACCGCTGGAGTTCAGTAAGAAGCTGAGTCACGCGCATGACGTTGCCGCAAATTCTCGTCGACTTGATGAAGCTGCTGTTCGACCTCGCGGTGCCGGCCGCCATTTGCACGATGGTGCTCGCCGGGATCGCTCTGCGGCGAGAGGGCGGCGTCAATTTCCAGGCCGGCGGCGGATTTCAGCGGTGGGCGCTGTGGTCGGTGATCTTGCTGACACTCCCGCAGTTCCTGTCGTGGTTTGCTGCGCAAGGCATCAGCATGCCGGGCCAGGGCGGAAACATCTCAAGCTCCTGGGTGTCCGGCGTCGAGGCGAGCTTTAACAGTTTCGTTACGAACATCGTCGTTGCCAAGCTCTCCCCCCTACTCGCAGCGTTCTGCGTGCTAAAGGCGGCGCTTGATGGAGCCGAGGGTCAGAACCCGCTCGGTTCCATCATCGCCGCCATTTTCCTTCTGTCCGCGTCAGGAACGGTGCAGTTGATGCAGAGCTGGAACAGCGGTTCAGAGTTCGCGACGACCGACATGTTGACCTCTGCCTGGAACTTCCTGGCAGGGACGATTCTCCCCGAGGCCGCGGGCTTGGCTGTGGTGGGCGCGATCCTCAACTACGCGCGACACAAGCCTTTCATGCCGTTGGTCGGGTCGGGGCTGGCGTTCCTGAGTGTTTCGGCCATCTGGAAACTGGTTCAGGCCATGGCCGGCTGATGAGGAATGGAGGTGGTCCTGTGAGCCTATCGAGCGGATTGCTCAACCTGACGAGTTGGCTGGGCAACGTCATCATGCCGACCCTGGCCGGTCTCTTTGCGGCGGCTGCGGTTTATCAGTTCAGCAAAAATCGCCACCACCATCAATTCGCCTATGCAGCCCTGGCGTCGCTGATGTGCTCCGGCCTGCTTCGAGCGATGGAGTCATTTGCCAACCAGTCTGCATGGAACAACCCGGACCGTTATTGGATCTCGATCCTCACGCTGGTGAACTGGGTCGGCAATGTGCTTTTGCCTCTTTACGGGGTGCTTCAGGTCGTGCTGGCGGTGACCCACTACGCGGGACTTTTGGAGCGAATGACGGTTGGAGAACCCTGGGTCAGAAACCTGGTCGCGGCGATGTGCTCGTTCGGTCTTTCCGGCTTGCTGCGGCTGGGCGAGTTCTGGATTCAACACGGAACGGCCGGCGTTCCGTAGGAGTCGAGAGATGCCATTGCAAGTGACGCCCGTAAACCGCAATCTGCAAACGCGAGTGACCTTCATGTACCTCGAATTTGAGGATCTGTTCGTGGTGCTGGGGGCCGCGGCGGTGATGAATGCGGTTGGCCACTTCGTCGGGGGAGAAATCGCCGGAATGCCCATGAATCTCGTCCTGCAGTACGGCGTTCCCTTGTTGGTCGTGCCGGTGTTGATGGCTTTCAAGTACGGCAAGCCGCGTGGCTATGTCCGCGATCTTGCCCTGTGGTACTCAAGGCCGCGGGCTTACTGCGCGCTGTCGAAGGACCGCGAGATCAGGTCGCCATATTTGAGAGAGGAGTGACGGTGCCAATCACGCTCGCCCAACACGAAAAGAAGCTGCAAGAACCCGTGTTGTGTGAACTGTTGCCGGTGCGGGATTACGTGGATGACATCATCGTCCGCACAAATGGCGCGTTCATCGCCGGTTACGAGCTGAGGGGCTTGACCTCGTATTTCGCGAGCGACGAGGGTCGCGATCGCGGGAAGTTGATCCTCGAAGCGATGCTGCGTTCCATTCCAGAGCAGAGCATGCGTGTCCAGCTCCGATATGAGGTGGTTGAGGACGTAGGCGACCTGCTCGATCAATACAAAGCTGAACAGAAATCGGAGCGAGAGGAAGCCATTGAACTCGACCGTCTGCGCGTTGAGCGGTGGGCAGCTAAGGAAGCCGCGGGTCACTACATGCGGCCTCTTCTGCATGTTCATCTCATTTGGGATCCAGTGCTTCATCGGCGTCTGGCGGGCAAACCCCTGAACCCCAAAGGCGAGCTGTTCAGCTTGTCCGCAAGGAAATCTATCGAACGTTCGCGGCAGGAGCACGACGACTTGCTGGCGGAGTTCGAAAGCCTGCTGCGCGGGGTGGAGACGGCCCTCGAAGCAGCCGAACTTGGTGCGCGCCGGCTGAGTGATGAGGAGCTGTTCCTCGAAACCAAGCGGGCGCTGAATCCACTCAACCCGGATCGACGGGCGTACCGCCGCGGTGATGACGAACTTGAGTTCAGAAGTGCTCGGGAGCAACTCGCGGACGTGAGCATCGTCGATGAGACCGACACGTATCTGAATCTGGGCGGCATTCTGTATGCATTTGTGAGCTTGAAGGACCTTCCGGACGCTACGTTCCCGGGCATCTTGAGAGAGCTGACGGCGCTGGATTTTCCGATCGTCTGCAACGCCCAGATCACCATTCCGGATCAGGCCAAGGTGTTGAAGGGCTACAAAGGCCGGTTACGGAAGATGCAGGCA
>DASQIH010000097.1:0-35393 GCA_035631655.1 Terriglobales bacterium
GGGCCCGTAGCTCAGCGGTTAGAGCAGTGGACTCATAATCCATTGGTCCCAGGTTCAAATCCTGGCGGGCCCACCAAGGCACAATAAAATCTGCATCTCGTCGTACCGCAACTTCCGTTTTCATAACACCGTGGCCTTCCATCAGCACCTGAATCCAATAATCCGATCAGAAGGCGTCGCGAGTTGTGGAGGTTCAGGCGGGTGGCCCACTCAATCGCGTTCTTTGCGATTGAGTGGGGAACCTAGCCTTCCTTTTCCCCACGCCGCCCAGCCCGTTGTCAAGTCCCAAATTCCTGCCTTATCTGCGCAACCCTCTCTTGGCACGGAAAATAGATTTCTCTCACTCATGTCCCATTCTCCCTGCTCCAAAGCTCATACTGGAAGGGGGAGACGCGTGGCTCAAAACCGGTAGCTAGGAGTTCGTAGTCAGGAGCCAGCGGGCGGATACTTGAGAAGTCGGTGGCTAAGAGCTGGGTAACTGGCAGTCGGTAGCTAACTGCTTTGTTTTCTGATAGGTTTCGCGCAACCCCTGTGCTTTCATTGCTTTGGGATGTGCTTTTGAATTTCGCGCGAGATTCACAGCCCCACTTGGGGCACGCGCGACTAACGCCCTGCTCGTTCACTTAGCAATAAACAAATTTTCCGCGAAGCCCCATTCGTCCTCGATCCATTGCGCCTGGCAGTGGAAGCCCGCGGCCATGGCGATCTGCAGAAGTTCGTGGCGGGAGTACTTGTGGCTGCTTTCCGTCCAGATGGTCTCGCCTTCCGCAAAGGTCACCACAAGATCGGCCGCCGGAATGGCAACCATCTGTTTGCGCCTGGAGCGCAGGTGCATCTCTATGCTGCGGGCTTCGGGATTGTAGCGGGCAACGTGCTCGAATTGTTGCAGGTCAAAGTCGCCCTCGAGTTCGCGGTTGATACGGGCCAGCAGGTTCAAGTTGAAGGCTGCCGTCACCTTGAGCGGGTCATCGTAGGCAGCGATCAGTTGAGGAATTGGCTTTTCCAGGTCGGTTCCTAACAGTAGGGCGTCGCCGGGCTGCAGGATGCGGCGCACTTCACGAAGGAATTTGATTCCCGCCGGGCGATCGAAATTTCCGATGGTGCTGCCCAGAAACAATACCAAGAGGTGTGCGTGATCCTCGCGGCGAGCGGCAACCTCCAACAAGCCATCCAGGTATTCGCGCTCGAAGCCCACGATGCTGATCGATTCCAAGTCGCTAAGTTCGCGACGGCACATGGCAAGCGCGGTGGCCGAGATTTCGATGGGACAATAATAGGTCTGCTGACGGCGACAGAGCGCCTCCAGAATCCAGCGCGTTTTCTTCCCGCTGCCGCTGCCCAGTTCGGCGACAATCACCGGCTCGGGTAGTTTTTCGACGATGTCGTGGGCATGCCGCCTTAACAGGTGTTCGTCGGCGCGCGTCAAGCCGTACTCGGGGAGCAGGCTGATCACCTCAAACAGCGCGGAGCCAACATCGTCATAGAGATACTTGGAAGGCAACTCCTTCTGGCGGGGGTGGGTGAGGCCGGCACGAACGTCAGCCGCGAATTCATAGAGCGGGTTGGGACTAATCGCATGGGTCAGCATCTTTCCTCAATTCTCCAGGCAACGGAATCCTGCATAGACGTACTGGTAATGGGCTTGAAACCAGTTGCGGAAAGAGCGGCGCAACATGCAGGCCGCGGTTCGAGCGGAGCCACCTTTGATCACATAGTGCCGCCCGTCGAAGAAATTGGCAGAGTATCCGGGATAGAACGAGAAAGGCTGAAAGCCGGCAAAGGGCTCAAACACGCTGCAGGTCCACTCCCAACCATTGCCGAGCATGTCGGCAACCCCAAACGCGCTCTGTCCTGCAGGGGAAGCATTAACCGGGACTGGATCCCAACTTTGGAAATTGAAGTTGCCGAACTTTGCGCCGGGAGGCTGCGCGCCCCATGGGAATAGTCTTTCCTTGCCCTCAGGGGTGCCGTAAGCGGCGCGGTGCCATTGCGCTTCGGTGGGTAATACCTTGCCTACCCAGCGAGCATAGGCGCTGGCTTCGGCGTGGCTCACATAAACCGGCCAGTCAGCTGGTAGAGGCACTTCGTTAAACATCGTGCGGTACTCCCAATGATCGCCTGCGCGTTTCCAAAAGGCGGGATGCGAGATATTGTGCTCGGCCTTCCAGTTCCAGCCGGCTTCGGTCCAAAGAGCACGATTCTCGTATCCTCCCGCAGACATGAACTCTAGATACTGGCCGTTCGTGACTTCGAACTGATCAATCGCAAACGCGGGGACCGTCACCACCTGCGATTCGAATTCGTTGTCCCAGCCAAAGACGTCGGCATCAGCGCGCGGCAGCCCGAGTGTAGCCACGCCAGCGGGAATTTCGATCATTCGGGGCATGACGGCAGGGCCTAGCAGTGCAGGCTTTCGCGCCACCCCTCTTTTTCTGTCCAGCGGCAACTGGTGGAGCATGTAGGCGAAGGTTTCCGCATGCATCAGACGATGCTCGATCGCCACATTGAGCAGCAGGCTCGGCGGGAATTCTCTTGAGGAGTGGGAGAGCAGGGCGGCGTCAAGCTCGGCGTCGATCTGCTCTCGAATGCGCTGGGCGTAAGCGCGGCTTTCTTCCACCGAGGGCCAGTCGCTCGGCTGATCGGAAGGCAGGCCACCATCCACAGGATCGATACCGAAAGCGAACAAGCGGTCGAACTCGGAATGAAACGGTGGAAGATTCAGAAGGCGATCGCGCAGGAGATTCCCATCGAAAGCCTCGAGATGGCCAAGATAGAAAATGATGCGATGTCTCTCGGGAATCGGGCGTTCGTAGAGCGAACCCGGTCGAACCAGGTCGAAAAGCTCGTCGGTGAGCCTGCGAGACCCCGCGAGCCGTTCCAGCAGTCGGTGGCGAAGGTCAACTGCGTTTTGTGCGGCAAGCATTTTCTTCCTCCTGCTACCCGAAGCGGCTCTCCCTTCGATGAAAGGGCGTCCCGTCTGGTTACAGGATTAGTTGCGGATTTTGGCGTCGGCAGCCTGGGGGGACTGCCACATCGGGGGAGTGACATTACCACGAAATCGGCTGCACTGCACTGAAAGCAAGTCGCTTGCGG
Organism: Terriglobales bacterium; assembly: GCA_035631655.1. Classification (GTDB taxonomy): domain Bacteria; phylum Acidobacteriota; class Terriglobia; order Terriglobales; family Acidobacteriaceae; genus Gp1-AA122. The sequence continues at coordinate 3,094 of DASQIH010000097.1, forward strand.
GCCGTCGCGGCCAGCATGTTGCCGACTATCTGGCGGAGCCCAGTTTTTCGCAGGCCCCGCTGCCTATTAACCGGAGATTCATAGCAAATTCATCTGCTGTTAACAAACTGCCTCTAGCATCGGACGTTCCCGACAAGCAGTCCGAATGTTGTGTCTAAAGCAGCTGTAGTGCGCAGGTAACTAACTTCAGGGAGGCAAAATGAGGCAAGGCACAGCTCTAGTGCTGGCGTTATTGCTCACGAGCAGCACGTTCGCGGGCGCGCAGGCGGGCAGCACAGCCAAGTCCACGAAAACGACGAAGAAGTCCGCAACCAGCAGTGTTACGGCGGAGCTTCAACAACTTAAGCAAGCGCTCGAAGCGCAGCAGCAGCAGATCCTACAGTTGAGCCAGGAGTTGAAGAGCCGCGATCAAGCGCTTCAGCAGATGCAGCAACGCCTGGACCAGAGCCAGGCAGTGGCTACCGGAGCCCAGAGTAAGGCGGATACCGCGGCTTCCCAAGCTAGCCAGCAGGAGCAGACGGTCACGGCCTTGAAGAGCGATGTCAACGATCTGAAGGCGAACTCGGCGAATGCCGCCCTCAGCCTTCAAGAAACGCAAAAGAATGTTCAGACGACTCTCGAGAGTCCCGCAGCACTTCACTTCAAGGGCGTCACCCTCACTCCGGGCGGCTTCGTGGCGGCTGAAACAGTATGGCGCAAACGGGCGCTGGGAGCTGATATCAACACTCCGTTCACTGCGATTCCCATGCCGGGAGCATCGGCCAGCAATCTCTCCGAGTTCTACGGTTCGGGACGCCAGTCGCGTGTATCCATGTTGGTCGAGGGCAAGCTGAAGAGCATGAAGTTGTCGGGCTACTACGAGGGTGACTTCCTGTCGGCCGGCGTCACCTCCAACAACAATGAAAGCAACAGCTACACCTTCCGACAGCGGCAGGCGTGGGCGCAAGCGGCTCTGGATAATGGCGTCACGGTCACCGGCGGCCAGATGTGGAGCCTGGTGATGGAAAACAGAAAGGGCCTGGAGCCTCGCCAGGAAGCGTTTCCGCTGCAGATTGACGCGCAATACATCGTCGGCATGAGTTGGGCGCGGCAGTATGGGTTGCGCGTGGCCAAGAATTTTAACAATAAGTTCTGGCTTGGATTCTCGCTCGAGAACCCACAGATTAACGGATTGGGAGGACAGGCGCTTCCCAACGACGTCATCCTGGGCGCGGCCGGAGCCAGCGGTGGTCTGTACAATCCCAGCGCAACCTATTCGTTCAACGCTGCGCCTGACATCGTCGTGAAGGCTGCGGTGGAGCCGGGGATTGGACACTACGAAGTGTTTGGCGTACTCAGCCAATTCCGGGATCGCATCTATCCGTGCTTCACGGTATCGGCGAAAACCACCTGCCAAGGCGTACTTGGGCCCTCGACACTCGGAGCCTTCAACGACACTCGAACCGGCGGCGGGGTGGGCGCCAATGCGCGCGTAGTCGTTTTGAACAAACACCTCGAATTAGGGGCACACGCCTTTGGCGGCAACGGCGTCGGCCGGTACGGCAACGCAGGACTACCCGATTTGACGCTGCACCCAGACGGCACGATAGCTCTGATCCGGAATTATCAAGGGCTGGGCACAATCGAATACCATAATCCGAAGTTGGACCTGTATCTATACGGCGGCGGGGAGTACGACGGACGACGAGCCTTCGTCAACGCTGCCGGGGCCGGAATTGGCTACGGCTCACCGTTGCGCAAGAACACGGGGTGCTCGACCGATTTGGGGCCAGGAACAGCTACAGGCGGACAGTTCCCGGTTTCGAGCGGAGGTTTCCTGCCCACCAATCCAGCGAACTGTGATGCAAATACCCGACTGCTGCTGGAGGCTTCACCCGGCTTCTGGTATCGCATCTACAATGGCCCAAAAGGCAAACTGCAAATCGGAGCGCAGTATGCCTATGCTGTCCGCACCACCTGGTCCGAGATTGGCGGCCAGCCGAAGGGCATCGACAACATGTTTTTTACTTCCTTCCGGTATTACCTGCCGTGATTGTCCACGCTCCAGTGTGGCTGCCCGTCACACTGGAGCATTTTTTCTCCCCAGCAAGTCTGCTCGCCAGCCTGATCAAACCGGGGGTTCCTCCGTATGTGACCCACGGTCGTATACGACTGCTATGCTGTAGAGCGGGCTAAGGGCCATCCGGAGTTTACTGTATTGACCCTTAATCGCCCGGTGACTTAACTTCAACCGCCACTTCTGGTGGCGCAGTACTGGCGAAGTCTTTGATCGGCAACCCGAACGCAAAAGATTCCGCGACAGATATATCGTAAAACGAGGCACTGTAGAACGCTTGTGCGCATCCCACATATGCTCTAACGGTGCCGGCGGGGGACCCTGCTTTTGATTGCAAACTCTAACGCTCACAGCGTCAAGGTGCGCATTCTGATTGTGGATGACAGCGCGCTCTTGCGCCAGCAATTGCGCAGGCTGCTGCAGCAGAATCCCCACTGGGAGGTCTGCGGCGAATCGGAAGACGGACGCGAGGCTGTCCAGAAAACGCGAGAGCTGAATCCGGATTTGATCGTCATGGATTTTGCCATGCCTCAAATGAATGGCGTGGAAGCGGCGCGCGAGATTACCAAAAGCTCCCCAGAGCTGCCTATTCTCATGTTCACCATGTATATGTCCAACCAACTGGTCGACGAGGCCAAAGGGTCAGGAATTCGCGGGGCGGTTGACAAGAACGAAGCCGGCAAGGTGGTCAAGGGAATTGAAGCTTTGCTTCGCGGCGAGTCGTTCTTCGACGGAGCCGGTGCCTCAACAAAATAGGCAACCGAGGACGAAACCGCCCTCTTTCTGGAATGGGGAGCAGCAATCGCGTTCCATCCGTGTGTCATAATAGACCCTTAATTCTTGTGAGGGCGTATTCATGAGCGGCAGTCGTAAAGTCTTGTGTGTGAAATTTCAAAAAGAGCTGCCCGGCTTGGACGAACCCCCTTTTGATACGGAGCTGGGCCGGAAAGTCTACGAGCACGTTTCCAAGGACGCGTGGAACATGTGGATGGAGCACTGCAAGATCCTGCTGAACGAGTACCGGCTGAATCCTGCGCGCAAAGAAGATCAGCAAGTCATCGTGCAGCAGATGGAGCAGTATTTCTTCGGAGAAGGCGCGGCCCTGCCCAAGGAGTTTGTCCCGCCGTCGCAAAAATAGATTTTCTCTGACAAAAGGTCCCAGGTGTCAGGTCTCACGCGGGGCAACTGGAAATCTAACTTCATGAGATACTGAGACCTGGAAGCAAACGCGAGCGCCTAACCTAAAAGCGAAACACAATCCCGGTGGCTAAGCGAAGATTGTTTTGCGAGCTGTTGAAAAAGCGGGTGTGCAGATCATCTCCCTGGAATCGCCAAGCCACTCCTTTGATCAACTTGTAATCCAGGCCTCCGCCCACTGCCGTGGTGAAAGATGTCTCCGAAGTTGAGAGATTGCCATCGCCTGGAATGGAGCCATCAGCACTGATGTGTCCTGCGCCCAGCAGGACGTGCGCGAAGGGTGTGAATCGGCTGAGGGAGACAGAAACGCGCGGCCCAAACAGAAACGTGTACACATGGGCGTGGACGTCAAAGGGGCCACAGGGCGGGGAAGGGATCGCTTCGCAGGGGGGCGTCACGCGCGACGTCCCATAAGTCCCGCCAAAGTCGGCTACTCCTCCGATCCACGGAATGAATTTGAACTCCAGCGAACCGTTCCAGCCATTCAGGTTGGAATTACTGAAAGATGAGGCAAGGGGACGGGTGGTCGAAAGATCAGCTCGAACATACGAGTACCCAAGATAAACGTTGCCGGAAGGCACAATCTGGGCGCTGGCGACCGTTGTGAGCAAGAGGAATGACAGAACTCCCAGCGCGGCCCAACTGCGCATAATGAACCCTCCTCTGGAGTTGAAGTCGTTGGTTAGATGCTGGTCCCGGGCAAAGACTTTGCTCACTTAACGATGTGCGTAGGTTACCCCATGGAGGGCTCATACCAGAGCGTGGATCATTGACAGTAAACAATTAGTTTGTCTGCCTTCCCAAGTGGCCACCACAACCCTTGTGCGGGGCTAAATGGTGTAAAGTACGTGATTCTTTTACCGGAGCCTGAAAGCGAGGACACGATGAGACATCTGGCTATCATGTGCACAGTGGTCACCCTGGTGGGTCTTTCGCTGCCCAACACCGCGGCGACGCAGTCCGCACCGGGATATCACCTGCTGAAGACCTACAAACTTGGCGGCGAAGGAGGCTGGGACTATCTGACTTTCGACAACTCCACGCGGTATCTCTACATCTCACGCGCCACGCGCGTTATGGTCGTGGACGCGGACACCGGCAAACAGGTGGGGGAGATTACCGACACGCCGGGCGTGCATGGGATTGCACTCGCTCCGGAGCTGGGGCGTGGTTTTACCAGCAATGGCCGCGAAGGGACGGTGAGTATCTTCGACCTGAAGAGCTTTAAGACCTTGAGCAAGGTAAAGGTCGGGGAAAATCCCGACGCGATTCTGTACGACCCCGTCAGCAAGCGTGTTTTCACATTTAATGGCAGGAGCAGCGATTCTACGGCGATTGACGCCGAAAAAGGTACCGTTGTGGGCACAATCAAGCTGGAGGGGAAGCCCGAGTTTGCCGTCAGCGATGGGAAGGGCGAACTGTTCGTCAATATCGAAGACAAGAATCAAATGGACGCGCTCGACTCCAACAAGCTGGAAGTCAAAGCGCGCTGGCCGCTGGCGCCGTGTGAGGGGCCGAGCGGGCTCTCCCTGGACCGCAAGAACCGGCGGCTGTTCTCCGGGTGCGAGAAGTTGATGGCGATTGTGGACGCAGATAGTGGAAAGCTGGTCGGTACTCTTCCAATCTGTGATGGGGTTGATGCCACGGCCTACGACGACGAGACGAAGCTGGCATTTGCTTCTTGTCACGATGGCCAGCTGACCGTGATTCGCGAAGAGTCGCCCGACAAGTTCAGTGTGGTGGAGAATGCAACCACCCAGCAAGGGGCGCGCACCATGGCGCTGGATCCGAAGACCCACGATGTTTATACGGTCACCGCCAAATTCGGCCCGCAGCCCGCACCTACGGAACAGAACCCGCACCCCAGGCCTTCGATCACGCCGGATTCTTTCGTGGTGCTCGTCATGGGGAAATGATCGGGTCAGCGGGATTTTATAAGGTCACTCCGTGCCACTGAGTGCCAATCTCTTCATCCGCCGTGGCTTCGTTCTGTTGCTGTGTCTTGTTTTAGGGCACGTGGCGGCGGGTTATTCGGTTCTGACCCATGAAGAAATTGTTGATCTGTTGTGGCTGGACCAGATCCGGCCGTTGCTGTTGCATCGTTTTCCCGGTGCCACCACAGAGGACCTGCGCAAAGCGCACGCCTATGCTTATGGTGGCTGCATGTTGCAGGACATGGGGTATTACCCGTTCGGCAACAAGTATTTCAGCGACCTGGTGCACTATGTGCGCAGCGGTGATTTTGTCGAGAGCCTGCTCAAGGAGTCTTCCGACCTGAACGAATACGCTTTCGCCCTGGGCGCGGTGGCCCACTACGCATCAGACATCACGGGACACCCCAGCGTAAATCAGATTGTCGCGCTCGAGTTTCCCAACCTGCGTGCGAAGTATGGTGACCTCGTAACTTATGCCCAAGATCCGAAAGCACACATCCGGGCCGAGTTCGGGCTGGACATGGTCCAGGTGGCCAACCACCGTTTCACATCCGACAGCTATCACGATTTCATCGGATTCGAAGTATCCAAGCCCCTGCTGGAACGGAGCTTCGCGAAAACGTACGGAATCAGCTTGGACGATGTTTTTGCGGATCTCGATTTGGCGATTGGTACCTACCGGCGCGCCATCAGCAATGTAATTCCTAAAATGACCCAGGCTGCCTTGCTGACCCATCGCGCAGAACTGGTGCGGGAGATACCTGACTTTAACAAGAAGAAATTTCTCTTTTATCTCTCGCGTGCCCACTACGAGCGGCACTGGGGGAAAAACTATCGCAAGCCCGGCATCGGAACCCGCATATTGTCTTTCTTCCTGAAGTTTGTGCCGAAGGTCGGACCGTTCCGTGCCCTGCAATTCAAGACGCCCACTCCGCAGGCCGAGGACATGTACATAAAGAGCGTAGACCAGACAGTGGAGGACTACCGAACGCTGCTGGGCGAAGCGGGCAGCGGCCAGTTGAATTTGCCGAATCGCGATTTCGATACCGGGCGCGAGACACGCCCCGGGGAGTATGTGCTGACGGATAAGACGTATGCCCGGCTGTTGGATGACCTGGCCAAACACGACTTCAAGTCAGTTCCTCTAGAGTTACGGAACAATATTTTGAACTTCTATGCGGATGCGAATGCCCCGAATGCAACCAAGAACGACAAGAAAGCCTGGCAAAAGACGCTCGATGAACTCAACCGCCTCAGGGCTCAGGAGGCGCCTAGTCCGGAAAGTCAGATTCAACCCGTGGGGCAACAGAAAAACATCGGCGATCATTAAGCGAGATCAAGGAGCGGCAGCGATTGCGCGCTGGGCTTTGTACGAATCCCTGTACGGCAGAGGCGAGGTGTTTCCCAGAACGGGCGCGAACCTGGGAGGTACTAATTATTCTGCGTTTTCCGACAAAAAGCCGTGCTGACGAACTCGGGCGGCATCCAATTTCGATAAACTATTTCCAGACAATCGGGTTTTCACGAGGGAAAGCATGCCCACTTCCGACGATAAGTTTTATCATCCCAAAATTACCAAGCGCGTAGATTACGCTCCTGATCTGTGGAGTATTCGCGTCAATCCTGGAGGCGAATTCCGTTTTCAGCCTGGACAGTACGCTACGCTGGGCGTGCAGGGTCCGGAGAAGCGCAGCGAGCGGGCTTATTCCATTGTCTCCTCGCCCTACGAAGACGAGATCGAATTCTTCTTTGAACTGGTGCCCCAGGGAGAGCTCACGCCGCAGCTCTACAAGCTGCAACTGGGCGATTCGATGCTGATGCGCAAAGTTCCCAAGGGCCGGTTCATGCTCGAGACCAAGACGGCGCGGACCAATCACCTGCTGGTATCCACCGTGACCGGGTTGGCGCCCTTTATGAGCTACATGCGCACTCTTAGCAAAGATTATCGCGAAGGCAAATTCCCCCAGGGACACAAGCTTTACCTCTTGAACGGGGCCAGCCGTTCTTGGGAATTCGCTTACTACGAAGAAGCGCAAAAGATCGCTCAGGATGCTCCCTGGCTGACCAGCGTCTTTACTATCAGCCGTCCCTGGGAAGACGAGAAGTGGAAGGGCGAGACCGGGCGCGTCGACGACCTGCTGCGCAAATACGCTGACATGTGGGGGTTCACAGGCGAAAACTGCATCGCTTACCTGTGCGGGCATCCGGAGATGATTGAGCACGGCAAGGGAATCTTGAAGCGCAAAGGTTTCCCGAAAGAAGCGCTGAAGGAAGAGGTTTATTGGATTCCCGCGAAAAAGGCGGCGGCAACCTAGCTTAGCTAGATCATTTCACCGCCGAGTACGCCGAGAGCGCAGAGTAAATTAAAATTCCTCGGCGATCTCGGTGGTAAAACTCAGTTACCGGAAGGCCCCTGAAAAAAAGATCTCGGTGTACTGCTGGACCAGGTCATCCTCGCGCAACACTCCTTCGGCTTTGTACCACTGATAGATCCAGTTGATCATTCCCAGCAAAGCAAAGGCAGCTGCCCGGGCGCTGATGTTGTGGGTATTGCGGATTCGCTGCACTTCTCCGATCAGGTTCTCCACAAAATGGATGTACTCCTTCTTGCGGGCGTTGACTCTCTTGCGCAGGCCGGCGGGAAGCGGATGATTCTCGTGGAGAATGACTGTGATCTCGCGGTCGCGGGCGCGCAGCACCAGTTGGATATGCAGCCGAATTAAGGCGCGGAGCCGCTCTTCCGCGTCGGAGACTCTACGAACCGGCGCCAGGACGCGCTCCTCGGTGATATCCATGGCGTGGTTCATGATGTGGAACAGGATCTCGTCCTTGCTGCGGAAGTGGTGGTAGAGGCCGCCCTTGCTCAACTTGAGGGCGGCGGAGATGTCGTTCATCGAGGTCGCGTCGTAACCGCGCTCCCGGAACAGGCGGGCGGAAGTGCGCAGGATTTCCTGGCGGGAATCGGTTAAGAGTTCGCGCGGCATCGGCGCACACAGAATAACCAGCTGCCCCCGAAATGCCAAATGCCGGCTGCCTGCTGTGCACTCGGGTCTCCGAGCCGCCGCACCCTTTCTCCTTGCCTTGGGCTAATCGGCTGGCATTGACATGGCTGATCAGCGAGAACCGAGATTTGCTCTTGACTTGCCACGGCGGAACCCCTAGCATCTTGAGACCGACCGACCGGTCGGTATGTGCGGACCAGATCAACGCTACTCAACCCTTAGAGAGGCAAGCAGAGCAGGTGGTGAATGCTTAAGGGGGCCCAAATCGTCTTGCGCTGCTTGCGGGCAGAAGGCGTCGACCTGGTGTTCGGCTACCCGGGGGGCGCGATCATGCCGCTTTACGATGCGCTGGAAGGTAGCGGGGTGCGGCACGTCCTTACCCGGCACGAGCAGGGTGCCGTGTTTGCGGCCGAGGGTTACGCGCGCTCTACCGGCAGAGTCGGAGTTGCGATTGCCACCAGCGGTCCGGGAGCCACCAACCTGGTTACCGGAATTGCTGACGCCAAGATGGATTCGGTTCCCCTCGTCTGCATCACCGGTCAGGTGCGGACCCCTCTGATCGGGACCGACGCTTTTCAGGAAACCGATGTTTTTGGGCTCACACTCTCTCTAACCAAGTGGAGCCGGCTGGTCCGTTCCGTTGACGAGATTCCGGAAGTTATTGCGCAGGCCTTCTATTGGGCGCGCAGCGGGCGCCCTGGGCCGGTCATAATCGACATTCCGGTTGACTTGCTGAAAGCCTCGACGGAATTTCGCGGACCCGTGGAATTCCAGCCCCATCCTAAGCCGGCGGATATGACCACCGACCCGAGCTTCTGCGACACGGCCATAGCTCTGTTGCAGCAAGCCAAGAAGCCGGTCGCGCTGGCGGGCGCGGGAGTGAAGCTGTCAGGCGCAATTTCCGATTTACGGCGGGTTCTCGATCGTTTACAGATCCCAGCGTTCGTCACGGTTCATGGACTTGGCGCAGTTAGTCCTGAGAAGCCTTATTACCTGGGCATGGTTGGCATGCACGGTACGCGGGCAGCCAACCTGGCGCTGAACGAAACTGACCTCTTGCTGGTCTTTGGCGCGCGCCTGGATGATCGCGTCACCGGCGAGCCATCTCGCTTTGCGCCTCATGCGCGCATCGTGCATTTCGAAATTGACCCCGGACAACTTGATCGAGTGCGTCCTTGCGAAGTGCCGGTCATAGGCGACCTGGCGGATACGATTCCGACTTTTTCTCAGGCGCTAAGCCGGGCCACCTTGCCGGACTGGAGCGACTGGCGAGCAATGGCTTCGGGGCCCGACCGGGCTGAACCAGATTCTCGTGGGCTGGCGCAACCGACGATCCGTTTTATTGACGAACTCTTCCGCCAACTGCCGGCGAACAGTGCCGTCGTAGTAGACGTTGGCCAGCACCAGATGTGGGCAGCTCAGCGTTATCGTTCGACTTCTCCTCGGTCCTTCATCACTTCAGGCGGACTCGGAGCCATGGGCTTTGCTTTGCCAGCTGCGATTGGGGTTCAACTGGCCTATCCCGAAAAGAACGTGATCTGCATCTCGGGCGATGGCGGCTTCCAGATGAACTTGCAGGAACTGGCGACCGTGAAACGGCTGGGACTGCCAATCAAAATGGTGATCGTCGACAACAAGTACCTCGGCATGGTGCGGCAATGGCAGGAGTTGTTCTATCACCGCAACTATGCCGAGACCGATATGAGCGACAACCCGAATTTCGTGGCGATTGCCTACGCCTATGGAATCAACGGGCAGAGATTGCGCGTGGATGCGGTGAGCGGGTTTGAGATTCTTGCCGGGACCAGCGAGCAGATCGGAAGATTCCTAGACTCTCCGCATCCTGAGTTGCTGGTTTTCGAATGCCCGCCGGAGGCCAATGTCTATCCGATGGTGGCGCCGGGAGCGGCTTTGTCCGAGATGTTGTTCGAAGAAGAGTAAGTGGATGCGGGCGTGCTTGCCCGCACGGAGAAAATCATGCACGTATTTCACATTCGCTATCGCAATACCCAGGGAACATTGATGCGGATTCTGACCGCGGCTTCACGGCGCGGGATCGATCTGCCTTATGTCCAGGCGGAACCGGCTGAGCATACCCACAAAGTCACGCTGCTGCTTGAGGTGAATCCCAAGCAGGTTGGGCAGCTCTGCCGGGATTGGCGCGCGGTGGTGGATGTCATTGACGTGCGTGCCGGCGCGCCCTTGAGGGAAGCCTTCGATCACGCCCCAGCGTGGGCGGCGCCGCATCCGGCTGCGTCAGTTCCCGCGCAGGCTTCGCGACAAGCCTCGGCTTGAATCTTTAGTAAAGGGCCCAAAGAAATCCGCAAGGTGCGCACAGTGAGACGGGGCGAGCCACGTCTCTACCCACATTTCCTCTTCGTGGCGTAAGCTAACCTGCTATGGATCTCAAACATCGCAGCCGTGGGATTACCGACGGGCGCGACCGGGCTCCGGCCCGCGCCATGTTCAAGGCCATTGGTTTCTCTGACAGCGATCTGAGCAAGCCGCTCATCGGTGTGGCCAACACCTGGATTGAGACTATGCCCTGCAACTTTCATCTGCGCCGCTTGTCGGCCAAGGTGAAAGAAGGCATTCGCGCGGCGGGCGGAACTCCGATGGAGTTCAACACCATCGCCATCAGCGACGGCGAGACTATGGGTACGGAAGGGATGCGTGCGTCGCTGGTCAGCCGCGAGATCATCGCGGACTCGATTGAGCTGGTTTGCCGTGGCCAGATGTTTGACGCGGTGATTTGCGTTGTGGGATGCGACAAGACGATTCCGGCAGCGGCCATGGCTTTGGCTCGATTGAACATTCCAGGACTGGTCTTGTATGGGGGCACCATTGCTGCAGGAACCTACAAAGGCAAAGACGTAACTATCCAGGATGTGTTTGAGGCGGTAGGTGCGAATGCGGCGGGGAAGATGAGCGACGCCGATCTGCGGGATCTTGAGAATGTCGCCTGTCCCGGCTCAGGTGCCTGCGGCGGTCAGTACACTGCCAACACGATGTCCACGGTCATGGAGCTGATTGGCCTATCGCCGATGGGATTCAATGGTGTGCCTGCGATGGAGGCGCGCAAGGATGATGTCGCTTTCCGCTGCGGCGAAATCATCCTGGATGCGCTGAAAAAAGGAATTCGCCCGAAAGACATTCTCACTCGTCCTGCCTTTGAAAACGCAATTGCCGGGGTGGCTTGCACAGGGGGCTCCACTAACGCAGTTCTGCACCTGCTGGCAATTGCGCGGGAGTCAGGAGTGGCGCTGGTCATCGATGACTTCCAGAAAGTCAGCGAGCGTACTCCGCTGCTGGCCGATCTCAAGCCTGCGGGAAGATTTGTGGCCGCCGACGTGGACAAAGCCGGGGGGATTCCCGTGATTGCCAAGCGGCTGTTGGATGGAAAATTTGCGCACGGTTCGGCCCTGACGGTCACGGGAAAGACTTTTGCGGAAGAAGCGAGTGTTGCGCTGGAAACACCTGGGCAGCAGGTGGTGGCAGCGCTGGATCGGCCGCTCAAGAAAACTGGCGGGCTGGTGATCTTGCATGGGAATTTGGCTCCCGAGGGATGTGTCGCCAAAATCAGCGGGCATGAACGGCTGACCCACCGTGGTCCAGCTCGTTTGTTCGAGTCCGAAGAGGATGCCATGACGGCGGTGACCAGCAAGCGCATCCAGCCCGGGGATGTCGTGGTCATCCGTAATGAAGGTCCGAAGGGTGGGCCGGGAATGCGGGAGATGCTCGGTGTCACCGCAGCCATCGTCGGAGAAGGACTGGGCGAATCAGTTGCGCTCTTGACCGATGGGCGCTTCAGCGGCGCCACACGCGGATTGATGCTGGGGCACGTAGCTCCGGAAGCGGCGTTGGGCGGGCCGATCGCCGCCCTGCGGGACGGCGATACCGTTCACATTGATGTAAACCAGCGGAGACTCGAAGTCGAACTGAGCGACGCCACCCTGAAGCAGCGGCTGGCGGCATGGCAGCCACCAGCGCCGCGCTATGCTACTGGCGTCTTTGCCAAGTACGCGGCGCTGGTGTCGTCGGCGTCAGCCGGGGCGATTACGCGTCCCCAAGCCCTTGAGGCTCAAGTGCCGCTCCTACGGAGCTCTGATTAGTTGTCCTCCAGTTTCCCAGCGCTGGCGCGCTGGGCTAACGAATTTCGCCGCTCCGCGGCTGGCATCAAGACCAAGGAATCATCCGACCCTTACGATAATTGCATTATGAACTCCAGCATGCCTGCTTTTCGTGCGCCGACTGCCGGCGAGCGCGCATTTAATCGGATATTTGGATTCCTGGTTGGTCTGGGGCTTGGGTTACCGCACAACTACCTTGTACAGGTTCGGGGACGCAAGTCTGGGCGGATCTACTCCACGCCAATCGACTTGCTCGAGTTGAACGGGAAGCGGTTCTTGGTTGCTCCGCGTGGCCGGACGCAGTGGGTACGCAACGCGGAAGCCGCGGGAGAAGTCAGACTGAAGAAGGGCAGGACGGTTCTGAAGTTTCGGCTTCGCGCGCTCCCGGATGCAGAGAAGCCGGAGATCTTGAAGGCTTATCTGGATCGGTTCAGGACCACCGTCCAGCGCTATTTTCTGGTGCCCGCCGGCTCGCCTCCAGAGGCGTTTGCGGAGCTCAGCCAAAATTATCCGGTGTTCGAATTAATTCCAGCCTAAGCGTTGCCTAGCCGAGGATGTTGGCTTCCGGCTTTTCCTTGGCGAACTCGGCAGCGGCTTTCAGAAAACCCAATATCAGGGGATGCGGCTTCTTGGCGGTGGAAGACAGCTGCGGCTGGAAGAGTGTGGCTACAAAGAAGCGGTGGGAGGCGGATTCGATGGCGCGAACCTCACCGTTGGCTCCGCGAGCCACGGTTGGCAGCCCGGCTTCCATCGTGCAGTACTCGTATTCAGGATTGATTTCGAAATTACAGAAAAACTCCTCTTCGACTACATCTTTTCCATAAAAAGATTGCAAAAAAGAGCCCGGGCGGAGCTGGATCTCGCCAACGCGGCCACTGAGCTTGGGTCCGTTCGCGGCGCGTTTAGGCGCTTCGCAGGCGACCGGATAGATGACGATGTGCTTCGAGCTCGAATTGTTCTCCGCGGAGTCGGCATCGGCCAAGCCTATGACGTTGCGGGCAACTTCGATGAGGGTGTACTGGAATCCGCCGCAGGTGCCGAGGAATGGCCAGTCCTGCTCGCGGGCGAACTGGATGCCACGCAGCATGCCTTCCATGCTCTGATAGGGGCTGCCGGGCGAAGCCCACAGGGCGTCGAAGGTCGCCAGAACCTCGGTCGCGGTAGGCTTCAGCAGCGATGGAGTCGGCAGCCACTGCGATTCCAGCTTTACATTCAACTTAGCGGCTGCCTGCTGTAAAGAATCGTTAGTGGCGTGATGGGAGCGGAATTCGGGGTTGAAGTCCCCAAGAATTCCTATGCGAATGAGGCCGGCGCCCATTGGCAGCATTCTACAGGACGGCAGGAGGGAAGAATTGTCGATTGCTGATTTTTGATTGCCGATGGGGGAACACACAGTAGGGCCAATGGCTTCGCCGAAAATCAGCAATCAAAAATCAGAAATCAGCAATTTCACAGCCACCCGAAACGAGCCAGCAGAACGTAGACGCTGAGCAGGGTCAGAATAGGCCCGCCCCAGATGCAGGCGACTGATTTCCAGCCCAGCGATCGGACTACTTCCCGCTGGCTGCGCCAGGAGATGAGGAAGGAGGGGTTGTTCTCACCTTTCATCATCACTACCTTGGGCTGAAGGTCGAAGTCGGGCGCGATTCGGGCCGCTGCGCCAGCAGCGCCTGTTGCGATCACGGGGCCACCCACACTCACTATGGCGCCAGCGGGGTTTTCAATGCCCGCGGCTGCCCAGGCTGCGGGATTCGTGATGCCAGCCTTGACCAATGCGGCTGCAATCTTGCCCTGCTGCGCCATTTCAGTCGCCGTCGAGGCGTACTTTGCGGACGAGATCTTGATGGTTTCCTCGGCCATGGGCCCACCAGCTTCTTGTCTGAATGCCTTGAGATTCATGGACTGCATGGTTAAGCTCGGAGTCGACTCCAGCGCAATTCCGAAAGTGCTGTTTGTACCCGGAAGATTGAACGTCAACTGGGCAGCATGCTGCGTAGGAATGGGCCGAGGGCTTACGGATAGACCAGGATTCTCCGCCAGCGTACCAAAGATAAAGAGCGCGTTCTTCGGCTTGATGCAGTACTCGTCAATCCGTATTTTGTGTTCGCCCGCAACGCTATGGCGCGTGAGGAAGCTGCTCACATTTGCCGGCATCTCGTGGCTGGAGAAAATGGAGTTACTATACTCTTCGTGAAAGTCGCGGTGAATGTCCATTTCCGCGCCCTGCGGATTCACCAGCACCTGGCCGGTGTTGTCGTCGAGGTAAAAAGGCACGTGCAGGCCTTCGTCGGCGACTTTGTGCCATTCCTGGCTCTTGCCGGACTTGCGTAATTCCCAAGCCAGCGTGCGGTAGTAAAAACAAGGCATGCCGGTGATGGGAGCAATCATGGTGTAAGGTCCAACGGCCAGGCCATTGACCTCTACCAAACCCAGCGAGGCGCTGCGAATCTTGGAGGTGGGCGTGTTCAGGATCAGGCGTTTGCGTTGCAGGATGCGAAAGCCGCGGTAGAAAAGATAAAGCCCTGCACAAGCGCCGAGCATGGCCCAGATCCATGAATTATCCGCATTGTTCCGAGACAGAAATGCCAGCTGAGCATTCATACATACAAGCTTCTGCGGGTTGTGCCGTGAGCCGCCGCTTCAAGCGTAGCCAACCGGGGCGATATAGGCAGCAGAAAACCTGGCAGAGGGCTTACGGAAGTAATAGTGATCGCGAGGAGTTGGCCGGTTCACAAGCGGGCCACGAATTACACGGATGGCTTCATCGCGCTGCTACTTGCTTGTCTTTTAAGATGTCCTCTACCGCGCTAATCGCCGTTTCCAGTTCTTGATCCGTGTTATAGAAATGCGGCGACATGCGCACGCCTGCTTTGGGACGCCAGTCCACCAGGATTTCGCGGCGGAGAAGTTCGCGGCAGACTTCCTGCGATTCAGGCATATCAATGGATACGGTGCCGCCACGCTTCTCGGGATCGCGGGGGGTGTTCACTCGCCAAGCTTTTTTGTCGGCCATCTCGATCAACTTGGCAGTCTGCCATTTGGATTTTTCTCGAATGGTCTGTACCCCGACCTCGGTGATGATTTTCACGCCTGGCCTAGCGGCTTCCAGTGCGGGCACGTGGGGCGTGCCATTCATGAAGCGATAAGGCGGATCGGTATAGCGGATCGAGCCGGTCTCGAAGGCAAATGGATCCCGGTGTGCCGTCCAGCCGGTGAAAGTAGGTTCAAGCTTCTTTCCCAGGTCCGGGCGTACGTAAAGATAAGCAACTCCGGGGCCGCCGCAGAGCCACTTCAGCACTCCACCGCAGGCGAAATCAACATTCAGCGCTTGCACGTCAACTGGGAGGGTGCCGAGGGATTGAAAGGTGTCGAGCACCACATGGGCGCCGACCTTGTGAGCCTTATCTACGATTGCTTTTGCGTCATTGATGAAGGCGCTGCGAAAGATGACATGGGAAACCGGCACCAGTAAGGTCTGCTCGTCAATGGCGTCCAGCAACCGTTCTATGGGAACGGTAATGCCGTCGTCGGTCTTCACCATCTGAACCCGCGTGCCGCGTTTTTTTTGAGCTTCCCAGAAATACATTACCGACGGGAAGTTCATGTCGGTGTAGACAACCCTGTTGCGTTTGCCGGAAAAATCAAAGCAGGAGGCCACGACTGCCTGGCAGGTGGTTACGTTCTGGTGAGTAGAGACAGATCCTTTCGGCGCGTTCATGAGAGCGCCAATCTCGTCGCCGACCTCGGCCGCCAGCATCCACCAGCGCTCTTCCCAGGCGCGCACGCCACGGGTCGCCCAGGTATCGGCGTAGCCCCGCATCGCGTCATAAACGCCGCGTGGCATCGCACCCAGCGAATTGCTGATCAGGTACGTCGTGCGCTCGAGGATGGGAAACTCGGAACGGTAACGGAGAACGTCGTCGGGCATCGGGTAATTGTACTGCGCTCTGAGTGGGCCTCCCTTAAGCTTAGCCATACTGATTTATAGGACGTCTTACTATATAGTAAGACAGCAAAGTATGAGCGAAATTTACCGCAGTCGTGTCAGCTCTAAGGGCCAGGTGGTAATCCCCGCAGAGGTCCGCTCACGCTATGGTTTCACGGAGGGCACGGAGGTATTTATCACCGGGGAGGACGGGCGTCTGATCGTGGAGAAGACGGGGTTTGACGAAATTTATCAACTACAGGGAGCAGTCCGCGGACTTCCTTCCGCTTTGCAGTTGCTGGAGGAAGAACGCCGCAAGGAACGTGAACGCGAGGAGCGTTCGCGGTGAGGAAAGAGTACGTGCTCGACGCCAATGCGGTCCTCATATATCTGGAAGATCGAAGCGGTGCGGATCGAGTGCGGCAGCTCTTTCAACAGGTGCAAAACGAACGAGCATGGCTGGCCATGTCAGTGGTGAATTGGGGAGAGGTTTTCTACGTGCTCGCCAAGAAATTGGGGGAAGATCGAACTCGCCGACTAATGCAACCCTTGCGAAAAGGCATCGACTTGTTGCCTGCGGATGCCACTCAGGCGGAGTTAGCCGCTGCGTTCAAGTACAAGTATAGGATTGCATACGCGGGCGGGTTTGCGGCAGCACTGGCCACCACTAATCGAGCCACATTGGTCACTTCCGATCCCGACTTCGACATATTCGCGCCACGAGTGAAGATAATGCGTCTACCGCGTCAGGTTTCTTAGCCAAAGCCGGAACAAAACCTTAGAGGGAAGCTTTTCGACCCTGCCGGATCAGGAAATAGGCTAACGTGAGCGCAACAAACAGAGTCAATCCGCTCAATAGATTAACGCGCGAGTCCCACCAGGTTTTTACGAGCGCCGCAGCCAGCACGACAAAGCCGAAGGCTGAACCTGCTCCACCCAGCGGAGAGCGCATAGGCAGCGCGCTAAGATGGCTGGCACTGAGCCGACGGCGGAAAGAAACGTGGGCGGCCAACGAGACCAGCCAGGAGAGGATCATGCCGAAAAGTGCTCCGCGAAGAATGTATTCGAACGCCACGCCGGGCGCCCACTTCTCTAACACCAGCGCGGCGATTATGCCGTAAGAGGACGCGAATAGGGCCAGGTTGGGGGAGCCTGCTTGGTTCAGCTGCCCCAGGCGAGCGGGTGCCCATCCACTGCGCGCGAGCGAAAAGAGCATTCGAGAGGAAACATACAGGGCTGCATTCGCCCCTGACAGGGCGGCCGTGAGCACGACGAAGTTCATCAGGTGGGTGGCGCCAGGAATTTTGACCAGGCGGAACACAGTCACAAACGGGCTTTCCGTCACACCAGCTCGATTCCACGGCATGATGCCTACGAGCACAACAATGGCGCCGAGATAAATAAGTGCCAGGGTCAGGAAGGCCATCTTTACTGCTCTGGCAACTTCGTGGGGGGATCGCGATTCGCCCGAGGCTACGGCTACGAATTCGATGCCTCCGAAAGTATAGATAGCGAAGGAGATAGCTACGAGCGGCGCTAGCGCACCTCGGGGAAAGAATCCGCCGTGCGCGGTGTATTGTGCGGACACGCGCCCAGCAAGCAACAATCCAGCTCCGAGCACAACGAAGGCAGCAATGGCTACTGCCTTGATCATGGCGAACCAGAACTCGAAGCGGCCGTAATGCCCTACATCCCAGAGATTGACCAGCAATAACAGCGCCGAGAACAGGACCACCCAGATCAGTGCAGGAACCATTGGGAACCAGTAACCCATGTAGGTGGCGGAGGCTACCAGTTCAGCGCCCACCGAAACGGCAATGGCCGCCCAGTATCCGGCGCGGGAGATGAACCCGGCCCACTCGTTCAAATAGAGGTCCCCGTATACACCGAACGAACCGGCTGCAGGATGCGTGCTGGCAAGTTCGCCCAAAGCCATGGTCACGGTCCAGTTAATAAAGGCGGCTAAGAGGAAGCTCAGGATTACAGCCGGCCCGGCAATTTCGATGGCGGCGGCGGAGCCCAGCAGTAAGCCTGTGCCAATGGAGCCGCCGACGGCCACCATGGTCATCTGGCCGGCGCTAAGTTGGTGTTGCAGACCGTGTTCCGGGTTGGTTGGCGTCCCCACCTGCACGCTGGCGCTTATATCAGAAACCGCCTTGGTTCCCAAAGGTTTATCCGTAGGATGACCTTCGTAACCGCGGCCGGTCGTTACTTCGTTGCTGCTGTGGGCACGCCACCCTAAAATCCAATCGGGTAACTCTGCACGTTTACCAGTCATGCCAGACACCGCCAAGCGGCCGGATCGAGCCGAAATCGCCAAGCGCGTGGAACGCGCCGAGAAGTATCTGCAGAAGGGCAAGACGGTTGATGCCCTGACGGAGTTCCTCGCCGTCCTGGAGGAGGATCCGGAGAACGATAGTGTGCGGCAGATGGCAGCCGACTTATCACTGTCTCTGAACCGCACTGCGGAAGCCGTAAAACTGCTTGGGCAACTCTACGATCGGCAGTTGACGTCCAGCGATGTCAGCCGCGCCACCTTGACCTACAAGCGGTTGGCTCGGCTGGTAAACCCTACCTGGGAACAGAAAATGCGTTTCGCCCAACTGGTGGAGCAGTCCAACAAGAAGCTGTCGCTGGAAACGTATGAGGCTGCCTTCATCGAAGTAACCAAACTGGGGCGGAAACAAGAGGCTCTCAGCATAGTCAAGCGCATTGTCGAACTAGACGCTACCCAGGCCAACCTGCTGCGGCTCGGCGAATTGTGTTCCCAGTTAAACGACCACAAGGGTGCGGCTTCGGCGTTCGCGCGCATTGCTCAAATCCAGGAGACAGAAGGGAAAAACGCCGGGCAGTGGTATGAGCGCGCCTACACGGAGGATGCTTCCGATTCCGCGATCGTGCTGGCCTACGGCAAGAGCTTGCTGAACGATCGCCAGGTGGGTGCGGCTATTTTCGTTCTGGAACCTCAGATATTGGCGGGAAATGCCTCCGAGGAACTCCGCGAGGCTTATGGGCGGGCCTTGCTAGCCGCTAACCGGTTGGTCGATGCCGAGCCCATTATTTGGGAGATTTTTGAGCAGCATCCCGTTCGTATCCAGCAGGTGTTGGAACTGATTGGGTCGATGATCGATTGCGAGTTGGACAAAGAGGCCGTCGCCTTGGCGCGCAAACTCGAACAGTTTCAGCGGCGGCGGGGAGAACGCAAGACTTTCGTCAACCAGATGCAGGAGATTTCCACCAAGCACAGGGCATGTCCGGAAGTGCTGGAGTTCCTGAGTGAACTGTTCAATTCCTCTAATAAAGAGAGCGATTACGCACAGACGCTGCTGAAACTTTTCGATCTCTACTGCAGCGTGGGTAATTATCAGAAGGCAGGGGAGTGCCTGGACCGGGCGGCCGAAGTCGATCCTTATGAGTCGGGTCACCAGAAACGTCTGGAAATGTTGCGTGGCCGGATCGACGAGAATCGTTTCCAGGTGATCGCATCGCGCTTCACCAGCGCCACCAAAGCGGACCAGCAACCCAGCCGGTCGGAAGAAGTTACGCTGGGAACGGCAGCGTTGCAGGACCTGATGCTGCAGGCGGAGATCCTGGTCCAGTACGGGATGAAGACCAAGGCGATCGAGCGGCTGCAGCGCATCCAGGAACTGTTTCCCCACGAGGAAGACCGCAACGAAGACCTGCAAAGGCTTTATATTGCTGCGGGGATGACTCCCAAGTATGCTGGGTCCGCGCCAGTTCCGTCCGCGAGTGTTCCATCCAAGGCACCCTCCGCTGTTGTACCCCCAGCCCCACAGTCCAATGACAATGGTGATGTAAGCAGCTTCACCAAAGTTGCCGAGATCACCCGCAAACTTTACAAGCAGAGCACCGCCAGCGCTGTGCTGACCACTGCCGTCAATGAGATTGGAGCGCACTGGGAGGCAACCCGTTGTGTAGCAGCGATGCGTAAGCCCGGGCTGCCGCCTACTGCGGTGGAGGAATATTCGGCGGATGGAGTCGAGGCCGCTGATTCAGCATCCATGGCCAAGTTGGTCGCTTTGCTGCATGACCTGGCGATGAACCGGGGCACACTCAGCATCCCTGATGCGCTGGCTGCACCTGAGCTGCAACCGGTCCGCCCCATCCTTGCCGAACTCGCGGTGACTTCGCTTTTGGCCTTACCGCTCAGCGATGGTCAGGAACAGGTGGGAGTGCTGCTGCTTACGCACAGCACGCCCCGGGGATGGCATTCCAGCGACCTGGTGGTCCTGAAAACGATTGCCGAGCAGATCACGATCGCGCTCAACAATGCGGGTTTGCGCCGTCTGGTAAAGAATCTTTCGGTAACAGATGAGAGTTCCGGGCTGCTGAACCGCGCTTCCTATCTTGACCTGCTCCAAGCGGAGATCCGCCGTGGTCTGCAGCAAGCGACGCCACTCACGGTATTGCTCATGAAATTCGGCAAGCACCTGTCGAAAGAGTCCGGTGACAAGGGCACAGATACCGTCATGCAGCAGATCAGCAAGTTGATCGCCGCGAACATCCGTCAAAACGACTTGGCTTTCCGCTACGACACCACCACCGTCGCGGTTGTCTTAGGCGAAACGGGAGAGAAAGAGTCGCTATTGGCAGTCGAGAAGCTTCGCAAACTGTTCAATGAAGTGCACCCCCCCGGGAAGGACCACCCGGTGAGTTTCGCCGCCGGTTTGGCCCAGGCGGTGATGAAGCAACAGTACGATCCGGTTGATATCGTTACGGAGCTTATTAATCGTGCAGAGCAAGCGCTGGAAGGCGCCACCACCGGACCGAATAAAGTCGTTGCCTTGGCGCCCACGCACGCTGCCGCCGCCGTGGCGTGAAGAAATGGCTGATTGCTGATTTCCGATTGCTGATGTAAGAACCGAGAAATCAGTTAGCATGTCGACAAATCTAAAATCTGCAAGCAGAAATCTGCAATTACCTAAATTACCTATCCTTTCCTTGCTGCCACATTTTCCCGCTGCTAAACTGACCAGTTTGGCTTTAGCGTCCTGAAACTTCTGTAGGGCTAGGAATCTCATGTTGAAACCAGGTGATATCGCAATCGTCAGCGGTTCACGCACGCCGATGGGGCGCTATGGTGGTAAGCTGCGCGATTTTACGGCGCAGGAATTAGGCGCCATCGCCGGCAAATGCGCCATCGAGCGGGCTGGACTTGATGCTAAGGAGTTCGATCACGCAGTTTTCGGTAATGCGCAGCAGACATCGGGAGACGCGCTGTATGGCGCAAGGCATGTTGCGCTGCGCGCCGGATTGCCGATCGAAACGCCAGCTCTCACGGTGAACCGGTTGTGTGGTTCCGGGATGCAGGCCATTGTCAGTGCGGCGCAGATGATTCAGGTAGGCGAGGCCAATCTCGTGCTGGCGGGCGGGATGGAATCGATGTCGCAGGCGCCGCATGTGATTCGCGGAGCGCGCTGGGGATTGGGCCTCGGTGAGGGGAAGCTGGAAGACTCGCTGATGGTGGCGCTGCTGGACACCTACTGCGGTCTCTATATGGCCAACACGGCTGAATTGTATGGTGAAGAACAGGGCATCACGCGCCCCATGCAGGACGAGTTCGCGTTGCGCTCGCAACGCTGCGCGGAAGACGCCTACAAGGCAGGACGGCTGCAGGAAGAGCTGGTTTCTGTGCAGCTCAGAAATCATCGTGGCGAGCCCACGGGTGAAGTGTTCAGCGAGGATGATCACCGCCGGCCGCAGACGACGATGGAGGGTCTGGCCAAGCTGAAGCCGGCTTTTGGCAAGAACGGCACTGTGACTGCCGGAAACGCCAGTGGGATTGTGGACGGCGGAGCAGCGGTAGTGGTCATGTCGTTGGAAAACGCTCAGAAGCGGAACCTGAAACCAGTGGGGCGGATTGTGAGCTGGGGAATTGCCGGCGTGGAGCCGAAAGTCATGGGCCGCGGGCCGGTGCCGGCAACTAAGATTGCGCTGCAGAAGGCCGGGCTAACGCTCGACTACATCGACCTCATTGAGGTGAATGAAGCGTTCGCGGCGCAGTATCTGGCGGTCGAAAAAGAACTCGGGCTGGATCGCGAGAAGGTCAACGTGAATGGTGGCGCCATCGCCCTCGGGCATCCCTTGGGCGCGACTGGAACGCGGCTGGTCATTACCCTGCTTTATGAGTTGCGCCGCCGCAAGAAAAAGTATGGCTTGGCGACGGCGTGTATCGGCGGCGGCCAGGGAATCGCGATGATTGTGGAGAGTCTGAATTAATACGCCACGGATTACACGGATGGTTGCGATGCTCAGGCGACAACCCGAATCCGTAGAATCTGTGCCAATCCGTGGCTGCTTTTTTGAGGAGCACTCATGAATATCAGTAAGGTCGGTGTTCTGGGTTGTGGATTGATGGGCTCCGGCATAGCCCAAGTTTCGGCTACTGCCGGATTTAATGTCACCGTGCTGGAGGTGGAGCAGAAATTCATCGATAAGGGATTTGCAGGAATAGAGAAGTCACTAGCTAAGTTTGCGGAAAAGGGCACACTGACCGAAAAACCGGATGCCATTCGCGCCCGGTTGAAGGGGACAACCAACAAGCAAGATCTCACCGATTGCGACATCATCATCGAAGCCATCATCGAAAATGTTGAAGAAAAGAAGAAGATGTACGCGTCCATCGATGGAATCGTGAAGAAGGGCGCGATCTTCGCAACCAATACCTCCTCGATTTCCGTTACCGAGTTACTTTCTGCGACCAAGCGCCCGGAGCGCTTTATCGGCCTGCACTTCTTTAATCCGGTGCCGCTGATGAAGTTGGTGGAGGTAGTTCGTACCATCGCGACGGCGAATGACGTTTACGAAACGGCCTACGAATTTGCCAAGAAACTGGGGAAGGTTCCTGTCCGCACCAGCGACAAAACCGGCTTCATCGTAAACCGGCTGCTGGTGCCCTATCTGCTGGACGCCATTCGCACCTACGAAGAAGGCGTGGGCTCAATTCCCGACATCGATAATGCTATGAAGCTGGGTTGCGGTTACCCCATGGGTCCATTCACGCTGCTGGATTTCGTAGGGCTGGATACGACCTACTACATCACGCACGTGATGTACGACGAGTTCAAGGAGCGGCGCTTTGCTTCGCCTCCTCTGCTCAAGCGACTGGTCATGGCGGGATGGTACGGCCGAAAAACCGGCAAAGGGTTTTACGACTACGCGGATCCGAATAATCCGGTTCCCGGAAAGTTCTGAAAAACTCACCACGGAGAGACGGAGACACGGACAAGCACGGAAAAGAATCGCCCAAGTTTCGCCATGCCTCGGTGCCTCGGTGGCGAGTTTCATTACACACCTGTACGTAAAAGGCTGGAATCATGAGCTACGAAAACATTCTTTTCGAAAAAAAAGGTGTTGTCGCTTACGTAACCGTCAACCGGCCGAAAGTGCTCAATGCGCTCAACATGGCGACCATGGAGGAACTGCGTTCAGCATTCACGACGATTAAGGAAGATCGTGAAGTGCGGGTCGCAATCATGACCGGCGCTGGAGAAAAAGCGTTCATCGCTGGCGCAGATATCGGCGAACTGGCCAAGCACGATGCGGTTTCGGCCAAGGAATACACCCATCGTGGACAATCTGTGCTCGACGCGATGGAAAATCTGGGCAAGCCCGTGATCGCCTGCATCAATGGCTTTGCCCTGGGCGGCGGATGCGAGATGGCAATGGCCTGCACCATGCGCCTGGCCAGCGAAAACGCCAAGCTCGGCCAGCCCGAGGTGAAGCTGGGCATAATGCCGGGTTACGGCGGGACGCAGCGCCTGCCGCGGCTGGTGGGCAAAGGCATCGCCATGCAACTGGTGCTCTCGGGGGAGATGATCAACGCCCAAGAAGCGTATCGCATCGGCCTAGTGAACGAAGTGGTTACTGCCGCGGAGTTGATTCCTCGCGCCGAAGCTATTGCTCAGAAGATCGTCGCCAATGCGCCGCTCGCGGTACAGTACGCTATGGAGGCGGTCAACAAGGGGATGGAGATGACTTTGGCGGAAGGGCTCTATCTCGAGGCGACGCTGTTCGGGGTATGCTGTGCCACCGAAGACAAGAAAGAAGGAACCGCCGCGTTCCTGGAAAAGCGCCAGGCGCAGTTCAAAGGAAAGTGATACACGCGCTTTGTCGTTCTGAGCGAAGCGAAGGATCTCTGCGTTTTGTACCTCCGAAATACATAGATCCTTCGCTGCTCTCAGGATGACAACACGCTCGATACTTCATCGTGCTCAAATCTCTTCACATCGGCCGCTATACCAGCCAGCCTGACGATTTCCGCAAAATTGTCGCATTCTTCGAGGCGATTGGCTTTGATCGCGTCAGCGAGGATGGCCAGGAACGCTCCGCCGTTCTATCTGCACCGCTCGGATTGCTTAGCATCAACAGCTTACCTGCCGAGTATCCTCCTGAGGTTGTCGATCGGCTCAAGGATGTTGCCAAGCTGATCGTAATTGAAGTCGGCAATCCGGACGCCATCTTTGACATTGCGCAGAAAATGAAGCTAAAAGTGCTGGCGGACTCGGCTTCGCCGCGGACCGGAGAGCGGAGTTTCTCCCTGGAACTGACCGGGGACATCGTGGCCACCATCCACGGGAAGGCCGCCCCGCAGCCGGGGGGAATCGAGGGCAAACTGGATGCGAGGGGAAAGCGAGTCGCCATCGTGGTTTCCCGCTTCAATTCGTTTATCAGCGAAAGACTTCTGAATGGTGCGCTGGACGGGTTGCGACGTACGGGTGGCGACATCAAGGACGCCGCAATTGTGTGGGTTCCGGGGAGTTTTGAAATTCCTTCTGCCGCGCGCACTCTGGCTGAAACCGGAAAATACGACGCCATCATCTGCTTGGGCTGCCTGCTGCGCGGGGAGACGGCACATTACGAGGTCATCGCCAACGAGGTCACGCGCGGGATCGGGCAGTCGGCCCAGGAAACTGGCGTGCCTCACGCGTTTGGCGTTCTCACCTGTGACACTCTCGAACAAGCCATCGATCGCGCCGGGCTCAAGAGCGGCAACAAGGGCTTCGAGGCAGCGCTGGCAGCGGTGGAGATGGCGAATTTGAAGCAACAAGTAGTCCGGGGTCAAGAGGCAGGAGGCAGCAAGAAAAAGCAGATTCCTCGCTCCGCTCGGAATGACAAGACTCAACCATTCAAGCGTTCAAAATCTACTAAGCCCAAGGCGCGGTAAACTGAGAACCGAGAACTGAGAACCGCCTTGGGCACTCGCCGCAAATCCCGCGAGCTTTTGTTGCAAATGCTCTTCCAGGCCGACATGGGCAAGCAGAGCCTGGAGGATGTGCGACGCACGTTCTGGGCGGAGCGCGGAACCGTCGATCCGGAGTCGCGCGGTTTTGCCGATGATCTGTTTCGTGTCGCTACCGAGCACTCAGCTGAAATTAACGGCCTCATCGAACGTCACGCCGAACATTGGCGTATGGATCGCATGGCCGCCGTGGATCGCAATCTGCTGCGCGGCAGCGTAGCGGAATTTATCGGCTATCCTTCCACACCCAAGCCGGTCATCATCAATGAGGC
The DNA here is from genome assembly GCA_035631655.1 of Terriglobales bacterium. Lineage (GTDB taxonomy): Bacteria > Acidobacteriota > Terriglobia > Terriglobales > Acidobacteriaceae > Gp1-AA122. Next base: position 28,872 of record DASQIH010000097.1, read on the forward strand.
CATCGAGATCGCGCGCAAATTCTCCAGCCCGGAGTCAGTTCAGTTCATTAATGGCGTGCTCGACAGCGTGGCGAAAGAGCTGGAAAAGAAGGTTTAGTTGGTAGCTCTCAGCCATCGGCTTTCAGCATCGGCCCTATTACTGACCATCCATTGTTCCAAGGCGCTGAGAACCAGGAACTGATAGCTGACTACTACGGTCGTACCAGCAGCAAGTCCGGCGAGCAACCGGAAGGCGGAGCACCGCTGGCAACTGAGCAGAGGGTCGAGGGTGGAATGACAACCTGCTGCACGTCACCGCCTACGACAGTGTCGATCACGTGCACGTTGTTGTCATTGGCCGCTACATAGAGTGTCAAGCCATCCGGAGTCAGGTTTCCCGCCAGCGGGGCAGGAGTGCCCACCAGCGCCATCGACGAAATCGTTTTCCCGGGAATGTCGAAAGCCACCACGCTCGCCTGGTTCTGGATTAACACATAGGCCTTCTGGCCGTCGGTTGAGACCAGGAAATCGACAGGGGTAAAAGTTCCTTGGCCCAGATTGAAGGTGCCCGCGGCCGTGTTGCTGACCGCCAACGTTCCTGGCGGAATAGCGGGGATACAGCCGCTACCTGTCACCACCGAGGTAACGATCTCGACATTAGGCGGTACCAGTGTTATAAACCCCATCTCGTCTGGGCTACCTGAAGAAGGATCCACCAAGTTTGAGAGCGGATGAATAGCTGTTGAACCTCCTGCGACGGGCGGGTTGGTGGGAGTGGGAATCGAACTCGGCACATCGCACGTGGCGAGATACGAAAGCCCCGACGGTTCAGCTAAATATCCGAACGCTCCGTCCGGCAGAAAAGCAACGTCGCTTGCGGGCGCACTGAGCGGAATTGTCTGCAGCGCAGCCTGTGTGGAGTAGACGTAGAGAATTCCGGAAGCAGCGCCACCGGTTGGCTGGATTGTCACGGCAATGAAAGCCTTTAGATTGTCGGGCGAGAACGAGGCCACTGCCGACGCCACATTCGGATCAAGGAGAAAGCTGAATGAGCTATTCGTGGTTGTGTCGAACACAAAAATCTGTTTGGCAGCATGGCTCGCAGTGACGGGCGCGGTGTCAGCGACAATCACCTTGCCCCCGCTCGGAGAGATGGCCAGCACCTTGCCGGTAACCGTTGCAAAATTCGTTACCGTTACCGGGTTGGCCGTCGGATTCACCTGCATCAAGCCTTTGTCGCTTCCTAGGTAAATCCTGTCTCCGGTGAGGGTGGAGCGGAGAGAGTTGGGGATGCTGGGTAAAGTCGCTGCCGCCGTGGCTGTAGGTGGCGAGCCTGAGATCTGCACCAGGACTGGCGTGCAGTTGTTTGCCGGATCGCATTGCGGGTTGGTGGTCGTGGCAAATGCCGGAAATGAGGTCGCCGTCGTGCCGGTGCCCGCGGTGTAGGTTACGGTGATGGGCGTCGGCGGGTAAATAGCCTGCAGCGGAGAGAAACCAGAGTTGCAGCCGGGCGGAATGCAGGAAGCAGTGATCGATGTTCCGCCCACGTTAGCCCCACTGACGGTTACGCTAGCCGCCGTATTCGCGGGTGCAGTGGCTACAGCAGGCTGAGTAGAACTCCAAGTCAGGGGAATGTTGCCCAATAGGTTGTTTGCAATGTCGACCACGGTCGCGTTGATGGTGCTGGAGGAGCCTTTGCTGCCGCTGATAATCGTCGTGTTGCTGGTTCCAACTGTCAGTGAGATCGATTGCACGGCGCAGGCACTGAAATCCAGCGGATTACTGTTGTTGTTCCCCACTGACGCAAAGATCTGGGTGAGGCCGGGCGTTTTTGCGGTAGCCTGCATCTGGCCGGGTAGAAGGCCGGCAGCGGTCGTGCTGGTCGTAGCCACTTGCGAATTGACCGCCGTCCAGGTAATGGGGCCTACCGTGGAAGTGATGTCCATGCCTTGACTCAATGCTTTGGCTTGGTAGATTCGGCTCTGGGCGGTCGTGACGGATGCTGTATCGACTGTAAGACACCCACTTGGGCCTGGAAGGAGAGCGCCAGGCAGCGGAGAGACCGCCATGTTTGTGACTTGGTCAATGTGCTGATGAACATAGACCGTCACCGGCGCACTGGTGGTCCCGCTGGCGGATGCGGTTACCTGGGCTATGCCTACTCCCGTCGGAGTACACACCGCCGGGGCGACGAGAGAGTCCCACGATCCAGCGCATGCCAAGCCGTTGTTAGCCACGGTAAGTACCTGGGGGTTGCTGGATTGGTATGCGAACGCAATAGCGATCGCCTGTTGGTTGCTTCCCAGGGCTGAAGCCGTCAGTTGCAGTGTCGAGCCCAGTTCAATAGATGCGGTGGCGGGCGTTAGCTTGATGGAGGCGGCTAGCGGGGGGCCTGCGGGCGTGCTGCTGCCTCCGCAGCCCACTAAACCAGTAACGAACAAAGACAGAAATAGGATTGCCAACCGAATGGATCCCAACCTACCCATGAACCCTCCCCGCCCGGCGTTCGTCCGCTGAGCGAGCTAATCCTTTGCTGGAAAGCCCTCAGTGTAGAGGGAACACCTTTTTTCAGCAACTTGAGCCGCTTTGCGGGCTTTGCGGGCGTGAGCGAAGCGGGAGCCCACAGGCGAAATCCCGAGCAAGCGAGGGATATCTGCTCAGGTTTCAAAATTTCAGAAGTTTCAAGGTTTCAAAGTCAAAGCGGCCACAGGAGTCTCTGAACTTTGAAACTTCGTTCCCCGTGCCATCGGCGCATCCCTATGATTACCCTTGCGCTGTGAGATGCCGCCCGTGCTCGTTGACGCTGCGCAGGAGAGTTGTTATATTTGAAAGGTTCCGCGAGTTAAGTCTGGCTTGCCTGTAGCGGTGGACTTTCCCTGCGTGCGCATGGGAGTCGCCGGAAATGTTGCGGCTGAGCTGTTAAGATACACGTTCCCAGCCTGCAAGAGCGATTTGGGGACGCCCTCGCTGAAACAGTCCCTGCGCTACCTTCCGCCATCGGAAGGGTATGCAGGGTGAAGCTGGCGAAACGGAGTGCCTCCCGAGAATTGGGGCTGGGCGCCACCGTCGGCAGCGCTGGTCATAACGGAAACCCAGAAATCTCTCTCCAGGAGCGTTGTGCCTGGCGAGAAGCATGGCGGCGGAAAGCCGGCCAGCCTCCCAAAGAGGAACTAGCGGAAAGAGCGCGGGCTCTGCGCGCCAAAACAGGCGTGCACGGAGCCAAAGTGCGCAGAGGAGCGGCAAGAGTGCCTACATTTCATCAACTGGTGAAGACCGGCCGGAAGCGGCCCCGTTACAAGACGGCCAGCCCGGCGCTGCAGGGATGTCCGCAGAAGCGCGGTGTTTGTACCCGCGTGTACACGCAGACCCCCAAGAAGCCGAACTCGGCGCTTCGCAAGGTGGCCCGCGTGCGACTCACGAACGGCATCGAGGTCACGACCTACATTCCGGGCGTCGGCCACAACTTGCAGGAGCACTCGATCGTGCTGATCCGCGGAGGCCGCGTAAAAGATCTGCCCGGCGTGCGCTATCACGTCATCCGGGGAACTCTGGATGCGGTAGGCGTCGCCAATCGCAAGCAAGGAAGATCGAAGTACGGAGCAAAGAGACCTAAATAGTTGCCAGTGGTCAGTTGTCAGTCTGGCTTCTGAGAGCTGAAAGCTGAGAGCTTAAAAAAATGCCTCGTAAAGGACATATCGCGAAGCGCGGAGTGGAAGCCGATCCGGTGTTCGGGTCGGACCTGGTCAACAAGTTCATCAACTCGATGATGTGGGCGGGCAAGAAGAGCACGGCCCAGGGCATCTTCTACAAGGCCATGGAACAGCTGCAGCAGAAAGGCGGCGACGAGTCGCTCAAGCTGTTCAAAAAGGCGGTGGAGAACTGCAAGCCGCTGCTGGAAGTGAAGACCCGCCGCGTGGGTGGCGCGAACTACCAGGTTCCGGTTGAAGTGAATCCTGACCGGCGCACATCGCTGGCGATTCGCTGGATTATTACCTATTCGCGCGGCCGTAGCGAAAAGGGAATGATTGACAAGTTGACCAACGAGTTGCTGGACGCTGCCAACAATCGCGGCGCCGCGATCAAGAAGAAAGAAGACGTACACCGCATGGCAGAAGCCAATAAGGCTTTCGCGCATTACCGGTGGTAATGCAGCTCTTAGCTGAAGAGCTTTTGCTAAAGGCTAATCGTTAAGAGCCGAATTTAGAAAGAGCAAGAAAACACCGTGCCCAGACAAGTCCCATTAGATCGGTGCAGGAACATCGGCATCATGGCTCACATCGATGCCGGCAAGACCACTACGACGGAGCGCATCCTCTTCTATACCGGAAGGACGCACCGCATCGGAGAGGTCCATGAAGGCACGGCCACGATGGACTGGATGGAGCAGGAGCAGGAGCGTGGCATCACCATCACGTCTGCTGCAACGACCTGTGTATGGCGTGACATCCGCATCAACATCATTGATACGCCCGGCCATGTGGATTTCACGGCCGAGGTCGAACGCTCTCTGCGCGTGCTCGACGGCGCCTGCGCCGTGTTCGACGCCGTCCATGGTGTCGAGCCGCAGTCGGAAACCGTGTGGCGTCAGGCCGACAAGTACGGCGTCCCGCGCATTTGCTTCATTAACAAGATGGACAAGATGGGCGCCGATTTTGAGCGTGCCATTGATACCATCCGGAAGCGTTTGAATGCCCGCCCTGTAGCCATTCAGCTTCCCATCGGACAAGAAGACAAATTCAAAGGCGTCATCGACCTGTTCGAGATGAAAGCGATTCTCTGGAAGGATGAAACGCTGGGCGCCGAGTACGTCACCGAAGAAATTCCCGAAGAACTGAAGAAGAAGGCGAACGCGTTCCATGGCCAGATGGTCGAGACCATTGTCGAGAACGATGACGACCTTCTGCACAAGTACATGGAAGGCGAGACGATCACGCCGGCTGAGCTGAAAGCTTCGCTGCGGAAATCTACGATCGCGCTGAAGCTGTTCCCCGTGATCTGCGGAACGGCATTCAAGAACAAAGGCGTGCAGCCGCTGCTGGATTGCGTCGTGGACTTTCTGCCTTCGCCCCTCGACATTCCCGCTATAAAAGGACACGATCCGGACACGGGTAAGGAAGTCGAGCGCAAGGCCGACGACAAGGAACCATTCTCCGCGCTGGTATTCAAAATCATGACTGACCCGTTCGTCGGTCAGTTAACCTTTATCCGTATTTATTCAGGACAGCTCAAAACGGGTGATTCGGTTTACCTGACCGGAAAGCAGCGTACCGAGCGCATTGGGCGTTTGCTGAAGATGCATGCCAACAAGCGCGAAGAGATCAGCGAAATTTACGCCGGCGACATCTGTGCGTGCGTGGGGCTGCGCAATGTCACAACCGGCGACACCATTTGCGACGACAAACACCCGATTCTGCTGGAGTCCATCGAGTTCCCGGCGCCGGTGATTTCCGTAGCGGTGGAGCCTAAGACCAAGGGCGATCAGGAAAAGATGGGCATGGCGCTCTCCAAGCTGGCCCAGGAAGATCCTACCTTCAAGGTTCACACCGATCCCGACAGCGGACAGACCATCATCAGCGGCATGGGTGAGTTGCACCTGGAAATCATCATTGACCGTATGATGCGCGAGTTTTCCGTCGAGGCGAATGTTGGTAAACCGCAGGTCGCTTATCGCGAAACTATTCGCAAGCCCAGCGAGGCGGAAGGAAAATTCATCCGTCAGACCGGCGGCCGCGGTCAGTACGGTCACGTGAAAATCCGCCTGGAGCCTCAGCAGCCGGGTGCAGGGTACGTTTTCGAAAACGAGATTGTCGGTGGAACTGTACCGAAGGAATACATCAAGCCGGTCGACCAGGGCATTAAAGAAGCCATGGAAGGCGGTGTCCTGGCTGGATACGAGATGGTGGACATCAAGGCCATCCTGTACGACGGCAGCTATCACGAAGTGGATTCCAGCGAAATGGCCTTCAAAATTGCCGGTTCGATGGCGTTCAAGGAAGCTGCACGGAAGGCGAGCCCGGTGCTGCTGGAGCCAGTGATGTCGGTGGAAGTGGTGGTGCCCGAGGATTTCGCCGGCGCCATCATGGGCGACTTGAGTTCGCGCCGCGGACGGATCGAGGGCATGGAGCATCGCGCCGGGTCCCAGGTGATCAAGGCGATTGTGCCGCTGGCCGAGATGTTCGGCTACGCCACGCACATGCGCTCTTCGACCCAGGGCCGCGCGACGTACTCAATGCATTTTGCACGTTATGAAGAAGCCCCGCGCTCGGTGTCGGAGGAAATCATTGCCCGAGTGCAGGGGAAGGCGACGACCAAATAACAGGTTTCGCGGGCAGGAGTGCCCGCGCCACACGGAGCAACGAAATGGCGAAAGAGAAATTCGAACGCACCAAGCCGCACGTGAATGTGGGCACGATTGGTCACATTGACCACGGCAAGACCACGCTGACGGCGGCCATCACCAAGGTGTTGCAGAAGCACAACCCCAAGATCCAGTTCCGCTCATTCGATTCGATCGACAACGCCCCGGAAGAGAAAGCGCGCGGC
>DASQIH010000098.1:0-6355 GCA_035631655.1 Terriglobales bacterium
CACGGTGGAATTGAAGTTGCTGGGCAACCTGCTGACCATCAGCGCCGAGCGCAAAGCCAGCCGCGAGGCCAAGGACGTGGATTACCTCTATCGGGAGCTCAGCTATGGCACCCTCAGTCGCACGCTGACCTTGCCTGAGGGGCTGGACACGGAGAAGATCAACGCGGAGTACAACAACGGCTTGCTCGAAATCACCGCCCCAGTTGCGGCCGCTGCGTTGCCGCGCCAAGTGGAGATCAAGGGCCTGCCGAAGGCGAAGGCTGCCTGAACCGTTGGTTGTGGCATCCCGCCCGGAGCCCAGGGTTCCAGGCTGTTTTCTCTGACGGAAGTTCATCATCATTTCAGCATTCGTGCTCGTGAGCGGGGCAGTCGGGGGCGCAGCCGACAAGCTAGAAAACTATTGGGACTGAGCCTGCGCAACTAACCAGTGGTTGAACCCGACGCCCCTTCAGCGCGTTAGACGAAACCGAGACACGAGCCTATCTAGTAGACAAAGGAGAAATCGATGAGCACAAAGGTGGGTTTGTGGATTGACCATAGGAAAGCTGTGATCGTGGCTGTTACGGACCAAGGGGAAGCAACAAGGCTGATCATATCAAAGATTGACAAACAGCTCGGACGTTCTGGTGGTGCACGCTCCACGACTCCCTATGAATCGCAGCAAGTACCGGCAGATGATATTCGCGAAAGAAAGTTCACGGGACACCTCAACATTTACTACGATGCGGTGATTGCGAGTATTCGTGATGCAGATTCTATTCTGATATTTGGGCCTGGTGAGGCCAAGGGCGAGCTGAAGAAACGTCTCGAGGGAGACCAACTTGGTGGGCGCATCGTCAGCATTGAGACAGTTGACAAGATGACTGATCGTCAAATTGCGGCGAAGGTCCGGCAACACTTTGCGCAATAGAGTTCGCCCATCCTGGATCAGGTCGTAAACATTGCAACTCGGAGTTAAGCCATGACTAATGCCGAAACGATTGGACAACCTGTCCCAGAGCAAATGCGCCACGAGCAAGAATTAAAGGCCCTTCATTTAAAGGCGGGTCAACACGCTGCGAAATTCGCAATGCTGGCGCAACTTCTAAGAGATGATCCCGGAGCGATTGTGTTCGATGAACAGTCAACGCGTCGAAGATCCGATAGCGTGGCCCACTTTGAATCGAAAGAGTTTAGCGGCGTAGAGATTAAGGAACTGGTCGGTCAGATTCGAGAGCATGAAGATCGGCTATCTGATCTACGGGCCAAATTGGAATAGCTTCAGGCGCGAATCCGGAGATAGCTGGGGGCGATCTGCTCGCTCAAATACGGTCTCATGTCAGCGACCTTAGACGATAGTTCCGGGAAAAAGGTTACTGCGATCGCTTCCAGCTGACGGCATTTGAAACTGCTGCGGCCCCGCCCGCACGGCACACAATTCCTCGGCAGATTCGGGTTCCGAGGCTGAGCGAGAGAATGCTGCTGGCGCAGCGATGTGAGCGTTATTGAGCAGGGACTTGCAAACGAGGTCCGCACGGCGTTTATGACGGAAGAGGCCGTGCGCAGGGCCCAAGCGTCTGAAAAAGATGGATTGCTGAATGAAACCCGTTCCCAAGCTCCTGAACGACTTCATTTTGAACGAGAGCGAATATCAGTCTTGTAAGGCTTGGCTGGCGGAGGCAAACGAGGAAACTATCCGACATCCATTGAACAACCCTGAACTAGAGATGCAGAGACAGCGCATCAAGGGCTTAATCACTGAGTACGAGCAAAATTGGCGTCACCCAGGGGAACCGTGACATCACGCGTGCACATTGAGCGCTGGTAGCTCGCAGGCCTTGGGCGGTCAGGACCGTGCCACCCTCAATCTTGCGGCTGTCCAGATTTCTTCTCCAACCTGGTGACTAGACAAGTAGTGGTGCGTTTGGCAGAGATCCATTTCCAGAGAATAAGGACTCGCAAGAACAACAGCCGCATTAACGGCCTTATGCCGCTTCTCTCACGATCTGGGCAGCGGCTTGGTTCACGTCCTCGCTGGTAGTTTTCTTTTCTCGATCTCATCTGGACGGCGATCTACCTTTCTTTCTAGTTGTTCAGTCTGCCGCTGTAATCTGTCGGCTTTGGTGCGTTTCTTTGCCATGCTCACAGCTTGACACAAACCTGATGCCAAAGCGAAGGGGATAAGGTTCAAACTGCACCACTGCCAAAGACAAGCCAACTCTAGACAAGCTGTTCCAGAACGGGAACCACGCGGCTTTCCGGAGTAGGTCAGTTTGAAGAAAATCGCGTCGGAGCGGCAATCGAGATGCCAGAATTCAAGATGTAGGGGACGCAGGAACAGGCGGAGGATACTTTTATGGCCCAAGAAGACCAAGATGCAGTTCTCCGCAGGACCATCCGAGAACACCACGAAGCCAAGGAGCACGAGGCCCGACTTGACGCCGAAGCTAAACGCATTGCCAAAGCGATCCTGCGTTTAGGCCATGCTTTGTACCACGATCCCGCAAGGGTATTCTTTGAGGGCCAGGCGCACACGCCACATTTTCTGGGCGATGGTCTCTTTAGAGATTCTGATTACCCGAACGTGGAGCAGATCAAACGGCTTACGGCAGAACTCCGCGTATTGGGGGAGAAACGCCTTCGCTTGGCGGAGCAACTTGAGCGGCTTGGGTGTGATGCATCTCAGTGAGTGCGGCCGGCCTACTCTTAGAGTGTCCAAACGTGATCTGCAACCCCCGCGTCCATCGTACGTGTTACGCGCAACGTCAAATTCCGACTACCGCAAGTCAGAATAGCTTTCTTGTTGCTCCAACAACCGAGACTTAGGGCGCCGGCGCGGACGGAGGAAGCCTAAACTCGAATTAAAGAAGACCTTCTACGCATGCGCTAAGCGACTTAGGCCCAATTTGGATTCCAATCACTGGAGAGTGCATGGGAAAGCGAGAAATCTCTTTGGAGCGCTTCTGGGATAGGCCGCTGCCGGACCTGCTGCACCTGCTGCAGACAACTGCGGCTGGGCTGACTTCCGACGAGGCGACACAACGACTGCATCTCTATGGCTCCAACAGCTTCGTGCAGGAATCCCACTTCGCCGCTCTCGTCAGTTTTCTCCGCTTAGTTGCCAATCCATTGGTCATCATCCTTCTCGTCGCCAGCACCATATCTCTGGCGTTGGGTGACCCAATCGGTGGACTGATCATCATCTCCATCGTCCTGCTCAGTGTGCTGCTGAACTTCTTCATGGAATTCCAGGCTCGACATGCCGTGGAGGAGATTCGGAAACAGGTTGCCACAAATGCCACTGTTATTCGTGATGGGCACGAACAGGAACGTCCGATAGCAGAGCTGGTTCCAGGAGACGTCATCCGGCTAAATGCTGGAGACCTTGTCCCAGCCGACGCCCGGCTGATCGAGTTAAGAGATCTGCATGTGCGCGAGTCAGCTCTCACCGGTGAGTCACTTCCGGTGGAAAAGGCAGCGGATGATCTTCCCACTGGAAAACACGCCCTGGCGGACGCGCACAATAGCATTTTCCTGGGGACCGCTGTTCAAACCGGGTTTGCGACCGCAGTTGTCGTTTGCACAGGCAGGGATACTGCCTTTGGCGGAATCGCCCAGCGGTTGGCTATGCGGCCGCCGGAGACCGAGTTCGGCCGTGGCATACGACATTTCGGGCAGATGATCACACGGGTGATCATGCTGCTGGTTCTTTTCGTCCTGCTGGTAAATATCGTTTTTCACCGTCCCCTGCTGGAGTCCTTCCTCTTTTCCGTCGCGCTTGCGGTAGGGATGACCCCTGAGATGATGCCAATGATCATCACCGTCACCCTAGCCCGAGGTGCGAGGCGGATGACCAAGAAGAAGGTCCTCGTCAAGCAACTGGCGGCGATCGAGGATTTTGGCAGTCTGGATATCCTTTGCAGCGATAAGACGGGCACACTCACCGAAGGCGAGATTCTGCTTGACCGGCACGTAGATGCCCAAGGCGACGATGACGAGAGCGTCCTGCGGTTCATCTATCTGAACAGCTACTTTGAAGCGGGCATCAAGAGTCCCCTTGACGATGCGATCTTGAAGCACCCGCACCCTTCCATTGTTGAGTATGCAAAGGTGGACGAGATTCCCTTCGACTTCAATCGCAAACGCCTTTCCGTCGTGGTGCGGCGTGGTGACGAGCACCTCCTCGTCACCAAGGGCGAGGCCGAGAGTGTCCTTGCCACCTGCAAGACGGTGATGATCGGCGGGTCCCCCCAGTCGTTCGACGAAAGCCGGCGGGCTGAGGCGGAGGCGGTCTTCAAAGAACTGAGCGCCGGCGGGTACCGCACGCTCGGCGTGGCTGTGCTGAGGGTCGAGAAGCAGGATGCCTACACGCCGTCGTCTGAAAAGGATATGACTCTGGTCGGCTTTGCCGCATTCATGGATCCTCCGAAAATGGATGTCTTCCCTGTTCTGGAGGCGCTGAAACAGAATGGGATTTCCGTCGTCATTATGACTGGCGATAACCAATATGTGACCCAGAAAGTGGCCCACGATGTCGGGCTTAGAACAGACCGCATCCTCACAGGGAACCAAGTTGACATGGCCGACGACGCCGCGGTGGTTTACCAGGCGGAGAACGGCGCTATCTTCGCCCGCATGTCTCCGGAACAGAAGAATCGGGTAATTCTCGCGTTAAAGGCGCGCGGGCATGTGGTCGGGTACATCGGTGACGGCATTAACGATGCTCCGTCGCTGCACACTGCTGATGTCGGTATTTCAGTAATGAATGGTGTGGAGGTAGCCAAAGATGCTGCCAAGATCATCCTGCTGGAAAAGGATCTTGCAGTATTGAACGACGGAGTGAACGAGGGGCGGCGCTCCTTCGCCAACATCATGAAGTACATCATCATGGGAACGAGCTCGAACTTCGGCAACATGTTCAGCATGGCCGCGGCATCGCTGTTCCTGCCATTCCTGCCCATGCTGCCGACTCAAATTCTGTTGAACAACTTCCTTTATGACATTTCGCAGATCAGCATCCCCGGCGACAATGTTGATCCTGCCCTACTGCACCGGCCCAAAAGATGGCAGATCGGCTTCATTCGCCAGTTCATGATGATCATCGGGCCGATCAGTTCGATCTATGATTTCCTAACGTTCGGGATACTTCTCTGGGTGTTCCACGCTTCCACGAACGCACCGCTATTCCGCACCGGATGGTTCGTGGAATCCCTGGCAACACAGACGCTCGTCGTTTTTGTGATCCGGACAGCAGCCAGTCCGCTGAAGCACCGTCCTAGCCAGCCGTTGCTGATCAGCGTGTTAGCCGTCGTGACGATCGCCGCTGTGCTACCGTATACGGCAGTCGGAAGACTCTTGCGGTTTACTCCGCTACCAGTGTCGTTGTTGGGTACGATTGCGTTTCTCACCGTGACCTACCTGCTGCTGGTACAAGCCGTTAAGTTCTGGTTCTATCGGCGGCATGCGCTACTTTGACAGAGAGGACTGCGCGTATTAGCGGTGTTCAACCAGTTCTGCAGCCTCTGCCTCGGCTTTCGTCTTGTGCACTGTTCCGTCCCGGTGGTTCGGCGGAGAGTAGATCGTATATAGCTTCAACATCGCCGTCTTCGATGTATTAACCACGTTGTGGTAAGTCCCTGCCGGAACCACGACCGCATCTCCGTCGTGTACCGGGCGTTCCTCCTTCTCGTTAAGAACGAATTTGGCCTCCCCCTGCTCGATGCGGAAGAACTGGTCGACATTCGGATGCACTTCATCACCAATCTCTTCACCCGGCCGCAAGCACATCACGACAAGCTGGGCGTGCTGAGCCGTAAATAGCCCATTGATCAGCCCGAGGCCAAAGATACGGCACTAAGCAAGATTGTTTGTGGGGACGGAAGGGAAAGAGGTGCGCCCGACTTCGCTCACTCTTCCTCCGGTGAACGAACCCGGGCGCTTTGTTCAGCCCGCTACCCTCTCAGTCTCTTTAGCGAAGCGACTGGAAGCCGAGGACTTGCGACAAGATGGCGTCAAGCATGCTATATGAGCCGGCCGGCCGTTAGAATAGCGGCCATAGTAATACCGGCTGCTGTAGCCGTCTTCATAACCGCGCCGAAAACCCTCGCGAAAGTAGTAGTTGTAGGGTGTGGCCTCTTTTCCCAAAAAAGAACGCAGCCCAAATTGGCATTCGCGCTTATCAGCGAAGTTGCCCTTATCACTGAAACCAGACATCCTTCGGGCGTATAAATAAAGGAGGCCGGGTGTAGCCGACCCCTTGACCTCATCAGAAGCGAGACCGAAACCCGGATCGAAACCGCTGAGATGAAGAGGAAAGTTACACCCGGTGTTAGTCTCACTTCTGACACGCGCCAGCTTTGCGATTCGAGCCGTCACG
>DASQIH010000099.1:0-62731 GCA_035631655.1 Terriglobales bacterium
GGAGGACGGGTTGGTGAGTGCGGTGGATGAGGGAACGCCTCAGGGCGGTCCGCTTTCACCACTACTTTCCAACCTGGTGCTGGACGAACTGGACCGGGAGTTAGAGCGACGGAGTCATCGCTTCGTGCGCTATGCCGACGACTGCAACATCTACGTGGGCAGCGAACGAGCGGGACAACGAGTGATGGAGAGCGTTACGCGCTTTATCACCCACCGCCTCAAGCTCAAGGTAAACCAGGCGAAGAGCGCCGTGGCCCAACCAGGGCAAAGGAAGTTTCTCGGATTCAGCTTCACGGGGGAACGAGAACCAAGGCGGCGGATCGCCCCCAAGGCTATCGCTCGCTTCAAGGAGCGGATTCGGGAACAGACCTGGAGAACCCGCGGCATCAGCCTGCGGCAGATGGTCAGGGAGATCGTGACTTATCTGCGCGGATGGCTCGGATACTTCGGTGACTGCCAAACGCCCTCGGTGTTGCAAGACCTTGAAACGTGGCTACGCCGCCGACTCCGCTCGGTGGTGTGGAAGCAATGGAAGCGCGGACGGACTCGGTTTCGCGAGCTTCGCAAGCGGGGCGTCAGTAAGGACCTGGCGGCGAAAACTGCCGGGAGTCCTCACGGCCCCTGGCGGCTCGCGAACTCGCCCGCTCTGGCGCTTGCCTTGCCTAATGCTTACTTCGCTGAGCGCGGGCTTCCGCCCATGGTTTGTGCAGGCCTAGCTTAAGCCGCCGAACCGCCGTATGCGGACCCGCATGTACGGTGGTGTGGCAGGGGAGACGGGGTGACCCGCCCCCCTATGCCGATTGGTGCTCAACCGAATCGCCGCTTATTATCCATCCAACGCTTATCAATCCGCCCAAGAGTTGTCATCCTGAGCGAAGCGAAGGATCTCTGCATTTGCGAAAGTTGAGACAACGGAAAAGGTTGGAGAGCTGTAACTACCTGGCTTCAATCGGCGCGCCCGCAGTTCACCGAGAAACGGAAATCAACGGTTTGGTCGATGGAAGGACTTCCCCGATCTCGACCACCGACACGCCCGCAGCACTCAGCGCGCGGGTCATCTCGGCGGCATCGTCGAAGTCTACGGAGATCAGCAAGCCTCCGGCAGTTTGCGGGTCAAACAACAGCGTTTTCAAATCGTTCGCGATTCCGTGCTCATATTCGACCACACACTCCGCAAATTCCCGGTTTGCCTTCAGTCCCCCCGGAATGTCGCCGGCCCGAATGCACTCCAGGGCACCATCCAGCACGGGGACGCGGCTAGCATAGATTCGCAGGCTCACATCGGAACCCCGCGCCATCTCGCGGGCATGACCGATCAACCCAAACCCAGTAATGTCGGTCATGGAGTGCACAGCCCATAGCCGCGTAGGCCCAGACGTCCTCGTCTGGGGGGCCGAGCGCAGCTCGACCCCAGTCACGACCTCCGCAGCAACTTTATTCAGAGTAGTCATCGAAGCCACCGCTGCATCGATCCATGACTGCTTAGCGGTTCCCTTCTTGATCGCAGTGGAGATAACGCCGGTACCTAGCGCCTTCGTAAGCAGAAGGCGGTCTCCGGGCACAGCTCCGGTGTTCGCCAGCACTTTGCGCGGATGAATAAGTCCAGTGACGGAATATCCAAACTTGGTCTCGTCGTCCCGAATGCTGTGCCCGCCAACGACAGTGCATCCCGCTTCCATCATCTTGGCGAGCCCGCCGGCGAGAATGCGCTCTAGGATTTCGAGATCAGCTTTTTCCGGATAGCAGACCAGAGCGAGGGAGGTCAGCGGCTTTCCACCCATGGCGTACACGTCACTCAGCGCGTTGGTAGCCGCGATCTGCCCAAAAGTGTAGGGATCATCGACGATAGGCGTGAAGAAATCGACCGTCTGCACCAGCGCCGTGTCAGGCGAAATTTGATACACGCCGGCGTCGTCGGCGTGATCGAAGCCAACCAGCACATTCGGATCCTGTTGCCGGGCTAATTTCCCAAGCACCGCGTCCAGCGCCGCCGGACTCAGCTTGGAAGCTCAACCCGCGGCTTTAACAGTCTCCGTCAGCCGGATAGTCTTAACTTCGGACATGCCTCATTGTAGCGGAGAAGTAAGGAAGCGGGCTGGTGTTGGCCGGTGTTGGGGGGCTCTGACCCTTCTGGGCCGAGCGCAGCTCGGCTATTTTGTCGTTACATCCACCACCTGCACTTCAGGAAACTGGTGGTTCCACTGTGCCGAGATGCTCTCCAGGGTGAGGCGAAAGGGCTTGCTCTGTCCCGGAGCCAGAGGAGAGGCGCTGAGATCCACGGCATCCTGATAGGGGCCGGTGGTCTGCAGGATGTGCAGAGGAAGCAGTTCATCCCCGACAACTTGCCCCATGTCGTCTTTGAAAATCACACGAACAACCGCGTGCGTGACAGTCTTGTCCCCAATGTTGGTGACGGTCCCGTCCAGGTAGGATACGGTTGCCCCGACAAAATTTTCTGCTGCACTCATCTTCAGATCGGAAATCTTAAGGTTGGAGACATATGGCGGCGGCCCAGTGCGGGCTCTAGGTTTCTCACGTAACGCCAGAACGACTATGCCCACTACCACCACCACGATGGCCACGCCAATCAGGACGGGGCGCCACGTGGACTCGCGTTCTTCACTAGAAACCGGCGAAGGCTCGATCAGTCCGCCCATGGAGGAATTGTAGATTGTTGATTTTTGATTGTCGATTTGGCGATCAGCAATTAACAATTCGCAAAACTGTCTATTCGGGACATCTCTTAGCCCTTGTCATTCCGAACCCGCTTTAGCCGGTGAGGAATCTGCTGTTTCGTCACGAATACAAGAAAAGCGGATTCCTCGCTTCGCTCGGAATGACAAGAGGGAGAGCGCTTGGAATGACAAGAGGCTCGGAATGAGAAGCTTAAAGAATCCCTCATTCTCCCCCAACGGTTAGCCCATCGATCCGAATCGTGGGGCAAGCCACCGCACCGCGGAACTCCAGATCATTTGCGATCTCCGAGATGTTGACGAACATCTCCTTCAGATTACCCGCCACGGTGATTTCTTCCACCGGGTACGTCAATTCTCCGCCCGAGATCCACAACCCTGATGCGCCGCGCGAATAATCGCCCGTGACCAGGTTTACTCCGTGCCCGAGGAATTCGGTGACGTAGAGGCCCTCAGGAATGCTGGCGATCAGTTCCTGGGGGCTTCTTGTTCCCGGCTGCAGGAAGTAATTGCCAGGACCGATGCCGGGAGTGCCCGCAAGTCCCCGCGACGCATTGGCAGTGGTTTGCAATCCAAGTTTTCTCGCGGTGTAAGTGTTGAGCAAGTAAGACTTCAACACGCCATTCTCGATGACGATTGTCCGTCGCGTAGGAATGCCCTCGCCATCAAATGGGCTGGTGCCGAAACCGCCGGGCATTGTGCCGTCGTCGATTACCGTGATGTTGTCGCCCGCAATCTTCTGGCCCAGCTTCCCTGCCAGGAACGAGGCCCCGCGATATACGGAGTCCCCATTGACCCCTTCGAAGATGTGTTCCAGAATCGAGGTCGCCACGAGCGGATCCAATACGACCGGAACGTGCGCGGTTTTCACCTTCCGTGCTCCCAACCGGCGCAACGCACGCTGTGCGGCCACTTTGCCCACGTGCTCCGGCGACTCCAGCCGGCTTAAGCTCCGCGCCACGGAGTACCAGTAGTCGCGCTGCATCGCGCCCTTCTCGTCTTGGGCGATAGGCACGGCCGCGACCGAGCAGTAGGAACGGCGGTATTCGCCCACAAATCCGTGAGAGTTGGCCAGCACCTTGCGTCCGGTGGCGGCGTCAAACGAGCCCCCTTCCGAGTTCTTAATGCGGGGATCAAAGCCCAAAGCAGTCTTTTCGGCTAGTCGCGCGTAATCTATCCGCTGCTCTCCCGGCAACGAATAAACATCTTCGTAGTACAAGTCGAGATCCCCGGGAATCGAGCCCAGCTGGGAAGGTTCCGGAATTCCGGCATGCGGATCCTCCGACGTGATCTTGGCGAGTTCCAGGGCCGAGTTCAGCATGCGATCGAGCGCATCGCGGGAGAAATCGCTGGAATAGGTGCTGGCCGAGCGCTTGCCAAAGAACACGCGGACCCCGATGGCCCTCGAGCCCGACTCCTTCAATGTCTCAACCTGCCCCAGGCGAACGACCGTAGAGAATTCATCGCCCTCGCGGACCACGCACTCGGCAGCGGTCGGTCCGCCGGCCATGGCGCGTCCAACGACATCGGTAGCCAGTCCTTTGAGATCAGTTTCTAGTTTCGAGTTTCTAGTTTCCAGTGTGGGTGGTGGGTTTGGCATGAAAATTCGTAAATCGGACAATTAGATTGAGGTCTGGATCAGGCAGTGCTCACTGCATGAACCCGCCCGTGTCGCGCTTCGCGGTTCCGCCGACCGTGAGTCGGTCTACTTTAATGGTCGGAATGCCTACGCCCACGGGAACAGCCTGGCCATCCTTGCCGCAAGTGCCGACGCCTTCATCCAGCTTCAAATCGTTGCCGACCATCGAAACGCGCGTAAGCACATCCGGGCCGTTGCCGATCAGCGTGGCGCCTTTGATAGGAGCAGTGATCACGCCATCTTCAATCAGATAGGCTTCCGACGCCGAAAATACGAATTTTCCATTGGTGATGTCGACCTGGCCACCGCCAAAGTTGACGGCGTAGATGCCGCGTTTCACAGAGTGAATGATGTCCTGCGGATCATCCTTTCCAGCGAGCATGTAAGTATTCGTCATCCGCGGCATAGGAATGTGCTCGTAGCTTTCACGACGCCCGTTTCCCGTATCGGCCATGCCCATGAGCCGAGATGACAGCTTATCGCTGAGATAGCCCTTAAGAATTCCATTTTCAATGAGCACGGTCTCCTGCGTGGGCTGCCCTTCGTCGTCAACATTGAGCGACCCGCGCCGCCAAGGCATAGTGCCGTTGTCAACCACCGTGCATTTCTCGCTGGCCACACGCTTGCCGATCAGGCCCGCAAATGCCGAGGTCCTCTTGCGGTTGAAATCGGCTTCCAGCCCGTGACCCACCGCTTCGTGGAGCAGGACCCCAGGCCATCCTGGGCCAAGCACGACTTCCATTTCACCCGCCGGCGCTTCTCGTGCATCCAGTTGCAGAATGGCCTGGCGCGCGGCCTCTTTGGCAAAATACTCAGGAGTCTTCTCCCCGAAGAAGAAGTCGAGGGCCACGCGCCCACCGCCACCAGCACTGCCACGTGCCGAGTTGCCATCGGTTTTGGCTATGCACGAAACATTGAGGCGAGCTAGCGGCTGCGAGTCTTCGGCAAAGGTGCCGTCCGAGCCGATGACAAGAATATTGCGAAGTTCGTCCGCGTAGCTGGCGCGCACTTCCTTGATACGCGGGTCTGATGCCCGCGCCGCCGCATCGGCGCGCATCACCAGTTCGACCTTCGCCGTAATCTCAGCATCCACCGAAGGAAGAGTTACCGGATACAAGCTGCGGGACGGTTTCTCCTGGAAGCCAACCACCGGTTCCTTGGCCGGACCGCTGGCAATCAGGGCGGCCGTTCGCGCGGCATGCAGGATGCGTCCGGGCGCAAGGTCGTCGGTATAAGCGTAGCCGGTCCGCTCGCCCGACACAACTCGCACTCCGCAACCAGCTGAAATGCCCTGGGAGGCTGACTTCACCATGGACTCGTCCACCATCAGGGAAGTGGAGGATAAATATTCGAAGTACAGGTCTGCGTACTCACCACCGGCCGAAAGAGCAGCCGACAGATAGCGCTCCAGGTCGCGCTCGGTGAGGCCGTAGTGTTGGAAGAAAAACTTATTTTTAGTCACACTAACAATTGGATGCTGTGAGTTCGAACTGTGACTCCCCACACTTCATTATCCCATAAGCACTGTGCGGGCCCGGTCCTTGACCCGGGCAGGGCGGGTCACAGACCCGCCTCCACACACATATCCACAGAGGGTATTGGTAATCCTTCACAGACCGGTTATTCCGTACCTGCGACAATTCGTGCGGTGGATTCCGAGTCTCTCGTCCGCACCCTGCAGGATTTTCTGACGAGCTCCCGAGATGCCGTCGTGCTCGAGGACGGTGCCGTCTCCTTCGACCTCTCGTGTGCGAAATACTCCATCTCGGGTGAGCATGACAAATGCCTGCTGCACCTGTGGTCGGCCGAGCGCAACATCGTACGGCGGGTGCTGGAAGCCGAAGTGAAGAACGGCGTTCTTCGCCTGGCGGTGCAACGCATGGGCCAGGTGCGCCCCTCGAAGCTGGAAATCTGCCGGGGCCGCGATCGCCGCACTCCATCAACCAAGAAAGCCGCACGCAGCCTCTATCAGCAGCATCTTCAGCGGGTGTTGGAACGCACGCACCCGGGATTCACCCTCCCATGGCTCAGCACCTCCATGGACCTGGAGCACTCCTTCGGTCCCATCTACGCTTGTGGACTACTCACAAGGGGCGCTCCGCTCTTGCGGTGTTCGGGGTGAATCAGGAGGAGACGCAAGCCTCGATCGATGCCGCCCTGACCTTCGGAATCCTGTGGCTAGATGCCTGTCGCCATTCGCAGGATGGCAAGTTGCTGGTTGCAGGGCCCAAGCTCTTCCTTCCTGCCGGGTGCTCGGCCCTGACCCGCGAACACATGGCTCACCTGAATCCCAACGCAGCCAAATGGCAATTGTTGGAATTGGAGGCACGAGACGAATCACTCCGCGAGATCGATTGCTCCGACCGAGGCAATATCGCGACTCGTCTGGTGCATTGTCCTGAAGAAAATGCCGCGCGTGAGCCTTTCTCCGATTCCATCTCTTACATCCATAACCTGATGCCCGAAGCTGAGGCAGCAGTCCTCTCCGCGGCCGAAATAGCCTTCCGGCTTCATGGCTTGGAATTCGCCCGTGCTCGCCTGGCTCACGAACCGGCTTCGTTTAGGAGCAAGCAGGAGATTGTGTTTGGCATCGGTGCGGAAGAACGCGTGCTTGAAGACAAGAATGCTTCCGAATTCGTGAATCTGGTGCTCCGCATCGGAGAAGTGCGACATCCCGAAGGCCCGCGCGATCACCCGCTGTTCCGCCTGCATTCAGCTCGCAGGCTGGAGTCACTCGTCATCAAAGACGTCGCCGCCATCGATGAACCGCTGGATCCCACCGATGTCTATTCCCAAGTCCCCGCCTTCTCGGCTTCCGACCGCGCCATGATCGACGTTCTTAGGACTACTCGCGATGGGCGTTTGGCGGTAATTGAGCTGAAGGCCGAAGAAGATATTCACCTTCCACTGCAAGGCTCGGACTACTGGGCGCGAGTCAACTGGCACCACGTCCGCGGTGAGTTCCAACGCTACGGCTACTTCCCCAACCGCGAGCTGTCGCGCGAGCCACCCCTCCTGTTCCTAGTAGCGCAAGCCTGCACGTGCATCCCGCGACCGACACCCTCCTCCATTACATGGCGCCTGAACTGCAGTGGACTTTGCTGGGGGTCGATGAACGGTGGAGGACAGGGGTGAGGGTAATCTTCCGCAAACACGCAATTTGTCAATCAAAAGCGGATTCCTCGCTTCGCTCGACATGACAAGAGCATTTGACCCGACTTAATCCGTGGCCAACTATTCTTCCGGCCAGGCCCCGAGCAGTCTGCGCAAAGTCACCAGCTGTCCGATATGGTATGCGTTATGGTCCGCGACCAGCAGGGCTTCCCGCAAGATGGTCTGGCCGTCTCCCCACGGAATTTGCGCAAAGAGATCAGTCTTAGGATCACTGACCAGCCGCTGCATAGCTTTCATGTCAGCGTGGAAGGACTTAATGCTCTCAGCCCACGCGGACGCACTTGGCGGGCCGTCGCTCTCTGGCCAGTATCCCTTCGGCCAGTCCGGCGATTCGTGTTTTGCGTTGCGGCTGAATTCCAGGATGTCCCGCTGCGCGATCCGCATATGTTCCAGCAGCATCCATGCGGTGTATGGCAACCCTTTGGCGTTCTTCCTGCGTAAGTTCGCAGGCATATCCGCGACCGCAGCCTCGAAGGTGGTGTGCGCTTGAGCGCCCTTCAGCAGCTTTACCAGGTGCTCACGAAGGCTCGCGTCTTTCTTTTCGTCCATAATCTTACCCCTTGTCATCCACACCCTATCCCTTGTCATCCTGAGCGAAGCGAAGGATCTATGGATTTCATTTCAGCTGCTTCCGGCTTCTCTCCCCGATAAACCCGCGAAATTCCCCGCACAATGCGGCGCAAAGGCAACATGCACTTCTCGTCCGCGAAAAAGATTTCGCCCACCCGGCTGCTGCGGTAAAACCAGCGCTTGAGGATGACCAGATGTTCCATCGTTTCCAGCGAACTTCCCGTCGAGGTCGGAGGAAACGCCGCCAGTGTGTCCAGAACCCGTGACTCCATCGATTGCGCTTTTCCGCCGGCAATCATTTGCTGCTGCACGGAGAAAGTCATTGGGCCGCAGATCCTGCCCGCATCAATCCGGAACATAGCCACTGACTCCGGCTCGGCCGAGGGTTGGATCATTACCCCGGCCAAACGATCCACCCGGTGCACGATCTCGGGAAGTTGGCTCAAGACTGGCTTCAGCTTTTCCAACCGCCCGTGAATAGCCGCTGCGTTTTCGAACTCCAGGTTTGCCGACGCCCGATCACGCTCGGCGGTTATATCTCGCGCCAGGGAATCGCCCGCCGTATCGAAGTAAGCTTTCACACGGTCCACTTCGAGGCGGTACTCCTCGTCCGTGCAGCCCCGGAAGCAAGGCGCCAGGCACATCTTCATCTCCGAGTAGATGCACCCCGGGAACTTCGGATCGGGATGCAAGTCCTCCACACAGCGCCGCATTTTGAAGAAGTCGAGCGAGTCGTTCATGAATTTCTCAGCCGCGGCCCGCGAAGGAAAGGGACCGTAATAAAGGGATCTCCCACCCAGACGTCCCATGCGCGTGGTAATCGAAGCCCGTGGGTACTCGTTTTCCATGTGCATTTTGACGAGTGGGGCAAAGCGCAGTCGCAGCCGGTCACCGTAATTTTTGGGAAAAGTTGACCGGAGGACTTTGTACAGCAGGAACCCTGATTCGAAATCCGATCCTGTAACTGTGTATTCGATCCACTTCGCCCGATTGCGAAGATTCAGTTTCTTGCTCCGCTCTTCAGAGGAGCCGAGTAACCGGACAAGGCGGCGACGCAGGTTAGCAGTCTTGCTGACGTAAGGCTCAGATGGATCCTCTCCCCGAAGCAGGAACACTGCAGGCGCGGCGGGCACAGCAGAAAAGATTTCCGCATCCCGCTCGGGGGCGAATTCCAGGCGATAGGTTAGCACTCAACAATTCTAGGCCACGGATTGCACGGACGAAAACGGATTACTAATCTCGTCGGCGCCGGATCAAAGGACCCTTCCCCCGAAAACAATGTGGCAGCCTTTAACCGACGAGATCGCCGAGTCCGCCGAGGAGAGCTTGATTTCTCTGCGATCTCGGCGTACTCGGCGGTTAATTTCTTACTCGGATTCCTCGCGGCGCTTGACAAGATAAGGACGTCTTACCGGAAGCTGGCACTGCGGAACTTCTGGCGGAAGTCCTGACCTTCCATGCGGACGATGCGGCACATCTCATGCAGTCGGGAGCGCATACGCTCGCCGATCCGGTCCCCTAAAGTTTCCTCCCGCGCTGCGCCGCGTGCTCCAGTCACGGATCCGGCGGGCTCATTGTCGAAGTTTGTAGTGATGATCGTCGTCCGATTATCGTTATAGCGGGTATTGAGAATCAGACTGACCGTGTCCCACACCCATTCCGTAGGTTTGACCGCACCCAATTCATCCAGAGCCAGAACTTCAGTCTCAAACACAGGTCGCAGAACGTCCAATTCTGTAGCTTTCACGGAGTCGTTGTAGGAATTCTGTATATGCTTGAGCAGTTCCCGATAATCGTAGAAGAGGCAGGGAACGCCTCTGCTGAGGATTAGCTCTTTAATGATGCCGACCGCCAGGTGAGTCTTCCCGACTCCAATCTTGCCGATAATCAGTAGCCCCGTGCCGTCCCGCGGGTCGTAGTCTTCGACGAACTTGGAAGCCGCGATGCGGGCATAGGCGAGAGAAGCATGGGCTCCCGGAAAGTCGGTGGTAAAGCTGGACAGCTCGCAGTGCTCATAGCGTTTGGGAATGCGGGCAGCCGTCAGCAGGGTGTGGGCCCGGGCCTGTACTCGGCAATCGCACCGGGCAACCCGCGGGTCGCTCCCTGTAGAAACCGTTTTCCAGCCCGTACCTTCACAAAGAGGACAAACGTCCGCGGACACCTTCATGGCCTGATGGACCTTCCCTGCTCTTTGACTCTGCACCGGCGCGCGGCAATGCGCAAGTAGAAAACCCGGTCCCGCTGTGCACATCCTGTGAAGTTATCAACCGGTCTGTGGAGGACCTAGGAAAAATGCGCTCCCATTAGCAAGTTCAGCCAAGCGGAGGGACATTAGAAGCCGGTGGTAAGGTGCAAATCCGCTAAGGCGGAGCAGCCAAGGCCTTTATGGATAGCCCATTCCGCTTTCCACCTGTTCGGCCCAACCTGAAAAGGCCCATCCCGCGCGTCACTCGGAAGGCCATGCTGGCAAATTCGGCTACCAGCGCGGATTTCCACAGTTGACATTCCGCCAACTCGGAGGAAAATAGCTGCCGCAGGTTTCCTACTCCAGCGCCCATACTTCTCTAGTCCGGTGTGCGCCGGAGACTATAGAACCTGCCAGGAGAAACAATGAATAAAGCCGATCTCGTTGACAAAATCGCAGCCGGCGCCGGCATCAGCAAGGCCGCGTCCGGAACGGCTATTGACACAGCGGTGGACAGCATCACTGCTGCCCTGAGAAAAGGAGATCGGGTAGCCCTGATCGGTTTCGGCACTTTCTCGGTTTCGCAGAGAAAGGCTCGGAACGGGCGTAACCCGCAAACCGGCGCAACCATTAAGATCGCTGCTCGCAAAGTCGCAAAATTCACCCCTGGAGCCGAGCTCAAGAAAGCGGTCAATAAGAAGTAGTCCCAATCGGTTTCCTGGAGCGGCAGGAGGTCGGTCCTGCCGTTTTTCTTTTGCGGGGAAGAATTGTGTGGCGCGGACACTCTTGTCCGCGGAGTGCGACTTCGGTCTTGTTGAAGGTCTGGAACCGCGCAGTAGGTGTCAGTATTTCAGAGCAATCCCAGAACAATCAGGTCCTCATCTGACAGGACAATATCGTGAATGGTAGCCTGGCCCCGGTCTTTCAGTTCCCGAACCGCCGAGTCCACAATGGCCGGATCGACTCCAATCTCGGCCGTCAGAAAAGTTATCAGGTTGTCTTCGCCCACAATCTGCGCCATCTTCAGCGCCCCGTGCAAGGAGCCGTGCTCGGCAAAACCCACTTCGTATTCCGGCTCCAATAGTCCTTCCTCCAGCTCGATAATAAACAGAGTTCCCCCTCGGTCCAGGGTTGTCGCGGTCGGCTGCAGATGGGACGGCAAATAAACTTTAATGGCCTGGGGGTCGAAACACACCAGGCCATATTTTTCGGCCAGTTCTAAAATCACCGGGACAACCTCGGGAGACTTCTCGTCCAGCATGGACATGATGACGTGAGCCCCCGACCTGTCATGGGCGCACGACCAGGGACAGGCCTCCAGCTCTTCTTCCGCAATCATGTCGATTTCCGGGTAACGGGCGTCCAGCTCGTTGTAAAACGCATACACATCGATGTGCTGCTCGATGGGTATTTTCTTCTGCTGGTAAAGCTTGGCGTACAGGCTGGCTGCTTCTTTGTCGGAAATCGCGCGTTCACTGTGCCAGACGGCAAGATTAAAGCTCACGTTTCACACTTCCTGCATTTGTCAATTCGGGTCCTCGACGAAGCGGCGGGGGGAAGTGAAAAGCGCTTGCTGCCAAAATGATGCCCAAGACCATTTACGTTCGTCAAGTAAAATGATTGTAAGCTTCTGGTTGGCCGCCACCAGCTAAAACGGACTAGCTTTCGTGAAGGTCGCAAAAACGACAAAACTCCCCTTGCTGCTCATTTGCTGAATCCCGCATAACTCTTGTAGAATCTAAAGATTCGGACCGAGGATTGATCACACATGAAGGCAGCTATCCATCCCTCATACAACGAAGTGCGCGTCCACTGCGCATGCGGTAACACTTTTATGACCCGCTCCACCCATAAGGGCGACATCCACGTGGAAATCTGCTCCAATTGCCACCCCTTCTTTACCGGCAAGCAGAAGCTGGTGGACACCGCCGGGCGCGTGGAGCGCTTCCGCCGCAAGTACGCTAAGGCTGGCGAGAAGAAGTAATCAGTGAGAATCTGCGCAGATTTCAGCGCCCCTGTTTCGGCAGGGGCTTTACTTTGAGCGGACAGTTAGAATAATTGCGTGCGCAAGTCCTGGGACAATCCCGAAAATGCAGGTGTGGCGCGGACACTCTTGTCTGCGCCGTTCGTACCCGTGCCTCCTCGGCTGAAGATCGGCGAAGTCGAGATCCGTCCCGCCACCGTCCTGGCTCCCATGGCCGGTGTGACCGACACCGTCTTCCGCCGCTTCATTCGTAATCTGGGCGGCTGCGGTCTGATCATGACCGAGTTCACCTCGGCCGACGGTGTCCTCCGCGCCAAGGACAAGAAAGCCAAGCGCTACCTCCATTTTTACGAAGACGAACACCCCATCTCGGCGCAGCTCTTTGGCAGCGACCCCCAGGTCATGGCCGATGCCGCGCGCATGGTCGAGGACTTGGGTTTTGATCTCATCGACTTGAACCTGGGCTGTCCGGCCAAGAAGGTCGTCAAATGCAATGGCGGCTCGGGGCTGCTGCGTGATCTGCCGGCGATTCGTCGCATATTCGAAGCCGTGCGCACCGCCGTCACAATCCCATTTACCGTGAAGTTTCGCGCTGGCTGGAACGACGAGGAGATCGTCTGTGTCCAACTCGCCAGGATGGCCGAAGATTGCGGTCTCTGTGCCGTTGCTCTCCACGCCCGCACCCGCGAGCAGGGTTACAGCGGCAACGCGCGCTGGGAGTGGATTGGAGCTGTAAAGAGCACAGTGAAAATCCCGGTCATCGGCAACGGAGACATCCGCACTCCCGAAGATGCCTGCGCCATGGTCGCGCAAACCAGTTGCGACGCGGTGATGATCGGTCGCACCGCCGCCTCGAATCCGTGGATCTTCCGGCAGATTCAGCAGTATGTGAGCCGGAGTTCGGTCGGCCCCCACACGGACTATGACGAACCTGGTGAATCCGACCGCTACCGAATGATTCGCACCTATTTCCAGATGCTGATTGAGGAAGAGATGCCGGGTGCCGCCGGTAAAATGAAGCAGTTCGCCTCCTGGTTTACTCATGGTGTGCCCGGGGGCGCAGCCCTGCGTAAGGCGATCTACGAAGCCAAGGCGGAGCGCGAAATCCTGGTGCGAGTAGAACAATTTTTCGAAAAGGGTGTGGAGGTGGCTCTCTGACCCGCCCAGCCGAGCGAAAGTCGGTTTTGATCGGGTTACGGGGCCTGCGCCACTAGCTTGCCTTCGGGATTCCTCTCCACGTACGCCCACGGCACATGCGGATCGTGCGTGAAAATGGTTAGCCATTTCTCAGGAATCGCTTGCGCGTAATACTGTTTCTTGCTCTCGATCGTCTGCAGCGGAAACAAGTCAAAAGCCATACCCCAGGTCAAGTCGATGTGCCCCGTGGTTGGAATCAGGTCAGAGATATAACACGCGGTCCGCCCGCCGCTTTTGAGGATCACTGCCTGCATGTTGGCAGTGTGACCCGAAAAAATCTTGACGTAAATTCCAGGCAGGATTTCCTGATCGCCATGCAGCAGGTGCATCTGCCCGTTCTCGATTAAAGGATCGTAATTGTCGCTGATATAGCTGATCCGGTCGCGCTCCAGTTGACGGCGCCCGTGTTGCCACTCCCCTTCCTGAACGTAATACTTCGCCTTGGGAAAAGTCGCGACCGCCTTCTCTCCGTTGTGGACCGTATTCCACCCGCAATGATCAAAATGCAGGTGCGTGTTGATAACGACCTCAATATCTTCCGGAGCCACGCCGGCTGCGCCCAGGTTGTCCAGCAACTTCGCGGGCTGCCCGTAAATCTTGACCATCTTTTCCGAAAGCTTGTTGCCGATTCCAGTCTCGATCAGCACATTGTGCTTCCCCGTGCGCACCAGCAACGAGTTCAGCCCAGCATGCACACGATTCTTCTCATCGGCTTTGACTTTCTTTTCCCACATCACTTTGGGCACGACGCCGAAAAAAGCGCCGCCATCGAGGTAGTAGGTTCCATCGGACAAGACGGTGAGTTCAAAATCGCCAAGCGTGGTGCGGTGCACGAAGGTGCCTCCCAGAACCATGTGGGCCCTCCACACGTGCTATTTCAAATTCTGCTCCAAGAAGTCCTGCATCATCCGATACAGGTGAGCGCGTTCTTTGCCCGTCACGCCATGCGTCTTCCCCGGATACAGCATCAGCCGGAACTGCTTGTTCGCTTGAATCAGTGAATTAATCATCTGAATGCTGTTTTGCAAGTGCACGTTATCGTCGCTAGTTCCGTGAATCAGCAGCAGCGACCCATGCAGTTTATCTGCAGCGGCCGGCATCGACGACTCGGTATAGGCTTTGGCGTTTTCCCTGGGCGGCCCCATGTATCGCTCGGTGTAGATGGAGTCGTAATCGTGCCAATCGGTGACCGGTGCTCCCGAAATCCCACAGCGGTAAGCGTCACTGTGCAGCAACGAGTACAGAGTCATGGAGCCGCCATTGCTCCATCCCCAGATGCAGACCCGGTTCTTATCCAGCATGGGGTATTGCGACAGCAACCGGTCGAGTGATGCAAGTTGATCTTTCAGTTCCACAGCGCCGAACTGATGACGCAATTCCGCCATGAACTTCAGCCCGCGGTTGGGAGTGCCGCGGTTATCCACGGCAAAGACCGCGTAACCATGCTGAGCCATCATTTCGTTGAACGGGTTCGTGACCCCGGCACCAAAAGCATCCCTTACCAGCTGCGCCGCGGGCCCGCCGTAGACATTGACGATCAACGGGATCTTGCCATTCGCCGGCACATCCGCCGGCATGACCAGCTGGCCATAAAGGGTGGCGCCGTCCTCCGCCTTAAACTCCAGATCTTTGGGCGCGATGAACCCGTAGTCGTCGACGCTGCGCGATTGCCAGATCAAATGACATGGCATTCCCGCCGACGCACACACTGACCGCCGCGGCGGAGTAACCACGGCCGAATAAGCATCCACATAATATTTGCCATTCGGAGAGAAAGTGGCGGAGTGGATCCCATCATCTTTCGAGATCCGCTGGAAGCCAGTGCCATCCAGTTTCACGGAATACACGTTTTCCTGACGCGGATCGCTCTGGTTTGCAGTGAAATACACTAGCCCAGCATCCTCGTCGATCGCTTTCACGCCCAGCATTTCGAAATCGCCCTGGGTGAGTTGCCGCTCCAGGGTGGCCTCGTGAGCCAGCGGGTCCTGCTTGTCAAATTTGTATAGATACACATGGGTATGCCCGTCCCGCCAGCTCGACCACAAAAACCGGTCGCCCGACTTCAAAATCTTGAAATCGTTGCTGACATTGATCCAGGCCTCCGGACTGGTTTCGCTCAGTACCTTGCGGGCGTGTCCCGACTTTGCATCCACAAAATAAATATCCAGCCTGTCCTGTCTCCGATTCAGCACCTGTGCCCAGAGAAGTCCATCGCGAATCCAGCCAAAGCGCGGAATGTAGATGTCCGTGTCGTCAGTCAGAGCAATCCACTTCACCCCGCCACCCTTGGCACTGATCACCCCCAGCCGCACCGCTGGATTCGAGTCGCCCGGCTTGGGATATTTTTCCTGCTCCACCTGCGGATTCAAAGGCAACCAGTCGGTGATGGGATAATTAGGAACTTTGCTTTCGTCCATTTGCAAGAAAACGATCTGGCTGCTGTCTGGCGACCAGAAGTAATTGCTGCGCACATCCAACTCTTCCGCGTAAACCCAGTCCACCTCGCCATTCAGCAGATTTTCGGCGCTATCCTTGGTCAGCTGTTTTTCGCCGCCGCCGGACATCGGCCGGACATACAGGTTGTGCTTGCGCACATAAGCCACGTGACGGCCGTCGGGCGAGAACTTGGGATCGTCACTCGGCTCCGCCGCCGAGGTGAACTGCACCGCCGTTCCGCTCTCCAGCCTGAACAACCACAGTTGGCCTAGCGAATCAAAGAGCAGGTATTTGGAATCGGGCGACCAGTGATAGGCGGCCACTGAATAGCGGGTGATCCGCTCCTTTTCCCGCTCGTTCTTGATCTTGTTGACGTCCGGCGCCAGGGTGGACAGCTTGGCTTCGCTGACCAGCACCTTCTTCTCGCCGGCTGCTGGGTCGATGTACCACAACTCCCCGTGCTCGCCCGTGTCATCGCGCTGCACGAAAGAAAGTTTCGTGCTGTCCGGGCTCCACTGCACATTTTCAGGAGCGCGTCCCGTAAGTCCTCCAGGCGCGACTATAGCTTCGACAGTGATTGCTTTCTTCTGGGGATTCTCAGGTGTGGACTGTGCGAAGGAAGCTAAGGCAGCAAGTACAAGAAAGGCAAGGATCCGTCTCACGATCATTTCTCCGGGACCAAGAAGATGTCAGACAGCAGGGCTGAAAAGTGTACACCGCCGAGGCTTTGCCGTGCAGAGGAGCACGTCAAGATGCTCAGCTAAACCCTGACTGTGTCATCCTGGGCGAAGCGAAGGATCTATCCATTGAGTTGTGTGGGGACGGGTCTTTGACCCGCCCAGCGGTCGGAGACCCGCAGAAAATGCCTATGCTTTATCCGTATCCGTGCTGATCGGTTCCAATCCGTGGCCGCTCTTACTGCAGGGGCGCGGCGGCAGTTAATCCCGGCAAGGCATCCAGTCCGGCCTTCCTGGCTTGATGTTCTGCAAACTGCACCACCGCATTCTCACGATCGGTCTGGATCACGGGCCGTTGATAACCAGAAACCTGCTCTTCGATCCTCGCACGTATGCGGCCAAGAATTTCTTTCGGGGCCCATTCCGTAGCCGGGCCGCCGCGCTCAATCACGGACGATGGAAAATGTTGCTCGCTGCGAAAAAGAGCTCGGGTCTGCTTAACCTTCAGAAAATCACCATGCAAGCCTGCCTCGACGAACATGGAAACCGCCAGGGATTCCGTTCGAGGCTCAATTCCCTCTATCAGCCGCTGCGCCGAAGCGATGGCCTCCGCATCGAGCACCAGCTTCTCCAGGCTGTGACACGCGAGAAAATCCAGCATGCCTGCACCTGAGATCATGTTGATTCCCGCCAGCGCTCCCAAAACCGCCGAGATTCCGCTTTCCATTCCTGCTTGCGCATCGAGCACCTTGGCATCGCTCGCCACCAGGTATCCGTGCGTCGGCAGTTCAAGAGACTTGCCGACTTGGGAGCAAGCCACATCCAGCATGGCAGTTTCAATCGCACCCATTGGAGGCGTTCCCGCACGCATGTCGAAGATCGCCGGAGCTCCACCCCAAACAATCGGCGCTCCCGGCCGCGCCAGCTGATGGATAGTGATCCCGCTGAGGCACTCCGCTGCGTGCTGCACCACCGCTCCGGCCAACGTGACCGGTGCCGTAGCTCCCGCCAGCGGCATGCTTACGATCTCGGCGGGAACCCCTGCCCGCGCCAGATCAACGATGTTGTGCGACGCGAATTCCGACCAGTTCAGTGGCGGCGAAGGGCAGACGTCAAATACTGCTCGGGGCCTGTGTTGGAGCGCTTTTGGGCTGCCGCTTTCCTCGACCAGCAAATCAATCATCGTCCTTAGGCTTGGCCCCGAAAAGGCGCCTGTAACCACAGGCTTCTCCGAATACCACAACACGAGCAATAGCCGATACCAGTCTCCCATTTCTTGGGGCACATCATTGCAGACCACCGCGGTGGACTGCGCCGCATACTGGGGCAGCTTTTCTGCCACTTGCACCAGTCGAATGAGATCAGCCGACTGCGCCGGCCGCGGCTGCTGGGTTTCCCAATCCAGAATGTTTAGACAGGAAGAGCCGGGATCGAAATGGACGTCGTCGCCGCCATAATGCACAGCAGGACGCCCGCTGCGATCGTAAAGATAAAATTCATGCGGAGCTGACGCCAGAGCCTTCCGCGCCAACTCCTCCGGAATATGAGCCACGCCATTTTCGACACGTGCTCCTGCTGAAGCCAGCAGCTCGAAAACATATGGCGCCACTCGCACGCCGGGGTTCTCAAGCAGCTGAAAGGCCTCCCCGAGAATCCGCTCGACCAGCGCCCGATCGAGAAGCTCCAGCTTGGGTCTCACCGCGACCCTCCCGCGGACGTGAGTTGCGTCCTCTGCGTCATCAGATTCCGTGCCAGTTCCACAGCGCTCATAGCATCCTTGGCGTAACCGTCAGCGCCGATCTCTTCGGCCCAGCGCCGCGTGACCGGGGCCCCTCCTACCATGACTTTTACTTTGCAGCGCAGCCCGTGTTTTTCCAGTGCTTCGATTACTGTCTTCTGATTACGCATCGTAGTGGTCAGCAGAGCCGAGACTCCCACGATGTCCGCCCCGAGTTCCAACGCCTTAGCCGCAAACTTTTCGCCTGAAACATCCACACCCAAGTCGTACACCCGAAATCCGTGGGCGGAAAGCAACGTTCCCACCAGCGATTTGCCGATCTCGTGGATGTCGCCTTTGGTCGTGCCCAACACGACCGTTCCCGCCACCGGCCGTTCGCCGCCCAGCGTCTTTAGTTCCGGATCCAGCACTGCCATGGCTGCCCGCATGGCCTCAGCCGAAGCCATCATGTCGGGCAAGAACATCTGCCCTTTGGCGAACTGCTCGCCGACAGCCTGCATTCCGGGCACATAACCCCCGTTGATCGCCTCCAGCGGAGCAATTCCATCGGCCACGGCCCGGCGGGCCAGCTCAGCCGCCGTCTCAGGTGCTCCGTCAATGACGCTCTGTCGCATGGCGGAGAGTGATTCTTGGGACATGTTTTCTCCCGCCCCGATTTGACCCTGGCGGGCGCACAGGTGTCTGTGATATGCGTCACGAGCCGGGCAAACCGAGCTTCACGTGCTAAAATCGTTATTAGCTCGCAGTCCCAAGATGCTCCCAGAGTTAGAGAACCTTCTCGAATTACAGAAAACCGACCGGGAAATCCTTCGCCTGAACGAAGAAATCGCTGCCTTGCCCAAGCGCGTCGCGGCAATCGAGCAGAAACTCGCTGGGACCAAGGCAGTGCTGGAAAAGGCCAAGGCCGCCGTGAAAGCCGACGATGCCGCCCGCCGCAAGTACGAATCCGCCATCCAGGACCTGCAACAGAAGGTCTCCAAGTACCGCGACCAGTCCCTCGACGTGAGAACCAACGAGCAGTACCGGGCCCTGCAGCACGAAATCGATTTCTCCCAGCAGGAAATCCGGGCCACGGAAGACAAGATTCTCGAACTGATGGTGAATGCCGAGACCCGCGAAAAACAGGTCAAGGCTGCCGAAGCAGATCTCAAAGCTGAGACCGCCGAAATCGAAAAGGAGAAAGAGGAAGCCCGCCAGCGCACTGCTGAAAATCAGAAGCAACTGACGGAATGGACGGCCAAACGCGATCAACTGCGCTCCGGCATCCCCGCCGAACTGCTCCGCCACTACGATCGCGTCGTCAAGCTGCGCAAAACCGGGCTTTCCGAGGTCCGCGACCACAAATGCATGGCCTGCCAGGTCATGCTTCGTCCTCAGACTTATAACGAAGTACGCAGCGGCGAGCAGGTGGTCATCTGCGACTCCTGCCAGCGTATCCTCTATTTCGATTCCGCAAGCGAAGTGGTCGTGGAAAAGCCAAGCGCTCCGGTTCGGCGCCGCGCCCGTCCGAAAGCCGACGCTCCCCAAGGCTGGTACTATCGTCCAGACTACGGCGAGCATGGTGAAGTCCTGCTGGGATTCAGCAATGCCAACGGCACCGCAACGCGCCGGATCTACGATTTCAGTACCGGCCGCCAGATTGGCGACATCCTCATCCGCGAGGGCGACTATCACCTCGCCTTCCCGGAAGACCTGTCGGGCAATTACATCCGTCTCAATGGCAACTGGGATGATGCCGAGCTGGAATCTTGGGGGAACGAGATGCCCATGGTCGTGCTGGATTCTCTGCACGCTGACCTGGACGCCGCCCGTGCGGAAACCTCTAAGCACCGCACCCACAACGAACACGCTGAAGCCGCCAGGTAAAGAAAGCCTGTGGGGACGGTCTTTGACCCGTCCCGCGGAGCGAAAGCTCCGCCCCAGCGCCGCCGACTGGCGAAACTCCCACTGGTGGTGCGGCTGTGCAGCTATAAGTGTGCCGCCCCTACGGGGGCTGCAACATTTTTACAAACTCTTTCCCAGTGCTCACGCGCTGGGCTTAACGAATTGCGCCGCTACGCGGCTCGATAGACGAAGGGATCCCGGTTTAAGATTCCCTCATGGCCGTGGATTCCAATCTTCCGACCGTAACTGTTTCCCCTCGGGGCGTTTCCCGCCTGAAAAACGGCCACGTCTGGGTTTACCGCTCTGACATTCTTTCCGCCGACGGCATTCCACCCGGCGCTGTGGTCAGGGTCTCCGATCCCAAAGGCAAACCCTTTGGAACAGCCCTCTACAGCACTGCCTCCCAGATCGCCATACGCCTGCTTTCAAGCAGCCCGATCGAAGATTTTCCAGCTCTCCTGCGCCGTAGGATTCAGGAAGCTCTGCGCTATCGAGAGCTCGTAGTCACTGACACCGACGCCTGCCGCCTCGTCTTCAGCGAAGCCGACTTCCTCCCTGGCCTGATCGTCGATCGCTACAACGACATCGTTTCTTTCCAGGTGCTGACCCAGGCTATGGACACCGAGATTGCCCGGCAAACTATTGTGTCCGAGCTCTCCGAACGGGTGAACCCAGCCGCCATCGCAGAACGCGTGGACCCTCGCGTGCGCCAACTCGAGCAGTTGCCTCCGCGTGTCTCAGGACTTATCCATGGAGAGAAGACCAATACGGTCATCACGATGAACGGAGTGCGCTTTCACTGCGCGGCCTTGGAAGGCCAGAAGACCGGTTCCTTCCTCGACCAGCGCGAAAACTACGCCGCTGCCGCCCAATATGCCCATGGCGAAGCTCTCGATGTGTTCTGCTACCAAGGAGGGTTTGCCCTACATCTGGCGCCGCACTGCTCGCAAGTCACCGGGGTAGACAGTTCCCGCCCTGCTCTGGAAGTCGCAGATCAGAATGCCGCCCTGAATGGGCGAGAGATCGATTGGCTCGAAGCCAATGCCTTCGACCTGCTCAACGACTACTCCGCCGCCGGTCGCCAGTTGGACACCATCGTTCTCGACCCGCCTGCCTTTGCCAAGTCCAGGAAAAACCTGGACACCGCCTTGCGTGGCTATAAAGAGCTCAACCTGCGTGCCCTCAAGATGCTTCGTTCCGGCGGAATCCTGGTCACCTGCACCTGTTCCTACCACGTAAGCCAACCCGATTTCTTGCAAATGATTTCCGAAGCTGCCATCGACGCCCACAAAACCCTTCGCATCCTAGAGGTTCGGGGCCAAGCCAAGGACCACCCTGTGCTGCTGACCGTCCAGGAAACCAGCTATCTCAAGGCGGTCATTTGTCACGTAAGCAACTGAAAAATAGCAACATTAATGTTATTGACAATAACACACTCATATTTTATGCTTCCAATACACTAAGTACATCATCTAAACGAAGCGAGTAAAGCTTCTTACAAGATTTTCGAAGGAGGAATTGAGCCATGACAGTTCTGACCCGTTGGGATCCTTTCCGTGAGTTCTCCACCCTGCAGGACCGGATGAACCGCCTGTTCCAGGAGTCGTTTGGTCGCGAGGGCCGGGAAGAGTCTCTGACCACCACCAGCTTTGCGCCAGCGGTTGACGTCTACGAGGACGAGCACAACGTCATCCTGAAGATCGAAGTGCCGGGCATCGACGAGAAGGACATTGACGTCCGCGTCGAGAACAATATCCTGACCGTGCACGGCGAGCGCAAGTTCGAAAAGGAAGAGAAGGAAGAGAACTACCGTCGCATTGAGCGGCAGTATGGAAGCTTCACCCGCTCCTTTACGCTGCCCAATACGGTAGATACGGACAGCATCTCTGCCGACTACGACAAGGGCGTCCTGAAGATCTGCCTGGCTAAGAAGGCAGAGGCCAAACCTAAGCAGATTAAGGTGAACGTTGGCAGCCAAAAGACGCTCGAAGGAAAGGGCGCCGGCAAGGCCGCGTAATTTTGGCTCGTGTGGAGGCGGGTTTTCGACCCGCCTTAGCTTACGCAAGGACGGGCGTCCTCGCCCGTCCAGCCTAGCGAAGCACGGCATTGAATGTTGCGGGAGGCGGCCCCAAGTGCTGTCTCCCGCTTTGTTTTTGTGATCGTTAGTAGTTGCGAGACCCTACGAATTAGGTAGTACTCGGCAATTTGCCGTTAGTCCGACTGGCCAAACGCCGACTACCGGTGCTAGACATGAGTTGTCGAGATTGAATAGGAGAACCCCATGGCTATCCGCTGGGACAAATTCACGGTGAAGGCGCAGGAAGCGGTGCAGCACGCCAACGACATCGCCTCTGAACACGGCAACCCCGAGCTGATGCCGCTGCATTTGCTGGCAGCCCTCGTCGAAGACCGTGAAGGCATAGTGCCGCCAGTTCTGGAGAAGGTCGGCGTCGGTCCGCAAGCCGTCCTGAGTGACGCCTACAAAGAGATCGAACGCCTGCCCAAAGTTTCCGGGGCGGCGACCCAGGCGACGATGTCGCCGGTGCTGAATCAGCTGCTGGAGCGCGCTTTCAAGGAAGCCGACAACTTCAAGGACGAGTACGTCTCGACCGAGCACATGCTGCTCGCAATTACGCAGATGAGGCGTGACGCTGCCGAGCAGATCCTTACTCGTCACGGTGCGACCTACGAAGCCATTCTGAAGGCGCTCACCGCCGTGCGCGGATCGCAAAAAGTCACGGACCAGAATCCCGAGGCCAAATACCAAGCATTGGAACGCTACGCGCGCGACCTCACCGAATTGGCCCGTCGCGGGAAGCTCGACCCGGTGATCGGGCGCGACGACGAAATTCGCCGCGTAATCCAGGTTCTTTCCCGCCGCACAAAGAACAATCCGGTGCTCATCGGAGAGCCCGGCGTGGGTAAGACAGCGATCGTCGAAGGCCTGGCTCAGCGCATCATTTCCGGCGACGTGCCAGAAGTTCTGCGAAACAAAAGGCTCGTGGCCCTTGATCTAGGAGCCATGCTGGCCGGAGCCAAGTACCGTGGCGAGTTCGAAGACCGGCTGAAAGCCGTGCTCAAGGAAATCGAGGACTCCCAAGGACAGATCATCCTCTTCATCGACGAGCTGCACACGCTAGTGGGCGCCGGCGCGGCAGAAGGCGCCATTGACGCCTCTAACATGCTAAAGCCTGCCCTAGCCCGAGGCGAACTGCGCGCCATTGGCGCCACCACGCTCAACGAATACCGCAAACACATCGAGAAAGACGCGGCTTTGGAACGCCGCTTTCAACCTGTTTACGTTGGCGAGCCGACCGTAGAAGACACCATTGCTATCCTGCGCGGTCTCAAGGAGCGCTACGAAGTTCACCACGGCGTACGCATCAAGGACTCGGCCATCGTGGCCGCAGCCACGCTCTCGCACCGCTATATCACGGATCGTTTCCTGCCGGACAAAGCCATCGACCTGATCGACGAAGCTGCGGCATCGCTGCGTATCCAGATCGACTCCATGCCCACGGAAATCGATCAACTCGAGCGGCGCGCCACGCAACTCGAAATCGAAAAGCAGGCCCTGAAAAAGGAAGATGACCCCAATTCCAAGGAACGTCTGGCGCAGATTGAACGAGAACTAGCCGACATCCGCGAGAGATCGAACGCGCTTAAGGCTGCCTGGAAGAAGGAAAAAGACCTGATCGCACGAACCCGCGAGCTGAAGGAAAAGATCGAGCAGCTGCGGATCGAGGAGCAAACCGAGGAGCGCCGGGGCAACCTGGAACGGGTCGCGACGATTCGCTACCGCGACATCCCCCAGGCCGAAGCCGAGTTGAAAAGGCTCACTGCCCAGATGGATGGCAGCGGCACCCGCATGCTCAAGGAAGAAGTAGACGAAGAGGACGTTGCTCGCATTGTCGCCAAGTGGACCGGCATTCCGGTTTCCAGAATGCTTGAGGGCGAGGTAAAGAAGCTGATTGCAATGGAAGACCGTCTGCGCCAACGCGTGGTCGGTCAAGACACTGCTTTGGAGCGCGTCGCCAATGCGATTCGCCGCTCGCGTGCCGGCTTAGGTGATCCCAAACGGCCGATCGGATCGTTCATTTTCCTGGGCCCCACAGGCGTCGGCAAGACTGAGCTGGCTCGCGCGTTGGCTGAGTTCCTATTTGATGATGAGCACGCGATGGTACGCATCGACATGTCTGAGTACATGGAGCGGCACGCGGTATCGCGCCTGATCGGCGCGCCTCCAGGCTACGTCGGTTACGAAGAGGGCGGACAGCTCACCGAGCAGGTTCGGCGGCGGCCCTATTCTGTCATCCTCTTCGATGAAATCGAGAAGGCGCACCAGGACGTTTTCAACATCCTGCTGCAGATCATGGATGACGGACGATTGACCGACGGCCAGGGCCATACGGTGGACTTCCGCAATACCGTCATCATTATGACGTCGAATATCGGCTCAACCTATCTGCAGGCCGAGAACATGCGCACCGCCGACGATTTCGCGCGCGCCACCGAGCTGGTCATGAATGCGTTGCACGGGCATTTCAAGCCGGAGTTCCTCAACCGCGTAGACGACATCATCGTGTTCCAGCCGCTCGGCAAGGAGCAGCTGGTGAAAATCATCGAGCTCCGCCTTGAGGATCTGCGCCGACTGCTGGCCGAGCGCAAGATTTCGCTGGAGTTGACCGATGCGGCCAAAGAGCTGCTGTTCACCGAAGGCTTCGACCCCAACTTCGGGGCACGGCCGTTAAAACGGGCGATTCAGAAGCTGGTTCAAGACCCGCTGGCGCTGAAGATCCTGGACGGAGAGGTCCTGCACGGCGATCACGTAGTAGTGGATGCAGACATGAAAGCCAGGAAGATGACCTTCAGAGTCAGCGAACGTGTGGGCGAGAAGGAACCAGCCAAGACCCGCCGATGAAACGAGGTGTGAGGACGGGTCTCTGACCCGCCCTTCTCAATCTCTGTCGATCTGCCTAAATCCGTGGCCGTACTTCCTCAGTGCCCCGCGAGCGCCGGCACTCCCTCGCGCAGCACGCGCTCCAGGGTGATAGCCGGGCAGATAGCCTGGTGTATGTAATCCATAACGTTCGTGGCCAGGCTCCGGATCAACCTCTCCACCGCGGGATCGAGTATTCGTCCAGACGTGTCAAAAACCTTCTGCACGTTTGCCACGGAAACCGGCAAGGGTAGGACGATGCCCCCGATATGCGAGCAGATGCTACGCAGCTGCTCCAGCGACTTAATTGCCCCAATCGAGCCCGCCGCGACGCCTAGCAACCCGATCGGCTTGCCTGACAACACCGACGGAAAGCCCAGGTTCTCGATGACCAGCTTAATCACGCTGCTGATGCTGCCGTGATATTCGGGAGTAGCCAGTACCACTGCCGTGGCGTCCTTCACCTCCGCTTGCAGCCGCTTGGTTCCTTCAGCATTCGGATTGACTCCGGGCAAAGGCAAGTTGTACTCGGCAGGGTTAATCACGTGAACTGTAACGTTGGGAAATTTGCGAAACTCATCCACCACGAGGGCAGAAGCCATCGAAGTGTAATTGCCCGGACGCACGCTCCCGTTGATAACCACAATTCCAGGCCCGTGTTGATCGTTCATTTGTTCACCTCGAGAATTCGAGTGCGTGTTTCAAAGTTTCAAGGTCTCAATGTTTCAAAGGCATGATGCCGAATAGCTTTGAAACTTTGAAAGCTTCGAAACCTTGTTTTTATGCCAAGTCGAACAACAACACTTCCGCGTCCTTGCTTCCCCTGATCTTCACCTTCTGCTCGTCGCTGATCGCCGCGCCGTCCCCCTGGTTCAGCTTCGCCCCATTCAGTTCGACCGCGCCCTTGGCTACCTGCAACCATCCATGCCGCTGCGTGCCAAATTCATGAGCCACTTCCTGTCCCGGTGCAAGCAGAGAGACATACAACTGTGCATCCTGGTTGATTTTCACCGATCCCGATGCGCCGTCACGCGACGCGATCAGCCGAAGCTTCCCGCGTTTCTCAGTCTCCGGAAAGCTCTTCTGCTCGTAGCTTGGCTCCAGCCCATTCTTCTCCGGGAGAATCCAGATTTGCAGCAGATGCACTGGATCAGTCTTCGAAGGGTTGAACTCGCTATGCCGGATTCCGCGCCCCGCGGTCATGCGCTGTCCATCTCCGGGCAGGATGATCGATCCCGCACCCAGGCTGTCCTTATGTTCCAGCTTCCCTTCGAGAATGTAAGTGATGATCTCCATGTCGCGATGGGGATGCGTGGGGAAGCCGCTCGCGGGCGCCACCTTATCCTCGTTAATCACCCGCAATGAGTGAAAGCCCATGAACCGCGGATCGTAATAGGTGTCAAAAGAAAAGGTGTGATGGGTGTCCAGCCAGCCGAAGTTGCCGCCACCGCGTTCTTCACTGCGTCGGATGCTGATCATCGATGAGGTCCTCGTTATAACGACTATTTGCCGCTACTTAGATGCGCTGATCGTCGGGAAGATTCAGACTGCTGCCTGCCCTTATGCCTGTCCGGGGGATGATTTTGCCACCTTACGCACCGCCGGCACTGCCGGTAGCGCATCGCGCAGTTCCCGAACTGTGCGTTTGAAAACCGGGTGCCGGTGCTCGGGAGCGATCTCCGCCAACGGCTCCAGCACAAAGCGCCGCTGGTGCATGGCCGGATGGGGAATGGTTAGAGTTTGCGTATCCACGATGGAGTTGCCGAACAGCAGGATGTCGATATCAATCGTGCGCGGCCCCTTCACTTTGTTCGCCTGCCGCTTGCGCCCCAACTCCTGTTCGATGTTAAGAATTGCCGATAAGAACTGCTTGGGCATTTTCTCAGTCTCCAGCGCGACCGCACAGTTCAGGAACCAGGGCTGCTGGGCAACCTCGACCGGCTCGGTCTCATAGAAAGAGGAAACCGTCACAATCTTCCCTAAGGCGCCCAATCGCACAATGGCGTCGTTGAGGTTGGCTTCGCGATCGCCGAGGTTAGATCCCAGCGAGAGATAGACCAGTTTGCGCACAGTGCGATAGTTTCCAGTTTTAGTTCCCGGTTCCCAAAAAAAACTGTCCGGCTGGGGGTCCTTATTTCGTTCGGCTGACGCGCTGCCGCCGCATGCCAAAGAATTCCTCAACCACCTGGAAATTCTGATCCAAGACCACACCCGCGCTCAGAGGGCGAGGACGGCTTCGGCCCGGATAGTCATAACGGAGATCGAAAAACCGCACCACGTAGCCTTGCCGCGGCGGGGAGAGCTCTTCCGTCTCCGTGATTGGATACTTGGCCCAATCCAGGTACACGCGGCCCAAGTCAGATTCCTTGGCGGCCAGCGTAGCACGCGTCTCCTCTGGCTTGTAATGAATCTCCATGCGGCCGCTGGGATCGACATCCGGGCCCAGGGAATCCACCAGCATCACGGCGAAGAAATTCTCCGTCTCCAAGACGCCGCTCCACTGGAACGGGTTCAGCCAATAAGGATAAGCTGACACGCGGATAGGATCGGCGCGGCGATACAGGCGCGCCTCCAGGGCCGCGACGGCGCGGCGATGCTCAAAGTCGCGCAGGCCCCAAAGCAGTACGACTCCAATCAGCGCCAGGCTCGCTGCAAATCTCCCCTTCGGCCCGTGTGCACGCGCGCCAATTTCTTCGTTGATCAGCGAAAACAGCGAAGGCAGCAGCAGGCCTGCCAGCAACAGCACCAGCAGGACAGGCTCAACGATGAATACGATGTCCCACGAATACCACCTCTCAGAAAACGGCCAAAACGGGCGCACGCCGTAATTGTTGGTGAAATCCAGCAGGATGTGGCTCAGCCCCGCCAGGCAGGCATAAAGATAAAGCAGCCCCCAGCGCACCGGCAGGTCGGGGTCGTTGGTTCGTCTACCCCGCAATCGCCAGTTGACGTAGATCACTCCAACGACCAACGCCGCGACCAGCGGCACGCCCAGGAAGGAATGCGTGAATCCACGGTGATGCGCGAACCCGAACACCGGCCCGCGGAATTGCCCGAAGACATCCAGGTCAGGCGCTTCGGCCGCCAGCGTCAGAGTGGCGGTGGCCAGCGACGTCTTGCGATTCAGTCCCGCGCGCCCCATGCAGGCGCCGGTCAGAAAGTGAGTGATGGGTTCCAATCTTCCCCGGTGGACGTCATTGTAATTCACCCGCAGAGATAGCCGGCCCCGGTCCAGCCTATGTGGGGACGGGCGTCCTCGCCCGTCCGGCCGAGCACAGCTCGGCTTGCTTGTTTAATCACTCATTTTGCCAATGCGCCAGAACCATTGCCGGGCGAGGTCCTGGGCGAAGTGGTCGAGAGGCACAGGCGTTGAGAAGCGGCGTGTGCGGCCGGGCGGGGCGGCGAGGAAGCGGCGGCTGTGGGTCTCGCGCCAGCGCTTGTGGAAGTAGCAGAAACTGCGTCCACGCAGGGCGGGCGAGCCGCAGCGGATGCCGTCGTTCTTGATGTGTTCACAAATGGGAAATGAGACCATGGATCAGATACCCCCTCCCTATCGGTATTACCTGGAATCAAAGATTTAGAAGCCAATTCTTTGCAAATCCGATGTTCTAAAAGATTTAGGCCTAAAGCGTGGCCGGGCCCGTAGCCCACCACGCCATATGTTGTCTGCGGCAAACGCGGGAGAGAAGATCCGTGTCGTCCCTGCGGGACTCTGCACATTCCATAGCGCTTACCCCGGGCTTACGCCCGGGGCTAACGTATCTCGCCCCTCGAACGGGCTGCGGCAAATCGTGGAGAATAGTGTGCCGAATTCCCACGTTTGCGAAAGGGCGCAAAGTGGGGCACCCCGCGCGCAAAGTAGGGAACCCACGCGCGCGGACAAGAATGTCCGCGCCACACCACTTCAGGGCACTAATAAAGTGATTGCGTCCGGCACCATCGAAATCTCTGCGGGCAGCGTTCCTGCCAACTCGCCGTCGGCCTCCACAAAAATCCGGCCAGCGCTGTGCCTGCAGGCCACATGCGTGGCATCCCGCAGCTCGATACCCGGTACCTTCCATCTTCTCCGGAACCAACTGCGCAGGATGTATTGCAGGTAGCGGAAGCGATTCCCGGTCTTAAACAAAATCAACCGCGTGTGGTTGTTTGCCAATGCCGCCCCGGGAGCCAATTCCCGTAACATGCCTCCGAATTCGCCAATGCGAACCGCCAGAAGCTCCGAGACCCTGGCCTGGCTCCGTTCTCCGCTTGAGGCTTCCACAAATTCGACGTCGAACCATTCCATCTTGTGAGTGAACCAGAGGTGAATCCCCTTGGCATAGTAGGCAAGCATCCCCAAGCGAGTCTTCACGCCTACATTCAGTTTGTAAAACAGGTGTGCGTCGATCCCAATCCCGACAGCAACGATGAAATATCGGCTGCCGCGTTTGCCGGCCAAATCCTGATATTCCGCGCGACCGACAGCGAAGCGGCGCGGTTCGCTGCGAAGCAGGGATCGTGCGGCGGCCACCGGATCCATCGGCATTCGGAGATCGTGCGCCAGAGCGTTTGCGGTACCTAGGGGAATTATGCCCAATCCGGCTTGGCTTCCCACGATGCCTTGGAGGATGTCGTGAACGGTACCGTCTCCGCCGCCCGCCACGATCGTATCGCAACCGCCGGCGACAGCCTGCCGCGCCTGCTCCCCGGACTCAGCCGGACTCCGCGTCGGCTCCGCCGTAACCTTGACTCCTGCCGCTCGCAGGACCCGGAGTGCTGCTTCGATGTCGGCGGCTCGCCGCACCCGCTGGCGGCCCGAAAGTGGATTGTAGAGAAGAAGGGCTTTGCGCATAGAGCGAGGGACGAAACAGATTAACAGGTAACACCGGCTACACCTGAGCAGGCTGCGGAAAAAGTCGGAACTGTGACCTCAGCGGCTAAAGCCGGTACCAAAAAATAATAATGAGGATTATTGCAGCGCTGAAGCGCTGCGCCACCCAAAACCAGAGTTCTTCAGCACCCTGTGAAGGTGTCCCTGATACAAATTCGGTGTTTTCGGCAGTCTGTGAAAGCCGTGCCCTACCCAGATGGCTTATGGAACCAGCTCTAGAAGAGCGCCTGCCGCATACGGCCGCCAACTTATAATCTCTTCAATGGCAACAGCGACGAAAGACATCGAAAAGCAGCTCGAATCCCTGCGCGACCAAATCCGCTATCACGAACACCGCTACTACGTCCTAGACCAGCCCGAAATCAGCGACGCCGAATTCGACAAGCTGATGGAAAAGCTCAAGAAGCTGGAGGCGGAACATCCCGAGCTGGTCACGCCCGATTCTCCCAGCCAGCGGGTTGGCGGAAAACCGCGCGAAGGCTTCGTGAAGGTCCGCCACACCTCGCCCATGCTCTCGCTGGACAATACCTACAGTGAAGAGGAACTTCGAGCCTGGGAACGCCGGGTGCACGAACTCAGCGGACGGAAAGACGTGGAGTACGTTTGCGAGCTCAAACTGGATGGCATGTCACTGGCGCTGCATTACGAAGAGGGCCGGCTGGTTCGCGGCCTGACTCGCGGCGATGGCACTACGGGAGAAGACGTCACAGCGAATGTCCGAACCGTCCGCTCGGTTCCCTTGTCGATTTCCAAGGAGGTGCTCAAGAAGGCAGGTGTGCCGCTGGATTTCGAAGTCCGCGGCGAACTTCTGATGCCGATTGCCGCCTTCAAGAAGCTGAATGCCGAGCGCGAAAAACAGGGCCTCTCGACTTTTGCTAATCCCCGAAACTTTGCCGCCGGAACGGTTCGCCAGCTCGAGCCCAGCATTACGGCAAGCCGTCCGCTGGATTATTTCGGTTACATGCTGCTGCAGAAGGGCCGCCCCTATTTCGATCGGCACTGGGACACGATTAATGCGCTGGAGAAGATCGGCTTCAAAACCAATCTCAACCGCAAACTGGCCACGAATATGGAGGAGGTCTGGGCCTTTATCCGGCAGTGGGAAGGCAGGCGCGAGAGCCTGCCGTATGAGATCGACGGCATCGTGGTTAAAGTCGATCGGACGTCATTGCAGGAAGAACTGGGCTATACCGGCAAAGCTCCGCGCTGGGCCATCGCCTATAAGTACGCAGCGCGGGGAGGCGTCACCAAGATCGAAGACATCATCGTTCAGGTTGGACGAACGGGCAAGCTCACTCCGGTTGCCGTCCTCAAGCCGGTTCCGATCGGAGGTACGACCGTCTCTCGCGCGACGCTGCACAACATGGATGAAATTGAGCGTCTGGGCGTGAAGATTGGCGACTGGGTGCAGGTCGAGCGCGGCGGCGACGTCATACCCAAGGTGGTCAGCGTCGTCGAGGACAAAGATCATCCTCGCGGGCACAAGTCCTTCCAAATGCCCGACCGCTGCCCTGTGTGCGGTGGCCACGTAGTCCGCACCGAAGGCGAGGCTGATCATCGCTGCATAAACACCAACTGTCCGGCCAAGCTGCGGGAGAGTGTTCTGCATTTCGCCTCGCGAGGGGTGATGAACATCGAGGGCATGGGCGATGCGCTAGTGAACCAACTTACTGATCGCGGGATGGTCAAGAACGTCGCCGACATTTACAAGCTGACCAAAGACGACCTGCTCAAACT
This sequence comes from Terriglobales bacterium, assembly GCA_035631655.1. GTDB lineage: Bacteria > Acidobacteriota > Terriglobia > Terriglobales > Acidobacteriaceae > Gp1-AA122. Next base: position 31,724 of record DASQIH010000099.1, read on the forward strand.
GGAGCGCATGGGTGACAAGTCCGCCCAGAACGTGCTCGATGAGATCGAAGCCTCCAAGAAGCTGCCGCTGGAACGGGTGATCTACGGTCTGGGAATTCGTTTTGTGGGCGAGCGCACTGCCCAGTTCCTGGCCGAGCATTTCGGCTCGATGGACGGCCTGATGAAGGCCCGCGAGGAAAAACTGCAGGAGGTCAACGAAGTTGGCCCGCGCATCGCGCAAAGCATTGTCGAGTTCTTCCAGGAGCCCCGCAATCGCGACCTGGTCAAGCAGCTGCGCGAGGCCGGGCTGACGTTTACCGGGAAAAAGAAGCAACGCGGGACAAAACTTGCCGGCAAAACCTTTGTCCTTACCGGGACCTTGGCCAAATACACCCGCGACCAGGCCAAGAAGATGATCGAAGATGCGGGCGGCCGAGTTTCCGGCTCCGTCAGCAAGAAGACCGATTACGTGCTCGCCGGAAGCGAGGCGGGCTCGAAACTCGACAAAGCTAAAGAACTGGGGGTGAAAGTTATCGACGAAAAAGAAATGGAAGGGCTGGTGGGTTCGTAAACACGCCACGGATTTCACGGATACACACGGATCAGGCTAGAACCTAAAGGCTAAGAGCTAAGGGCTAAGAGCCTTTTTCATCCTCTCCCAAGTTGTCTCCAGCGTCTCCGGCAGCACCCGCGTCTCGCCCACCACTGACACGAAGTTCGCATCCGCAACCCAGCGCGGCAAAACATGCATATGGATGTGCCCGGCAATTCCAGCTCCGGCGGCTGCGCCGATATTCATGCCCAGGTTCACGCCATCCGGCTTATAAAGTTCGCGCAACACCGCCTCCATACGCTGCGACAAATCCATCATCTCGTGCGCCGTTTCAACCGGGAGCTTGTGTAGTTCATCCAGATGAGCGTAAGGCACGATCATCACATGGCCCGGTGTATAGGGATAACTATTCAGAATCACGAAACAGTGCTTGGAGCGATTTACGATGCGCGCCTTCTGATCGTCTTCTTTGGGAAGCTCGCAGAAGATGCAGCCTTTCGGCTTCTCCGCGCCCGTAATGTAGGCGTAGCGCCAAGGAGTCCATAAGTAATCCATCGCAGCGAGAGTAGCAGATGGGCCGTTTTTCCGGAACATCACCCAACCCTGTGACAATGGCGCTGGCTTTCGTTTTTTTTCCACACCGCAGGAACCGGACGGCGCGCTCGGCCTGAAAAATCAACTCTTTGCCGTTTGACACTGTTCGGAAGCGGTTGCTATAGTCGAAGAGTTCCCTGAGGACGCGGGTACGCTATAGTCCGGCCGCTGGGTTGTCTTGGTTCGTTCGCCAGAACGGGCCCAACATTAACTTAGGCTCTGACCAGCTGTCTGCTTGAACTTCCCGCATCCTTTCCCGCACGCGAGTGCGACTTATACCGGAGAGGCATAAACCTTGCTCGACGACAACACCGCCCACAACCTGGATTCCGCTGTTACAGTAGAACAAGAAACCGCGGCGCCAGCTGAGGGCTCGGTCCCTGCTGAACCTCAATCTCCAGCCGAACCAGCCCAGACCCAAAACAACAAACCCGCTGCCGAAGATTTCGCAGCCGCCCTGGAGACCTTCACCACCGAAGCCGAGGAAGCCGTCGGTGAAGATCGCGTGATCCGCGGTACCGTGCTGAAGCTCACGCCAACGCACGTCGTCGTGGATATCGGCGCGAAGTCAGAAGGCATGCTGCCCATCGCCGAAGTCCTCGACCACGAGGGCAAGCCCAAGTTCCAGCCCGGCGATGAAATTGACGTGATGCGCGATAAGGGAGAGACCGAGGAAGGCTACATCAACCTCTCTCACCAGAAGGCGCAGCGGATTCATGCCTGGGACGAGATCGAGAAAGCCCACAACGAGAAGAAGCCGATTAAGGCTCTCGTGATCGACCGCATCAAGGGCGGTCTCACGGTGGACATTATGGGCGCGCGCGCGTTCCTGCCTGGGTCGCAGGTGGATCTGCGTCCGGTGCGCAACCTGGACGCGCTCAAGGGCCAGACCATCGAAGTCGCGATCATCAAGCTGAATAAGAAGCGCGGCAACGTTGTCGCCTCCCGCAAGCAGCTCCTGGAAGAAGAGCAGACCGAGAAGCGCTCCAAGACCATGGAGCACCTGGAAGAAGGCGCGGTGCTCACCGGCGTGGTGAAGAACCTCACCGAATACGGCGCGTTCGTTGACCTCGGCGGCATCGATGGCCTGCTGCACATTACCGATATGTCCTGGGGACGCCTCACGCATCCTCGCGACCTGGTGAACGTCGGCGACCACATCCAAGTAAAAGTGTTGAAGTTCGACAAGGAGAAGCAGCGGGTTTCGCTCGGCTTCAAGCAGCTGACGCCCGATCCGTGGCTCGATGCCGCCCAGCGTTATCCCGTGGGCGCGCGTGTGAGAGGACGGGTCATCAGCGTTACCGATTACGGCGCGTTCGTCGAACTGGAACAGGGAATCGAAGGACTCGTGCACGTCAGCGAGATGACCTGGTCCAAGCGCATGAAGCACCCATCGAAGATCGTCAACGTGAACGACAACGTCGAATGCGTGGTGCTGAACGTGAACCCGCAGGAGCGGCGTATTTCTCTCGGCATGAAGCAGCTTGAGGCCAATCCATGGGAGTCGCTGCATGACAAATTCCCGGTGGGCGCAACGGTCGAAGGCCGTGTGCGCAACCTCACCGACTTCGGCGCGTTCATCGAGATCGAAGATGGCATCGACGGGCTCGTGCACGTCAGCAACTTGAGCTGGACCAAGCGCGTGAAGCATCCTTCTGAGGTCCTGAAGAAGGGCGATCGCGTGAAAGCCGTGGTGCTGGCGATTGAGCCCGACAAGCGGCGTCTTTCGCTGGGCGTGAAGCAGCTGCAGCCTGATGTCTGGGAGACTTTCTTTGCCCAGCATCGGGTGGGCGACATCCTGCACGGAAAAGTTCTCCGCGTGGCGACGTTTGGCGCCTTCGTCGAGATCTCCGAAGGCATCGAAGGCCTCTGCCACAATTCCGAGGCGGTCGACGAGCACGGCGCACAAATGCATCTCGAGCCGGGGATGGAGCACGATTTCAAAATCATCAAGATGAACCCTGATGAGAAGAAAGTCGGGCTCAGCATCCGAGCGGTGGGCGAGGAAGCCTCGCGCCAGGAAGTCGAGTCCTACAAGCACCCGGTGTCCAGCACCGGCGGCTCCACCATTGGCGAGCTCGTGTCGTGGAAGCGCGCCGGCAACGACCAAAACTAGTCCCGTCTGGCGCGGACACTCCCTTCGACTTCGCTCAGGGCAGGCTTTGTCCGCGCAAGTCTCAGGCTGCCGAATGGCAGCCTTTTTCTTGTGCTCAGGTCGAAGGTTGGCCGGCCTCAGCTGGCACGCCTCCCGACGCTTGTCATTCCGAACCGGCTTCAGTCAGTCGGGAATCTGCTGTTTCGTCGCGGATACAAGAAAAGCAGATTCCTCGCTCCGCTCGGAATGACAAGCTAAAAGAAGGGTGTTAAACGTTCGCTGGACGGCCGAGAGCCCAGAGCCGAGAGCCAACAGAAATGCAGAGATCCTTCGCCGCGCTCAGGATGACAAGCTGCCTGTGGGACGGGTCAGAGACCCGTCCCCACACGATACTTGATCGCCTCACTGCTGCGGCAACACTGCGAACGATGCGACTACACCGGCGTGATCGGACGACCACAGGCCGCTGACAGGTGCGGTTCCGGTCAGAATTTCGCTTCGGGCGGTGGTGCCGTCTCCATGGGTCAGAACTAAGTCGATCCTCTGAGGAACCGCAGGCGGAGCCGCCGGAACATCCTCGGGATGCAGCGGCCAGGTGAAGCCTGGATCGTTGGGATGGAGATTGCTCCAAATATCCAGGAAACCGGCGCTCGTCAGGATGCCAAAAGCGGGGCCACGCGAGGAATTGGGAGCATCGGCATCCGAGTTCAGATCGCCGGCCAAAATCACTGGCAGGTCCGAAGCCAGTGGCCCGGTCAGCAGGTCCTCCGTCTGCAGCGCCTGAATAATGTCGCTGAAAGTTTCCAGATGCGTGGTCACGAACCGGTACTGCTTGCCGCGCAGCTTCGCGTCGACTGCGATCCACCCGCGTGTGAACGGGATGGGAACTCCGGCAACTTCCAATTGGAGTATGTGGGCAAGGGGAAAGTAGGCTCTCTGAATGTTTTCCAACTTGAATTCGGAAACGGGAAGATCGGTGCGGGCCAGCACCACGTCGAAGTCGGTCAGGCCAACCGAAATCAGGTTGAAGGCTTGATCGAAAGCGGGCAAGGTGATGTCGGCATTCTTCTGAATGACGATCGCGTCGTAGTGTAAACCCCGCTGAGCGAGCGCCGCACGCAACGAGGCTAGCATGTCGTCGACTACGGCCATGTGCGTGGCGTCGGGACCTGCACTGAGCGTGGTGACCTCCTGCAGGCCGACCAGGTCAGGTAGGGTGGCTTGGATTTCGGCGGCGATGCCGTCGGCGCGAGCTGGAATGTTGCTGCCGTGAATCTCCTGGAACGTTGCCGAGATGCCGCCGAGTATCGACAACAAATTGGTCGGATCGGCGGTGAGGACGTACCAGAAGTCGGAGCCGGCGTCCATGTTGCGGGTCATGACGGTGAGGACGCGGTCTTTGTTATTTCTTGGTCCGGCGTTGGCGGTGGTTGTACAGAAACCGAGGAGAGTGAAAACCATCAGCAGCGTGAGCAGCTTTCTAAACATGAGTTCTATCCTTTTTGAGACACCGAATGATGAGGTGACGAATGACGGAACCATGGACCTGATAGTCCCAAAATGAAACCCTGGGATTCCGCCCGCTGAACGGGTGCTACCCACTATGTGTCGGGAAAGGGGCTGGCGTGCAGTGACCGGAAGGCGATTTGTAAGGTCCGAGACGGAACGCGGTTCCGTTTTGGGACGCCCTTTTGAGCTCCTGCTAAGGCCTGGAAAGGAGGCGATTCAGGGAAAGAACAGCCAGTGCTTCGACTCTGCCCCTAGCCTCGCGATTGCTCCGAGTTCTTGTAATGGCGACGAAATAGCAGATTCCTCACCGGCTGAAGCCGGTTCGGAATGACACGTGTATGGTGGAAGTTGGGTGCGGAAGGGGCTGCGGCGCTTTTCCGCGCCTGACCAAAATCCGAGAGCCTACGAAATGCAGAGATCCTTCGCTTCGCTCAGGATGACAACGAACACTGGAAGGATGATAACTTGCGACCCGATCGCTGCGACCTGAGACCTGCCACCTGAGACTTTAGGTCAACGCACTTCGGCCAGTTCCAGCCGCAGCTTTTGGGTCGCGCGGAAGAGCGTGTTCTTGATGGTGTTTTCGGTGGTGTGCAGGATGACCGCTACCATTTGCAGCTTCAGCCCGTGGTAGTGCTTCAATTCGAAGACCACACGCTCGCGGGGCGAGAGCTTGCGCAAAGCGCGCAGGATACGGTCACGCAACTCGCCGCTTAATAAAGCGCGTTCCGGGCTGGTGCCGGGCCGGTGGTCGGGCATGCGATCGACGATCTGCTCTTCCTCTCCTTCGACGGAGATCTCCGTGCTCACCTCGCGTGTGCGGAATTGGTTCTTGCGCAGGTGGTCGATGCATAGATTGGTGACGATGCGATAAATCCAGGTGTAGAAGGAGCACTCGAAACGGAAGCGCGGCAGATTGCGGTAGGCGCGCAGGAACGCTTCCTGGTAAATCTCCTGCGCATCGTCCTCGGAGCCGGTCAAGTGAATGGCAAGGCGCAGGACGGTGCGATCGTAGTGGTGGACCAGTTCCTCGAAGGCTTCGCTGTTGCCCGCCTGAGCCCGGCGGATCAGGACGGTATCGTCCACGCGCCGCGAGCGGTAAGGCTCGGCAGGCTGGTCGAAGGCGGCAAACGCCATGCCGTTCGGGGTACGATTTTTGGCCAGCTCAGCCATTCAAAAAGGTCTCAGGTCGCAGTTGTCAGCTCTCAGATCAGCGGCTAAAGCCGCGTTCCAATGATGCGCTCTTCGCGGCACGCCTAAAGGCGTGCCCTGATACGAACTGTCCCACTGACAACAAGCTTGAGCCAGGGTCGCGTTCGTTGCTATCCGAAACTTGCTCACAAACTGTCACGCGCGTCTCCGGTTTGTTAACCGACAAACTTGTAGCCGACTCCGTGCACTGTCAAAAAGTAGTGCGGGTTGTCGGGTTTGGGTTCCAGTTTCTGGCGCAGGCGGACGATGTGCGCATCCACCGTGCGCGTGGTTGGGAAGCGATCGTAGCCCCAGACTTCTTCGAGCAGGCGGTCGCGGCTGATAGCCTCGCCGGAATGGACGAGGAAGTATTTCAGGAGCTCGAATTCCTTGGAAGAGACCTCCAAGGGCTTGCCTTTGCGTGATACCTGGCAGCTGCGGAGGTTCACTTCCACGTCGCCAAACTGGTAACTCTCCTTGTCCTTGGGAACTGGCTGGGCGCGGCGCAGCACGGCCTTCACCCGCGCCAGGAGTTCGCGAATGGAGAACGGCTTAGTAACGTAATCGTCGGCTCCTAGCTCGAGTCCGACCACCTTGTCGACTTCCTGGCCGCGGGCGGTCAGCATGATGATGGGGATCGAGGGCCGCTTGGCTTTGAGTTGCTTGCAGACGTCCAGGCCGCTCATGCGCGGCATCATGACGTCCAGGATGACCAGGTCGGGAGATTCAGCGAGAGCGCGTTCCAGGCCGGCAACGCCATCGGGCGCGGTAATGACACCATAGCCCTCGAATTCGAAGTTGTCGCGCAGGCCGGCAACCATGTTGGGTTCGTCTTCGACAATCAGGATCTTGGGCATGACCGAAATCTCCGACGCGAAACCCAGATTCCTGGGCAGACGAGGACGTCTGCCCCTACGCGGTTCTTGCTGCCGCCTGTGCCTTCTCTTCGGCTTGCAGCGGCAACGCTATGGTGAACTTGCTGCCTTCGCCTGGGGTGCTGTCTACCGAAACCTGACCTCCGTGGGCCTGCACGATGTGACGCACCAGCGAGAGGCCCAGGCCGCTGCCCTTGGTGTTGTGCACCAGGGGATCGCCGACACGATAAAACTTTTCGAAAATCTTGCTCTGTTCCTGCTGGGGGATGCCGATGCCGTGGTCGATCACTTCCAGCTTCACCGAGCCATTTTGCTGATACAGATTCACACCGATGTATTTGCGGTCCTGCGAATATTTAAGTGCGTTGTTCACCAAGTTGACGAGCGAACGCGCCATGGCTTCGCGATCTACGCGTAGCGGCGGTACCGGGTCGATCTTCTCTTCAAAAGTGAAGCCGTGCTGCTCGATCTGATAGCGATACGATTCGAGCGTGTTGCGCACCAGAGCAGTCAGGTCGGTTTCACGGAAGTCGTACTCTTTGCGGCCGGCCTCGATACGCGAAAAGTCGAGGATGTTGTTGATGAGTGCGGTAAGGCGTTCGCTCTCCTTGCGGATGATCTGGTAATACTCCTGGTATTTTTCGGGGCCGGTGATGCGGCCCATCTCCAGGGTTTCAGCGTACAGGCGAATGAGGGAAAGCGGCGTGCGCAACTCGTGCGAGACGTTGGAGACGAAGTCAGACTTCAGACGGGCCAATGCCATCTCCTTGCTGACGTTGCGGTAGGTCAGGAAGATTCCTCCGGCGAGCAGCAGAGACAGGCCGCCCAGGATCAGATAACCGGTATGCACGAAGCGCTGACCAATCGCTGCCAGCGTGGTGCCGCGCATCTTGATGGCCAGGGCGAGGCCAGGAAAGGCGCCTTCCAGATTGTGGTCGACTTCGGGTTCGCCGTCCCATCCTGCGGAGGCAACCATGGGCGCGGATTCGCTGCGGGCATGAATCATGATGACGGCATGGTTCTTCTCGCCCTGCGACTCGGCCAAGTTGTGGCTCATGACCGTGTCGAGCATCTCGGGAAAGAACCGGTCGTGCAGGTATTCGGCATCGAAGACGATGCCGCCGATGGACTTGCGACCAGAATCGCCATCGGTCTTCAGAAACGAAGCTGCGCTCTGGTAGACGTGCTTATCGCCACGCAGCGCCCAGTTGGATTCAAAGAAATAGGTCTTGCCCTTTTTGTGGCCTTTCTGCAATTCCTTGGCGAAATCCTCGTAAGCGGCCTTCATCCAGGCATCGAACATCCGGTCCAGATCTTCGGCCTCGAGGCGAAAAGCAGCCTGATGGAGCCGGTCGGGCTGGGAACGAAAAACCAGCCCGTTTTCCGGATCGTAGACGTACACATGCGCCACGTAAGGATGCGCCGCGAGAATTTTGTCCAGGGTCGCCGAGCAGGCTTCCCCAGGTGCGGGAAAGTCGGCGCGGACGTCGTCCAATAATTCGTAGGCCCTCTGGTTCATCTGTTTTTCGGAGATGGCCAGGACCTGGCTGAAGTCGCGTTGGATGGCAGCCTCGACGCCGCGGTCGCGCTGGATGTGGTTGAGATGCCAGACACTGAGGATTATGAGCGCCGCCGCCGGCAGGACCACGGCCAGCTCGAGGGTCAACATCAGGCGGGTTCGCTCGTTCCAGCGTTTACGTTTCATACCGATCTTCTGAACGCGGTTCCTGGAATGGTTGGCAAGATAATTCATCGGGAGCGGAGCAGGTGTCAAATGGGGGTAAAAAGAAGTAAAAAATTGTGAAATGCCGGAGCGGTAAACCAGAGAAATCACGCCCTGGCGCAGCGGGCGCGCCCCGTTGGGCTGTTTTCGGTTCCATTACTTCCGTGACCTTTCTAGCGCCTCCGAGCCTAGCTACCCTGTTGCTATGCGACGCCGTATCTTAGTCGCGCTAGTCGCGTTGTCTGGCGGGCTCCTGTTGTTCCCATCCTCTTCGTACGCGCAGGACCAGGCCGAAGCAAAATCGCGGAAGATCGTGAACAAGGTCGTGCCCCTCTATCCGGAGCTGGCGCGCCGAATGCAGATTCACGGGACAGTGAAGGTGGAAACGGTCATCGCCCCTAATGGAAAAGTGAAGTCCACGCACGTCATTGGCGGGAGTCCATTGTTGACCCAGGCAGCCGTTGACGCCATCCAGAAGTGGCGGTGGGAAACCGCATCGCAGGAAACCAAGGAGTTGATTGAGCTTAACTTCCACCCGGAGTAGAGGAGTCCTTCAGCAAACCCAAGCTTGCAGCCGCTCAATCCCAAACAATAGCCCTTCTTTTTCCGTCTGATGAAAGTCAGGGGTTGGAGCCGCACATGCTTTAAAATCTCTTTACGGCACGTCTGAAGACGTGCCCCGATACGAACTTCAGGTCTGGCCAGCTGCCTTCTGCGGGAAGCTCACAGCCAGTGCACGGCGGTCCTCGTCGGAGACTTTGAACATTTCGCGCGGTTGCAGGCTCATCAGGCTGGCCAAGAAGACGTCGGGGATCTGGCGGATGCGAGTGTTGTAGGTGTTGACGTCGTCGTTAAAGAACTCGCGGCGGTCAGCGATTCGCTCTTCCAGTTCGGAGATGCGGTTCTGGAGCTTGAGAAAGTTCTCGTTGGCTCGGAGTTGAGGATAATTTTCGGCGACGGCAAAAAGGCCGCGCAGAGCGCCGGTGACGAGCAGGTCGGCCTGGGCTTTCTGCCCGATGGTGGCGGCGTTCATGGAAGCGGCGCGAGCGTGGGTCACGGCTAGCAGAGTCTGCTGCTCATGCTGCATGTAGCCCTTGACAGTCTCCACCAGGTTCGGGATTTCGTCGTGGCGCTGCTTGAGCAAGACGTCGATATTGGCCCAGGCACGGTCGTTGTCGTTACGCAGGCGCACCAGCTCGTTGTAGATGATGACCAGGTAGATCAGGACGCCGGCCACTACCAGGAAAGTTAACAGCCCTGCCAAAATGCTAAAGCCCATGTCTGCTCCGGATGGAATTTTGCTATCAGCTTAGGGAGATTTTGGGATTTTGCAATGTGTAATTTGCAGCATATTAGATTCAACGGTCTGATTGTTCACCGCCGAGTACGCCGAGAGCGCCGAGAAAACTTTCTATTTGGTGTCGATTCGGAGGTTGATGTTCACGTTGGGACGGCTCTCGAATTGGCTTACGGTTTTGGTGTCGCTCTTATGGCCGTTGTATTGAGCGTAGAGCTCATAGTCGGTGTTGAGAGAAAGCGACGGGAAGCGGTATTGACCGTCCTTGCCTGTGATGTAGGTCTTGACCGCGCGCGTGCGCGTGTTGGTCAGGTAGACGATGGAGCCGGGTAACGGAGCGTCCTGTTGATCGACCACGCGGCCCGTCAGCAGGCGTCCCGTAGGGTTGTCCTTATCCTTGGGGGATGCACTGACGACGACGGCAGGGCCCAGCAGAAGGAGCGTCAGTGCTACAACTGTAGCCCTTTTCATCGCTTAGCCCCCGTTCCCTACCCAGGAACTCTGCTATTTTAGATGCAAGCTGATATCGGCGCGCTCCTCATTTTGGATGTGGACGGTAACCTCTGACCCCGCTTGTAACTTCTTGCCATCAGGAGACTTAAATCCCTTTAGATCGGCCCAGACCACGTAATCGGCTTGCCCTGTGGGCACCCGTTGGGCAAATTCGCCACTATGGTCTGAATACAACTCCCAACGGGACTTTTTTTCATTGGCAGGGCGGATTCTGATTCTCACGCCATACACGGTGTGGCCGTCGGGGCCAAAAACGGTCCCATAAATCAGGGCATAGGGTTTTGGAGGCTTGTTCTGGCTCGAGGGCGCTTCCCAAGCATTGGCAGTAGTACTTGACCTAAGGCCATGGCCCAGCGACAGCAGAAGGGCAGCGAGGAAAAACTGGGGCACGCGGTTGCGGAGATGCCGAAGGCTAAGAATAGTCACCGTCTTCGGCTTCCTCTTCTTCCTCCTCCTCGAACTCTTCTTCTTCGACCGGCTTGAGCTCGATCGGGTTGATGGTAATCACCTCGAAGTCGGAGCCGCACTCGGGGCAGGAAACAATTTCGCCCTCGTCGACCTCATCTTCTTCGATGTCCAGATCGGTCTCGCATTCGGGACACGCAACCATAATTGCCTCCGCTCTGTCGGACTCCCCTGTTAATATTTAGATTCTCCCGGGCCACGAGGTCAAGTACCGGGATTTCCTCCAAGCCCGTGGCATCCTAGTGCCAGGGGCCAGGCGGTCAAGAATAAGCCACCATCGATCCTTCGTCGAGCAATGTTCGACAATCTCTCGAATTCGATGTCGCGAATGGCCGTTCTGATGCTGTTGGTGGCGAGTTCGTTAGCCGGCTTCGCACAATCCACAGTACAGGAATCCGGCCCGGCGGCAAACGCGGCTGGGGTTGCCGATCCTCAAATTGTGGCCACCTTGCAAGATGTTTCTGCGCAACGGATTCAGGCCGATATCGAAAAGCTGGTGATCTTTGGAACGCGGCTGACGCTCTCGGCCCAGGACCCGGCTTCCATTGCAGCCGGGCGCGGGATTGGCGCGGCACGGGAGTGGATCAAGTCCGAATTTGAGCGCTACTCCAAGGAGTGCGGCGGCTGTCTCGAGGTGAAGACGGACTCGTTTACCGAACAGCCTGCCGAGCGGATTCCTGCGCCCACCGAGATCACCAATGTTTATGCGGTTCTGAAGGGGACCGATGCCGAGAGCGCAAAACGGATTGTGCTGGTGACCGGCCACTACGATTCACGGAACAGCGATACCTTCGACGCCAAGGGCGATGCGCCTGGCGCCAACGATGACGGCAGCGGCACAGCGGTAAGCCTGGAGTGCGCCCGCGTTCTCAGCAAACACAAATTTCCGGCAACGATTATTTTCCTCACGGTGGCCGGCGAAGAGCAAGGGCTGAATGGCAGCAAGCATTTCGCGCAAATGGCCAAGCAGCAGGGATGGAATCTCGAAGCGGTGCTGAATAACGACATCGTGGGTGGCGACAGGAATGCGCAGCAGGATGTCAGCGTGGTGCGTGTGTTCTCGGAAGGTATCCCGGTCGCGGCCACCGAACAGCAGATTCGATTCATTCGCATGCTGGGCGGGGAGAGCGATTCGCCATCGCGCGAACTGGCCCGGTACATCGCCGAAGCAGGCCGGACGTACGACGCTGGGGTGAAGCCCATGCTGGTGTTTCGCCTGGACCGTTACTTGCGCGGCGGCGACCATTATTCCTTCAACCAGCAGGGATTTGCAGCCGTGCGCTTCACCGAGTATCGCGAGGACTACAATCACCAGCACCAGAACATTCGTACGGAAAACGGCATCGAGTATGGAGATTTGCCGAAATTTGCGAATTTCGAGTATGTGGCCCACGTGGCGCGTTTAAACGCGGCCACATTGGCGTCGCTGGCGTCAGCGCCTGCCCCTCCGAGTAATGTCAGGCTCTTGACGAAAAACCTGGAGAACGATTCCACTATAACCTGGGAGCCGGCAGAGCGAGCGACCGCGTATGAAGTGCTGTGGCGGGCGACCTTTAGCCCGGACTGGGAACATGCGGAGCGCGTGGGCAACGTAAACCGCACCACGCTTAAGATGTCGAAGGATAATGTGATCTTCGCAGTGCGGGCGGTGGATAGCCAGGGGCATCGGAGCTTGCCGGTGGTGCCGCCACCGGAGCGCTAATCAGATAGTCGGAAGGATTACAGAGCAGCTGGCGAGATACAGAATTTTTCTGGTTTGATCAGCTGATATTCAAAACATGCATCGCCGACGCACACTCTCGCTGAGTTTGCCGCCCTTCGCGGGTTGGGTCAGGCGCATCGTCATCGCCTGCGCCGCCATTTATTTCTTAGAGGTTGTACTCAGAACAGCCTGGCGGCCAGGCTATGAGTATCTGATCCTATTCGGTGGTCTTGTCCCTGCCTTAGTGGTGCACTGGGGGATGGTGTGGCAGTTGGTCACCTACTCCTTCCTGCACGCGGGAGTGTGGCACCTGCTCATCAACATGCTGATGCTCTGGATGTTCGGCTCGCAGGAGGAAGAAGATTGGGGGTCGAAGAAGTTCCTTGAATTTTACCTGTTTTGCGTAGTCGGCGCGGCGTTGACCACAATTGCGGTAGCTTATCTGCCGCATCTAGGCGGGGATCCCGCGACTAAAACCATTGGGGCGTCCGGCGGGATCTACGGATTGCTGATTGCCTTTGGGATGCTTTACGGGGATCGCGAGATCTTTATGTTTCCGCTCCCGTTCATGATAAAGGCCAAATACATGGTGGCCATCATGATTTTTCTCGTGATCATCGCCACGTTCGAGCCGGGCCAGGGCGGAGTCGCTAATTTTGCCCACCTGGGGGGATTACTATTCGGGTTTTTGTATATCAAGTTCTTGTGGCGCCGGGGGTTGCCCTTCTCTGTCGCGGAGCGCTATTACGGGCTGCGCAACAATTATTACCGTTGGAAGCGGCGTCGGGCGGCTAAGAAATTTCAGGTTTATATGCGGAAACATGGAGAAACCCCCGGGACGTTCGATGAGTATGGGAATTACCGGCCGCCTGAAGACAAGAAGAACGGCGAAGGTAAATCGGGCTGGGTGAATTAAAGAGGGTTTCAACCGCAGAGATCGCAGAGAATGCCGAGCGGTCGCGGACAAGAGTGTCCGCGCCACACGAGGTTACGAGCTCCCGCGGGTCAGAAACCCGCGGCCACACGGATTTTGAAGAATTCCTGAAAAGCTGCCAAGACTTGCTCGGGTAAGCCTGCCTGTGGTTTTCCTTTCGCTTTAAAACCCAAATCGTGGCCCGCTCCCTCCACCGTTACCAACTTTGTAGGAGCCGGGATCAGTTTTAGGGCTGCCTCGATTTCTTCACTTGAACCAAACGGGTCGCGCGTGCCATGCAAGAAGAGGGTGGGCACATACAAGTTGGGCAGGTGTTGCGTACGGAGTTGTGCTCGGTTGCGGGGCGGGTGAAGTGGGTAGGAAAGCAGCAGAAGGCCATCAGCAAGCTTCGATTCTTCTGCAACAAGCATGCTGGCTTGGCGTCCGCCGTAGGAGTGGCCTCCGAGGAAGGCTCGACCGGGAACGAGCTTTCTCATCACGGCGACGGCGTGGGAGAGTCCCTCACGGTCGCGAGCGGCGTCGCCGGGACGGGGCGGGCCGAAGGGACGGATTTGCCGGAATGGCAGGTCGCAGCGCAGCACAGTCAAGCCGGCTGCGGCGAAAGCGCTCGCCAGAGCAATCAGCAGGGGAGACTGGCTGTTCGAACCGGCGCCGTGGGAGAGTATGAGGCCATGCCCGTTGGGCTGGACTGGAGTGTGGAGGAAGCCTCGGACGGCAGGATCTGCTGTGCGATCGTAGAGAGATTCGACTTGCGGGATGGACGCCATGTCATTTTCGGGGGAGGAAGTACCTCAGGCGCTAAAGCGCGAGGATTTCTGGAGCTTAATGCAGGGCTGAAGCCCTGCGCCAGCCAAAAGCAGTCAGCTGTGATTTTAGGGGAGAATGCCTCGATGCAACCGTGCTAGCTAGATCAGCGGACGTAGGGTCCCTCGACTCCGCAAAGCCATTCGCAGTTGCGAATGGCTTTGCTGCTCAGGATGACAGCGCTTGGTGTGGATGACAGGAGTGGTGTGGATGTTAGCGCTTCTTGGCTTTTTTGGCGGTGGCCGATCCGGTGCGCCTGCGGCGTTCGACAGGTTCGTCAATGATGACATGCAGGCGCATGAAATTGGTGGAACCCGAGGCCAGCTGGGTGCCAGCAACGACCCCCAGAACGTCGCCTAGCTTCACTCTGCCCTCCTCCAGCAATTTCTTCTCTGCCAGGCTAACCATGGCCTCGGCGGAACGCGCTTGGGGATGGAAGACAGGGTGCACGCCCCACAGCAGATTCAGGCGATTGCAGACATGCGGCAGGTGGCTAAAGGCGAAAATCTCGGCTTTGGGACGGTACTTGGAGATCAGCTTGGCGGTGTTGCCACTTTCGGTGAAGACGGCAATGGCGCCCATTTCGAGGTCCTCGGCAGCGTGGGCGATGGATTCGCAGATGGTCTCGGCGATGGAGAGACGGCGATGATTGCGGCGGCGCCGCTCAGGGTCTGCTGCCATGCTGCGCTCGGCTTCTACCACAATGCGGCTCATGATGGCCACCGCCTCGCGCGGATACCTGCCGCTGGCCGTCTCGGCGGAGAGCATGACGGCATCGGTGCCGTCGAAGATGGCATTGGCTACGTCGCTGGCTTCGGCGCGAGTCGGGCGTGGGTTTTCGACCATTGACTCGAGCATTTGGGTGGCGGTGATTACCGGCTTGCGCCACTCGGCACATTTGCGAATCACATGCTTCTGGATGACCGGCACTTTTTCTGGCGGAAGTTCTACGCCCAAATCACCGCGGGCCACCATCACGGCGTCAGTGACTTCCAGGATCTCTTCGAGTTGATCGATAGCCTGCGGCTTCTCCAACTTGGCGACTACCGGGACGTTGCTGCCGTGCTGGCGGATTAGCTGTTGGGCTGTGCGGATGTCGGTCGCCGAACGGACAAACGATAAGCCGATGTAGTCAACCCCGTGCTTCAGGGCAAACTCGAGATCGATGCGATCTTTTTCCGTCAATGACGGGACGGAAAGGACTGCGCCGGGCAGGTTGATGCCCTGGTGCTCGGCTAAAACGCCGCCGTTGATCACCTTACATTCAACATCGTCGCCCTGCACCGCTGTGACCCGCAATTCGATCAAGCCGTCCGAGAGCAGGATGCGGGAGTTGGGCTCGACGTCTTTGGCCAGTGTCGGAAAAGTCGTGGAGATCAGCTTCTCGGTTCCGGGGATGTCGCGAGGGGTGATGACCACTTGCGAGCCGGTCTCAAGTGTGACTGGGGAGTGGCCTTTCAGCGGGCCGGTGCGGATTTTCGGCCCCTGCAGGTCGGCGAGAAGGCAGACGGTGCGGTGTTCTCGCTTGGCGGCGCGGCGCAGGCGGGCGATGTTGCGGGCGTGCTCGGCGTGGGTGCCGTGCGAGAAATTGAGGCGGGCCACGTCCATGCCGAGGCGGAGCAGGTCGCGCATGGCGGATTCGGAATTGCAGGCCGGACCGATGGTGCAGATAATCTTTGCCCGGCGGCCAGCGGCTACGTCGGCGTGGCTGTCGAGCGCGAGGTCAACGATGATGGAGGCATCTCCGGTAGAAATGTCTCCGGAAACGAGGTCCAGCTTGGGTTCTGTCACTTCACCCGCTCCCAGGTTAAGGTGTACGTCAGCGGCTGCCCGTTGCGGGCCTTTTCGATCACTTTGAAGATCAGGTGGCTTCCGGCAAAGGACACATGGCGCTGCGCCGATGTACCAGCTTCGTTGGGGATCAAAGCTAATTCTCTGTGGTGGATCACCAGGCTTTCACTCTCCTGCACCTCGTAGCGGCCACAGTAAGCGTCGTAGCCGTCGATTGCGGCTTTGGCTTCCGCCGGAGTGGCCCACGGAGGATTCCGCCAGTCGAAGCGGTCGGGATTCATCACTTGAGCGCACATGTGACCACTGGCGTCATAGAAAAGATAACCTGCGGCACGCGGACCTAAATCAGGATCGGAATCGAGCCGCCCATCCGGATATTCCGCTTGGATTGACAACAGCTTCCAGGTGCCCACCAACTGCTGGCGCAACGTAAGTTTGGAGTCTTTGGCAAACAACGCGCAAGGCGTCAAAGTCAGGGCAAGCAGAAGTGCAGCAGCGTTAATTTTCAGACCGGGCTCCCAAAGATCATGCGAAGTCGAACGGCACGACTGAGCAGGTGCAAAATACTCCGAAAAGCAGCTTCCTCACCGGCTGAAGCCGGGTTCGGAATGACAAAGATTGTTGAGCGCCTACCAGTTCTGCAGCTCGCTATCGGACAGCCAATTTTTGGCTTCCCGCCTGGCTCAGTTCACGTCCCAGGACGGCCCTTGGGAAGAGCATGGCGTTAAATTCCGCACCGATCAGGATGACCAGCGAGACCATGTACATCCAAACCAGCAGGGCAATGCCTACGCCCAGCGAGCCGTAGATGATGCTGTAATCGGCGTAGCGGTTCAGGTACCAGCCGAAAAGCAGGGTCACGCCAAACCACAAACCGGTGGCTAACGTGGCGCCCGGCAGGACGCTGTGCCAAGGCTGGGTCCGCGGGACGGCATGGTGGTAGATGAGCGCAATCACGGCGATGCTGGTCAGGGTGGCGATGACCCAGCGAATGGCCATCCACATCAGCAGGATGAACGGGCCGAACTCGTGGCCCATCTCAAACAGGATGCGGGTTTCGATACGGCTGCCGAAAGCGACCAGGATGGTGGCAAAAGTCATGGGGATCCCAGCCAGGATCACCAGCGCGAAGGCGATCATGCGCTCTTTCACCAGTCCCCAGGTCTTGGGGAGCTGGTACGCGTTGCGGAAGCCCTCCATCCAGGAGATCATCACGCCCGAAGCCGTCCAGATGGTCAACAGCGAAGCCGAGATGAGCAGGCCGAGCGGGCGGTAGGTACTTCCTCTCAGATAAGCAATGGCGGTGGCGCTGCCCGCCGGCAGAATGCGGCTCAGGGCATCGGAAATTTCCCGCAGATAGGCAGTGGTTTTGTGCGAGGTGGCCAGGACGGATCCGACAACCAGGAGGGCGGGAAAGAAGGTCAGAATCGATGAATACGCGGAGGCCTTGGCGACGGCGAAGGCGTCGTGCTGGAAAGCACGCCAGATCGCAAGCCGGAGCAACCGAAAAAAACGGAGCATGAGCTGACTTAGGGTATTGCCGGACGGCCACAGGCGCAACTGCGAATTGCTCTGATCGGGTTGACGACCGTCCAAGTACTTTGGGTTGGCGTGCATAGGTTAGTGTGGGGCGGACATTCCTGTCCGCCCCGCGCGGGCAGGAATGCCCGCGCCACACAGTTGTCTATGACTACTCTGCCGTCAGTTCCTCGGTCTCCCCTTCGTGGCGCATGAGTTCGAGAGCGCGTTCGGCTTCCTCGTAGGCGGCCGAGACCTCCTCTTGTACCTTGGCTGCGGCCTCTTCCATTTCGGGTGAGAGGCGCACGTTGCGGTAGTACTCCATGCCGGTGCCGGCAGGGATGAGGCGGCCGACAATGACGTTCTCCTTGAGGCCGCGCAGGTGGTCTACCGCTCCCTGGATGGAAGCTTCGGTGAGCACGCGCGTGGTCTCCTGGAAGGACGCCGCCGAAATGAACGATTCGGTCGACAGCGACGCCTTGGTGATGCCGAGCAGGAGCGGACGTCCGGTCGCCGGTTTGCCGCCCTGCGCGATGACACGCTCGTTCTCCTCGCGGAAGCGGAACTTGTCCACCTGCTGCTCGAGGAGGAACTGGGTGTCGCCGACATCTTCGACCTTCACCCAGCGCATCATCTGGCGAACAATCACCTCGATGTGCTTGTCGCTGATGTTCACGCCCTGCAGGCGGTAGACTTCCTGGATTTCGTTTACCAGGTAAGCTTGGAGCTCCTTCTCGCCGAGCACGGCCAGGATGTCATGCGGATTGAGCGGGCCGTCCATAAGCTGTTCGCCAGCGCGGATGCGCTCGCCTTCCTGCACATTGATGTGGACGCCGCGCGGCACCTGGTATTCCTTTTCGGTGCCGTTGTCAGCCACGACGTAGATCTTGCGCTGACCCTTCGAGACCTCACCGAACTTGACGATGCCGTCGATTTCGCTGATCACGGCCGTCTCGCGCGGCTTGCGGGCTTCGAACAGTTCGACGACGCGCGGCAGACCGCCGGTGATGTCCTTGGTTTTAGTGGTCTCGCGCGGGATCTTCGCCAGCACGTCGCCCGGGTACGTGGTGTCGCCATCCTGCACCATGAGGTGGGCGCGGGAGGGCATCAGGTAACGCTTGCTGGCCTTGCCCTTAATCACGATGGCCGGTTGGCGCTTCTCGTCGGGCGAGTCGGCCACAACGTGGCGCGACAAGCCGGTGACTTCATCCACTTCTTCGTGAAGTGTGACGCCTTCCTGCAGGTCCTTGAACTGCACCGTGCCGCCGATTTCGGTCAGGATGGCGAAGGTGTACGGATCCCACTCGACCAGTACTTGACCGAGCTGGACAGGCTCACCCTCTGCAACTTTGACCTTGGCGCCATAAACGACCGAGTAGCGCTCGCGTTCACGGCCTTTCTCGTCAATCACGGCAATGGAGCCGTTGCGGTTCATGACCACCAGATCGCCCGCCTTCGACTTCACGGTCTGCAGGTTGATGAAGCGGACCGCGCCGTTAGCCTTCGCCTCCAAGCGCGACTGCTCGGAAACTCGCGATGCCGTACCGCCGATGTGGAAGGTACGCATCGTAAGCTGGGTGCCGGGTTCGCCGATGGACTGGGCTGCGATGACTCCGGTGGCCTCGCCTAATTCGACCAGGCGGCCCGAAGCCAGGTTGCGGCCGTAGCACATTACGCAGACACCGCGCTTGGACTCACAGGTCAGCACGGAGCGGATTTTCACCCTCTCGATACCAGCCGACTGGATCGCTCCCGCCAAGTCCTCGCCGATTTCCTGGTTGATGTCTACGATCACGTTGCCTTCGTAGTCCTTGATCTTCTCCAGCGACACGCGGCCCACGATACGGTCGCGCAGCGGCTCGATGATGTCGCCGGCTTCAACGATCGAGCCGACGTAGATGCCGTCCACGGTGCCGCAGTCGTACTCACTGATGATGACGTCTTGAGCGACGTCAACTAGGCGGCGGGTCAGGTAGCCGGAATCGGCGGTCTTCAGTGCCGTGTCGGCCAAGCCCTTGCGCGCGCCGTGAGTCGAGATGAAGTACTGCAACACGTTCAAGCCCTCACGGAAGTTCGCCGTGATAGGGGTTTCGATAATTTCGCCCGACGGCTTTGCCATCAAGCCGCGCATTCCGGAGAGCTGGCGAATTTGCTGTTTCGATCCGCGGGCGCCCGAATCGGCCATGACGTAAATCGGGTTAATGTTGCCTTCCTTGTCCTGCTGCTGCATTACGCTGAACATCTCGTCGGCAACCTTTTCGGTAATGGCCGACCAGATTTCGATCACCTTGTTGTAACGTTCGCCGTTGGTGATGGCGCCATCCAGATACTGCTGCTGGACGCTGACCACCTGCTTTTCGGCGTCGCGGACCAGAGTCTTCTTGTCCTCGGGGATGACCATGTCGTCGATCCCGATGGACAGGCCGGCACGGGTGGCATAGCGGAAGCCCAGATCCTTGACCTGGTCGAGCATCTTGACCGTGGTCTCGAGCCCGAAGCGGAGATAGCAGTAGTTCACCAGCTGGCCGATGCCTTTCTTCTTGAGTAGGCCGTTGATGTACGGCATGCCGTCGGGCAGCTGGTCGTTGAGGATGGCGCGGCCGACGGTCGTGTTGATGTAGCCGCGTTCCACCTTCGTTGGTTCGGTGTGCAGCACATCCTGATCGTCGTAGGCGCTGGTCAGGTCGATGATTTCGCCTGAGTAGCGCAAACGGATCGGGGTGAGCGTCTCCACTTCTCCCGCTTCGCGGGCCAGCAGAGCTTCTTCGATGTTGGCGAAGGCGCGGCCTTCTCCCTTAGCGCCGGGCTTGGCTTTGGTCAGGTAGTAGAGGCCGAGCACCATGTCCTGCGTAGGCACGGTGATGGGCTGACCGGAAGCCGGCGACAGGATGTTGTGCGAGGACAACATCAGCACGCTGGCTTCGACCTGAGCCTCGGGCGAAAGTGGAATGTGAACGGCCATCTGGTCGCCGTCGAAATCTGCGTTGAAGGCAGTGCAGACCAGCGGGTGAATCTTGATGGCTTTGCCTTCCACCAGCACCGGCTCGAACGCTTGAATGCCCAGGCGGTGCAGGGTTGGAGCGCGGTTCAGCAGAACCGGGTGATCTTTAATGACCTCTTCCAGGATGTCCCAAACGATGGATTCCTGCTGCTCCACCATTTCCTTGGCTTGCTTAATGGTGGTGCAGTGGCCGGTTTGTTCGAGCCGGTGATAGATGAACGGCTTGAACAGTTCGAGCGCCATCTTCTTGGGCAGGCCGCACTGGTGCAGCTTGAGCTCTGGTCCGACCACGATGACGGAGCGGCCGGAGTAGTCCACGCGCTTGCCGAGCAGGTTCTGACGGAAGCGGCCCTGCTTGCCCTTGAGTGTGTCGGACAGGGACTTCAATGGGCGATTGTTGGCGCCACGCAGGATGCGGCCACGGCGGCCGTTGTCGAACAGGGCGTCTACGGCTTCCTGCAGCATGCGCTTTTCGTTGCGCACGATGACTTCCGGGGCGTGCAGATCCATCAGCTTCTTCAACCGGTTGTTGCGGTTGATGACACGGCGGTAGAGGTCGTTCAGATCGGAGGTCGCGAAACGACCGCCATCCAAAGGCACCAGGGGGCGCAGCTCCGGCGGGATGACGGGGATCACATCCAAAATCATCCAGTGGGGCTTGTTGCCGCTCCTGCGGAAGGCCTCGACTACCTTGAGGCGCTTGGCGTACTTGAGGCGCTTCTGCATGGAGCTTTCGTGCTTCATCTTTTCGCGCAGTTCGCCGCTGAGGGTCTCAACGTCAACACGCTTGAGCAGTTCTTTGATCGCTTCCGCGCCCATCATGGCCTTGAAGCCGGTCGGGCGGAACTGTTGGTCAAGCTCGCGGAACTTGGCTTCGTCCTTGATGACCTCGCGTTCTTTCACTGGCGCGTCGCCGGGCTCGACAACCACGTAGGCCTCGAAATACAGAACGGACTCGAGGTCGCGCAGGGAGATATCGAGCAGGTGCCCGATGCGGCTGGGCAGGCCCTTGAAGAACCAGACGTGCGAGCAGGGCGAGGCCAGCTCGATGTGTCCGAGACGCTCACGACGGACCTTCGACAGTGTGACTTCCACGCCGCACTTGTCGCAGATCACGCCGCGGTGCTTCATGCGCTTGTACTTGCCGCAGAGACACTCCCAGTCGGTGACCGGGCCGAAGATGCGGGCACAGAACAGGCCATCGCGTTCCGGTTTGAAGGTGCGGTAATTGATGGTCTCCGGCTTGGTTACCTCTCCATGCGACCAACTCCGGATTTTTTCCGGGGAGGCCAGGCTGATACGGATGGCATCGAAGTCGGCAATCGGGTTTCCCAGGTCGAATGGGCTCGAACGATACAAGGTGTTCCTCCGCTTCTTGCGGCATTTGCGCTGCCGCGGGCGGCTC
Source organism: Terriglobales bacterium (assembly GCA_035631655.1). GTDB lineage: Bacteria > Acidobacteriota > Terriglobia > Terriglobales > Acidobacteriaceae > Gp1-AA122. The sequence goes on from DASQIH010000099.1 coordinate 53,673, forward strand.
TTGAAGAAAGTGGCCAATGGATGGTGGTCAGTGGCCAGTATGTCTGCGACTCAGTTGCTCAAGAGCAGGACAACCGAATCTCGTTTTCCTTCAGATCTCATTTCTGTGGCATGAGCCGTGGTCAGCGAACTAGCCGTTAATCACTGCCCACTAGCCACTAATCTGCTGCCGCTGCGGCTACCGGCTTCCTCTCGGCAGCCTTAATCAGCTCGACATCCAGGCAGAGCGACTGCAACTCGCGAATCAGCACGTTGAAGGACTCGGGGACGCCGGGTTCCATGGCGGCTTCGCCCTTCACGATGGCCTCATAGATCTTGGTGCGGCCATAGACGTCGTCCGACTTCGCAGTGAGCAGCTCCTGCAGGATGAAGGCTGCGCCGTAGGCTTCCAACGCCCAGACTTCCATTTCTCCGAAGCGCTGTCCGCCGAACTGGGCTTTGCCGCCCAGCGGCTGCTGGGTGATCAGCGAGTACGGGCCGATGGAACGGGCGTGAATCTTGTCGTCGACCAGGTGCGACAGTTTGAGCATGTAAATATAGCCCACTGTGACCGGCTGCTCGAACTTGTCTCCCGTAATGCCGTCGAAGAGCGTCGTCTTGCCCGACGTGGGCAGTCCGGAACGCTCCAGCAGCGCTTTGATTTCGTGTTCGCGGGCACCATCGAATACTGGGGAGCCAACGAAGACTCCGCGAGTCATCGTGTTGGCAACCGACTCGAGTGTGTCATCGTCCAGATCGGCAATCGCATCCAGCAGCACCGTATCCTTGAACAACGCCTTCAGTTCGCGGCGCAAGGCTTCCACTTTGCTGTTTTCCTTGATCAGCTGAGTGATCTTGTCACCCAGTTCGTGGCCCGCCCAGCCGAGGTGGGTCTCCAGAATCTGGCCCACGTTCATACGGCTAGGTACGCCGAGTGGGTTGAGCACGATTTCCACCGGCGTGCCGTCCTCCAGGTACGGCATGTCCTCTTCTGGCAGGATGCGGGCAATGACGCCCTTGTTGCCGTGACGGCCGGCCATCTTGTCACCTACGCTCAGCTTGCGCTTCATGGCGATGTAAACCTTGACCAGCTTGATTACTCCGGGAGGCAGTTCGTCGCCCTTTTGCAGCTTGTCCTTTTTCTCGTTGACGATCTTCTTGAGCACATCGATCTGGCGCGAAGTCATTTCCTCGATTTCGTCAATCTGCTCGTTCACCCGCGGATCCTTGTCGGCAAACTTGATTCGCTTCAGGTTGCGGGTGGAGATGCGCTCGATGGTGTCGCGGTCCATGACCGTGCCTTTGGTCAGCAGGCGCTTGTTGGTGCGCTCGTCGTGCAGGTCGGCCTGCACCTCCTTGCCGCCCAGGATGTTTTCCAGGCGCTTGAGGCGCTCGTCGGTGAGAATTCGAATCTCATCCGAGAGGTTCTTCTCGAGCTTGGCGATCTGCTGGGCCTCGATCATCTTGGCGCGCTCGTCCTTCTCCTGACCTTTGCGGGAGAATATCTTCACGTCAACTACCGTGCCCTCGATGCCGGGAGGGCAGGTGAGCGAGGCGTCACGCACGTCGCCGGCTTTCTCGCCGAAGATGGCGCGCAACAGCTTTTCTTCCGGAGTGAGCTGGGTTTCGCCCTTTGGCGTCACCTTCCCCACAAGGATATCGCCGGCCTTGACCGTGGCTCCGATGCGGATGATGCCGCTCTCGTCCAGGTCACGCAGAGCGGACTCGCTGACATTCGGAATGTCGCGGGTGACCTCTTCCGGACCGAGCTTGGTGTCGCGCGACTCGATCTCGAATTCCTCGATGTGGACGGAGGTGTAGTAGTCCTCCTTAACCATCTTCTCGGAGACCAGGATTGCGTCTTCGAAGTTGTAGCCGCGCCATGGCATGAAGGCCACCAGCACGTTGCGTCCAAGGGCCAACTCGCCGTGGTCAGTGCAAGGACCGTCGGCGATTACCTGGCCTTTCAGCACGCGATCGCCTTTTTTGACGATCGGCTTTTGATTGATACAGGTGTTCTGGTTGGAACGCTTGAATTTCGTGAGCTGATAGATGTCGCTGCCTACTTCGCGCGACAGTTGCCCCGGATGGTGTTCGCCCTCGACGCGCACGATGATGCGCTCGGAGTCAACGGAATCGATGATGCCGTTGCGGCGCGCCAATACCACAGCGCCCGAGTCGCGAGCGGTGACGCCTTCCATACCGGTTCCAACGATCGGGGCACGAGCACGGAGCAGCGGCACGGACTGGCGTTGCATGTTGGCGCCCATCAAGGCTCGGTTGGCGTCGTCGTGCTCCAGGAAGGGCACGAGCGAGGCGGCGACTGAGACCAGCTGCTTCGGGCTTACGTCGATGTAGTCGACTTCATCTCGGCTCACCAGCACAAAGTTGCCGGACTTGCGGGCGTTGACGAGGTCAGCGACGATACGGCCCTTGTCGTCCAACTCGACGTTTGCCTGGGCGATTACGTGGCGGTCTTCTTCCCATGCCGAGAGATAGAAGGAGTAGGGCTCGAATTCAACCTGGCGCTTACGACGATCCTTGAGGTCGCCGTTGACCTTTTCGGCTTCGTGCTTCTCGACGTGATCGCCGACACGGTAATCGCTATCGCCGGCGTTTACGACGGTCACGTAGTCGAGTACGCGGCCGTTTTTCACGCGCCGATAAGGCGACTCGATGAAGCCGTAGTCATTGATGCGGGCATAGCAGCTGAGGGACGAAATTAGACCGATATTCGGACCTTCCGGGGTCTCGATCGGGCAGATACGGCCGTAGTGTGTAGGGTGCACGTCGCGGACTTCGAACCCGGCGCGCTCACGCGATAGGCCGCCCGGCCCAAGGGCCGACAAACGGCGCTTGTGCGTGATTTCCGACAGCGGGTTCGTCTGGTCCATGAACTGCGACAGCTGCGAGGATCCGAAGAACTCGCGGATGGCGGCCATCACCGGCTTGGCGTTGACCAGGTCGTGCGGCATGGCCGTAGACATTTCCTGGTAGACGCTCATTTTTTCCTTGATGGCGCGTTCCATGCGGACCAGGCCGATGCGGAACTGGTTCTCGAGCAGTTCGCCGACGGCGCGAACACGGCGGTTTCCCAGGTGATCGATGTCGTCCACGGCCCCAATGTTCTTGCGCAGCTTGAGCAGGTAGCGGATGGTCGCGTAGAAGTCCTCGGGGTCCAGCGTGCGCTGGTCGAGATTGGTGGCGTCGGGCTTCTCGAAAAGCTTGATATTGAACTTCAGGCGGCCGACGCGCGAGAAATCGTACTTGCGCGGATCGAAGAACATCCCCTGGAAGAGGGCGGTGGCGGTGTCCAGGGTCGGCGGATCGCCGGGGCGCAGCTTGCGGTAAATCTCGATCAATGCTTCCTGGGGAGTCTTGACCGAGTCGCGGCGTAGGGTTGAGCTGATGACCGTTCCCACGTCGTCGCGCTCGGGGAAGAACACGTGCAGCTCGACTACGCCGGAGTCCAGAATCTTTGCCAGCTTGTCGGCCGTGATCTCGTTGTTGGCCTCCAGCAGGACTTCGCCAGTAGTGGTATCCACGACGTCGCTGGCCGCGAAAGCGCCTTCCAGGTCAGTGATGTCCACCTCAATCTCGCTGATCTTGGCCTTCTGGATTTCCTTCAGGACGGGCGCGGTGATCTTGCGTCCGGAGTGCGAGATTTCGTCGCCCGATTTTGACTTAATGCTGTGTGCCAGCTTCATTCCCACCAGGTTCGTCGGCTTGTCGCTGCCAGGATCGATCGTCCAGTAAAGCTTCTTGTCTCGAACGTTGAGCTTGTCGACGGTGTAGAAGGTGCGCAGAATGTCTTCGCCGGAGCGCAAGCCGAGGGCGCGCAGGAAAATCGTCCCCAGGAACTTGCGCTTGCGGTCGATACGCACGTAAAGCACATTCTTCTGGTCGTATTCGAATTCCACCCACGAGCCGCGGTAGGGAATAATCTTGCCGAGGAAGTAGGTGCGGTTGTTGGCAGTCTCGAAGAACACGCCGGGCGAGCGGTGCAACTGGCTGACAATCACGCGCTCGGTGCCGTTCACGATGAATGTGCCGTTCTGGGTCATCAGGGGGACGTCGCCGAAGAAGACTTCCTGCTCCTTGATGTCGCGGATAGAGCGATTTCCGGTTTCAGCGTCCTTCTCGTAAATAGTGAGGCGCATCGTGACCTTCAGCGGAGCGGAGTAGGTCATGCCGCGCTCTTCGCACTCGCTGACGTCGTACTTCAGTTGCAGGCCGACCGGGTCGCCGCACTTGTTGCAGAAATCGGGCGTATTGGCGTTGTAGGTGCCGCACTTCTGGCAGAGCACGTCGCCGGGATGAAACGGATCGGTGATGACCGTCGAGCCGCAGTTCTTGCACGTAGTGCGGAGGTGGTGCAGGCCTTTCAAGTGGCCGCACTTGCATTCCCAGTTGCCGATTGCGTAGTCCACGAACTCAAGTTGTGAGACGTTGCGGAAATCGGTGATGGGAAATACCGACTGGAAAACCGCCTGCAAGCCGGCATCGTCGCGCTCGCTGGGCAAACGATCCATCTGCAGGAACCGGTCGTAGGAGCGCTTCTGCACCTCGATCAGATTCGGAATCTGGATGGTGGCCGGGATTTTGGAAAAGTCAAAACGATTACGGTAGGTGCTCTTCTTCGACATTCAGAGACTCCCAACTTTCGGCGCAGTTTTGGGCTGCAAAACCGCGGTTGTGGGGCGCGCTATCCGCGCCGCGGCACTAAAACCAAATCAGAGCAGGAAAAACGAGGAGCGCCCGCAGGGACAAGCTTCCCCGTGGGCGCCGAATACGGCGCTTTCGTTCAGTTGAATTGTGTTCTTCCGCGCCAGTTCTTAAGGCCTGTTCCCGTCCCGCTGCTCCTCAGGACAGTTTGCCAAACTTGTTGTGGGCCACACTTCGCTTCCCTGGGTCGTGCTGGACCTGGATGTCCGTGAAGTGGGTGGCCGCCTTTCGCGTGATACCGGGGAAGCGATGTTGATATAGATGATAACACCACCTCCGCGGATTCACTAGTAGTGTGGACCCGGGAGTCTGGCCCGGCTAGGCGGGTCGGAGACCTGCCTCCACACGGTCAAACTACTTCACTTCTACTGTGGCTCCGGCTTCGGTGAACTTCTTCTTGATGTTCTCGGCCTCTTCCTTGGAGACGCCCTCTTTCACCGTCTTAGGAGCTCCATCCACCAGGTCCTTGGCTTCTTTCAGGCCCAGGCTGGTGACTTCGCGGACGGCCTTAATCACGTTGATCTTGTTGGCGCCCACCTCTTTGAGAACGACCGTGAACTCGGTCTTCTCTTCCGCCGGGGCTGCGCCTGCCGCTGCGCCACCGCCTCCGGCCATCATGACCGGGGCTGCGGCCGCAGCCGACACGCCGAGACGCTCTTCCAGCTTCTTGACCAGTTGCGCCGCTTCGAGCAGCGACAGCCCTACGATTGATTCTTCCAATTGCTCGAGATCCGCCATGTCTGTGTCTCCACCTTTCAGTTATCAGTTGCTGATTTCGTTATCCGTGAACCAGGTTTCCAGTGCGACCGGCTCTTTGCGCCACGCCAGACAACGTGACAGTTCGAGCCGCGCAACCCCTGACTACTGATAACCAAACCTTTTCGGACGGCCTCCGCCGCCTCGAATCTCATGTGGCGCGGGCACTCTTGCCCGCGCTTTCTGTGTGTGCGGACAGGAGTGTCCGCAGCCACACAAGTTACGCTTCCTTAAACTTCTTCTTGTCCACCCCCTGGTCGATCACCACTGCCAGGTTTCGTCCGACGGCGTTCATGGCCGTTACCAGACGCTGCGCCGGGGCGTTGATCAGGAACAGGAGCTTTGAATAGATCTCTTCCTTGGACGGCATCGTGGCCAGGGCTTCGATCTCTTTGACCGAGACCGCGCGGCCTTCGACGACTCCGGCCTTGAAGCTGAATTCCGGGTTGTCCTTGGCGTACTTCTGGAGCGCCTTAGCCAAGGCGACCGGATCGCCGGTTGTGTAGGCGATCGAAGTCACGCCGGAGAGGTTCTTCAAGACCTCTTCTACCTTCGTGCCCTTAGAAGAGCGCTCGGCCAGGGTGTTCTTCACCACCCGGTATTTCGCGCCGGCTGCCCGCAAGGCTTTACGCAACTCGTAATCCTGCGAGACCGTGAGCTTGCTGTAGGTCGCCACCACCAGGTTGCCGACATTCTTAAGATCGCTGCTCAGCTTCTCGACTTGCTCGGATTTTTTTGCTTTGGTGACCGCCATGATCGAATCCTTTTCCTATGCCTTGGCCGCAGCTTCTACCGCGGTGGTGTCAATTTGAATGCCAGGGCCCATGCTGGAGCTGAGCGTGCAGCCTTTGATGTACTTGCCCTTGGCTACCGAGGGCTTCGCCTTCACCACGCTGGTGATAACCGTGGTGGCGTTGTCGATCAGCTTGTCGGGCGTGAAGGAAATCTTGCCTACGGGAACGTGAACCAGCGCCGTCTTGTCGGTGCGGAACTCCACCTTGCCGGCTTTTACCTCTTGGACCGCACGAGCCACGTCAAATGTCACCGTGCCGGTCTTCGGGTTGGGCATCAGGCCCTTGGGACCTAGAATTTTTCCCAGGCGGCCGACCGACTTCATCATATCGGGGGTGGCGACCAGGGCGTCGAAGTCGGTCCAGTTTTCCTTCGTGATCTTCTCAACCATGTCTTCGCCGCCGACGAAATCGGCTCCGGCAGCTTCGGCTTCACGAACCTTGTCGCCGCTGGCAATGACCAGAACCTTCTTCGACTTGCCTAAGCCGTGCGGGAGGACCACTGTGCCGCGAACCATCTGGTCGGCGTGTTTCGGGTCGACGCCCAGGCGCATGGTGACTTCGACGGTCTCGTCAAACTTGGCGTACTTGACCTTTTGCAGGAGGGGTACGGCCTCCTGCAGCGTGTAGGGACGGGTTTCAACCGCGGCCCGGGCCTTCGTAATGTTTTTTCCGGCTTTTCTCATTTGCTTTCCTTGTCTGCCACCGCTCTGCGGTGCTCTTGCAGGGCCGTGGTCTCTTCGACTCATAGAACTCGTGTGGCGCCGACATTCCTGTCCGCGCCACACAATCTTTCTATCCAACTACCTCGATGCCCATCGAACGGGCCGTTCCGCGGACACTCTTGATGGCAGCTTCCACGGAGGCTGCGTTCAGGTCGGGCATCTTCTGCTTGGCGATGTCTTCGACCTGCTTCGCCGTCACTTTCCCGACCTTATCTTTGTTCGGGGCACCCGAGCCCTTGGCAATGCCTGCAGCGCGCTTCAGAAGAATCGAGGCCGGAGGGGTCTTCGTGATGAAGGTAAACGAGCGGTCGTTATAAACCGTGACCACCACCGGGATGATGAGCCCTTCCAGCTCTTTCTGGCTGGTGCGCGCGTTGAACTGCTTGCAGAACTCCATGATGTTGATCTGCGCCTGCCCTAGGGCCGGACCAACCGGCGGTGCCGGCGTGGCTTTACCTGCCGCGATTTGGAGCTTTACCGATCCTGTAACTTTCTTCGCCATGATTCCTTCTCGAAACTAGAAACTGGAAACGCGAAACTGCTCTACGCGACCTTCTCTACCTGGTTGAACTCCAGCTCTACCGGGGTGGAGCGACCGAAAATTGTCACCATTACCTTTAGAGTCTCGCGATCCTCGTTGACCTCGTCCACCACGCCGGTGAAGCTGGCGAACGGTCCTTCGGTGATGCGTACCGATTCGTTCTTTTCGAACTTGACCTTGAGCTTGGGCTTGTCCTTCGACTCGCCTACGCGATAGACGATGTGCTGGACTTCCTCGTCCGACAGCGGCGTGGGCTGCTGGCCGGTGCCCACAAAGCCAGTTACCCGGGGCGTGGATTTCACCACATGCCAGACGTGATCATCCATGTCCATTTCGACCAGAACGTAGCCGGGATAGAACATGCGCTCGCTGGTGTACTTCTTGCCGCCGCGGACTTCAGTCACCGACTCGGTGGGGATCATTACGCGGCCGATTTTGTCCTGCAGCCCGAACGCCTGCACGCGCGACTCAAGCGACTCTTTGACTTTGCGCTCGAAGCCCGAATAGGAGTGGATGATGTACCACTTCATGTTCGGGTTGCGAGGAGGCTCGACCACAGTGGCAGTCTTATTTTCTCCGCCTTCCGCTTGCTGCTCCGAGCTCTGGGTTTTTTCTTCGTCCTGCATAAGCTAAGTGTCCAAACCTCTCTAGCGGTGCGTCAGCGTGCGCAGCACCCAATCGATACCTTTGCCAATGGCGTTGTCGACGATCCAGAAGTAAAGGCCAAACAGAAAGACCGTGATGATCACCACCGTGGTGGTGGCCCGCACTTCTTTGAAGGACGGCGTGGTCACCTTTTTCATTTCGGTGCGCACGTCGTTGTAAAAGCCTTTAATGCGTTGCGGCCAGGACTTCACGGTCGCGGTAAGTGTGCCTTCTTGTGCTGCGATCGCCATCTACTTCCTGCTTCCTTTATCGTCCGGCTCTGCCGGCAACTCTGGCAGGGGCGGAGGGATTCGAACCCCCAAGTCCGGTTTTGGAGACCGGCAGTTTAACCGTTGAGCTTACGCCCCTGAATTCAGTGGACAGTGGCTAGTGGTCAGTGGCCAGTAAGAGCGCTCCTGATCACTGCTCACTGACCCACTCTATTTCACTTCCTTATGCGGCGTATGCTTCCGGCAACGCCGGCAGAACTTTTTCAGCTCGAGACGGTCCGGAGTCGTCTTCCGGTTCTTCGTGGTCGAGTAGTTGCGCTCCTTGCACTCACCGCACTGCAACGTGATGATCTCTCGGGGCATTTGAAAACAGCTCCTAGCTCTTAGCTTCTAGCTTTCAGCCAACACCCTGTGTGCCGGCTTTTCTGGGTACTGGGTACCTGGTACTCGGTACTCACTTACTTAATAATCTCGCTGATCGTGCCGGCGCCGACCGTGTGGCCGCCTTCGCGGATCGCGAACCGCAAGCCTTTCTCCATCGCCACCGGCGTGATCAGCTCAATCACCAGCTGTACGTTGTCTCCCGGCATCACCATCTCGGTACCCGAAGGCAGCTCGGCCACTCCGGTCACGTCCGTCGTTCGCAAATAGAATTGCGGACGATAGCC
>DASQIH010000100.1:0-2859 GCA_035631655.1 Terriglobales bacterium
AATACTTTCGGTCCACAATCGAACGTTACTCTGCCTGGATAAGGAGGCAAAAACAATGAAAAGACTCCTGTTGTGTTTGGTCTTGGCGGCTGTCGCCACCTCGTGGGCACTGGCGCAAGATAGCGACAATGATTCGAAAGCCAAGTCCGAGGTCAGAACTCTCACCGGTTGCCTGGCTAAAGGCGATAGCGCTGATGAGTTCCTGCTCACCGCCAGCGATGGCAGCACCTGGGAGATCCATCGCAACAATGCGGTCAATCTCGACGAGCACGTAGGCCAGGAAGTCAGCGTCACCGGGGCGGTTTCCAATAACACCATGCACAACCTGAAAGAAGACGCAAAGAGCGCCGCCGCAGATACCCATATCAAGAAGGACAACGCGGAGCACGGCCACCTGAAAGTGACGGACGTGAAGAAAGTCAGCGACACCTGTAAGAAGTAGACCAGGACGGCGGCTCCGCCCTGGAGCCGCCATTTCTCTCCATGCCCACCTCTGGTTCCGGCGCAGTGTAAACCCGAACTGGTTTCTCGGTCCCAGAGCATCCCATATTGGGAAACATCTCGAAGAGTTTCGCCTCGGAAATCACAGACGAGTTATAACCCCGGGGTTAACAATAGACTCGCCTGTACATATCCCGTGAGCTATGGTGATGATCTCATCGTAACGAAACAACATTCGTAAGGTCACCCAATCGAACGAAAGGAGTGAAACGCTGATGTTTGCCCGCATCCTTGAGTTCGTTCCGAAGATGGAAAAGAAAGAGGATCTGGTCAAGGTCGTCAAAAATGAAGTGCTGCCCATCCTCAAGAAGCAGTTCGGTTTCGTGGATCTCCTCCCTTTTCTTCCGGAGGCCAGGAGCGAGAAAGTGATCGTTATCAGCCTCTGGACCGAGAAGATAGATTTCGAGCGCTACGAAAAAGAAATGATGCCTAAGGTCGAGCAGATTCTAAAGCCTTATATGATCAGCCCAATCCTGGTCAAGCCATATATGCTTGAGACCACTATCTGCGAACACTTCGCAAAGGTATTCGCTGCGTAAGCAGCGGAAGTCCTCCCCCATAACCAGCTCGGCCGGAGCAAGCGGCTTGCTCCGGCCTTCCGTTTTTTCATCCAGGCTCCGTGAAGTGCGGCTTCCCGTTGCTATGAGAAAACCTGGAGGGACCTGGCCTTCCGACGCTGTCCTTTGGTGACGCTAGAATCCAGGATGACACGGGTATGCTTAGAGAACGCCATGGAATGTCCGCATTGCCATCGACAAACCGATCCTCACCGCGAGCGTTGCACCTGTTGCGGGGGCGTCATTCCCCCGGCACAGCATTTGCTGGAAGAATCCGGTGTGGTCGAGCCCACAATCAAGGAACCTGGTCTCACCACGGATATCGAAGAAGAAGGCACCGATCTCTTCCGCATGGCCAGTCTCGGCGATCGGTTTATCGCGTTTGCGCTGGACAGCATTTTCCTGTTCGGTGTGTTCGCCGTCGTGGATGCCTGGGCGTTTATGCGCTGGGGCATGGTCGAAGGATGGGAATTGAAACTGACCGCCGCCTCCCTGCTGATGGCGCAATTTCTGAATGCTGCGATCCTGTTTATTTACTTGTGGCTGCTGGAAGCGAGCTTTGGCGCGACTCTGGGTAAGGCAATGGTGGGAATCCGCGTGATTCGGACGGCCGAGCGAAATGCCCTGGCAGCTTTTGCCATTCGGAACGCGATGCGCGTGGTGGACGGACTCGGCTTCTACCTGGTGGGAGCCGTGGTCGCAGGCTGTTCCCGGTTTCACCGGCGGGTGGGAGATATCTGCGCCAGCACTGTCGTGGTGGAAGAAGAGTTTGGGCATGCGGTCAAGGTCCTGGCGGTGGTGCTGTGGGCGGGGGTTCTGGCAGGAGCGGTGTGGTCGGTTCCCCGCATTTGTGCAAAAAACACGGCACGGCATGCGCGATATTTCAACCAGGTAGTCGTCCAGGTGGGTCGAACAGAAAAGGCGGCGTATCTCAAAGTTGCCGGTCTGAGAGTTGACGTTGAGCTTTCCGGCATTGCGCAGTAGAGGTTAATCGCGCTGCAGAACATGCAAGGTGCAGTTGTCGGCCAGTAGGACCGAGCGTTCCATCAGGTTCTCCAATTCCCGGATATTGCCTGGCCACGCCGAATTCACCACAAAATTCAGGCTGTCAGGAGCAATGTTCTCAATATGCTTGTTCATGTTGCGCGCGAACCTCTGCACGAAATGCCATGCCAGTGGAGAAATGTCCTCGCGTCGCTCCCGCAAAGGCGGAAGACGAATCGGGAAAACGTTCAGCCGATAATATAAATCGGCGCGGAACTGGCTTTGCGCAACACCTTGCGCCAGGTCGTTATTGGTGGCCGCGATAACGCGAACATCGACTCGATGAGTGTGCGAATCGCCCAAACGTTCAAATTCGCCCTCCTCGAGCACATGTAACAGTTTGGGTTGCATCGCCAGCGGTAGGTCTCCGATCTCATCTAACAAGACGGTTCCCTGATGAGCCAATTCGAAGCGGCCTCTTCTCTGATTAATAGCCCCGGTGAAAGCGCCCTTTTCGTGTCCAAACAGCTCGCTTTCCAGCAATTCAATGGGAATTGCCGAGCAGTTAACTTTAGTAAAAGTGTTCCTCTTGCGGGTGCTGAGGCGATGAATGGCCCGGGCAATCAGTTCCTTGCCGGTTCCAGTTTCGCCCAGAATCAGGACGGTGGCGCCGAAGGCAGCAGCAACAAGGACGTTGCGGCACGCCTGAATATAAGTGTGCGAACTGTGGAAAATCATAGGGCCAGGATCATGCACAAGCTGCGCTTGGGCTCGTTCAGCGATCTGGTGCGCCATGCAATCCGAAGTGGGATCGTTC
>DASQIH010000101.1:0-72319 GCA_035631655.1 Terriglobales bacterium
CTTTTCCACCGAGCTTGCAAATCGCGCAAAGAGCGCGCGATTCGCACTTTCCCACAGCCCCGACGACGGCGGGTCTTCGGTTACATTTCCAATGTCTCGACGATCGACCCCGAGGTTACATTTTTAAATGGCTTGACACGGGTTGGAGCAGGACCAATGTCAGGACCAATGCGGTACCTGAGGCCTAAAGCCGAGAGCTGAAGCGTCTTTACGGATTCAGCTGGAACTGGACTTCTATGGTGGTTTGCACGGCGACGGGCCTGCCGTCGAGCTGGTACGGCTGGAAGCGCCACCAGCGCACGGCGTCGCTGGCTGCCAACCCCAGCGCCTCGGGGCCGCTAATCGGGTGCACCTCCGTTACGGCGCCGTCTGCGCCGATCACCGCCTGCAACACAACCACTCCTTGCACCTTCGCCCTTTCCGCTTCCGGAGGGTACGCCGGCTCGACTTTGTGCAATACGCGCTGCTCCATTACGCTTCCCGGAACATAAGCTAGCGGCTGCGCAGTGTTGGCGGAAGCGGTGGATGTGCTCCGCTCGAGATCATTCCACCCGCTATGCCACCACGAGGCGAGGGCGACCCCTGCAACTACCAACGCGGCCGCAACCAGCAGCACGCTTCGGCGATGTCGCTGGAATCGCGAATGCCCCGGTTGGACTCCCCGGCTTGGCTGAACGTGCGCCGCAGGTTCGTGTGAGACGCTGGTCTTGCGAGCCACCATTGCCGCTGGCTTCGGGCTCGCACCCGCCGTCATCCTGATCCAGGTCTGCAAGGCAGCTTGCTGTTCGGGCGCGATGGCCAGGAATTGCAGGCCGCACCGGATCGGTCCGTAGTGCCGAACTACGGCTTTGACCTGCACCGGCTGGGCGCCGGTGGGAAGGCTGAAGACGATGCCCACTGTCTCCTCCGGCCTAAGCTCGCCGGCGAGAACGACCCCTATTCCGCCTTCGCCGGCATCCAGCGAGCGGCCGGGAATTGCCTTCGGTATGCCGGAACGCAGTACGACCACGTCCACCGGAACCGCCACTGGGTAGCGGGGAAAGTGGCGCTGATTGGCTTGACCCGGATTTGGAAATGGAGCTCCCGGCTGACTCATGGCAACAATTCTTGGAGTGCAGGCCCTCGCTTAATGTTCCGTCGGGTAAGACACATCAGCCCGGGGACCATCATCCCGGGCTGAATCTCGAAACAGGTCTCTGCGACCAAGCTAACCGTGCTGAACGATCAAGCGCCTGGTTGCAGCCGCGCTCAGGGCCAGCGCTTAGCGGTATCTTCCCACCCCGCGGCTCTTGCTGCCTGTGTCGCCGCAGCGGGACTGACGGTCGGCTGCGGGATGCGGATGGGCTGCTGGGTCGGGGCCGCGGTGGTCAGGGTCGGCTTGCTGCTGATCGATTCGGACCCGCTTTCCTTGTCGTCGGAAAGCAGGGGAGCAGCTACTCGCAGCGCTTCCACTTCCTTTTCCAGACGAGCCAACTCCAGTTCTTTCTGTCTTAGAACCTCGTAAACATTCTTCATACCTTGGGTACCTGTAGAGTCCTTAGGTCGAGCAGATGCCCAATCTTTATGCACCGGCTCTGGTCTTGTCAAGGAATTAAGGGGCGTATAAGGCGAAAACTAGCGAAATATCAGGATGGCGGCCGTGCTGCCTGCTACAGCGATGATGCCTAGCAGGTACTTGTGAGTGCGAATCCAATACTTAAGTCCCGACCCTTGGCTCGGTTCATCGCTCAAGCCGCTCAGAAAGGCGGGAGCGCCGCCGTAGTCCGCCCCTGGCGAACTACTGGCAAATCGGTTTTCCGGCGCTGCTTCGCAGTCCAAACACAGGGTGCGCCCCTCGGAAACCGGGAATCCGCAGGCTGCACAAGTGCGGATGACATGGTCTCGCTGGAGCCGTCTTTGAGCAGGGGGTGGGTCGGTCGAGGGAACTGGGTCGGACACTACAGATTCTGGGAGGAGGTCAACCAGGGCGGTTGCGGCTGCCGGCGCTTTTACCGCTGGTTGATCTGGCGTGGGTACCGGGTCGTCGTCGACGCTGAGCACGATTTCATCTTCATCTTCCGCCCGAGGCGCGACCGGCGGCTGAGGGAGGACTGCTGCAGGTTTAGTGATCGGGGGTTGCGAATCTTTCAGAATGTCGGCGGTTTTCTCTTCGGCTGCCGCCGGCACTGGCTTGGGCTCGGGATGGCCCACCTGGTCCAAAGCGGTGTTGACCATCTCGCCCATGCGTTCCAGCGCCGCTATGTCCCGTTCCTGAAATGCGTGCGGGGTGCTCCCGAAAATCTCAAAGATGCCTACTACATCATCCTCACGGATGAGCGGCAATACGAGGAATGACGCGATACCCAACTGGCGGCAGCCTTCGCGGTTGACACGCGGATCCTGGTCCGCATCGTCGCAGCGCAGGACCGTGCGCGTGCGCACGCTCTCGCCGGATAACCCTGAGCTCACTTCAAGGAAAGAGCCAACTTCCGGCGCGGAAGGTCCGGAACTGGCGCGACAGATAATGTGCTCGCCGTCACGTAGCGCGATGGCCGCGCCGGAAGCTCCGGTGATGTATTGTGCGCGATCGGCAAGCAATTGAAGCGTTGCTTCCAGATCGCGGCGCGCCCACGCCGCCAAGCACTGTCCGCCATCTTCTCCCGGAAAACGTAGTTCGTGTCTCGGCGGCTGCCAGTGTGCGGGCTTCGCTACGCTGGCTGGAGGTGGGTAACTGCCAAGCTGCGGAACTGCATCCAGAATGGAGTAGCGGTCCATGGGAGATTCTACACAGACGTCTATTTTTAGGGTTATCGTTCGGAGTTTCGCCCCTTGGGGAGGCGATGTCAAGAAAAGAGGTAGGCCGAAGGTTCTAAGCCGAAAGTCACCCTCTATTTTGTGGCGGGACGCTCGGTGACTCGCTTGCCGGCAGAACCCGGCAGCGGGGCCTTCGCTCCCCCTGATGCTTCTCCTTGCAGCAAGGCAGCAATGTTGGGATAGGCGTAAATCGTGGGCGCCTGATTTTGTGCCAAGCCCCCTGTATCGGCGGTTGGACCATAGTTGCTGTGCACATCACGGCCCAGCATGCGGAGCATAGCCATTTGTTGACCGCGATGATGCGAGGTATGAGTCAGGCGGCGGGTCATCACCCATGCACGCGAGCGTTGCACATCGAAAAACTTGGTTGGTTCTTCCCACCAGGATTCGGGCTTTTGGCGCAAAGCGGCCAGCCGCTTCTCACTGTCTTCTGTGTAGCGCTTGATGAACTCCAGGCGGGTTTCCTGCTTGGGAAGCGGCGGGGCACCGACGTCAATGCCGAGCATATTGCGGAACCACAAATCTTCGCTCAAGCACTGGTGCACCATTTGCTCGTGCACGCTCCGGCCTCGCGGGTCGCCTTGGCGTGGGCGCACCGGAAGATCTTCGTCGCGGAATTCGGTCCAGACACTCAGAACCTTGATGCGCTCGGTTTCGTAGGTTTGCAAGAGGAAGTCGTATCTCATGGTGGTGCTCCGTTGCTCCGTCCCAGTAAGAACTTGTCATCCTGAGCGAGGGCTTCAGCCCGAGTCGAAGGATCGCTTACATGCCTGTTTTTGACCTCTGTTGTCGCAAGGCGTTCTCACTACGAACTAGTGGTGAAAACACCTTAGGATCTCCCCGAGTAGCGCAAATGGATAAGGGACCCTTCGACTCCGCTGGGGCTCGCCGTGCGAGCCCCAGCTTCGCTCAGAATGACAATCTTTATTTCTTCTTCGGCGGCAAATATTTCTTTTCGATCGACGCCACAATCACATAATTCGGATCGACCATTTCATCCAAATGGATCTTCGCGACTTTCGAGAGCAGTTCGTAGGCGTCCAGCTCCGAGAGTCCGTAGTCCTTGTGAATCCAGCCCACGAGTTCGGTAAAAGCAATGCGCAGGCAGTCATCCAGGGGCCGATACGCGCCGACGGTCATGATGGCATCGTCGTTCTCGAAGCGCGGCCAGTTGATCTTCTGACCTTTGATGACATTCACTTGTACGCGAGCGCGCAGGGGAACTTCGATGGCGGTGCCCGCAACCTCGCCGTCGCCCATCGCCGCGTGACCGTCCCCCATATAGAGGAGAGCACCCGGCACGTTCACGGGAAAGTACACCGTGTTGCCGGCGCTGGCTTCCGGTGCGTCCATGTTGCCCCCGAACTCGGCGGGCACGATCGAGCTGCGTGCTTCACCGCCCGCGGGAGCGACTCCGATACAGCCAAAGAATGGGTGCAAGGGAATCTTCACGGAGAAGTTGGAGTCGAGCGCCTGGAATGTCGCTAAGTTCGTGGCATGGTCGATGGGATAAAACCAGATCTTCTCCGGCAGCGCTGGGTTCAGCATAGGGGTGTAATTGGTCTCGTTCAGTGCGCCGAAGCCCGGAGCCGTGGCGCCTATTCCCTGATTCCCGTCCACCTGAAGTTCGACAATCTTAACTGCCAGTGTGTCCCCAGGCTCTGCTCCTTCGACATAGAACGGACCCGTCAGTGGATTGTCGCCCTTCACCATGCTGAGCGTGTCTCCGGGCTTCTGGATGGCGTTGCCAAAAGCATCCAGAGTATTGGTCTCGAGGATCTCGCCTGATTTCAGGCGACCCACCGGTTCGGCGGTCCCGTAGACGTATTTCACGTCCTTGATCGTGGCGTGATACTTCACCACGTTCCCACTCTGTGCGTTGGCAAATGAGACGCCTCCCAGAGCGAACAAAGCCAATCCAAGTACCTGTTTCATGGAGTTCTTCTCCGCGAACTTTGCGGTTGATTTTTCTTAATGATGAAGTGCCAGCCCTGCAATTGCCGCGACGGCTATGATAAACGGCTCGGGAACTTTCCAGCGGAATAGAATGGCCAGGCTGACCACTCCGATGATGATGGTGGGCAGATCGTAGATCGACCTCCTCGCCAGGACGATCACTGCGCCGGCAATGGCGCCGGTAGCCGCGGCCGTTACGCCACGAACAAAGGCATTCAACTGCGGGTTTCTGGCCCAGCGCTTGTAGGAGGGCGCCAGGACCACCACGACCAGGTAGACGGGCAGGAAAACTCCCAATGCGGCAGCAGTCGCGCCCGAGACGCCCGCAACCAGGTATCCGATGAACGCCACCGTGATCACAACCGGACCCGGAGTGATCATGGCCACTGCCACGGCGTCTACGAACTGGTGGTCGGTGAGCCAGTGATGTCCCTGCACCACGCCACCGTAAAGAAACGGAACAATCGCGAGACCGCTGCCGAAGACGAACATCCCCGCTTTCGCGAAGTACAGAAATATTTCCCAGATCTGGTGGTTTGCAGGAAGAACCGTCCCCACCAGAAATAGTCCCGCAACACTTGCAGTGCGAGCGCGTACCGGGAGAGTTTTCACCATAAGAGCAACCACACCGCCCAGGAGGAAAAGCCAGATAATTTCTCGCGAGGTCCATGCCGTGGAGACCGCCAGGGCAGCGAAGATGGCCCACAGCAGTTTGTCTTTGCCGATCGTCAATTTTGTGAGCTTGACGGCGGAGCGCGCGATGATCCCGACCACGGCTGCGCCGATGCCATAAAAGATCCCCTGCATCCACGCCAGACCACCGTAGCGAACATAAGCGGCCGATAACGCGAGTACCATCAGGAACGAGGGCAGAATGAAAGCCACGCCCACCAGAGTCGCGCCCAGGATTCCGGCACGGACGTAGCCGAGATAAATCGCCAGTTGCGCGGCGAGCGGGCCAGGCGCAAGCTGTGCCAGCGCCAGACCCTCGACATAGTCTTCTTTGCTGATCCAGCCGCGAGCGTCTACCAGATCCTGCTGCATGTGGCCGGCGAGCGCGATGGGACCGCCGAAACCCACCGTGCCCAGCCAGAGGAAATACCCAACAAACCGGGGCAGAGAGACCGGCGATGGCGATTTCGAAATGGCCGGCTGGGCGTTCATGGGAATTGTTGATTTCTGATTGTTGATTGTTGATTGAAGAACCCAGTCCCCCAGAGTTCCCCCTGGACTGCGCGTCATTTGGCTGAATTGGTGTTGTCCAGCGCGGCGCGCAGGCCCCTGGCCAGCTTTACTGCGTCGTCATTGGACCAGAAATGCATAAAGAAAAGCCGCGGCTCTTCGGTGAGCATGTGGCTGTGCAGGGCGGTGACTTCAATCCCATTTTCCCGCAGCGCTTTGATCACCGGGTTCACTTCCTTGCCGAGCAGTACGAAGTCGCCGGTGATCGCGGCTTTCCCGCCTCCTGTGGGCTGGAAATTCAGCGCGGTGGCGACTCCCATTGAGGGGGGGACCTCCATGCCGGAATCATTGATTTTTTCTCCACGCGGCACAGCGACCTGCAGAATTCCGCTGTTCACCTTTCCGGTATGACCGAGAATCTGTTCAACCTGCTTCTGGTCGAAGCCGAGATCAGTCGGCGTAGCGGGCACTGGCGTTTTATCCGGGCCGGACGTTTTGCTAAGGGCTAGCGCATCATGAATTGCTTTCGCCATCTGCGCCGGATCGCCATGACCGGCAATGTGCATGTACATAATGCGGGGAGATTCGTGCAGTAAATGATTATGGACGGCGGTCTGTTGGATACCTTCCC
This sequence comes from Terriglobales bacterium, assembly GCA_035631655.1. Classification (GTDB taxonomy): domain Bacteria; phylum Acidobacteriota; class Terriglobia; order Terriglobales; family Acidobacteriaceae; genus Gp1-AA122. Next base: position 6,563 of record DASQIH010000101.1, read on the forward strand.
GCTGCAGCTTCATCATCACCGGTTCGACCTCATCTTCTGTGAGGACGAGGTCGCCCATAACCATTGCGCTGTTTCCGTCCCGTTTGAACGCCGCCCATGAGCCGAGCGCCAGACCGGGCTTCACGTTTACGTCATTCACAGTGACTTTCAAATCTTTACGCGGCATGGCAAACTTAATTACATCGCCCGGCTGCATCTGGCCGGAGCGCCCCATCGCATCCTCAACTGGCTTCCACTCGCTGGGCATTGGTTGGGGTGCGGCTGGTTTCTCCGCTTGGGCAAATGCGAAAATGCTACTGGCTAAAAGCAGCATGGCCAATATCGTAAGGTTCGTTATTCCATTGATTCTCAAGGACAGTTGATCTCCCATAATTCCTCGCTTTCCTTGCTCGCGAAACTTGCTGATTCAAGCAACATCGTCTGTCGCATACTGCTGTTCATCCTCGCTCCGCTCTTCCGGCGGCTTGAGATGTCGAAATGCACGATAAAGAAGAACGTCGTAGCCGATCTTCATGCTTCCTCCGAAGACCAGCGGCGCAGAGAAAGCTACGCCCTGCATGAACACTCCGGCCAGGGAGGAGCCAATCGCCCAACAAACATTCCTGGTCAGGTTGGTAATTCCGCTGGCAAAGGTGCGCTCCTCCGGACGAACCACCGCGGCAACGTAGGACTGGCGGGTGGGCACGTCCATCTCCACCAAGGCTTCGCGCAGCAGAAACAGGAAGATCGCCAGCTTGATGGAGGGGGCGAACGGCACCGCAATCAGGAACAGACTGGAGGGCAGATGGGTGAACACCATCGTGTTCAGCAGGCCGATTTTTTTCGCCAGCCACGCTGCCCCCAGATGAGAACCGGCGTTCAGCAGGTGAACGGCGAAAAAGAGGATTCCCAGGCTCTGCTCCGGAATGCCGAAACGCCGGAAGAACCAGTAGGACACGAGCGCGTCGGTCAGGAAGCCGCCGCCCAAGCTGTCGAGAGAGAACAGTGCGGCAAGCTTCATCACGATACTCTTAGTTTCAGCAGAGACGAATCGCGCCGACGGCAACTTCGTGGTTTGCGCCACTTCCACCTGCGGTGACAGCAGCAGGTACACAAATCCGCTCAGCAGGTTCAGTGCGGTGTATCCCAGGAGAATGACCCGGTAGGAAACGGTGGTGTCGAGAGCCAGCCAGCGCTGCAGTAAAAAGGGCAATCCGGCTGCGAGCGCCCCCACCGCGCTGCCGCTATCGAGAACAACGTTGTACCAGGAGAGCGCCCATGTCCTGCGCGTATCGGGTACCAGACCCGGCAGGGCCGCCTGTTCGACCGCAAAAGCGGCGCTGCGATCGGTCCCTGTGCCGTTGAGCATTCCCACAAAGGCAATAGCCAGCAGCGCGAGAAAATTTGGTATGAATGCCAAGCCGATCCCCCCTGCTGCTGTCAGCAGGGAAAGGACAATCAGAGTACGGCGGCGGCCTAGCGTGTCTCCGTAGAAGCTGACTACGGAAGTGGCTGCTGCTCCGCCGGCAATTCCAACGGCAATCACCAGGCCTATTTGCAGCGACGAAGCGCCTGCGCGGAACAGAATGATTCCGAGCAATACGCCGAGCATTCCAATACCCAGCGAGCGCAGCAGTGCCGCTGCATAGATCAGGCCCCGGTCTCGGCCGGGATACATCCCTAGTTCCCCTTCTTTCGCGCGTACTCGTAGAGGGCGTCATACACAGGAAACTGCCGTGCCATGCGTTCCTCATCGGAGAGGCCCATCGCAGAAAATCCTTCCGCCAAGGCGCGCAGACCGACACCCTCATTCGCAACTTGCTCCTGTCCTTTGACGTCTGCGGCCCGCACAATCAGCGCCAGTTTGTGCAGGGCCGGGTCTTGCAGGTGGAAGTCTTCGATGATGGCTTCGAAGGTGCAGCGCTCACCGCGGTGATTGAGCTTGATCTCGGGAATTCGCGGAGCGTCAAAGGGAATCGCATCTTCGCGCTGGGCCGAGACCACCAGTTGGGCTTCCTCCACAAACAAGAAGCAGGCATCAGGATCAACGAAGCGGCGAATCAGCCAGGGACAGGCCACCCGGTCCACCTTGATATTGCGTCGCGTAATCCACTTCATAGGAAACCCCGCTCATTGCAGCGCATGGTACAGCCCCTCAATCAGATCCATGCCTCGTTGCAGAAGTTCATCGTCCGCTATCCCCTGCCGGGCCCAGCCGTTGAGCACTTGATCCAAACCTTGGCCTTCGGCGCGTCCGAACTTCTCGTCACTCAGATCGGCGTCATGAATGCTCTGCGCGATGCGCTTCACTTTGGGGTCGCGGATGGCAAATTCCTTTCGAAGCGTCTCAAACGTGCAGTCCTCGCCCCGATGGCCGAAGCCTTGCGGGACAAACATGTCGAAGGGAATGGCGTCGGGATGGGCGCTCGGGTCGTTGGCAAAAAGGAAGCGCGCTTTGGGATCGATAAAGCGACGGATTAGCCAAGCCGAGGACACGCGATCAATGCCAGGGCGGGGGCGCGTGATCCAGGCGCGGTTTCGATATTCGCTCAGTTTGCCTTTGCCGTTGCGCGCGGCGTTGGTGCTGGGCTCGTCGGCTCGCGCCAACAAAGTTTCGACGCGGCTGCGCAGCGGGCTCTGGAAGAAATCAATCGCGGTGATTTCCTGAAAACGCCGCCGCACGCGGCTTAATGCCGCCGACGAACGCCGGTTGGAAGAGACCGCCAGGACTTTTTTCAGCTCGCGATGCAGGAGTTCGTAATCGCGGGAGCGTGCTTCCAGAAAAATTTGCTGCAGTTTCTCGGGAGGGAGATCGTCGAAAGAATGCACCTGCACGACCGAAGCCTGACCCCGGTAATTGCGGATGGCGGCAGCCAGCCACTCGAGTCGCTCCTGGTTGGCGGCAGAATTCGGCAGAACGTAGCCGGAAGAGCGCAGCGCCACCGCACCGTAGCGCTGCAACTTGCGCCACACTTCTACGCGCTGGCTCGCGCGCTGTGCCGGAAGACTGAACACCAACAGAAGCCAAGGGGTGCCAGTGGACGGTTCCGTTACAGGCATTTCATAAATGTTATACATGTAACACTAACTTGGCAACCTGGTGGTAGATGAGGCGGCGGGCGGACAGCGGATTCCTCGCTAGGGCTCGGAGTGACAAGAAGATCCAGGTCTACGAGTGTTGCAGTTTGCTGAGTGCCCAGGTTGCACTTTCGGCTACCACTGGATCGTCGTCAGTGGCAAGCCCCTGCAGCAGCGGAACAAATTCTCGCTCTCCACTGTTGCCCATCGCGATGACAGCATTCCGGCGCAGGCCAGACAGCTTGGCTCGGCGTACCGGGGATCTTCGGAATGTGTTACGAAATTGCTCGGCGCTCATTTCAGCCAGCCACTCCAGCGCTGGATTCACCAGTTTCGGTCTGGGCTGAAATTCAGGAGCATCGGTCGCGAGTGCTCTGCGGTTCCACGGGCACACATCCTGGCAGATGTCGCAGCCAAAGATGTGGCGGCCCATATCGTCGCGCATCTCTTCCGGAATCGCGCCACGCTTCTCGATCGTGAGATAGGAAATGCACCTGTTGGAGTCGAGTTGATAGGGAGCTATCAGTGCTTCTGTAGGACAGGCCTGAATGCAACGCGTGCAGGTACCGCATCGATCGGCCGCGGGAAGATCCGGGTCAAGCTCGAGGGAGGTCAGAATTACCCCGAGGAACAGCCACGAGCCCAACTTCTGATTGAGAATGCACGTATTCTTCCCGATCCAACCAACCCCGGCATATTTGGCGTAGACCCGTTCCACTAAGGGTCCGGTATCCACATAGCAGCGGGTCTGCAGGTTCTGCCCGCTCTGGGTACTCGGTACTCGGTACTCGCTACTTACCAGCGCCTGTAAGTTCTGCTCGAGCATTCGCAGTCTTTTCATCACCTCTTCGTGGTAGTCTTCGCGGCTCCAGGCGTAGCGAGAAATCCAGCCCCGCTCGGGAGCGCGGAATTCTGTGGAATAGGGTTGCATGGTGTTGTAGTTGACGGCGCAGACGATGACGCTGCGCGCCCAGGGTGCGACGTGCTGCAGGGAAGCGCGCTTCAACCGTCCGGCTTCATCACGCTCTTGCATGTATTTCATGTCTCCAGCGCGGCCGGCAGCAATCCACTCGGGAAAGCGGTCCAGTTCCGGAAAGTCCCGAACGCCGGCGACGCCTGCCAGGTCGAAACCAGCTTCTCGGGCGGCTTCTTTTACTAGGGCCGAGATTTCGTTGATGCGCGCCATGAGTATTTCTTACCGCAGAGATCGCAGAGAACGCCGAGAATAAGGATGAATATTGAAGGCTCTGAATGACTAACAGTAACTCCTCGTCCTCTCCAGAGAGCTAACTCAACTCTGCGAACTGAGCGCCCTCTGCGGTTAAACGCCTTTTCCATTATCCCCCTTGTACATAGCTCACTGGAGCCTGTGATGGGGCTCACAGCCTTAAGTAGCATCGGCAGGCATGCTGTAGCAGGGTGGGAATAGGGCTTTCCGGCCTGTTTCCTCGCGAAAACGCAGCCAGGAGGGGGCGCGATGATCAACCGTCGTCAGCGCTTCAAAATCGAGGCGGTCAAGCCGTCCAAACAGGACCCGCAGCAGCGCGTCCACAATTTCAACGAGGTCTCGCAGCCCTACACGCCCGAGATGGCGATGCTGCAGGCCCAGCGCTGCCTGTACTGCGATCATGCCCCCTGTTCCAAAGGCTGCCCCCTGCATAACGATATACCGGCCGCCCTCTTCCTTCTTGGCCAGGGCGACTTCGTCGGCGCCGCCCTGAAATTCATGGAGACCTCCAATTTCCCCGATGTGTGCGGCCGCATTTGTCCCCAAGAAAAGCAGTGTGAAGGTTCCTGTGTAATCGCAAATCGCAACCCCGCCGTGTGTATCGGCAAGCTGGAAGCATTTGTTATCGATTACGTGCGCAAAAACTACGGCTACCCCAAGCGCGAAAAGGCCGCCCCGACCGGCATGAAGGTTGCGGTGGTTGGTGCAGGTCCTGCGGGACTGGCTGTCGCGGAAGAACTCGCGGTCCGGGGCCACGAAGTCGTGGTCTATGACATGTGGCCTTATCCCGGCGGACTTCTGCTCTACGGCATTCCCGGTTTCAAGCTGAACAAAGACATCGTGTTCGGCAAAATCCGCTACATGGAAGAGATGGGGATCAAGTTCATCTGCAACTTTCGGGTGGGAAAAGAGCATCCAGTGGAAGATTTCTTCCGCCAGGGCTTTGATCTGGTCTTCCTCGGATACGGCGCGGTCAAAGGCGGGGAGATGAAGATTCCCGGCGAGGATACGCTTAAGAACATCTATCAAGCCACCGAATATCTGGTGCGAGGCAATCTTCCTCCCGAGCTGTTGCCGGAAGTCTGGCGCAACCTTCCCGATCCCAAGCCCAACCATACCGGAGTCACAATTGTGATTGGCGGTGGTGACACGGCCATGGATTGCGTGCGCACAGCGCGCCGTCTGAATCCCGACGCCAAGGTCTACTGCGTTTACCGCCGCAGTGAAGTCGAGATGCCAGGACGCTACGAAGAGCGTGTCAATGCGGTCGAAGAAGGTGTGCAGTTTGAATGGCTCACCGCGCCGGTGAAGTTCATCGGCGACGAACAAGGGAAAGTTGTAGCCGCAGAGTGTATTCGCATGCGACTCGGTGCGCCTGATGCCAAGGGCCGACGTTCCCCAGTTCCTATTGAAGGCTCCAACTACGTGGTTAACTGCGACACCGTCGCGCTCGCCATCGGTTACAGTCCCGAGACGGATATCCCCGAGACGACTCCCCACCTGAAAACCACCAAGTGGGGATCTATTGTGGTCGAGAGTGAAGAGACCGGCCTTACCTCACGGGAGGACCTCTACGCCGCCGGCGATAACGTGAGGGGTGCGGATTTGGTCGTGACCGCCGTAGCCGCCGCCCGCAAGGCTGCTTTCACCATGCATTCGAAACTACTCGCGATGCGGGAGAAGAAGTGCCGAGTAGCGAGTACCGAGTACCGAGTCGGAACAATCGGAAATGGGCCAGCATTATAAGGACTTGGTTGCGTGGCAGAAGGCTATGGACCTGGTGAGCGCGGTTTACCAGGCCACAGAGAGCTTCCCGAAGCGCGAGACCTACAGCCTATGCGATCAAATTCGTCGCGCGGCTGTTTCAATACCCAGCAACATCGCCGAAGGGCAAGCTCACTTTAACCGACGCGAGTTCCTTCACTTCCTGCGTCACGCATGTGGTTCCCTCGGCGAACTGGAAACTCAGCTCTTGATAGCTCAACGGCTGCAATACCTCGGCGGCTGAAGCCTCTCTCGGAACGACAAGAATCCGCAAGAAAAAGGCAGCCGGTTAGATCCCCAACTTCTTGACTTCCTCGTTGTAGTACTTGCGGTACAGGATGTCCCATTCCTGGCTGCCTTCGAGGATTGTGCGTTTCTGGGTTTCGATTTTCTGGCGGGCAGCGGCGTCGATCTTGGCTTCCTGGTTGAGCAACTCTTCTATCAGCCGGCGAACTTCGAGGCGAATCGTGTTCCGGTCCTCGAGAAAGTCCACCTCATTCATTTCGGCGAGAGCGTCCGTGACCACGTGTGCAACCTTATTGACCTTGTCACGGTTGACTCTCACAGCACCGCCTTGTACTTGCGCACCAGTTCGTTTTTCACCTTCTTGAACATTTCCTGGTAGTTGGCGCCGGTCTTGCGCATTTCTTCCGAGTACGCCTCCAGGATCACGCGGACCTCGTCATTGATGCGGTCTTCCAGGGCAAACTCTTCCAGCATGGCGCTGTGCACCCGCTCAGTCACCGCGGCCGGATTCTTGGTCTCGATGAACTCGCCGGAAATAAGTTTTTTGCTGACTTCGCGGGCCAGATAGCCCACATATTCTTTCGACAGAAGCATAGGGCGGATCGGTTTGCGTTTGTGAAACAGATAGTCTAGCACAGGGAGGATTCAGCACTCAGTAGCCAGCCTGCTCGCACCTGCTCGCAGCGCCACAGCTCTGCGTCGCCGAATGCTTGCTGCCGAGTTCCGCTGCTAGTCGCTCCCTCCCCAAAAGGCTTACAATGCATGGTTAAGCAGAGTTCAAAATGCCTTCTGACGATCTGACCGGGCTCAAAGACGACATGGTCGCCTTCATTGAAGGCCACGGCATGCGCCGCTTTCACGGCTTCGTGAATTACGAGGAAGTACAGTGCATCTCGTGGGACTCGGACGATGATCCTGACGGCTGGAAAAAGTTTGTCGAACTGGCCAAGGAATCGGGCGCGCCCTTTCTCACCATGCATGATTGGGTGCTGGAGCGTGATGAACTCGATGACCTGCTGAAGCGCCTCAGTAACGCCCAGTTCACCAACGACGACGATTTGGAAGATGCCCGTTGGCTGCGCGCCTACATCGGCAAGACTGGCTTCGTGCAACTCGGCTGGCCCTACCAGGGTTCGGTAATGCTGTACGAGACCAACACCGAGTGGTACGACCGCTACCAGCGCCTGCTCGAACTCTCGGAAGACTTTGGCGGCATTCCTATCGATGAATCTGACCAGGATGACGAACACTAGCCGTGCGCTGGAATTTACTTTCCGCTGAATCGGCCCCGATTCAAAGTCTTGCGCAGGCGTTGAAGGCGAATCCCTCTCTTTGCCTCAAAGGTGACGCGGCATCCACCGTAGCCCGGCTGCTCGTGATGCGGGAAATCGCTGATCCGGAGGCGGCCGCGCATTTTCTGGCACCCTCACTTCAGCATTTGCACTCACCTTATGTGATGACCGGCATGCAGGCGGCGGTGGATCGTCTGGCGGCGGCCATTGCGCGCAAGGAAGGCATCCTCATCTACGGCGATTACGATGTCGACGGCACCACCGCCATCGTGATCCTTAAGACCGCCATCGAACTCTGCGGCGGGTCGGCAGACTTCCATGTTCCGCACCGCATCCGCGAAGGCTATGGCATGAAGGACGACGTGATCGAGCGTGCCGCTGCGTCTGGCGTGCGTCTGATCATCTCGGTGGATACGGGTATTCGGGCGTTTGCGGCTGCCGACACCGCTCGCCGCTTGGGTGTGGACCTGATCGTTACCGACCACCACCTGCCCGGTCATGATGGCCTGCCTTCCGCCTTCGCTGTACTAAATCCCAACCAGCCCGGGTGCGAGTATCCCTGTAAGGCGCTGTGCGGATGTGGCGTGGCGTTCAAGCTTGCTCAAGCGCTTATGGAGAAGCTGCTTGATCGTCCCGACCAGACGCGCCTGCTGATGTCTTTCATGAAGGTGGTTGCCATTGCAACCATAGCGGACGCCGTTCCGCTCACCGGAGAAAACCGGGTATTCGCCAAGCTCGGGTTGGAAGCGCTGCGCGCGCCGGTGAGCCCTGGTCTGAAAGCCTTGTTGGAAGTGGCGGAACTCGGGGCCGGGCGACCGTTAACTTCGGGAGAAGTGGGCTTTCGCATTGCTCCCCGTCTCAATGCTGCCGGCCGGATGGATGTTGCCCGCGATGTTGTCGAACTTTTCAGTGTAAAAGATGCCACACGAGCTCATGAAATTGCAGGTCGCCTGAACCAGCTCAATGGGGAACGTCAGGAAGAAGAGAGGCGCATTCTCGAGGAAGTTGAGAATCGTTTCCAGCAGGATCCGGCCCTGCGCGAGGCATTCTGTATCGTAGTCGATGGGGATGGCTGGCACCGGGGCGTGATCGGAATTACCGCGACGCGAGTGGCTGAGCGCTATGGACGGCCGACGCTGGTTGTATCGCGCGAGGGAGAGGAAGCTCATGGTTCCGGGCGTTCCATTCGCGCCTTCCACCTGCTCAATGCCCTGGAATCCTGCGCCACCCTGTTCGATAGATATGGGGGGCACGCTCACGCGGTGGGCTTCGCGCTGCCTGCGGCTCGAATCGGTGAGTTACGCACTCATCTGGAAACTTACGCACGGTCACGGCTGAGTCCTGCAGATCTCGAACCGGCACTCGACCTGGACGCCGAGATTACGCTCGACCAGGTTACGCCCGAGCTGTTGGAGGCGCTGCGGCGCCTGGAACCGTTCGGAATGGGTAACCCCATGCCGGTGTTCGCCGCGCGTTCGGCTCGCCTGCTGCAGCCGCCCCGCATCATGAACGAAAAACACATCAAGCTGAAGCTCGGCGCTCCTGACAGTCAAAAGCCGCTAACCTCGAACTCCAGCTGGCGGCGCTCCGTGACCCACGAAGCCTTGGGCTGGCGCTTGGCCGAACGTACTCAGAAAGAGCAACTCCTGCCCGGCGACAAGTTGGATATCGCGTTTACGATCGGGTATAACGACCATCCCGATTTCGGCGGTCTCGAACTGACTCTATGTGATTTCGTCAGAAGCGGAACGCCGGCCGGGGTTGGAGACACATCGTGCGATGGGGTAAACCTGGATTCTTCGGGGCAAAAGCCGCTTCGGAATAACTAGAATCGTTAAGGGCGCAGCTGAGACTACGTGCTTCTAATTAACGCCGGAATAGCTCCTCCTGACTGTCTGCAGTCTAAGAAACGCAAAGGGCACACAAGGTTCGCCCTTGCTGCAAGAGCGTGATTAGTGCTCCTGATCCAGGTGCGGATTCACCTCCGATCCAAACCTGGTAACGCCGATGTTGTACCGCCGTTCCGGCAGCCGTCGTGCGGCATCTGGGCCTCGGCTCTAGGACGGCCGACCGGATGCCAGTTAGCGATTTACCTCGATCTCATTCAGCACTTGCTGCACGTTGGGGATATTGGCCGCGATCTCCTGGGCCACCTGGCGTTGCCGCTGATCTTTTACGGAACCCTTAAGCGTGAGCACGCCGTTCTTGGCCTTGAATCGAATGTGCTCTTTATCGAGCCCCGTAGTGACTAGGGCGGCCTTGTAATTCTTCTCGATGGCCTCATCCTGGCTGGAGGCGATGGTTCTCGCTTGCGATTCTGCTCCCACCGGCTCGACGCTGATCTGGTTCGCGATGATGCGATTGCCGGCGGCCGCCTGGGCTACTTCAGCGGCCTGTTGCTTGGCATTCTCCGAGTGAACTTTGCCGCCCAGCGTGATGGTGTTCTTGTCGCGGTCTTCATCCACAGTGACACCCTTCAGATCAACCTGCTCCAGAGCTTTCTTCACGCTGTCCTTGTAGGAGACGTTGTTCGACCGGCTAGAACAGGCCACACCTAGAAGTAATGCCAATACGGCTAAAAGGGTGAGGTTAGCGGTTTTCATAGTCGGCTCCTCGGCATCGGAAAACTCAGCCTAGCTTAGGAGGAGGGCTATTCGGGTTCTATAAGGTTGTTGCTGTAGCGACAGCGAGGTCGGAACCTTACCCAGGCTGCTTTTCACAGGGTTGCAGCCAAGGGTTTTACTAGGTCAAATCCCCAAGGCGTGTGATTTGCTCTTCTGACTTGCAGCCAGGGCCTCGATCGGAGGATAAGAAGTCGGTACCGTCACTGAGCGCTCGCGGGGCATGGGATCGCCGCCCAGTACCTTGACGAGCATTTGGATGGCCTGCCCGGTATTAGCCGGGACTATGACAGTCGCGGCCAACAACCCACTGCGTACCCAAGCCTGTCCAGTCCCGGGCAATCCGTCGCAGCCGGTGAAAGGCAATCTAAGCCAGCGTTCGCGCGCCGCTCCCGTGGTGTGATCGTGGAAGGCCTTTCTTGCGCCGGCGGCCATGGAATCGTCCTGGGCGCCTATCAGGTCAATGTGCGTTTCTTGGGAGGTCGTGAGGCGCAGCCAGGAACTGACAGCTTTGTAGGCACTGTCTTCCGTCCACTGCGCCTTCATCATCTTGACTTCGATTCCGACCGGCTTGCTCTCGTACATGCCGGCGGTGCGCTGCTTGGCGGCGAGGCTTTCGCTGGGCCCTTGGATATACAGAGCTGAACCGCCCCGGGGCAGCAGCGCCGCGAACTGACGTCCCTGGATGCGGCCGATCTGTTCGTGATCGGATGTGATACCGAAGACCGGTACTTTATGCACCCTGCGCAACTCTTCGATGTAATCTGCGTCGCGATTGAGTATAACCCAGCCAATTCCGGCCGCAGTCGCGGCGCGTGCCACTTGCGGCAGCGCAGTTCCCCCGGCCGGCTCCAGAATGATCGCATCCGGCCGCGGTCCCGTGCTGGATTGGATTATCTTGAGTAACTGCTGACTCTGGGTGATGGCATCGTTCTCGGCATAGATAATCTGAATATCAACTCCCAGCCGGTGAGCCGCCTGCCCTGCGGCCGATGCCTGCTCCTGCTGATAATCGTTATCGCTGGTAGTTAGCGAGATCAAGAAACTGGGCTTTTTCATGGCGCTCCGTTACTTGCAATGATAGCCCGGGTGGTTTCCGCATGTAATGTGACTACGGTAATGGCAGTTAGCCAGCCGCTGCCTAGCGGGCGGTGTGCGGTATTGAAGACAACGCGTTTGCCAGGGACGGGAGGGCTCGTAAGGAGATGTTAGAATGCGCCCCCTAAGGAGAACACTTTCATGTTAGGTCGCAGCATTATGTCATTCCCCGTTCTTCTGTTCTGCACGGTACTGGCTTGGCCGCAAGCGAAAATCTCGGTGCATTGGGAAGAGTTAACAGCTGGGGACTTCCGTGACGGCATCCGGCAGTCTCAAGGAACCTGCCTCTTGCCGTTCGGGATCTTGGAGAAGCATGGGCCGCACCTGCCTCTCGGCACCGATCTACTGGACGTTCGCTATGCTACCCTGCACGCGGCCGAGCAGGAGTACGCGATCGTCTTCCCCGAATATTATTTTGGACAGATTTTCGAGGCCAAGCACGAACCCGGCACCATCGCCTATAGCCGGGATCTGCAACTCAAGCTTTTGCAGGAGACAACCGACGAGATGGCGCGCAACGGCTGCAAGAAGGTCGTCATCGTGAACGGGCATGGCGGCAACGAGAGTCTCCTACCCTACTTCGCCCAGACGCAATTGGATAAACCACATGACTATGTGGTGTACATTTTCGGATTATTTGAGCCGCCTCCGGGTGGTCCGCCCAAGAAAACTTCGATGGATATGCACGCCGGCGAAACCGAAACCTCCAGTATGCTGATCGCCCGGCCCGACCTGGTGCATATAGACCGCGCAAGCAGTGAATCCGGAGCCGATCAGAAGCGGCAAAATTTGCCCGACACCTTGTATACCGGGATATGGTGGTACGCGCGATTTCCCAATCATTATTCTGGGGACGGATCAGGCGCCACTCGCGAATTAGGAGAATACCGCATGAAGGCGTGGATTGACGCACTCGTGAAAGCCGTGCGAGCCGTGAAGGCCGACCAGGCCAGCCTCCGGTTGCAGAATGAGTTCTACCAAACGAGTACGCACCCCCTGGATACGAAACCTTGAGCTTCTCGCAGCCAGAACCTGATCCGCGCCGCCTGTCGTTGTCGGCCAAAACTACGGTGGAATCAACGTCCTCTGTTGACGGCGCGGATCGGAATCCTCGAGCCTTGGCATTGTCTATGTGGGCACGGGTCTTTGACCTGTGCTGGGCGGGTCGAAGACCCGCCTCCACATGATCTGGTTGCCTGCTGGTAGCACGTGGAAATCTTAGTAGTTCTGTAACACAAGTTTTGGGTTAGAATGATCGCCGTCTATCGAGCGCGCCACGTTTGAGAGAGCAAGAAGGCGCTTAAGAAGTTTGCCCTTCCCCCAGGAGGTTGCTCCATGTCGTATCGCCCCTTTGGCGGGCCTGTCCCTAATCCAGGTCCGCGCGCCGACGTTGGGTCCACGATCCGGGAAGCGGTTCAGGATTTCTGCACCAATTTCAATACGGCGAATTATGACCAGTGTGCCAATCTGCTTGCGCCCGACGCGTACTTCATGGCTCCCAACCTCGAAATGGTGCAGGGCAAGCAAGCCATCGAGCGTGCCCTGCAGAATTTTGCCGATCAAGGCTATGAGGACCTGAGGCTGGAAACCCATCGTGTGGACAGTTCCGGCGACATGGCGGTCGAGATCGGGCGCTACGCCGTTTCCATTCGGCAGCCCAATGGCACCACCGTGGTCGACCGTGGTAAGTACCTGAGCGCTTGGCGCCGCTTCGGAGTCTGGCTGAAGATTGCCGACTGCTGGAGCAGCGATCTGCCGCAACAGACGTCCAACGACGCACAGACGGAACAATTGCCGAATTCCAAGAATGTGGGGATGATCGCTCCTGGTATTCCACGATCCGCGTGAGCCGCGCCCGAGCGCTGCTGATCAGCTACTGATCACTCCTAAGAGCAATAATGCTTAAGTCGCGCCCGACAGCCCGGAAGGACGTCGCTGTGCGGGCTGCGTCCTCTATTTGAGCTGCTCAGATTTCTACCGAGAACAGGGTATTGCGCGCCGGGGCCGGCAAGCCTATGCTGACCCGAGCAGGCGGGTGGGGACGGCACAGGTTTTCACCGTTTCCTCTGTCTTGGGAGCGGCCGAAGGAGAACGGTCGTCAGGCCGCCCACGTCCTCTACCCGCCCGGCAAGTCTCGCTCTCTCGACCCGTCACCTCAGACTCGCCGAGCATTTTGGGCTTCCATCTGAGGAATCTCCACACCTCAAGACATCACAGCGCTTCTAACTTTCCCGGCAGTAGAATGAGTCAGCGAATACTTTCTGTGGAGGACCGCCATGAAGACCACGGCAAAGAAACGCGCTGCCCGAAAGGCCACTGCGCGGAAGCCGAGGAAAGCCGTTAACGCTGCTGCGATCATCCGTAAAACCGGAGAGGAGTGGGCGCGGCACTGGAACGAGCGAAACTTGGAGAGCGTGGTCGGCGCCTACGCTCCCGATGCAGTTTATCTTCCCCCGCATCACCAGGCAGTTCATGGCCGCGACGCAATCCGGGAATATCTGCAGGGACCTATGAAGCACGGTGTGGGCGGACTGGCCTTTGATGTCACTTATATCAAGCAGCTAGGCAATGTCGCCTGGGATGTTGGTACCTATCACATGAACGTGCCCCAGAACGATGAGCTCATGAAGGAAGATCATGGCAAGTATTTGACGGTGTGGAAGCGCGCGGGCGGGAAGTGGCTGATCGTGGCGGATGCCTGGTCAAGCGATCTGCCAGCAGAAAGGTGAAAGGGCGCCGCGCCGCCCAACAACAGCGGCACCCTTGCGGCGGGGCTGTCGACTTATCGCCACGGGGCGCCAGCTCTGGAAGGGACTAGGCTATTCTCCAGTCGCGCCTGCGGACCTGCGACCAAGCCTCCTCCTAGCATCGCGTTCTTCTAGAGCACGCTCCAGTTCTTGCGTTAGCTGAATCAACTTTTGCGGATCTTTCTCTCGACTTGCTTCCGCCGCAATCTCCTGCCAGGGGCGAGCGGGTCTGGGCTCATCGGAAGACATTGGGCGACACCACCTTCGCAAATAGGGGCGCAAAATAACAGGTTTGATACAGCTAAAATGTAAATTCGAAGTAAATTTCTTGCCCTGTATCGTGCGGAACCGGAATGCCCGGGTGCGGCACCCGGACGGCAGTTGTCCCCTAGACCCGGGCAGTCATACTGCGCCCCCCAGCCGCTCACTTGGACAGGACTGACCTATGTTTTGCGTACAGCTGCAACCTGAGCTGAGGCGCGCAACTCGGCGTAGCGTTCCTCTAGGGCGCGCTCCAGTTCTTCGGTCAACTTAAGCAATCTTTGGGGATCTCTCTCTCGGCTTGCTTCCGCGGCAATTTCTCGCCACCTGCGAGCCGGATTGCGCTCATCTTGGGGCATAACCCGTTTACCTTGGGAGATGGCGGAACTGTAACACCGCTGATATAACCAGTCTGTACGGGAGGGAACATAGATTAAGAAAATTTGCCGGCCAAGCGTTACCAGGCCGTTTTCTCATGGAGATTCTGAAACCTCAGATCCTGGTGGTTCGACTTCCGGGGCATTTGGGTAAGGGAATCAGGCGGCCCCACAGCAAGGGTGAGAAACGGGCTGGGCACAACCTGAGACGGAATGTATCGCCCTCCCCCAGCAACTGCTCACGTTCTGGAGAATACATACCGGACAGGAGGCCCGCCCAGAGTTCTTTCCCGCAGCATATCGCCGCTGGTAGAGAGTCAAGCTGAACCTGCACCGAATTTCTGTGGGAACCCTATATCCGTTGCAGGGCACAACATAGGCGTTCTAGAACTCGGACCTTTCTAGAACTCGGACACCCCAATCAGCCATGCGACCGACGGACACCCGATCCAGCAGCTTTCGCTCCCTGTTCGCCGGAAGTGTCCGCGATCGGCTGGACACCAGCCAGTGACGTGCGCTAAGGTGGACACCGAAGTCATAGAAAACAAATCTAACCTGCGCGAGGAAGTGGCCCGTGAGCATTCAGCGAAAAGCAAGTGCGGTGTGGAGAGGCGGCCTGAAGGATGGCAAGGGCACGGTCTCGGCGACCAGCGGCGTGCTGTCGAATACTTCTTATTCCTTTACCACCCGGTTTGAGAATACCCCGGGAACCAATCCCGAAGAATTGATTGCGGCGGCCCACGCGGCCTGTTTCTCGATGGCGCTTTCGGCACAGCTCGGTGGCGCCAAGCTGACGCCCGAAAGCATCAACACCACGGCCACTTTGACCATGGACAAGTTGGACGCGGGTTGGACAATCACCGCGATCCACCTTGACGTCACAGCGCGCGTGCCCCAGGCAGATGCGGTCGCCTTTAAGAAAGCGGCCGACGATGCCAAGTCCGGCTGTCCCGTTTCCAAGGTCCTGAATGCCAAAATCACGATGAACGCGAAGTTGGAAAGCTGAGAGCGGTACCTGACACCCGGTACAGAGTGCCCAGTTAAGATAAGCCCGGATCGCCCGGGCTTTTTTAAATGGCCTACCTGAAGCTGGATCAGGACGCTCTTCGGCGTGGCACGGACTTTTCATGATGGGAGCGCAGGATTTCGCGAATGGAACGATTGATGCGGGCCGCATCTTCGGCGGCGGTCTCGATCATGTTAAGCCATTTTTTTTCATTGGGGTCAAGCTTGGCCTGAGCCAGCAGGTAAGAAGCCTGCATGACCGTTTCAATGGAGTTGCTGAGGTCGTGGGCCAGTCGTCGCAGTTGTGGAATGAAATCAGGGCCCGGTTTCTTGGGTTGGTCCATTGGGATTTCAGGCGACATGGCAGGCTCCCCCTACAAGAGATTAAACCTAATCTGCCCGGCTCAACCGGAGTATCTGTCACAATGTCCGCCCGCGCCTGATCTATGATGCCCGCTTTGGGAAGATAGTCACTACGGTGAACACTGTACGTAAGCAGGCGGTGTGTGCCCGGCGCGGCGGTTTGACAGAGGCGGGAGCGCCGGTAGAATATGATGTTGGTTGTTCTTCCTGACGGCAGCCACGCCAGGCTGCCTTGCAGTCACTTGCCGAAGTGGCGGAATTGGCAGACGCGCATGGTTCAGGTCCATGTACCCGCAAGGGTGTGGGGGTTCGAGTCCCTTCTTCGGCACCAGTCCTCTAGAATCAAGGGACTCCGACTCCGGCTACGTAAACCGGCTACGCGAATTTCGGAACCCGCTGAAATCTCGGTATTGGCTTCTAGGAGAAGTCAATGCCAATCCCAAGCGTCACACTCTACATAAGGAAGCAGCAACCCAAGCGCCATTATGAACGCATCAAGACGCGCAACTCACAATTGTGCGCGGAAGGTGACGTCTACTGCCTGCACGTCTTCCACAACGGCAAACGCAGTGGCTGATGAAGAAGACTAAGAAGCAGATTTTCACTGAACAAGAACTGGCCGCGATAACCAGCATTCAACAGACCACCGGCGTAAGCCGCAAGACCGCCATCAAGAAGCTGCGGAAGGACCCGGACCACTACCTGGTCAAGAACACCAAGGCAGCGGCCGCGCCTGCGAAGGTCAAACAGGCAGCGGAGACGAATGGGAGAGCCGCTCGGACAAGAACTACAACAGGGCCTTGATCTCGTTTTCAAGAACGGAAATCTCGATCGCACCGATGTGCTTGGAGTAGATGCGACCCTCCCGATCAATGAGGAAGGCGATCGGAAGGCCGAGGACTCCGCCATAGAGTTCGCCGATCTTGGCATTCCCCAGCGCTACGGGATAGTTCATTTTGAATTGTCGGTAAAAGTCGCGGACCGGCTCCGGGGTGTCATCCATCGAGATGCCAATGATCTGCAGCCCGCGGTCCCGGTACTTGTTCTGCAATTCCACGAAGCGCGGAATTTCCTCACGGCAGGGGTCGCACCAGGTGGCCCAAAAGTCCAGCAGAATCACTTTGCCCCGATAACTGGACAGGGTCAGTTTGTGTCTGCTTACATCCGTGAGTGAGAAGTCGGGCGCGAGCCGACGGTTTTCAGCGCTCTTGGCGCCGTGGACTGTTACCCAGGCCCAATCGCGAGTTGCGCGCTCGCCAGCAACCGCCAGGGCCACTATCATCGCCAACAGCAGTACTTTGTTTTTCACCGGCTCCCGCGATCTATTCACCTTTGGCTATGGGAAAGCCTTTATCGACCCAATCCGCGCCAAAATTGTTGGCGATGTAAAGCACTCTTACGTTAGTGAAGCCCATGCCCCGGAGTTCCTGGTAAGCGGGGTTCACGTTGGGACAGTGGCTCCAGGGACAACACCCGCAATAGATGACGATCGGTTTGTTGCGAGGCAGATTCTCCACTCGTTTGCGCAGTTGTTGGCGTCCACTTTCGTTGGCGGCGGCGCCCGCGTACTCCGAGCCCGGAATATGAGCTTGCGCATAAAGGACGTTGGAGCCTACCTGCAGCATGAGCGGCTTCGGACCCTTGGCCGACTGCACTATCCTGACCAGTTCTTCGGGTTGGATCAGTACGTCGGAAGGAATCGAGGACCCGGTTTGTTGCGCACGGGCTGTGAAGGCGCACGACGTAACGAGCAGCCCGGCGGTTATCATCAGTCTGAAACGGTCAACAAGTTTTCGCATTGCCTTTATAGAGCCGAGATTTGGAGTTCGAACCACAACCGAATGATTCATTATCAGCTTCTGATTTGCCGGCCTGCAAGCAGAGGATAGAACTATGACGGCGGAGCGCTGGGCTCAAATCGGAATTACTATCGAATTCCTTGCCGTGGTGCGCACCCTGGCCGAATACTTCCGCGTGCGGCATTTCTTGGGAGATGCGGCGGCCCTCAGTGGTGTAGACCACTATCTTCGAGGAGCTCTGATCGCAGCCCTCTTCTGCTGGGCTTCGCTCATCCTTTTCTTCCTCCGGCGCTTTACGAGCGCGGCACTCCTGACGTTAATCATGGTTGCCATGCTGCTGGCTTACAAGATCGTTCTCATGCGCTGAGGGAGAAGTTCTTGTCCGGGAACAGCAGGTCTTGGGAGCTTACCCGTCCAATCCCGTATAATCGTCAGAATCCGCTATGGCCGTGAGTTTGGAGCAGATCGTTGCTGCCACTCGCCGGCGTGTATTCGGCGCCGGGAAGAACGCGCCCGAACTGGAGAAGCGCGCCCGTGAGCATACGCCGCGCGGGTTTCGGCGTGCCCTGTTAAAGGCTTCGCGAGAGGGCGTGGCTATCATCGCGGAGTTGAAAAAGGCATCGCCTTCCCGAGGCCTGATTCGGGCGAATTTTGAGCCGCGGCAATTGGCGATGGAACTGGAACAGGCAGGAGCGGCCGCGCTCTCGGTTCTCACAGATGAGGAATTCTTTCAGGGATCTCTGGAGAACTTGCGCATTGCTTCGAGCGCGACCCGCTTGCCGTGTTTGCGTAAGGATTTCATTATTGACGGATTCCAGTTGCTGGAAGCGCGCGCGAACTGCGCCGACGCGGTGTTGCTGATTGTGGCGGCACTGTCGGCAAAGGAACTGAATTTTCTTGCCCGGCGCAGCCAGGAACTTGCGCTGGATATTCTCTGCGAGGTGCACGACGAAACCGAGCTAAAACGTGCCCTGGATGCGGGATGCGATCTGATCGGCGCCAATAGCCGGGACTTGCGAACGTTTAAGGTGGATCTGAACACAGCGCTGCGCTTAGGCAAGCTGATTCCGAAAGATGTGCTGGCGGTCGCGGAGAGTGGAATCGAGTCTG
Source organism: Terriglobales bacterium (assembly GCA_035631655.1). Taxonomy (GTDB): domain Bacteria; phylum Acidobacteriota; class Terriglobia; order Terriglobales; family Acidobacteriaceae; genus Gp1-AA122. The sequence goes on from DASQIH010000101.1 coordinate 25,531, forward strand.
GAGACGACATTGCCCGGCTGCGAGCGCAAGGATACCAGGCATTCTTGATTGGCGAGTCGCTAATGAAGGCGTCCTCCCCGGGAAAGGCACTGCGCGCGTTGCTGAATCAAATACCCAGTACCCGGTACTCGGTACCCAGTGCCTAGAGAGATGAACTTGTGACTTGGGCCAAGATTTGCGGGGTGACCAACCTGGAAGATGCGCAGGTGGCCGTCGATGCTGGCGCTGACGCGGTCGGGTTTGTGTTTTATGAGAAGAGCCCAAGGAATGTCGGGGTCGATACGGCCCAAGAAATAATCGAATCCCTACCTGTCAGCATGGAAAAGGTCGGTGTATTTGTAAGCCCTACGCCGCAAATAGGCGAAATAGCGAGACGAGTCGGGTTGACCGCGATACAGCTACACATGACGCTTCCGGCAATCTCTTCGGATGGAGCCGTCGCGAAAGCCCGGCAGGAACTGATCGCACACGGAATGGGACTCGCGTTCGGTGAGGTGAGGGTCTATCTTGCCTTGCCGGCAGCCATTTTTGTCAATGGTACGACGCAATGGAATTCGTCCCGCCGAGGGTTGCCGGGCATTCACGCTATCTTTCTCGACTCCAGCACACCGCAGCAACCTGGTGGTACTGGCAAAACCTTCGATTGGACACATGCATCGCCAACCGTGTCCACGCTCGCTGAACAGACGAAGGTGGTAATCGCCGGCGGCTTAACTTTTGCGAATGTGGGAGACGCGATTCGTATCCTTAAACCGTGGGGTGTTGATGTTGCTTCGGGCGTGGAGCGCCAGCCTGGAAAGAAAGATCCTGAGAAAGTTCGTGCCTTCGTAAAAGCAGTGCGCGAGGCAGACAAGAGCGCATAACCGATGGCGACCGTATCCATTCCGAAACAGAAACCAGCAACCGCCGGCAGGACGACTCCGGGACGGTTCGGACTGTATGGCGGGCGCTATGTCCCCGAGACGCTGATGGCTGCTCTCGAGGAACTCGAGCGGGAATACGAAAAGGCGAAGCGCGATCCCAAGTTCAAGCGGCAACTCGAAGATCTGTTTCGCAACTATGCGGGGCGTCCGACGCCGCTGTTTTTTGCCCGCCGGCTGACTGAGAAGTTCGGCGGCGCCAAGATCTATCTCAAGCGCGAAGACCTACTGCATACGGGCGCGCACAAGATCAATAACTGCCTGGGGCAGGCGCTCCTGGTGCAGCGGATGGGCAAGCGTCGGGTCGTTGCCGAAACCGGCGCCGGACAGCACGGTGTGGCGACGGCAACGGTGTGCGCCCTTTTTGGGTTCGCGTGCGTCGTCTACATGGGTACGGAAGACATGCGTCGGCAGGAGCTAAACGTATTCCGCATGCGCTTGCTCGGGGCGGAGGTTCGCGGCGTGGATTCGGGATCGCGCACTTTGAAGGATGCCATCAATGAGGCCATGCGCGATTGGGTCACCAACGTTCGCACGACTCATTACCTGCTGGGCAGCGTGTTAGGGGCTCATCCTTATCCGACCATGGTGCGTGATTTTCACGCGGTGATCGGGCGCGAGGCCAAGGCTCAGATTTTGAAAGCGGAAGGGAAACTGCCGACGGCCATTATTGCCTGCGTGGGCGGGGGGTCCAATTCCATTGGCATCTTTCACCAATTCCTGAAAGACAAGAGGGTGCAGCTGATTGGCGTGGAGGCTGGTGGCCGGGGCGAACGATTGGGCGACCACGCGGCCCGTTTTCACGGCGGCCAGCCCGGTGTCCTGCAGGGGACTTACTCCTACGTGTTGCAGGACGACGCCGGACAGATTGCGGCCACCCACTCCGTATCTGCCGGCCTCGACTATCCTTCCATAGGGCCGGAACACGCCTGGCTGAAGGACACCGGTCGCGCGGAGTACGTGTCCGCCACGGACGAAGAGGCGCTGGCGGCTTGCACTCTCCTGGCGCAGACGGAAGGCATCATCCCGGCACTGGAGTCGGCGCACGCCGTGGCGGAATGTGTTAAACGAGTCCCGCAGATGAAGAAGTCGGACATTGTGATCGTGAACGTATCCGGCCGCGGCGACAAGGATATGGGAATCTTGCGAGAAAACTTGAAGAATTGTTGATTGAAGCGCAGCGGGGCTTAAATCAAAAATCAAAAATCAACAATTGCACGATGCCACTGACTTTCGAATCTCGTCCTACTCTTGTCGCCTACGTGACTTGTGGCGATCCAGACCTTGCCACCACGCATGAGATTGTCTTGGCAGCGATTGATGCTGGCGCAGGCGTAATCGAGTTGGGGGTGCCGTTCAGCGACCCTGTCGCGGACGGGCCGGTGATCCAACGGGCCAGCGAACGCGCCCTGCGCGCCCGCACCACGCTCGAACAGGTCCTAAAACTGGCGGCGGAAATTCGGCGGCGCTCCCAGGCCGGGCTCATTATCTTTTCCTATCTGAATCCCATCCTGAAATTGGGCTTGACCCCCTTTTGTAACTTGGCAGAAGAGGCCGGGGTGGATGGAGCATTGGTAACCGACTTGCCGGTCGAGGAAGCAAACGAGTATCTGCGGGAGATGCGAATGCGGCGTCTGGCGACCGTGTTCCTGGCCGCGCCAACCAGCACCGAGCAGCGTTTACGCCAGATTGCCAAACTATCCAGCGGCTTCGTTTACGCGGTGTCGCGCACCGGAGTGACCGGGGCGCAACAGCAGCTTCCCGAGGACACGCGTGCGCTGGTAAGAAGGCTACGAAAATTCACCAAGTTGCCAATCGCAGTTGGATTCGGCGTTTCGACTGCCGAGCAGTTCGCAGCTGTAGGCGAATTTGCCGAAGGCGCGGTCGTCGGCAGCGCAATTGTGCAGACTATTGAGCGAAATCCGGGGAAAGAAGCCGAGTCTGTGGCACAATTCATAAAACAGCTATTGCAGCCGTCAGCTCTCAGCCGTCAGCTTTCAGCAAAGCAAAGTTGAGTGCCGCAGCCGTGGCGGTATCGGGTATCATCCCCCTCGTGCAACGATCAAACTGAAAGCCGATAGCTGAGCGACTGAAAGCTACCATGGACATCGCAGATTGGCGCAAGAAAATCGACGAGATCGACGGCAAACTGGTCGAGTTGATCAGCGATCGGGCGCGCGCCGCCCACGAGATTGGGAAGCTCAAGCGTGATCTCGCGATGCCGATTTACGAGCCGGACCGGGAGCGGGCTGTATTCGATCATGTGACAAAGGTGAATCCCGGGCCGTTACCGGATCGCGATTTAATGCGGATTTACGAGCGCATCATGGACATCATGCGCCAAATCCAGCAGGAGGAAATCGCCCCGGAAACGCTGGCCGCGGGAACGACCGCACCAGAACCAGGGAATACCGAATTGGATTCGGAGGTAAATGACTGAGAGCTGTCAGCTCTCAGCGTTCAGTCAAAGAGCTGAAGGCTGAAAGCTGAAGGCTGAAGGCTGAAAGCTGAAGGCTGAAAGCTTGTACTTACCATGATTGTCGCAATGCAGGAGACCGCAACCGAAGCGCAAATCCAGCAGGTGATCGAACACCTGATCCGGATGGGCTTTTCCGTACACCGCACCACGGGCGTGCGCCAGAGCATTCTGGCTGCCGTGGGGGCGCGCATTGATTTTGATACCCGCAATCTCGAGGTGCTTCCCGGTGTGCAGGAAGTGCACCGCATCAGCGCGCCTTACAAGCTCGTGGGTCGAAGTTTTCGTCCCGAGGGCACGGTGTTGAAGTTCACCAATGGGCTTGCCATTGGCAACGAAGAAGTCGTAGTTATGGCTGGGCCGTGCTCCGTAGAGTCGCGGCAACAGCTGTTCACGGTGGCCGAGCAGATAGCGAAGGCGGGCGCCCGGGTCCTGCGGGGAGGTGCCTTCAAGCCGCGCAGTTCTCCTTATTCCTTCCAGGGACTCGGACTGGAGGCGCTGAAGCTGCTGCGCGAGGCCGGCGACAAGTTCGGCATGCTGGTCATCAGCGAGGTCATGGAAATCTCGCAGATTGAGATGATGCTGCCTTATGTGGATATCCTGCAGGTGGGCGCGCGCAATATGCAGAATTTCAATCTGCTGCGCGAACTCGGCAAGGTGAAGAAGCCGGTGCTGCTCAAGCGCGGTATTGCCGCCACTTTGGAAGAGCTGCTGCTCTCGGGCGAATACATCATGGCGGGCGGCAATTACGACGTGATTCTCTGCGAGCGAGGTATTCGCACCTTTGAGACCTATACGCGCAACACCATGGACATCTCCGCCATTCCGATTGTGAAAAAGCTTTCTCATCTGCCCATGACAGCCGATCCTTCCCACGGAACCGGGCGCCGCGACAAGGTGGCGCCTATGGCGCGCGCTTCGGTAGCTGCCGGGGCGGATGCCTTGTTGATCGAGGTGCACCATGACCCGGACAAGGCGTTGTCCGATGGGGCACAGTCCCTGTTTCCGGATCAGTTTGCCAAGTTAATGGATGAACTGCGCATGATCGCTCCGGCCGTGGGCCGCAAAATGGCATAACCCCGATCCTGACATGTGTGGCGGCGGGTCTCGGACCCGCCTTCCTGGGCCGGAGACTCGGGCCCCACACTTTCCCAGCAATGACAAACAGTTTGTACCCCCCGCTTCGCTGGAATAATCTAACGCCCCATGAAGAACTTCAACACTCTGTCCGAGCGCGAGATTCTAGCGCTGGCGATTTCTCTAGAAGAAGAAGACGAGCGGGTTTACGCGGATCTTTCTGAAGGGTTGCGACAGGATTATCCCGCTACCGCTGCGGTGCTGGATGGGATGCGTGCCGAAGAGTCGGGGCATCGGCGGCGGTTGATCGAGCTCTACCGGCAGAAGTTCGGCGAACACATTCCGCTGATCCGGCGACAAGACGTGAAAGGGTTCGTGCAACGCAAGCCGATCTGGCTGGTGCACCCGCTGCGGCTGGATGAGGTACGCAAGCACGCCAGCGCCATCGAGGTAGAGACACGCCGCTTCTACGAGCGGGCAGCTTCGCTGGCACAAGACGCCAGCATCCGGCAACTGCTCGATGATCTGGCCCAGGAAGAGCGGTCGCACGAGTACCGGGCGCAGGAACTGGCGGAAGAAAAGCTGCGCGCCGAAGTGCGGGAAGATGAAGAGAAAGCCCGGCGGCGCCTGTTCGTGCTGCAAATCATCCAACCGGGGCTTGCCGGGTTGATGGACGGTTCTGTTTCTACTCTGGCCCCAGTCTTCGCCGCGGCTCAGGCTACAAAGAGTACCTGGGACGCATTCCTGGTCGGCATTGCAGCTTCGGTGGGGGCCGGCATCAGCATGGGATTTGCCGAGGCGTTGTCAGATGACGGCAGTCTCACCGGGCGCGGACATCCCTGGATGCGTGGATTAATCGAAGGCGCTATGACTACGCTGGGGGGCATCGGGCATACCCTCCCCTTCCTTATTCCCAATTTCCGCCTGGCCATGACGATCGCCGTGACGGTGGTGCTCGCAGAGCTCGGCATCATCACCTGGGTCCGGCACCGCTACATGGAGACACCCACTTTCTCGGCGGCTATGCAGGTCATGTTGGGTGGGGCGCTAGTGTTCTTTACCGGATTATTGATTGGAAGTTCGTGAGAGCTCCGAGGAATCCGGGGACTCTAAGCCGCATCGGCAGACATTGTAGATTTGTGTCCAATCGGCAAACGAGCCTTTACAACCGTGCCCGTACCGTTGGAGTGAATTTCCAGGCTGCCGCCCAGTTGGCGAAGCCTCTCCCGCATCCCTCGGATCCCGACTCCCGGCGTTCCAGGGGAGGCGACCTCGTAGTGCTTTTCCGGCGGTATGCCCTTACCCTCGTCCTCGATTTCCACGCGCACCTCACTGCCCGAGCGAGTAAGGCGGATCTTGGCAGTCGGGCTCTCCGCGTGCCGGTGGATGTTGGTAAGGCACTCCTGGACGGTCCGGAAGATGGCGGTTTCCAATTCGCGGGAGAGCCGTCCGAAATCCTCCGGGAAATGCAAATCAACCTGGATATTACTGCGCTCGGCAAACCCTTCAATGTACCAGCGCAACGCCGAGGCCAGGCCGGCTTCGTCGAGTAGCGGCGGGTGTAGCAAGTAGGAGATCGTTCGGATCTCCTTAGTCATTTCATGGACCATGTCCATGCTTTTGCTCACCGCACTGGAGGCGTTAGTAAGTCGCTCGATGTCAATCCCCACCGAGGACAGGTTCATAGCCAGGGCGGCTAGCATCTGTCCGACGCTGTCGTGCAATTCCCGCGCTATGCGGCGGCGTTCGTCATCCTGCAGTTGCAGCAGGCGTCCAGTGAGCTCGCGGAGGCTCTGATTGGCGTCATCAAGTTCGAGAGTGCGCTGCCTCACTCGCTCTTCCAATTCGTCTTGCGCCTGACGGTGAGCTTCGTTCCGCCGACGATTCGATTCGCCCATGACCATGACCAGGGCAGCGACTACCAAGAAGACGGCGTTGCCGATTAACTGGGCAGCCGTGAGGGAGCGAAGTGGTTGCTGAGCGGTAATGAACCAGTAATTCGCGCCGATCAGCGCAAAAGCGAGAGTCAGCAGGGAAGGCGCGATTCCGCAATACCAGGCGGAAAAAGCTATGGCCGGAAACAGGGTAACGAACGGCGCATAGGTACCAAGAAAGGGATTCAGCAACCAGCGAACCAGCAGGGCAACCGCTGTAACCAGCAGCGAGAGAAAATAGCGTGCTCCTCTTCTTCTGAGCACACGTTCCAACAGAGGAGTATCGTTCGCCATTCTCTCGGTGCCCTCGGGGAAAAGATTCAGCGGCATACAAAGAGTCAAGGAAAAGCAGGTTCAGGTCTATACAGTGTTTACTGTAGAAAACCGATGAACCGTGGCACAGGGAAGCCCTGCCGTCTGTCGGGTGCGGCTCGGCGGCGATTATGCTGCGTTTGCGGCGTAATAGCGGTCACACACCCGGTTGGCGCATTCCCACACGGCATTGAACTCCTCCAAATGGGAAACGACCAACAGGGCAAGCTGCTCGACGAAGTCCTGCATGTGTTCGAGTTCTTCGAAAGATTCGGTTGGCACGGGATGCATTCTGCCACACTAGGCGAACGAATCAATACCCTTGATACCCGATTACCTTAGTGCTATGTGCTTCGGTGCTCTGTCACTAACGCTGACAATTGGGCGGTTGATTAAGGCTGAGCGTTGGGCAGAGCAGTAAACTCCGTCCGGACGCTTCCATCGGTCGCGATGGTATGAATGGCGAAACCAAGCTCGCCGCCCCACGGCAACCAGCTGGTCGCAGGTGCGACATGCCACGTGATGCCATCATGCTCAAACACCCGCCCGTTGTGCCAGTGGCCAACCAGCATGTGCTTGACACCGAGTTTGTGTAGGAGATCGATCTCCCGTGAAAGGTAGGGTTCGCTGATTACCCAATAGGGTTTCTTGTCCGGTGGGAACTCGCCATCGCGGACCGCCGGAATGTGTTGCGCGCCAATCATAATGCGTCCCGCTGGTTCTTGTTGTTGGTCAAGCCAGGCGAACATTTTTTCCGATTCCGCCGCGGTATTTATAGGCAGAGGTGGCGGCGAAGCAGCTTCGTATTTGTCGTAGTTGCCCAGCAGCTGTGAATCAATCACTATAAAGTCCACGTTCTTTACTCGGAAGCGATAGTAGTCTTTGCCGAACTCTGCGCGGTATTCGTTCAAGTCGTGAGTGTGCACGTCGTGATTGCCGGGGACATAATAGAGGCGCGCTTTCAAGCTTCTCAGGATTGCCTTAGCCTCTTGCCGATACTGTGGATTTTCTCCAATATCTCCGGTGAGAACGACCGCGTCAACGTGACGGGCATTGATCGTCTCCACGGTTGTGCGCAAATTGTCCGCCGCGTGCGGGGCCCGCTTCTCCCCCAGATGAGTGTCGCTAATTTGCGCGATCGTAACCTGAGCAGAGCAGGTTATTGACAACACGAATGCCGTCCAGAGAACGACAATCAGGAGCTTCTTGATGCTCATCAATGTGTAGAAGCGCGTTGCCGGGCAGGGGTTGTTTTGCCGGAGAAGATCCCAGGCAGAGAGAGAGCTGCTGCATTCAAGCGCTGCCGAAAACACCAAAACCTCACCCTTACAACTACCTTGCAACAAATTTACAACCAGCAAACATCGTACTTGCGGAAGAGCAAAGAGCTAAAGCACCGTTACGGAGAGTATATGGGTGCAGCCGATCGCAAGGAGTGACTTTCGAATCGAGTCCTCCGGAACTGCGTCGGATCCAGTTTTTTGCCGCATCGCGACCGCCCCTGAACGGTTGAACTTAGAAGAATCGTTAAGTGTTGGCATCACCTCGTGCTATGGGTGACGCCGCATAGCACACTCAGTAAAAGCGTAGTCCAATTTTTCCGCAGGAGCATACGATGGCTTCCCGGTTCCCGAGAACTGTCTGGGCTGTGATGTTGCTGGCGTTCGTGGTCATTGGATCTTTAAGAAATGCGGTTGCTATTCCGGCGTTTGCCCGCAAGTATGGCTTGCCCTGTTCAGCGTGCCACGAGACCTGGCCCAAGCTGAATGTCTTCGGCCAGACATTCAAGGACAACGGCTACCAATTGATGAACGACCGCGATTCGCCCATCTGGCAGAATCCGGCGTACTGGCCGATCACATTCCGCATTACACCTAGTTGGCATAGAGAGAGCGTCAACCGGGTGGCCATTGATGAGGCAGGAGGCACCGAACAGCGCATCACCAATCATGGATTCGATCTCTCGGGTCTCGATATCCTGACCTCCGGAACTCTGTTCAACAACATTTCCTTTCTTCTGACACCCTCTTCCGACAACACCGCCAGCTTCCACTTCGAATCGGCCTGGGTTCGCTTCGACAATCTGCTGAAGAGCCCGTGGCTAAACGTCAAAGTCGGGAAATTTGAGCTGGACAATATCATTTCCGAGAAGCGTATCGAGACCTTGTCCAACAATGGCGGGTTCTTTCAGCTTTACCACTTCGTGCCCCCGGGCGACAACAATGCCTTCGCGCAAATCGGCGATAACCAGCTGGGCGTCGAGGTAATGGGCCATTCATTGAATGACCGTACGCGCTATTCGGTGGCAGTACTCAGCTCGAACGACGGCAATGTGAACCTGCCCGCGAATTCCTACAGTACGTTCATCACCGCCAGCCAAGCCTTCGATACGGGCAAGCTGGGTGTGGATCGGGTGGGTGCATACGCCTTTGTAGGGAAAGCCCCGACTTTCAGTTTGAATTCCGGGGGGAGCCCCGTGGTAGGCCGGGGCAACAAGTCATTCCACCGCGAGGGCGTCTTTGGTTTGTTCTACGTGAAGAAGCTGGACTTCTCGCTCTTCTACCAGCACGGCTGGGACAGCGCCTATTGGGGAACCAGTACGCCGGCGGACGGGACACCGCTTCCGGCTGGGGCACAGGCGCCCACCTGGAACGGCGGCTTCGTCGAGACGCACTATACGGTAAATCCGCAGATGATCCTGGTACAGCGCTCCGAATTTGTGCGCATGTCGCGCCAGCCTCTGGCTAGCAATCCTTCCAATCTCGGGGACATCGATGCCTATACATTCGGGTATCGCTGGTATCCGTTCATGTTCAGCCGGGCAGGCTTCGCGTTCCACAACGAGTACGCCATTGCGCGGCAGAGAGGCGTGTCCCCGAGCGGTCTGAACCTGACCAGCAGTAGTTTGATGTTTGGCTTTGACTTCGATTTCTAGAGAGGACTGGCGATGCGCATCAATCTACTTGAACGTTGGCTGTGGTTAGGCGTGATTGTGGTTCTCGCGCTGGCGGCCGGTTCCTGGGCTCAGGAGACGGAATACACCGAGAACCAACGCCTGGGCATGGAGAGCCATATCGGCAAGCTTACCGGACATGCCAAGGCAGGAGCCGCACCTTACAAGCGGTTCTGCATCGGTTGTCACGGTGCATTAGGTGATGGCGAAGGGGAGAACGCGCAGTGGACCGACCCCAAGCCGCGCAACTTTACAGCGGCCACCTTCCGCTGCCGTTCTACACCGACCGGAACGCTGCCCACAGACCAGGATTTATACGACACGATCGGACGCGGTCTGGACAACTCGAACATGCCGCAGTGGCGACCATTAACCAATCAGGACCGGGCCGACCTGGTCGCCTATGTCAAGCATTTCTCCCCCAAGTGGCAGACCGAAAAACCGGGTACCTCGATCGAAATCCCGCCGGAGCCTGCGGTGACAGCCGATCGAATCAAAGCGGGCCAAGCATTGTTTCAGAAATTAGAGTGCTGGAAGTGCCACGGGGTCGAAGGCCGGGGCAACGGCCCTTCGGCTGACACGCTTACGGATGACCAGAATCGGCCAATCAAGCCATTCAATTTCCATGATGGAACCCGCTTCAAGTGTGGCTCCACCGACCGGGATCTGTACAAGATCTTCATGACCGGTATGGACGGCTCGCCCATGCCATCGTTTGCCGACAACGTGAAACCGGATGAAGCTTGGGGCCTGGTGTTCTACCTGCGCACTCTGCAGCCCTTGAAGACGAAAGAGAAGGCGATCGCTAAACAACTCGGTTTAAAACCGATCAATCCCGCAGGCTCTTCAGAGCCCGCACCCGAGAATAAATGAAGCGAGCAGGGTTCGCTTTCGCCACACAATTGACATAACACTGGCGCGCAGTGATGAACCCGCAGCACAATCCTGCTGCCCGACTGCTACATACAAAACCGCTAACCCTTCCCCTGCTCGTCAGTCCAACTGAGCGATGGTTGGGCTGACGCACCTCTCTTTTTAAATCAGCGTCCCAACTAATCGATCCAGTCACAATGCGCATGCTACTGGACACCTTCGGCCAGACGTTGCGCACCCTGTGGGCGCACAAGTTGCGCTCTTTCCTCACCATGTTCGGGATCGCTTGGGGTGTGGGCTCGCTTTTGCTGCTGGTCGGAGTGGGCGAGGGATTCCGTAACGGCAATCGCAAGCAACTCGAGACCTTCGGCAAGAACATCATCTTCTTCTTTGGTGGCCGCGCTCCCGCAGTCGAAGGCAGCTTCAGTTCCATGAAGTGGTTCAACTTGACCTATGACGACTACCTGGCGATCAAGAGCGAATCGAAGCTCGCGGTCAACATCTCCCCGCTGATCGCGCGCGATGACATCCGGGCGGTCAGCGATTACACCAGCACCAACGGCCAGGTATCCGGCGTCCCCCCAATCTATAGCCACGTCCGGACGATTCCCTTGCAGGCGGGACGCTGGATCAACGATCAGGACAACAGCGAGCGGCGGCGCGTGTGCGTGCTGGGCCGCGAGATGACACGCAACATGTTTCCCGGGCGTCCCGCGCTCGGCAATACCATCCTTCTGAACGGTGTTCGATTTGAAGTCATTGGTGTGCTTTCAAAAATCGGGCACGAAGAGCAGAACGCGACCAACATCCGAATCTTTGTGCCCTTTAACACCATGCGGGAGCTTTTCCCTTTGAAGGGGGACAACTCGAAGGAAGGGAATGCAATTTCGTTCATTAACTATCAACCGCGCAGCTTCGAAGAGAATGAAGCCGCGAAGGACGAGCTGCACAGAATCGTAGCCCGCAACCATGGGGGCTTCGATCCTTCGGGCAAGGACACCTGGGAAGAGTGGGATACGGTGAAGAATCAGAAGACCATGGGGAAGATTTTCACCGCCATGGACTGGTTCTTAGGGGGCGTGGGACTCGTCACCCTCGGCCTGGGTGCGATTGGCATCATCAATATCATGCTGGTCGCGGTCACCGAGCGCACGCGGGAGATCGGGCTGCGCAAGGCCCTGGGCGCAACCCGGCGCAACATCCTCTTCCAGTTTTTCCTGGAAGGCGCATTCCTGACCCTGCTGAGCGGTGCTATCGGGGTTGGCGGTGCGATGTTAGTCATCCGCCTGCTCGCAGGAGTGCAATTGCCGCAGGGTTTCGATAGTCCCAAGATCGTGCCCGTGTCGGCGATCGCCGCTGTGCTTTCTCTGGCCCTCGCGGGGATCGCTGCCGGCCTGTATCCCGCACGCAAGGCTGCCATGCTGGAACCCGTCGAGGCTTTGCGCCAGGAGTGAGCCATGACTCGTGATCTGCTCAAGGAAGCCTACGGTGCCATGCAACACAATCGCCGGCGCACCACTCTGACCATGCTGGGAATGGCCTGGGGCATTGCCACCGTCGTTATTCTGTTGGCCTTTGGTTCGGGGTTCGAGTATGCCATCAATCTGATCTTTAGTTCCTGGGGCACTGAAGTTATTGGAGTGTTCCCCGGCCGTACTTCCCTCCAAGCCGGCGGTTCCAAGGCAGGCAGTGAAGTCCGGCTCAAGCTCGCCGACATCGAGTACATCCGTAACGAAGTTCCGATGATCAAGGGAGTGACCCCGATCTTCGACAAGCAGGGCGTCACCATCCAGCACGACACCCGCACTTTCACGAACCTGTTTCTTACTGGCGTCTATCCCGTGTACCAGCGGATTCGTCGCTTTGACGTAGGCACCGGGCGCGGCCTGAGTGAGCAAGACCAGAGCGAACATGCCCGGGTAGCAGTAATCGGCGACGAGGCGAAACGCCGGCTGTTCTCCGGTGAACAAGCGGAGGGGCAGAGTGTTCGCATCAATGGAGTGAGCTTCCAGATTGTGGGCGTCTACCAACACAAGGTGCAGGGTGGCGACAATAACGACAACAGCATGGTGGTCATCCCTTTCAGCGCCATGGGCGACCTCTACGATACCCAGTACATTACCGGCATGTTCATGGATTACGAAGGCCAGAATCACCAGCAATTGGCCCGCGTGGTGCGTGCTGTCCTTGCCGGGCATCACAATTTCCGTCCCGACGACCGCCGCGCCGTTTTCATCGCCGACTTCAAGGAAGATTTCGATGACTTCCGCATCGTGACTGCAGCGCTGAAAGTGCTGCTGGCATTTATTGGTGCTCTGACGCTGGGTATTGGCGGCATCGGGCTGATGAATATCATGCTGGTTTCCGTGCAGCAACGCACCCGGGAGATCGGAGTGGAGAAGGCGCTGGGTGCTCACAAGGGGCACATTCTTTTCCAGTTTCTTGCCGAAGCGCTGGCCATTACCTTCTCAGGCGGGCTGGCCGGGATCGTCATCGCCTATCTCATCTCGTGGAGTGTAGGGTCGCTGACGTTGATGAGCGCCTTCGGAGAGAATCTCCAAGCCGGTGATATCCATCTACACATCAAGGTAAGCAGCCTGGTGGTGGCAACTGTCATTCTTGGCCTGGTGGGCATTATCAGCGGCATGCTGCCGGCCGTCCGTGCGGCGCGCCTCGACCCTATCGAGAGCCTGCGCTACGAGTAGCGGTCAGGTAGTCATACCAAATTGGAAGCCCGCGAGATCGCCCCAGTAGACAAGACAGCGCCTAAGCTACTGAGCCTTAAGGTTTATCGCTTGGCGACCGGTTAACCCCCCTGCTTAATTGCGCGTAGCAGGCAAATTCGGTAGAGTTGCTGCCGAATATCGGCCTGGCCGACCCAAAGGACTGGAAGGAAGTCTACGAGGCCGTCCAACTGGCGCTTGATCCCGCCAAGCAGCTGCAGCTCTGCCAGGAGGCGCGCCGATTGATCCAGCGTCGCATGGTCGAGCTAGCGCAAGGGCCTGGGGAAAAAGATGAACAGGAAGCTCTGGAAGAGGCCCTAACTAAGAAGCCTCTGGGTTCGGGAGCAGGCGATCCGCAAGCCGAAGATCCAGTAGCCGCCCACGCGGATCGACAGTCGTCCGCTAAGGCACCTTCGAGGAATTCCAACCCCGACAATCCTTTCCGGCCACTAATGGATCCACTTTCCCGTGCTCGGTCTATTAGGCGGATCGGAGCCGAGCCGCTCGAAAATTTCCTCTGCCAGTTGTTCCTGGCGTGCCGTTAGTCCCGTGTTTAGTTTGGCGATGATCTGGGGTAGCTTCTCGGGATTCTCCTCGAAAGCGGCCTCGATACAGAGCGCTCGCCAAAGCCTGGTCGCCTGCTCATTCACAATGTCACTTTCGATGACACCGGCGTGCAGGGGGTTGGCTTAAAAGATCAGGAATTCCGATTCTGGACAGACCAGTTCCTGGAAGAGCCCTGAATGAACGGGAACGAAGGGTCAGCAGCGGTGTCGCCGCTAAACGTGCCTCAGAACTTGCGTGCGGGGCGGAAGGGAATTATCACAACTGCCTCGAGGTCGACCGCAACTCCGTTCTTCATAGCGGGACGGAAATGCCAGCCGGCAAGCGCAGCGCGAGCGTAGGGCTCGAGGCGGCCGTCGGGACTGTTCAACACCCGCACATCCCCGACTGTGCCATCGCTGCGGATAACCGCGTAAAGGGTCACGGTGCCCTGCACGTTCTGCCGCATCAGTTCAAGCGGGTAGCCGGGATCAACTTTGTGGATGGCCTCGGGAGCGCTGAGATCCCCTTGCCCATCATTCGCTCTTAGTTCGGCGAAGCGGATGATCCAACTTCCCCCCGCAGAGTTCAGGTTAGGCATGTTGAGGATCATGGAGTAGACTCTTCGCCCCCCGAAGACCTGGCGCTCAACTGCGGTCGGCGCGTTGGTTTCGGTCATTGCCCGACGCGGCGTCACTCGCATCGGACGAGCTTCGGCTATCAGAGTATTGGATGCGCTTGTCGAGCCGCTGCCCGAACCTGCGTCATCTGGAGAGCCCGCGGGACCGCGCGCGACCGTCGAGGTCGGACTATTCTTCGGGCCGGGCCCTACAATGATGCCGGGCGGCAGCTGGCTGTTGGTGCCACTGCCCGCGCCTCCATTTCCATTTCCATTCCCATGTCCGCCGTGCGCCCCGTGCGGATCGGCCGCGATGTCCGGTGTACCCGGAGCACCGTGTCTGCCTTCTGGTGTTGCCGAAAATTCTCCGCGGCGGTTCCCGACAACAGGCATTGGCGGAGGTCCGGCCGCCGGATGAATACCCAAGGCGATCAGTCGTCCAGAGCCGGAAGTGTTGCCTGCTCCGGGGAGGGACGGAGGGGGCGGAACCACCTGCGCGTTAGCGCCCGACATCCCGCTGACGCCGCGGTAGCCGACGCCTTGCCCATCCTGCATCGATGGCGGAGGCGGGACGACCTGGTTTGCCCTACTACCTAGAGCAGCCTTTGTCAAAGTCTGGGCCAAGGTGGACAGCGCCCGCTGCTCGTCCATCGGCAATTCAGGCGCCGGGGCAACTACTTCGCTGTGTCCGATATTGACGTCGCCGATCCTACGAATCGAACCTTGTACGGCTGGAGGCGGCTCAATGACGGCTGCCTGCGGTGTTGCTACTGATCTGCGCGAAGTTGCCGCAGCAATATCGGGTGGCGGCGCAATGGCCGCTGGCGGCAAATCTGTTTCCGAGCGGCGGGCGGTAATTTGATTCACATCCGGGGGTGGGGCAACTACGGGCGTGGCGAGTGTCGGGACCGGCAACTGCGACCGCGCGGTAGCTGACAGCGGGACTGCGGGATTTGCCGAACGCCAGGCTACGATGTTTGGCACGGGAATGTCGTGAGCCAGCTTGATGTTAGGTGGCGTGATGATGGTCTGCGTGCGATTGTCAGCCTCGGGCGGGACCGAGATGATGGGCTGGCGCGCAAACTCGGGCTTTCCTTTCTGCGGTACACGCGCCGGAGAGCTGCCCGTATTCAAGGGCGGCAGATACTCGGAGGGGGTGTAGTAGATCACGTCTGACCGGTTGAACACCGTACGCGGCAAGGATTGCTGCTGCAAAGCCCATCCTTGCGCGAGAGCCCACACGGCCGCCGCCGCGAAGACGTGCCACAGGATCGATTCCAAAAACGGCCACCAGGGCGTGCGGGAAGGAACGAATACGTCAGGCCAGAATGCCGCGGGACGCGAGGTGACGCTTACTCGCGGTGGACGGCGAAAGAACAACAAATCGCCCAGATTGCGCAAGAAGACCCGGTGCGCGGGGTCCAGTTCGACCACGAAACGGGGCGGGGGCGGAGCTTTTTTATAGTACGGGTTCACCGCAGAATTTAAGAGCCCGAAGCCGTTATCCATGAACACTCACTGCGAAGGGCGACAATTGCTCGATTATAGCCCACCATTGCGGCTAACCGGTGCCGCGTGAACCTCCGGGTACTGGGCTCATCAGCGCCTACCTAACCTTCGACCGCCACGGGATATGGTGCTGTGATGTAGTACCATGGAGCCCATTGGAGTCGATGTCATGCGCAGATTTTTTTTCGCAACTCTTATTTCATTCTTGCTCACCTTGTCGCTTGCGGCCCAACAAAAATCCGAAGACAAGTCCAGATCCACGCCGCCGGACAAGATTGCAGATGACTACTCAGGCATGTACAGTTTCCTTCGTGACGGCGAGTTCGTGCAGGTCACCGTGGAGGATCAAGGGCGAGTAACCGGCTTTGTTTCGCGTTACGGCGACTTGGACAGCGACAAGGGCGCCTTCCTCGATCACTTCTTCAAGACGGGGAAGCTCGATGGAAACAAACTTAGCTTTACTACCGAGACCGTGCACGGGGTGTGGTTTGAATTCAAGGGGAAGGTTGATCGTGGCTCGGGCAAGAACCCGGGCGATGAGGCTTATTACGTTCTGAACGGGACGCTCACGGAATTCAGCACGGATGCGAACAAGAAAGTCTCCTCAAAGTCGCGAGAGGTTGCGTTCAAGGAGTTCCCTCAAGACATGACACCTTCCCCAGAGAAGAGGGACTAGCCGGCAGAAGCCACCGACTCACTTTCCCATGGCGTCACTCCTGAGCCAAGCGTTAGCTTGGCGAAGGATCTTGCGAGCATTGGCCGAAGCGATTGTCGGTCTAAGCCAGATCCTTCGCAGACTGGCGTCTGCTCAGAAAGACGACATAGCTTTGCTTGACGATATAGATTTGGCGCTTTTCTGCTCAGGCTAGCTTGGTGCCGCCCGAGGTGCGGCGGGCGTCGGCCATTTTCTTTTGCAGAAAGTCAGTGTGGCCGCTTTCAAAATCCACAAACTCGCGGTAGAACGCCTTTAATTCCGAATCTTCCGTAATTTCACTTAACCGGGTGTAGTAACGAACCGCTCCCTGCTCGGCGGTGATAGCGATTTCCAGCGCCATTTCTCGGGGCGAGCGCCCCACCTTCAGCTTGCTGATGGTAAAGATATCGCCGTTTTCCAGCCGCGGCACTTCGATGAAGTCGCGGACATCGTCTTCCGTGATCGCGCAAGGGCGCGTCCCATAGCGCTCGAAATAGCGCTGTTGGAGAGCGGTACCGTGCTGGCGCTCTTCATTGGCCATGTCCCAGAAGGTGCTGGCGATCTCCAGCGACTCGGGGTCGTGGAACTCGGCAAATAGTTCGGCAAACTGGTGATAGATCTCGGCGTTGCGTTCCTCGATAAAAATGGCGACGTGCAGGGCTTCCTGCGGCGTGAGCGAGGCGAAGTCGCGTTTCATGCGTGGCTCCTGGACGGACCACAACTTCTGTTTTTCAGCATACCTTTTTACCGGTGATTTTTATATGAGCAATAACGCGCGGAAGGCAGGAATTCCCGATTTGGACCCGAGCTAGGGCGCTGCGAAACTAGGCCGCGCGCGGCTTCCTTCCATCGGCAACCTCAGTGGCGTGCCTTCAGACAACTGGAGATGACGTGGGTATAGCACGGGCAGGCCGAAGTCGACCACGACTTTCAGAGTCTGGGAGCACTGTCAGCAAAGCCAATAGTGCTCGATGGCGACTCGCGGAAGCTGGTTGGCGTCGGTAGTCGGCTCGGGAATCAGAAGATTGAAGATGCGGCCTTCGTGCAGAAAGCGGAAACGCGCAGAACAGCTAGGATTTACGCATTTGGAGAGCATAGGGGCCTCCGTGCAAGATGCTCCTCGAGTGGCGTGGGTTCCTTACATACGGGGCTACTTGGCTGCAACCGACGAGGTAGACTTTGCTTTTCGCGCGCGCTCCTGCTCGATCCGCTGGATCGTTGCGCTCAGCCAGTTTTTCACAGTTTCCTCGAGTTCCACTTGATTACAGGTGCGCTCCATCGTATCGACAGTTTCCCCAGCCCGGTTCAGAGGAATGTGGTGGCAGGGGACGCTTTCACTCTGGGCTGTGTTGGGAACAAAATCGGTCAACAGACACTCGCTGCACGGGTGCGGCCGTTCCGGGTCGTTGAAGTTCAGGCAGGAAAGCGAGTCCTGGAAAATGGAAGTGGGCTTCCACGGGGTGCGCACGGAGCGTCCATAGCCACCTTGCTCAAGAAAGCTGAGTTCAAATTTCAGGACCTCCAGGATGTCACGTTTGTCAGTCGACACAAGGCACCTCCCGAGTCTGGTTCCGTGCGGGCTCGATACGGCTAAACTGCTGACGCTCCATCCCCGCGCGATCATTCTCCGAGATGCGCAAACAAAGCGCTGTGATCAATCTCACTGGGCTTTGTGACATTGCTCACCAGCCAATCCCCGCGGTTCCATGACCATGGTCGGGGCCGGGGTTCTGGCTCAGGCTGGACGACCGAAATCGCTGCCTGGGCTGAAAATTATAGAGGCCGGAAAGTCGCTTGGGACGTTCAATGGAGGTCACCTGCACGCGTGACCTGCTTCACAGCCCGGCCGTTTGGGCGATGCTAGCTTCGGGAACAGGGAGGCTTGCCATGGAGAAGAGTTACACTTACAGCGCTCACGCACATTGGACGATGCACAAGCGCGGTATCCTGGAAGCTCCGGAAATTCCCCGCACCATCAACTTTGCGGCGCCTCCGGAATTCGGTGGCGAGCCCGGCCTGTGGACACCGGAAAACCTGCTCCTAGGCGCGGTGGTCACCTGTTACGTGGCAACCTTTCGAGCTATCGCAGAAGCCTCGAAATTGTTCTTCAGCGGCATGGATGTGTTCGTAGAAGGCGCCATTGAGAAACAGGAGGGCGGTTTTCGCTTCACCCGCATTGTCCTGCGGTCGGTGGTCACGATCGAGCGGGAGGAGGATCGAGAGCGTACCCAAAAGCTGATTGAGAAGGCCGAGCGGGCATGCCTGATCTCGCGCTCGTTGTCCTGCAAGGTTTCGGTGGAAGGGAAGATCGAATTAGAAGCACCGGTCGCCGCCGAGTAGGTTCACACATCCCGCCCGCCGGCACCCAGCCGGATTCACAGCTCTCCTATGGTCGCAGCCTGATCGTTTCGCTCCTCTTATCGGACTCGAATTGATACATCGGGTCGAATTTGAGCATAATGATCGTTCTTGATTACACAAACACAAGTGAAACGCAAACCGCGGAGGCTTCTGCAGATCAGGATCGCCGTTGTGGCGGTGGTTTCATTGAGTCTGCTTTCAGCGGTAGGATTCGTGTTCAACCCAGCGAAACAATTTCGACCTGTAGGAATGACCCTCTCGCAGTATGACAAGAGATTTGAAGAGCTGCACAAAGTATTGCCCAAACGTGGCGTGGTGGGATATCTGGGGATCGGGTGGGAGAGCGGGCATCAACTTCCCGCTTACTACGCGACCCAATATGCTCTGGCGCCCCTGGTGGTAGACAATTCCTTAGAGCCTGAACTCGTCGTAGGAAATTTCGCTACTCCCCTGGATCCGACTACCACCACCTGGCCAGCCAACCTATTTCCTGTCCAGAATTTCGGCAATGGCGTGGTGCTATTCGCCAAAAGGCGCAACTAGATGGGCGGACTAGCCGGGGCAGTTCTCTGCGCGGCAACCGGTTTTGTACTGATTTCCTTGGCTTGGCCGAGAGGAGCCGCACTCAGATCTGACCTTCTCCTGAAGGCCTCGCTTGGCTTGGGTGGCGGGCTCGGATTTTTCTCCTTTTTATACTTTCTCTCCCTGGTGTTCTGTATTCCTGCGCGAACGCTGGCCGTGATGGAAGTCGTGATTTTCGTGTTGTTGTCAATCCTGCTTTGGATTCGCAGCCATAGCAGTCATGGTCAAAGCCTGTTCCAAAGCACTGCGAATATGTCTGCCAGTCTCTTGGGTCAGATCTTGGCGGCGGGGTTTACGTTGAGCTTGATGGGTTCGCTGTATAGGTGTCTGAAGGAACTGGCAACGAACCCAAATGGCACGGGTTGGGACGCTTTTGCGATCTGGAACCTGCACGGCCGTTTCTTGTTTCGCGGTGGAGAGCATTGGAGAGACGGCTTTTCCAGTCTGATCCCCTGGTTTCATCCGGACTATCCGCTGCTTCTTCCTGGCAGCATCGCTCACTTCTGGAGTTACTTGGGACGGGAGACGACGCTCGTTCCGGCTGCCCTCGCATTCGCTTTCACATTCAGCACAGTGGCGCTGCTGTTCTCTGCTGTTTCTGCTCTGCGGGGGCGAAACCAGAGTTTGCTCGCGGGAGTGATGCTGCTGGGGACGCCCTCTTTCTTGAGGCAAGGAATGTCGCAGTACGCCGACATACCGCTCGGTTTCTTTCTTCTGGCGGCGATTGTGCTCCTCAGTCTTGCAGATCGGGTTCCGCAATCCAGTTTCTCGCTGCTGGCTCTTTCAGGTTTTATGATGGGATGTGCCGCCTGGACAAAAAATGAGGGATTACTCTTCCTTACTGCTTTCCTGGTGGCGCGGCTGGGGATTCTCTTGGCTCGCGAGAACTGGCCGACGCGCTTGCGGCACATGGCGCCGCTGGCTGCCACCATCGTCCCCATCCTACTATTGATCGGGTATTTCAAGCTTTCCCTCGCTCCCCCTGGAGAACTGTTCTCCAGCGCCAGCAGCATGCTGCAGAAGGCAATCGAACCTCACCGATACTGGATGATTGCGCGATGGTTTCTAAGAGATTTTCTTCGCTTTGGCGGTTGGATTCTAATTCCCGGGACTCTGTTGGTTATTGCTTACCCGATGATTTTGGGTAAAGACGCCGAATCGAGATCTGGTACTGGCATGGCGGTTTCAGTTTGGACGTTGGTTTTGGCCGCGATCGGATACTTTGCCATCTACGTGATTACTCCTTACGACCTGCGATGGCATCTGATGTGGTCGCTTGACCGGCTGTTTCTGCAACTCTGGCCGAGCGTGCTTTTCCTCGTGTTCGTTGCCGTACGGACACCCGAGTCGGCAATGTCCCTGGGAAATCCTGAGCCGGAGGGTATCTGAATGAACGATACCCGGCTTAAGGACATCGGTAACTACAAGCGTTCCGCTCTCATCGCTCTTGTGCTGTTCGTTTCTTACGCCTACTTCTACCAGGCGGGTGGCTGGAATCAGAACTCACGATTCGACCTGGTCCGCGCCATCTTGGACCAACACACATTACGGATTGACTCTTATCATTCCAACACCGAAGACAAAGCACTGTTTCAGGGACATTATTATTCCGACAAGGCGCCCGGAGTGGCTCTGCTTGCAATACCGGTGGTAGCAGCGGTCAGACCGCTGCTGCGCTGGACGGGCGTCGATCCCCTTTCGCCGCGAGGTCTGGTAGCCGAATCGCATATAGCGACCATTCTGACAATCGGGTTACCTGCGGCGCTTTCGTCCGCGTGTCTGTTCCTGCTGGGGTTGCGACTGGGCTCAACAACCGGAGGTGCCGCTTTCGCAGCCCTCTCCCTGGGCTTGGCAACACCGGTCTGGGCGTGGGCAACCATTTTCTTCGCGCACGCGCTGGTCGGAGCCTGTCTCCTGTTTTCGTTTGCAGCGGCGGTGCGAGTAGGCCAGGGCACGAGGCCGAGCAAAGATCTGCTTTGGGGATTGGCAGTCGGGCTAGCAGCAGGGTGGGCGACGGTATCAGAATACCCGGCAGCGCCCGCCTCGGTAATGCTCGCAGTCCTGGCCATGGCGCAAGTGTGGCCTCGTGGATGGCCGAGTCGATGGCGTGCGGCAGTTGGCGTTGCTCTCGGAGCCGGGGCGTGTCTGCTGGTCCTGATGATCTACCAGTACGCTGCTTTCGGTTCCCCGTTCCAGCTTGGATATACCCACTATGAATCAGGGGCGTTCCCTTGGATGCGAAAGGGCTTCCTGGGACTCACCTTTCCGAGACTCGACGTCATGTTCAAACTGCTATTCGGTCTGCGGATCGGGTTATTCGTCCTTGCGCCTGTCACCGTCGCCGGCGTGTTTGGCCTCCGACAGCTTTGGAAACAGGAAAGCACGCGCAACCCGGCCGCCACGGCAGCGGGAATTGCTGTCTACTACTGGCTGTTTAATGCGTCGTTTTCCGGCTGGCATGCTGGCTGGACATATGGTCCGCGCTACATGGGGGCGGGAATACCTCTGCTGTGCGTGGGCCTGGGACTCGTGTGGGCCCGCTCCTCAAGCCGCCTGCGGTGGTTACTGGGCGGGCTGGCAATCTGGGGAACGGCTCTGTCGCTGATGGCGGTGGCAACTACTGCGCAACCGCCACAAAATCTCCGAGTTCCCATCGCACAGTTGATCTGGCCATCGTTCTGGTCGGGGAAGTTGGCTATCAATCAAGTCTCGATGCTGACGGCAGCGGACGAGAGCGGCGGCGTCGCGCATGGCTCTTTTAATCTGGGCCAAATCATCGGCCTGCACGGTCTGGCCAGCCTGTTGCCGCTGCTGGCACTGTGGTGTGTAGCTGGGTTTTTGTGGATGAGGATGAGCCAGTCGCGCCAACGGCAGGCTCATGCAGCACTGACCACGAGCTGAGTTCTGTCGTTTAAAGGGGCACGGCGGGAGACTATTGCCCAGCAGGCAGTTTCCCCACTACATAAGACATGGCCGAGAGCCTTACAGTTGAGAGAAAGGAGTCAGCTGCAGTGCGGAGGCAGCAGTTGCGATGGCTCGTGCCTGGCCTTCTCCTGCTCGCCTACGTACTGCAGTGCGCTTGGTTTATTCGTACCCAGTCGCTGACTTATGACGAGCCCCCACACATCCGGGCTGGGCTGGAAGCCTGGCGCAATCACCGCTTCGAGGTGTGGAACGATCATCCGCCATTGGCTCGCCTTTTATGCACCGTGCCCCTGATCGACAGCCGATGGCAAATTGAGGTCGAGTCTGATCCTAATGGTGGCTGGCACGTTCCTCGAGTTGCGCCCGATCCGGAATCCTTGGCTCATCGTGCACGCTCGATGAATGTCTTGCTGGGAGTGATCCTGGCTTTCCTGGTGTGGACAACGGCACGAAGAATGTTCTCTTGGGGCGCGGCTAGCCTGGCGCTGGCGCTTTTTGTTTTCTCACCGCCTCTGATCGCTCACTTCTCACTTGCGACTACCGACGGCGCGGCCGCGCTCTTCGTCTTTGCTACTGCTGTGGGTCTGGTCTGGTGGAAAGAGCAACCATCGATACTACGTACCCTCTCCTTCGGGGCGCTGCTGGGCCTGCTATTGCTGGCTAAGTTTTCCACGCCGGTGATTTTCATACTCGCGGTGGGCGGGATGCTGGTTCTGACCCCTGAGGGTTTCCGCATCAGTCCTCTCAGATGGAACTGGGGGAAAACCTGCGCCGCCGTTTTGATTGCCGTGTTGGTTTTATGGGCGGGTTATTTCTTTCACGTTTCCCACGTATCCATCCAAGACGGAGAATTGAGCGCCGATTTTCCGAACCGTGCTTCCTATGTTCACAAAGTACATTCCAGCAACTCGAACGTCGCTTTCCCTCTTCCGGCGGGGGAATACGTGCAAGGCCTTTATCAGGTTTTTCAGCACAACAAGAGGGGGCATCCAGCATTTTTTCTGGGGCAGGTTTCGGCACGCGGCGGTTTCAGACTGTTTTACCCGGTCGCCGTGCTGCTGAAATGGCCGACAATCACGCTGATATTATTTGCGCTGGGGCTCATCCTCTTGCTCCGGCGTGCCATTCCCGCGCCAAAGGGTTTGTGGCTGATGAGCGCTTTCCCGGCTATCTATTTCGGTCTTGCGATGCTGTCCCGTCTGAACCTGGGAGAGCGGCACGTGTTGCCGGTTTATCCGATTATGCTGCTTTTTGCGGGAGCGGTGTGGGAGTTCGCGAAGGTGCGCCGCCTAACCAAGGCAGTGATAATTCTTGCGGTCGTACTGCAAGGTGCGGATGGGTTAAGGTATGCCCCCGATTACCTTAGCTATTTCAACGTTTTCGTACCGTCATCCGAAAGTTACAAGCTGCTTACCGACAGCAACCTCGATTGGGGGCAAGGACTGCTGGCCCTGCGTGAATACGAGAACACTCATCCGGGCGAGCCCATCTCGCTGGCATACTCCGGCAGCGTGGATCCGCGTGTTTACGGCATCCGAGCGCGAGCGTTGGCGGAAGGGCAACGGGCAACCGGCACGGTGGTAGTGAGCGCCACCGATCTTTCCGGACAGTACTTGGAAAGCCCGGACAGCTATCGTTGGGTGCTGCACTATCCGCGCACGAAGATATTGGGCCACTCGTTGCATGTCTTCCAAGTACCGGCATTAAGTGCGCATGCAGGTAGGGCGCTCAAGGCTAATCAGGCTGCTCCGGTTCGCGCACCGTGAGCACTGGGCAAGCGGCTTTGCTGGTTACTTCCGAGGCAGTCCTCCACGGGCGACGCCCGCCCATGGTGGGAGACTGACGTACGCCGAGCACGATCAGGTCAGGGTTCTGTTCCGCCGCAACGTCCAGAATACGCGCCGCAGGTGTGCCGAATCCCACGATGAAATCCGGTTCAAATTGTAGAGCGGCGCCCTCGGAAACTAATTTGCGCAGCCGCATTTTGGCTTCATCCAGGAAGCGCGCCTTCTGCAGGCGCGATTCGCCATAGGACTCTTGAACGACGTGCAACAGAGTCAGATGGGCTTGGTATTGTTGCGCAAAAGAGAGGGCATAGGAAACGGCGTGAAGAGAGTGCGGCTTGAACGTGGCGGCCGCCAGGATACGACGCAGACCGGAGTTCTCGATTGGTTCTCCGGGGAAATTTGGGCCGACCGTCACTACTGGGCAGCTGGCCTGGCGAAAAATGACTTCCGCGGTCGATCCTAAAAACATCTTGCTCAACCCCGTACGTCCACGAGTTCCTAACACGATCAGATCAATTTCATGCTCCTGAATCATAGGGGCCAAGGTTTCCCAAATGCTGCCCTGCGCGACCAGCAGTTTGTGGGGAATATCGCGCAGGTGGCCCGAAACCAACAGGTCCGTGGTGAGACGGTGCCCCTCACGCCACGCCTGATCCACGGCACTTCCTGGCGCCTGCGACTCTCCTTGATGGAGCGGATTGGCGCCCACAATATGTGCGAGGTAAAGAGTTGCGCTGTAACGCCGCACCAGCGAGAGTGCATAAAACAGAGCAACACGGGAGGCAGAAGAAAAATCAGTGGGGACAAGGATATTTCTAAGCGTGACCTGCGCCTGTGTGTAGCTCCTTTCCACCTCAGGCCTCCAACGCGCGAAAACCAGGATTTTACCCGAGCAACTCTCTTTGATACGTATTGTAAGTTAAATCGCTTTAGTGTGCGTAGTATGCAGCCGAAGGAAAGGAGAGTTTCACGTAGCAGGCCTTACTGGCTGGCGCGTGCCGGAGAAATGAGAAGGCGGGCGGCAGTCTTCCTGCGGGCTTCTGATCTGTCCTCAACTGCGAAGCCGCCATCCTGAGTCGAAGATTCCGTTTCCGCTAAGGCAGCAGCCAGTCCGCGAATGGAGCGGCTGAGTTCGCTATCCTGGAACATCACGGGCTCGCCCCGGTCGATACCGGCGGCCACCGAGTGGTAATGGTTAGGAACCTTCCACAAAACCTTGCAGTTGGTAGCCTTCTGCATGTCTTCGTCACTGAAACCGGGAATCTTCTTGTAGCGATTCAGGACCAGACGAACCTTGTCCCGGGTGCCGGTTTCATCCAACCAGGTCTGCATGCGGCCTGCGCTCCACAGCGCCACCACATCGGTCTGGGCTACCAACATGACTTGGTGAGAAAGATCACTGAGCATGCGGCTGATTTCGTCGGTCCGGCTGGAGCAGTCGACGATCACATAACGGTAGTGGGTCACGAGCAGGTCGAAGAGGCGAGCCAGTTCTGCGGCCGTGGGCGCCAGCGACGCCACCTGGGGCACTCCAGCAAGCAGATGCAGGTCCCCCCTGCAAACTGTGATAAAGCCTTTCAGCAGAGCGGCGTCGATGCGGTGCATATTTTGCAGGGCATCGGCCAGCCCAAATACAGGACGAACATTCAGATGGAGGGAAGCATGTCCGAGGGACGCAAAATCCACCAGCACGGCCGCGCCGTGGTCGGCTTGCAGTGCAATGGCGGTGTTGACCGCGATGGTGGTTGCACCCGAACCCCCCTTGGCGTTCATGAAGGTGAACACCCGGGCACGGCCCACGGCGTTCAGCCTGCGTGCGCGAGACGACGCGAAGCGCGTTAAAGCGTCCTGCAGGGACGTGGAATCGCCAACTCTTTCCAGGTACTCGCAGGCACCTGTGCGCATAACCGTGACAATGGTGGGCGGGTGGTTCATTTCTCCCACCGCGAATATGCCTAGGTCGTTGGTGCTGGCATTCAGTAGCTCGATAAGGCTGATCGCGCGTTGGGTGCGTTGCGGATCAATGTCCACCAGGACGACTTCAGCGCGAAGATCCTGGATTTGACGTAAAACGGGATCGGTAGAAGTCGCGGGGAACCCGGCATGGCTGAATACGGTACGGCCCAGTGTCGTGCCTTCCACACGATGCTGCAGCAATACCAGCCGGTCTCGGTCCTCGGATAAGAGGGCGACGGCTATGCTCTGCATGGCCCGGTCCTCAATTCTGTCCCTGGATGTTGGCATGTTACGAAGATAATCTGCTTGCGGCCAAGTGACGTCAGTAACCCCTCATGACCTGAGACCCAGCCGCGCAAACCCAGCAGAGGCTGGCAACGAAGGGCGGGCATAGTATGCGGCAGCCGTGCTGAAGCTTCCGCTACTTACACTCCATTCTAAGCGAAGCGGTCCGGGTTGGAAAGAACCTTGACTGGGAAAATTACGGAAAACGGAACAGGGAGTCAGCGCCTGCCAAGCGGCTGTCGCGAGTGTTTAAAACGCTTGTTCCAAAAACAGAACAGGGTCATAATAGGCCGCTATTGCAACCGGCCAATTTGCTGAAGTAGCCCCTTCCGAGCGACGCTTTGCGCCTAAACGACTTAGGAAGCAGGTGTTTTAGTCCGGGCAGAGGATGTGATAGGTTTTCACAGTTCCCAAGAGGAGAACGTAATGGTGTCACCAGGGCAGCAGCTGCGAACGCTTCGTGAGCAACTAGGTTTGACCATGAGGGACGTGGAAGTAGCCAGCGTCGCACTCGCTGCCAAGCACGGCAATGATGATTTCTCGGTGCCGCTCAGTCGGCTCTCCGACATTGAAACTAAGGGAATTGTGCCCAGCATCTTCCGTCTGTACTCGCTGGCGGTGATCTACCGCTCCGATCTGCGCGACATTCTGTCCTGGTATGGGGTCGACATGAACGAAGTGGCCTCCGACCTGAATGTGGTTTCGCCACCCAAATCTCATCGCGCCGATACGCTGCAAAGTGCCACCAACATACGAATCCCGGTGCGCCTTGATCCCGGGTTTGACCCGCGCCGGACCGCCAATCTGGGCCGCATGGTGGAGCAATGGGGTTTGGTTCCCTTGGCCTACCTGGCAGAATTCGCTCAAGCCAGCTTCACCTATGGATATATCGGTACTGGAGATTTCTCCATGTACCCCTTGCTGCCGCCCGGATCGTTCATTCAGATTGACGAGACCAAGAATAAGGTGGTTCAAGGCGTATGGCATTCGGAATACGAGCGCCCCATTTATTTTGTGGAAACGCGCGCCGGCCATACCTGTTGCTGGTGCACGATGCGAGGAGATCACATCGTGTTGCAACCGCATCCCTTGTCCCCGCTGCAAATACGCGTGCTGCGGCATCCCCAGGATGCGGAAGTCATCGGTCAGGTGGTAGGAGTCGCTATGCGCTTGGGCGAGTGGCGCGCTGTTGATTCCGTGCCAGAGCCGAAAGAGCGTGCAGCACTGAACTGAAATGGCGGGTCGAGCCCCCGCCCACTCGTTCGGGCAGCAGGACCGCAGGTTGTCGGCACAAACTCTCTAAATACTCCGAAGCATCCTGTTCTTTCGCGGTCGACGTCGCCTCGGCATCTTCCATGAGCTTGTGCAAAGGAGCGCGCAAGATTTCTGCGATCACCATGCTGTGGGCCTGGGCCACGGCCTGTCGCGCCGCCTGCTCGCCATGTACCCGCGCCATGCCCCAATGAGCGTAATCCCCATCCGCTCTTAAGCCCGAAAGGTACTCGATCTTCGTCAGAAGTCCGGGCAGAGCAGCCAGGGTCGTCTCCAGAAAATCATCGAGTGCGGATAGCAAAGTCATCGGTGGTTGTTCCACTTTCGGAAATCAGAACAAAATGGCGCAAAACCAAACCCTCTCTGCTTCCGAGAGCACATTACCACGGTAAACACTTCAAGAAAAGGAGTCTTACGGTGAAAAAAGCTCTGCGTTTGTTAGTTGCATTCTTGATCTTGGCAACTGCTGTGCCAACCGTCGCCTTCGCGGATGGTGGACCAAGCGGATGCGGTACCGGAGCCTGTAAACCGATGAACTGAACGATTGAAGGTACTGCGGCCTCGAAGAGGAGGGGTTACATAGGTATTTGTGCCCGCCGCCAGATGGCTTATGATGAGCGGCGGGCTCTCTATGTATCCCCATTCGTTTCTCTGGCATTACCTCTGGCTTGCGCCGCGGGCACTCCAGTTGGTAATTGCGGTGATCATAATACGGCGTAGGTTATACAACGAGTTCCCCTGTTTTCTGGTCTACACGATTTTTCAGGCCGTGCTCCAATCAGTTCTGTTCGTCCTGGACCACGATCCGTCGATCACCTGGTATCAGTATCGTTGGGCCGAATCCGGGGGGGATGGCCTCAGCATTGTTCTCCGGTTCGCGGTGATTCAAGAAATCTTCTCCATTGGTTTTCGGTCCTATCCATCATTGAACCATCTGGGCACAGTCATGTTTCGCTGGGTGGCAATTGTACTTGTTGCGGTTGCCGTGGCGGTGGCATTCCATACCCCTGGTGGTGATTACGCTCCGCACATCGTGGCGGGTCTGATGGTACTTGACCGCGCGATTGCCATTGTGCAGTGTGGATTGCTGCTGTTCCTGTTTTTGTTCTCGTCGTACTTTGGGCTTTCCTGGCGCAGTTATGTTTTTGGAATCGCGGCCGGCCTGGGAATATTTTCTGCGGTTCAACTGGCAATCGTGTCGATTCGGACGCAGGTCTTGGTCGAGAGCCGCCTGTTATTAGATTTCTTGCCCATGATTACCTATCACTGCTGCGTGCTGATCTGGCTCTTTTACCTGCTTGTGCCAGAACCCGTGCCGCGCGCGGCGCCATTGGTACCAACCCACGATTTGGAATCCTGGAACCGGGAACTGCAGCGGTTACTACAACGATGATTACGACCTTCATCCTCGTTGCGATTGCCATAGTGGCGCTCGCCTTCTTCCTCGCCATGGTGCGGGGCGGCGGTGCCGCAGTGACCGATGTTTCTGACCTACACGGCCGGACACGCCCGGTGGACCTGGTTGCGTTTCGCAACCTGATGGATCCCGACGAAGAGGAGTACTTACGCGCACATTTGCCTCCAGGCGAATTCCGTGTCATTCAGCGGGAACGGTTGCGGGCTGCGCTGGATTACGTTCGCTGCGTAGCCATCAACGCTAGGCTGTTGTTGCGTCTGGGAGAGGCGGCGCGCAGGAGCGAAGATCCGCAGGTGGCGGAGGCCGGACAGGAACTTGTGAACAGTGCCTTGCGAGTCCGGGTCTACACCTTATTCGTGGAAGGCAAGCTGTATGCCGGCATCTTAATGCCAGGCATGAGAATATCTTCGGCCCACATTACGGATTCCTACGAGCATCTTACTGGATTGCTGAGCCGCTTAGGCCGCCTGCAAGATCCCAGTCGAGCTCACCGGATGGCAGCGATCCTTTAGAAGAGGATAGGTCAACGCCACGGGTCGTTAATGACTACGGCGCGAGAAACACGGGAAGTTGTGGTGCGACCTTCCTTGTCCGGCAGGTGGTGCTCGTGCAGAGCTGAGATCCTGGCAAAGTTACCTTCCTCATCAGCCTTATCTTGCACTTCCGGAAGGAATTCGTACCCTTTCAGGTGAACCGCGACGCCTATCCTTGTGCCTTGAGCGGGGCGCACGATGCGCAGAACCCTTCCCCGGCAGCGTACGCGCATCTTCTCAGTCAGAGTGATCTCCGAAGGCATGATTAGGGTCAATTCGATGTTGGCGCCTTCGGAGACCGCAAAGTCCGTAAAAAAGAATGCACCACGCGCGCTCAGGTCCTGGGTGCAACCAGGTTCCTCGTGATCAGAATCGGCCAGCCGGATGGAAACGGGCAAATGAAACTCAAAGCGCTGCGCGCCGCGCCGTTCGTGTTGGATCGGAAGGGTACTCATGGGGCCTCAATGCGGAACAACCACAACATGGGTCGGTTCGCTCTATACTGGGAAACGATCCCACGCCGGGGAAATCGGAAAGCGGACAAGAAAACTGTATCCCAGCCTTCGCCCTAAGGGAAGTTAAAAAGATGATGCCCGACCCCGCATCGGTTCCACTAAGCTTAATGAACGCTTCGCAGTGCGGCGCTGGCTTTTCGAGTTAAGGTATCCAGATTCGATTCACTGCATCCAACAAACTTCTGTGGCGGAAACAAAGACATCCAACACGACAACCGGGCCGAGTGGGGCGAGCCCGGCAACAGGTTCCCGATTCAGTAGCTTACCGGTTACACTGCGCGCTTTGCGGCACCGCAATTTCCAACTCTTCTTTGCCGGCCAGTTCATATCCCTGATCGGTACCTGGATGCAAAACATCGCCCAGGCCTGGCTGGTGTATCGCCTGACAGGTTCTTCCTTCCTGCTGGGGGCAGTCGGTTTTGCCGGCCAGATTCCCGTCTTCCTGATCGCTCCCTTCGGCGGCACGACCGCCGACCGTCATAA
This sequence comes from Terriglobales bacterium, assembly GCA_035631655.1. Classification (GTDB taxonomy): domain Bacteria; phylum Acidobacteriota; class Terriglobia; order Terriglobales; family Acidobacteriaceae; genus Gp1-AA122. Next base: position 56,280 of record DASQIH010000101.1, read on the forward strand.
CCGGCAAAGGGTAGTGATTGCTACCCAAACGGCCTCCATGATCCTGGCGCTCATCCTCGCGGGGCTTACTCTTAGCGGCAAAGTGCAGGTGTGGCACATCTTTGTGCTTGCCGGATTGCTGGGAGTGGTCAATGCCTTCGACATCCCGGCGCGCCAGGCGTTCCTCGTGGAAATGGTGGGCAAGGAAGATCTAATGAACGCCATCGCGTTGAACTCTTCGATGTTCAACGGAGCGCGAATTGTAGGCCCCGCGATAGCCGGAATCCTGGTCGCCACCATTGGGGAGGGCTGGTGTTTCTTTGCCAATGGGCTCAGTTACATCGCTGTGATCATCGGGTTGTTGATGATGCGCGTGACTGCGCCGCGCAAGCTGGCCGGGGACGGCTCGCAACTGCAGCACATCATTGAAGGCTTCCGCTTTGCTATGAGCACCGGTCCGATCCGCGCGCTCCTGTTGCTTCTGGGGCTAGTGAGCCTGGTGGGTATGCCGTACACGGTGCTGATGCCGGTTTTCGCCGACAAAGTCTTGCATGGCGGAGCCCGCGGATTGGGAATCCTGATGGGCGCGACTGGGGTAGGGGCTTTGCTGGGCGCTCTCACGCTGGCATCCCGTTCCGGGCTGAGCGGCTTGGGCAGGTGGATTGCCCTTTCCTGTGGAGGCTTCGGTTTCTTTCTCGTGGTGTTTTCGTTTTCCCGTCATTTTTGGTTGTCCGCCACCATGTTAGTGCCTGTGGGTTTCTGCATGATGTTGGAAATGTCGGCGTCGAATACCCTGATTCAGGCCATGGTTCCAGACGAGCTGCGAGGGCGTGTGATGGCGATGTACTCCATGATGTTTATGGGCATGGCCCCCTTTGGAGCGCTGATGGGCGGCGCGTTGGCTGATCGGTTGGGAGCTCCCATTACCGTGGCGATGGGTGGGGTTGCTTGCATTGGGGGCGCAATCCTGTTCGGTATGAGGCTCCCCAACCTCCGCGTCGAAGCGCGCCAATTGATCCTGGCGCAGGCGGTGGCAGGCGGAGAACCGTCCCAGCAGATGACTTCGCGAATAGTGGACTGACTTCCCGACGAGTAGAAGCGAGCGCGGAGCCAAGCCGAGCGGTTATTCCTGCGAATAGGCCGCGTGCTCTGGTTCAGGGGTCTCCATAGGCAGAGACCCGGTGGTCATGCCGTACTCGAAGCCCTTTTCGAATGCTTTCAGGTTCAGGTCACGGAAGGCGGAGGGTACCGAGTCCGCGACCGCCTTATACACGGCATCTTTTTCGAGCAAGTGCGTGACTGCGGTGAAGAAGCCTACCATCACCGAATTCAGCACCATGCGTTTACCTAACTCTTCGGCAAGCCGTGTAGCGGGAACGCTATAGACTCTGGTGTTGGGTTTCAGGTCCGTAACCCGTACCAGGTCTTGCTCGACGATCAGTGTGCCGCCATCTTTCAGCTCTGGAACGAACCGCGTGCAAGCTTCCTGCGACATCACCACCAGGATATCGGGTTGGGAGACGTACGGATAGAGGACGGGACTACCCGAGAGGATCAGCTGCGCGCTGCAAGCGCCCCCGCGGGCTTCCGGCCCAAAGCTCTGCGTCATGGTGGCGAAGGCGCCCTGATGAATGGATGCGGCCCTGCCCAGAACGATGGCCGAGAGAATTACTCCCTGGCCTCCGAAACCTGCAATACGAAGCTCGGTTAGCTGCATACTGTCTCCATGCAATCCACGTAGCGGTCGCCCAACGCTTCCACGAATTGTGCTTTCATGAGAGAGCCGTAGTCGGGGCGATCGCGATCAACGAACTTGCCGACGATGATCTCACCACTGATGGTCAGACCCACTTCGCTGGTCGAGGCCCCGTTTTTGACCTTGCTCTTCTCTTTGTAGAACTTCATGGTGTCCAGGCCATCCCCCATCTTGTTCCGCCGTTGGTAGAGCGTCGGACAGGGCGAGAGCACTTCGATGAAGCAAAATCCTTTTTTCTTGAACATCTCCGCCATGGAGCGTGCGAGTTGCCGGACGTGGAAAGTTGTCCAGCGCGCCACATAGACCGCGCCAGCCGCCTCCACTAAGTGCGGCAGGTTGAAACTCGGCTCAAACGCGCCATAAGGCGAGGTGGCCGTGATGGCGTGCTCCGGAGTGGTGGGGGCACTCTGGCCACCAGTCATGGCATACGTGAGGTTGTTCACGCAGATAACCTTCAGATCGATATTGCGGCGGGCGGCGTGAATCAAGTGGTTGCCGCCAATCGCGGAGAGGTCTCCGTCACCCGAGTAGACGATGACATTCAGTTTCGGATTCGCCAGCTTCAAGCCGGTCGCAAAAGGAATGGCGCGGCCATGCGTGGTGTGGAAGGAATCCAATTTCACATAGCCAGCCACGCGGCCGGTGCAGCCGATGCCCGACACCAGAGCCAACGACTCGAGATCGATTTTCGAATCGATCAGGGCGCGAGTGAAGCAATTCACCGTAGTGCCGATGCCGCAGCCGGGACACCAGATATGCGGGATGCGATCCATCCGCAGGAAGGGCTCCACAGGATTGATAACGTTGGCGCTCATCGGCTGGCCTCCACGATCACTTTAAGAATGTCTTCCGGATGATGCACGCTGCCCCCGGCATGAGGAACAGCCAGCACCCGGCACTCGCCGCCCGCGCAGCGTTCTACCTCGCGTACCATTTGGCCGAGATTGAGTTCCGGCACGACCAGGGCTTTGACCCGTGAGGCGAGTTCACGAATCTTGTGCTCGGGGAACGGCCAGGCGGTTATGAGGCGGAACTTGCCTACTCGCAGACCCCGCCCGCGCGCCAACTCAATCGCCCGTTGCGCCACCCGCGAGGTGATTCCGTAAGAAATCACCACCACATCGGCATCGTGGAGACCGTCCGCCTCGTAAAGTGTGATGCGTTCAGCTGCAGTGCGAATTTTGTTTTGCAGGCGGCGCACCAACTTGTCCTGCATCGGAGGCGTCATGTTCGGGTAACCGCGGTGGTCGTGGGTCAGCCCGGTGATGTGGAACTTGTAACCCTCGCCGGCGTGCGCGATCTCAGGGACCATGTCCCCATTGGTTTCGTAGGGCCAATACTCAGCAGGTGATTTGTGAGTGTGGCGGCGCGGCACGATTTCAATTTCATCGGCGGCCGGGATGACCACCTTCTCGGTCATATGCCCGACCACTTCATCCATCATGAACATCACCGGAACGCGGAATTCCTCGGCCAGGTTGAATGCCCGGATCGTGAGGTCGAAGCACTCCTGGGGAGAATTCGGACACAAAGCAATGATCTCGTAATCACCATGCGAACCCCAGCGGGCCTGCATCATGTCGGCCTGGGCGGGAAGCGTGGGAAGACCGGTCGAAGGCCCACCCCGTTGGACATCCACAAAAACGCACGGGGTCTCGGTCATGGCGGCATAGCCAATATGCTCCATCATGAGCGAGAAGCCCGGACCAGACGTGACCGTAAACGCCTTGGCGCCGCCCCAGACCGCTCCTTGCAGGGTGATCGAGGCGGCCAACTCGTCTTCCATCTGGATGAAGGTGCCGCCGACCATGGGCACGCGTGAAGCAAAACGTTCTACTACTTCGGTAGACGGCGTAATCGGATAGCCGGAGGCGAACCGTGCGCCCGCCGCCAGAGCCCCTTCGCAGCAGGCATGGTCGCCGTCAATAAAATGAATGCCGGTGAGGACGCCACGGGGATCAGCCTTCATCACCCACCTCCTGCTTGGCGGCAGCGCCATTCTTGTAGCCGAAGATCGCGAAATCGGGGCAGTACATGCCGCATAGATCGCAACCGCTGCACTTTTCCGGGGCCACCGCGTGCGGCGGGTGGTAGCCCTTGGAATTGAATGCGGAGGAGAGCGCCAGGACCTTGGTAGGACAGAACTCTACGCAAAAGCCGCAGGCCTTGCAGCGCTCGACGACGATTTTGACTGTGCCCTTTGCCACCGTGCCCCCCACGGTTTCTGGAATGAAGACCGGCTGAACTTGAAGTCTTGATTATGAAGTCGCAAGACCCAGCAGGGTGTGATGGTGGTCACGAATCTACGTGAGGCAGGGCACAGGAATTCGAAACCCAAGAAAGTCCTGAGGACCGGACCAAAGCGTCTCGCCGCTGCACGCGAGATTCTTCGGGACCCGGCGGTCCCTCAGAATGACGACATCCCATGCCAATGTCGTCATCCTGAGCTCGGCGTCAGCCGAGCGAAGAGCCTGCGCTGAGCGACCACAGCGAGTCGAAGGGATCTTGCGTGCACGACCAACACAGCCATAATAGAGTCACATTGCAAAAAAAAGCGGTCCGGAAGAACCGGACCGCCTGGAAATTGCTCGGTCGACTTGTTTAGAACGTATACGGCGCCGGAGTAACTGCTTTACGCACTTTTCCCGAGTGCAACCAAGAAGACTGCGATCTTTCCTTCTGCGTGCGGCGAGAAGAAGCGAACGACATCGTCATCGTAGAACGTAAGACCCGTTGCTCCCAGGCGCTGCGCGTAAGCAGAAAGATACAGTTTGCCGCCGAGAATACCTGCTTCCAGTTGAGCCGCGCGATAGCCCCGATTACCAAAGCGCTCGAGGATCTTGCGGAGGTCAGCCAGGAAGAACACAGCCACGCTGCCATCCGCGGGCAGCTGCTGCTCCAACCCAAGATAGCCGGCAAGCTTACGCAAGTTACCGTGGCGCAGGAGTTCCAAGGCCCGTTTTTCGCGATGGTAGAAGTACGATCCCGTTCCAAGGCCTTCGACGGCATTCACGATCAAGTACATATCATTCAGTTGTGAGCCTGCCGGAGTGAGGAAATCTGCAGGAATGCCGCGCGTCGAACGATCGAGCATTGCGGAAAGCTGCGAGACGCCGATGGGCTTTTGGGCAAACTGACGTGTCGAGCCACGTCGCAAGATGACTTCCTCGAGTGGATCTCCTGGAAGTTCGCTATCTTTAGCGAGCTCCAGGCTGATCAGTTTCTCTTTTGGTTCAGCGCGCTTTTCTTTTCGACCTTTCCGTCTCCACGCCATCACCTCGTCAGCAGAAGTCAGGGAAGAGGCCCCGTGCATCTCGCGCATGGCCGGATAGTCGACCTCAGTTTTGGACAGGGGGATTAGCGGCAACCCCAGAGATGGGAGGCCGGGGGAAGACTTGGGCAGAGTGCCCCGTGTGTGGCCGATAGCGGCGAGAGAGAAGGCGACTTCCCGCTGCGTATCGAGATCCAGCAAGCGGTTTATTTCTTCGTCAACAAATCCGCAAACCACTTTAACCGGCAGGCCGAGAGCGACGCTGGCGGCGAGCAGGTTCGCCAGAATGGTGCCGTTGTCCCAGCCGAAGTGGCGATAGGTGCGCGCCTGGTATTTCCAGGCATTGCGCCAGTATGTCCCCGTGCAGATGATAGTCAGCGGGGCATGCGCGATAGCTGGTTCGTTGCCGGTTGCGTGGGCGAGAACCTGCCGGTAATCGCCGGCACGCAGCTGGCGCAATCCGAACTCAGCTACGCCGAAGTGGTACACGCCTGCGGCTAACTCGGGGAGGTCGCCACAAACGACATACAATTCGATCTCGTAGAGCGCTCCCGTGCAAGCTGCCGCACGAAAGAAAGTCTCGCCCCCGGGATATTTCTTGCTCTTCGTGATTCCCGCAGACAGGAACAGAAGCTGCGCCAGAGACTCCAGGTTCGGCTGAGATTGCTTTCCGGATGAAACCTTGGTTGTTGCAATCGCAGATAATGCCGCGACCCCCGTCGGACGGGCTTCTCGGGGAAGGCGCGTAACTTCGAGCGTGGGATAAATCTTGTAAGGTGTAGGTTTGTTGTCCCAATCGAGCCTATGAGGGTTGGTGCGCACGCTCGCGTAGGAATGCTTGGTAGCATTGTGGTATTTCCACGCGGCTTCCAGATCACGATTGGTCGGCACCGGATCATCCTACTGGAAGAAAGGCAGCAGGGGCGAGACGCTCCCGCGACAGCGCCGGGGCGTAGCCTCGCTCTACAGTCCCTTTTTCTTTAGAAACTCACTGACCACTTGCTTTGCATCCCGATGTTGGCCGTCAACGGCATAATTCAGTTGGCGCATTTCCTGGTCAGAGATTTTTCCAGCGAGATCGTTCACGGCCTCTCCTATCTCGGGATGCCTGGCAAGCGTCTCCTGGCGCACAACCGCCACAGCCTCATAAGGTGGGAAGTAGTGGCGATCATCCTCGAGGACAAAAAGATCCAGCGCGGGAATGAGTCCATCGGTGGTATTCCCGGCAATCAGATCAACTTGCTTTTCTTTCAACGCACGGGTCAGGAGGCCCAAGTCCATGATGCGCGGCGGACCGGCGAAGTACAGGCCATAGGTCGCAGCCAGTCCTTTATAGCCATCCGGGCGTTCCATGAATTCGTAGCCGAATCCGGCTCGCCATTGCGGAGCATAAGGAGCCGCCTGCGAAATGGTGTGCAGGTGCAGGCGGCGCGCATCCTCGCCGCGAATTTCGATGGCGAAGGTGTCATTGAAACCGAAGGGAGGTCCAACCGCGAGCTTAAAGCGGTTCTCATATTCCTCTTTCACGCGCTCATATACTTCCTGGCGGGTGCCTCCGGGTTTTTCCTTCAGAATGGCGGTTAATGCAGTACCTGTGTATTCCGGATAAATGTCGATACGGCCGGCCACGATTGCCTGATGGCAAATGTAAGTTCCGGCCAGATAGAACCGACGCTCCATGGGCAAGTGAGTTTTCGCTTCGATGCGTTGCGCGATGAGTTCGCCAAGGATCAGTTGCTCGGTAAAATTTTTCGAGCCGATGACAATCCGATTCTCGCGCGACGGGAGGCAACTCAGGGTGAGGCCGACAGCCGCGATTACCAGAAGGACCTTTCGCATCATGACTTCGGCGCCAGGCTCTTTTCGAGAAGTCCAAAGCCAACATCGGCCAGCAGCGCCAGGATAGCTGCCGGAATGGCCCCCGCGAGAATGACTTGGTTGCTCACCATGGCCAATCCCCGGAAGATGTACTCGCCAAGACCACCCGCCCCGATGGCAGCGGCAATCGTCGCCAGACCTACCGAGATCACGGTCGCCACGCGTATGCCGGCGATAATCACACCCAAAGCCAACGGAAGTTGAACCTGAAATAAAAGCTGGCGATCGGTCATCCCCATTCCGCGTCCTGCCTCCACTACGGCAGGGTCGACTCCTTTGATTCCTGCGTAAGTGTTGCGAATCAACGGTAGCAGCGCATAGAGGGTCAGCGCGAGAATTGCCATGCGGTCGGCACGTTCACCGAACCAGGGTGCGGGCAGAAGAAAACCAAACAACGCCAGGCTGGGAATGGTTTGAATCACGTTGGCGCTGCCCAGGATCGGCTTGTTGAGCGCAGGCCAGCGCGTGATCAGGATGCCGAGCGGAATGCCAATCAGCACCGCGATCAGCGTCGAGGTGCCGACCAGCCACAGATGCTCAAGCGTCAACTCCATGACTTCGATGCGGTTCTGCAGCATAAATTGCCAGACGTTCATGAATCACCTCGCGGGCGTACCTCGGTCCCGAAGGCCGCCACATAAGCTCTAGCCAAAGGTTCTCCGGATTTGAGGAACTCTTCCGGGGTTTGAATCGCCACCAGCCGACCATCCTCCATCAGAGCGATGCGCGTCGCCAGCAGCAATGCTTCCCGCAGATCGTGCGTGACGAACACCACCGTCTTCTTGAGCCGCTTCTGAAGAGCCAGAAATTCTTTTTGCAATTCGGCGCGCGTGATCGGGTCCAGAGCGCCGAAAGGCTCGTCCATCAACAGAATTGGCGGGTCAACCGCTAGCGCGCGAGCCACGCCGACGCGCTGCCTTTGCCCACCCGACAATTCCCGTGGATAGCGTTTGGCAAGTTGTGGGTCCAGGCCAACCAGGGAAAGCAGTTCGCGCACACGCTCCTGAATGCGCCCGCCGGGCCAGTTCTCGATCTTGGGGACGAGAGCAATGTTGCGCTCGACGGTAAAGTGCGGGAACAACCCGACCTCCTGAATGACGTAACCGATCATGCGCCGCAGCCGGATCACATCCCAATCGCGAGTGGACCGGCCATCGACGAACACGTCCCCCTGGCTGGGAGACGCAAGATTATTGATAAGTTTCAGGCTGGTGGTCTTGCCCGAGCCGCTCTTGCCCAGAAGCACCAGCGTCTCGCCGCGCTGGACAGCAAAACTCAGGTCGTGTAGGAGCTCGCGGCCGCCGTCAAGCCGGTAAGAGACGTTGCGAAACTCGATTGCGAATTCTGGCGGCATCGGATTAGTGCAGCCATGAGAGTGTCGGCTCTGCGCGCCAGATCCTTCGCGAGCTACGCTCGCTCAGGATGACGACATGGGAACGTTCTATGTCCGCATCTTTGAGGCAGCACTGAGTCTCTTTATGTCGTCATCCTGAGGCGGCGATCAGCCGCCGAAGGATCTCGCGTGCACAACCGAATCACTGTCGCTCCGGTAAGCCGGTGATGCGGATTCCTGTTCCGTGTGCCTCATAACGGATATTCAGCCCGATCAGCAGAGCCGTGATCTGCTCCACGATGCGGGCATTTTCCAGTTTGCCGCCGTCCACGGCGCGAACCCCCGGAATCTTGCGTGCGAGTTCGCTGGCAACCGTGCGCGCATTCTCATCGTCGCTACAAACGATCACATCGCAATCAACCGCGCCACCTCCATTCAGCAGCTCCGCCGAAATATTGTGAAAGGCAGCCGCCACTGCCACGCCCTTTGGAACCAGCTCGGCGCTTTGCTGGGCGGCGGAGCCTTGCCAGACGCCGAGGACCCGAGTAGGACGTCCGCCCACGGTGGCGGCCAGAGGCACCGTTGCGTCTATCAGGACGGAGCCGGGCTTCAAAGCGTTTTTCAGTTGTTTCAGGAGTTTGGCTTGGCCATCGAAGGGCACTGTCAAAACACAGACATCAGCTCCCGCGCAGGCAGCGGAGTTTTCCTGACCGGTGATTCTCGCGTTCGGGCCGACTTTTGCGGCGATCTTGGCGGCAGCCTCCTGGGCACGCTTCGCATCGCGCGAACCGATGATCACCGTCTCACCCGCTTTGGTCCAGCGCCACGCGAGGCCCAAACCCGCAGGTCCGGTGCCCCCCAGAATGGCGATAGGCCGGCTCACGCGAATTCGGCCTCGAGCGCGTGCTCACTGGTGAGCTGTTGGACTGCGAGCTTGATTTGAATCCGGCTGTACGTCGTATTGCGCTCCGCCGGAATCCGTCCGGCTTCGGCGATTAATGACTGAAACTCCTCAGGGCTGGTGTACTGACCCGCGGTGGCGCCGGCCTCGCGAGAAATATTTTCTTCCATCAGAGTTCCGCCATAGTCGTTCGCGCCGGCATGCAGGCAGAGCTGCGACAGCTCACGGTTTAGCTTCACCCATGAGACCTGGATGTTGTTAATGGAGCCCGCCAACAGAACGCGCGATAGGGCATGGATCTTAAGATGCTCAGCGAGGGTCGGACCGGGACGCGAGAGACCCTGCTGGAAGAGCAGCGTATTGAAATGCACGAAGCCCAGCGGAACGAACTCGGTGAAGCCGCCAGTCTCACGCTGGATGTTTCGGAAGAGCAGCAGTTGATTGACCCAGTGCTCCGGCGTTTCCACGTGCCCATACATCAACGTCGAGGTGGTGGGAATTCCACAGTGGTGCGCCGTGCGAATGACGTCTTGCCACTGCGCCGACAAAAGCTTGTTGCGGGATAGGATGAAACGAATGTCGTCGTCCAGGATCTCAGCCGCGGTTCCGGGCAGCGTGTCGAGACCGTTATCACGCAGCATGCCAAGATACTCGCGCAGAGGCATACCGGTCAGTTCGACGCCATAAACAATTTCCATGGGCGAGAACGCATGGATGTGCATGCCAGGAACAGCACTCTTCACCGCGCGCACGATGTCGCGGTAATAAAAAGGGGAAAGACCGTGCGGCAACCCACCCTGAATGCAGACTTCTGTGGCGCCGAGTTGCCAAGCCTCCACAGCTTTCTGTGCGACCTCATCCAGCTTCAGAAAGTAACTGTCAGCCTCGCGCGGGCCACGGCTGAAAGCACAGAACTTGCAGCCAACAAAGCAAACATTCGTAAAGTTAATGTTGCGATTGACCACGTAGGTCACAATATTTCCCGCGAGTTCGCGCCGCAGGAAATCGGCCGCAACCAGCAATCCGAGCAGGTCGTCGCCTTCCGCGTTGGCCAATCTCAGACACTGCTCGCGGGAAAGAGTTGCTCCATCCTGCGTCTCCAGCACTCGCTCCAAAGCGGAGTGGCAGGCAGGCGTCAGACGGGGCGCGATGTCGGACCAGTCCAGAGAAGGAAAGCTTTTCAATTCCGAAGGCGACAGACTTCTGGCCACAACTGCCTCCTAGCGAAACAGGTCGTTGGCGGCAGGGCGAATCAGGTCGCGCGCCTTGCCTCGTCCCGGCGGATAGCGGAACCCCCGAATGATACACGCAGGAGTGCGAGCCAGCTTGCCGCAGACCAGGCCCGCCGCGCAAGCCAGCTCGTCGGCGATGGCATCCACACTGACCCGCAGCGGATAGCCATACGGGTCGCGGCGCCCGCGGTAGTCCTGCAGCGCCTTCATCCCAGCCACTCCAATGGCTACTTCCGTGAGCCCTTCGCGCCAGGCCCGCCCGAAACTGTCGCTTATGATGACGGGAATCGTCAACCGGATTCTCTTCTTCAGCTCACGATGCAGTTTCTCAGCCGAGCGGTCCGGATCTTGCGGTAAGAGCAAAGCATGACGCCCGCCATCCACATTGGACACATCCACGCCGCTGTTCGCGCAAACGAATCCGTGGCGAGTTTCCGTGATCAGGACTCCTCTTGCCCGCCGCACGACGCGCTTGGATTGAGAAAGCGCCAGTTCGGTAACGCGAGCATCCAGCCCGAAGCGCCGTGCCCACCGGCGCGTGCTGGCAGAGGGGTGACCCGACTTGAGTTCTACCAGTTGTCCTTCGGCCTTAGAAACGATCTTGTGTTTCAAGACGAGGATGTCCCCTCGTTGGAAGGAAAGCTTCGCGGGCTTGAGAGCATCGGCGAGTTTATTGATAAGCGAGTCGCCGGCTCTGATTTCATCTACGAACGGAACGGGAATGACGCGCAACTCACCCACCGGTCCCGCCTTATTCATTCGCAGCCAGCAAATAGTCCCTCAGGTCCCATTGCCGTGCCAGGCGCTGGGAGCGCGTTTCACCGGGTGCGGCAGCGAGTTGCTGGAGATCGGCTGGATTGTCTACATCGAGCGCAATGCCGGAGAGCGAAAGGACCACGCATGGATGTCCGGTTGCTCGCGCGGCATTCGAGTGCGGCCGGAAGCTGTCGTTGCCGAAACGCAGCGGAAACAGCCCCGCCGGCTTTCGCCATGCGGCATTGGTTCCCCGCCCATCGGCCGAAGGCACAAGAACGGACCCTCGCTCCGGCGCGGCTGCGAAGATTTTGTCCAGTTCCCAGGCCTGAACCAGTGGAATATCACCCGGAATCACTAAGGTGCTCTCCGCCCCTTGCGCGCGGCAGATTGCCGTTGCCATTTCGATTGCATCGGTCTCACTGCGATTGGCGGTTTCGGCAATAATTCGAAAATCGTAGTGGCGGGCTAACTCACTGGCAAATGGATCATTCGTGACCAAGGCTATTTCGTCAGAGCGCGTTTTCCAGGTACCAAGTGTTTCCAGCACGTCCTGAAGCATGGCTTGCGCCAGCGCTACACGCGAAGCCTCTTCCAGCACGGGAGAAAGTCGCTGCTTGGCATTCTGCAGGTTTTTTACCGGGACTAGGATCATAGCTATTCCGTAGCGATTTGAGCAGCGCCTTGACCGGATACGCAATCAAGAACAGAACGGGCTAATGCCGTTTTCTCCGAAGATGAACGCATGACAGTGTTCGCGCAGTGGACCCGCAAGCCATTCTTCCGCAAGTCTTCGGCATTCTGAGCGTCACGATTATCCACAACCAGCACACGAAGAAAATCCCCATAGGCTTGCGCGACCCCGGCGATGGAGACGGGTAACCCCTGGGCTGCCATCAGAATTCCTGCGGGGCCGGAAACTGCCGCCCCCGCGACAATAGGGCTGACTGCCGCCACGGTTGCCTTCGCATTCCGCAAAGCCTCGCGGATTCCGGAAACCGCCAGGATTGGACCGATGCTCGTTACCGGGTTGCTGGGCGCGATTAAGATCAGGCTGGCTTTCTCGACGGCCTCCAGCACACCCGGTGCCGGTTCGGCATCGGCGGCCCCAGCGAAGCGCACTGATTCGACCGGGTCCTGATACCAGCGCTGCACAAAATATTCTTCGAAGCTGAGTTCGCCGACGGTCGGAGTCAGGACGCGGGTTTCAACTCGCGAGTCGCTCATGGGCAGGATACGCGCGGTGACACCAAGTTTGCCGGCGATTTCTGCGGTGGCCTGCGATAACGTTTTGCCTTGGGCCAGCAACTGGGAACGTACCAGGTGTACGGCCAAATCGCGGTCGCCGGCATGAAACCAGATCGGCTGCCCTAATTGCCCCATAGCCTGAAGGCACTGGAAGGTGTCGCCCTTGACCCCCCAGCCGCGTTCTTTGCTGAGCAGGCCGGCCAACACGTAAGTGATGGAGTCCAGGTCCGGCGAAACGTATAGCCCCCACCAGAGCAGGTCATCGCCGGTGTTGACGATGATAGTAAGTTCCTCCGGAGCAACTACCTGGCGAAGGCCATCCACAAACTTTGCGCCGCCGGTGCCGCCGGTGAGCACGGCGATCATGCCGCCCTCCGCGCGTAACCCTCAAGATCAACGGCGGCATGGATTTTCTGCGCCAGCAAACCACACCGCGCGGTGAGCTGCGGCAGGAACTCCGGGTAGACGGGAAGACGCTGCTTCAACTTTTGTCCTTTGGCCTCGGTGCGCAATTCTAACTGCTCCAGGTGCGGCCAGGGTGCTTCCGGATTGATGAAATCAGGTGTCACGGGGGATACGCCGCCCCAGTCGTTAATCCCGGCGTCCAGCAGTTCTTCATAATTGGGTGCCGACAGATTCGGCGGCGCCTGGATATTGACCTCAGGCAGCATGAGCCGTGCGACCGCCACTGCACGCAGCATTTCCCCGCGACTCGGCTCCGGCCAGTTTTGCATCGGAATCCCAGGCTTGACCCGGAAGTTTTGAACGATCACTTCTTGAATATGGCCGTAACGGCGATGCAGCTCGCAAACAGCGGCGAGCGTGTCCACTCGGTCCTCGGGAGTCTCCCCAATCCCAATCAGCAAGCCGGTCGTGAAAGGGATGCCAAGTTTGCCGGCTTCTTCTATCGTGCGCAGTCGCTTCCGTGGGGGCTTGTCCGGCGCGTTGTCGTGGGCAGCGCCGGGTTTCAGCAGATCGCTGCTGGTGCTCTCCAGCATCAGACCGATGCTTGGCGACCAATTGGCCAGACGCTTCAGCCATTCGGCGCTGAGCAGTCCCGGGTTCGGGTGCGGGAGCAGGCTGGTGTTCCGCAATACCAATTCACACATCGCTTCCAGGTAGTGAAGTGTCGAGTGGTAGCCGAAATGGCGCAGCGTCGCGCGCATTTCGGGAAAGGCTAGTTCCGGTTTGTCTCCCAGGCTGAACAGTGCTTCCGTACAGCCTAGTTTTTCGCCCGCGCGAGCGACCTCCAGCACTTCCTCCGGAGTCATGGTATGCGCACCGGCTTGTCCCGGATCGCGGCGGAAAATGCAATAGCCGCAATAGTCCCGGCAGAGATTGGTTAGCGGAATGAAAACTTTTCGGGAATACGTGATGATCCCTACTTTGAAGCGCTCTTTGGCGGCGTAGGCAGCGGCCAGCAACTCCGGCAATTCAGCATCGTTGCATCGAATGCAGGCATAAGCCGCTTCCTGCGTCAGAGGTAGATCGTCGCACAATTCAGCAATCGAACTACATGTGTGCCGTGTCTCACGCCGCAAGCGCATTCAGACCTCTTTTATACATGAAACGGCTAGCAGCATACTCCAACCGTGTGGCGGCGGGTCTTTGACCCGCCCTTCCTCTGATTCACAATGTTTATTGCTCAATTGTTCAACACTCAATTGCAGGATTTCCGGTTCTACCGTGTAACCCCATACATAGCCTGAAGATCTGGTGACGTAAATTCGTGTGTGTAAAAAGGAAGAGGGTGTAAGTTGGCTTTGCCTAGCAAGCAAAAGCCTTTCCTGGAAAGGAGACCTACACCCAATGGCGAAGATAATCCCGATCAGTGAGCATTTCCAACATTTTCTGGCGGAGATGAAAGAGAGTTTTTGGGGCGACTTGTACGGACAGACGAAGCTGGCCTGGCAGCGCTTTTTCGAGCTGCAGTCGGAGCGGCAGCGCGACCGCTTCTCCGGCGCCGGGCGCTATGAACGGCGGCGCGGCCGGCGCAAAGTCTATCGCAACGGCTATTACGAGCGGGATTTCGTGACTCGCTTGGGCACCATCCGGCTACGCATTGCGCGCACCCGGGGAAAGAGCTTTCTGCCGGTGGGACTACGGCGGTTTCAGCGGCGGGCGGAAGAAGTCTCGATGCTCATTCGAGAAGCCTTTCTGCGCGGGATCTCGACGCGACAGGTGGGGCGGGTGGTGGCCACGCTTACCGGCGAAGTAGTGAGCGCACAAACGGTCTCGAAGCTGACCCGCGATCTGGACGAAGCCGTTCGTCAGTTTCACCAGGCCAGGCTGAGCGACGATTATGCTTACTTGTTTCTGGATGGAGTGAGTCTGCGGGTGCGGCGTCCGGCAGGGCGCAAGCGGGTGCAGATGCTGGTGGCCTATGGAGTGCGCCGCGACGGCACTCGCCATTTGTTGGCTTTCCTGCGCAGCCAGGGAGAGAGTCAGGCAGACTGGGAGGGACTGCTGCAGGATCTCTACCGCCGCGGACTGGAGGGCAAGCACCTGGCTCTGATCGTCACCGACGGCTGTCCGGGGCTGGCGGCGGCGATTCCCACGGTCTATCCGCGGACGCGACATCAGCGTTGCTGGGTGCATAAGATGCGGAACATTCTGGAGAAAGTGCGGAAGTCAGACTATGAGGAAGTGAAGGCCGGGGCGCAGGCCATTTATCTGGCGGAAAGCCGGGGCAAAGCCGAAACCGCTTTTCGCAGCTTCCGCGCCCGCTGGCGGCGGGAGTACGGCGGTGTGGTGCGGCGACTGGAACAGGACTTGCCGGGGGTTGCTGTCGTTCTTCGCCTTTCCCCGGCATCTGTGGCGCAAACTGCGCACCACCAACGTCATCGAGCGCTGCTTTGTGGAAGTTCGACGGCGGACCAGGCCGATGGTCTGCTTTGTGAATGTCGAGAGCGTGGATCGCATCATCTACTCCATCTTCCAGAGATTCAATCTGGAATGGAAAACCCGCACCCTCAACCTATTTACACAAGCAGCTTGACGTCACCGAAGATCTGAGCCGCGTGAGTTCGCGCAAATTCCCGAGTAAGCTAGATTGTCAATAGACACCTCTGTCTGTTGTAGTATGACAATCAGATGAAATGGTATCAGGCCAAAGGAGACGCCGCGGCACGTTTACGGCAGCGCAAGTACGCCCTGCTGCGCCGCTTCCAAATACCGGCCGACGCCCTGCCCGGCTCTCTCGCCCTAATCCGCCGGCGCTGCGGAAAGCCCAACTGCCACTGCGCCCAAGGAGAAGGCCATCCACTCTGGCTGCTGACCTTCATGGCCAGTGGCAAAAAACATGTGCAGGCCATTCCCTCGGAATGGGTAGAGGAGATCCGCCCCTTGGTGGAGCAGGGGCGCGAGTTCAAGGAGGCGGTGGCCGAGGTCTTCGCCGCCAATGCCCAACTGCTGGAGATCTGGCGCCAGCAAAACACCCGGAAGAGGCCCAAGAAGCGGTAAACGAGTCTGCTCTGGACCGCGAGTTGGGACCTTCTCCTCGCGGTCGAGCATGGACTTGACGGCACCCGCTCCCTTTTCTAAGAGTGCCCCGGGAGCGGTCACGTTTGCCATTGCGCCACCAATGGGGCGCAATGATCTGTGCCATTGTGGCAGCGGCCGTAAGTACAAACGATGCGGCTGTTACGAGCAGGATGCAAGCATTCGCCGGCAGCTGCGCTCGCCCGCAT